>JAGLFH010000041.1 GCA_023144635.1 Candidatus Auribacterota bacterium | reverse complement strand
TTAAATTTTGCTGTAAGATATTAGCGGATTTTAAATTTTCAAAATTAGTGTATATTTTATTGTCGCATTGAAAAAATAAATGTAAGGGAACAGGTCTATTATTTTCTACGATAGATGTAATAGGGTGATTATGAATTTTTTTTATCCATTGGACAAATTCATCTATATTTGGTATTGTCGCGCTTAACGCCAACATTTTCATATGATTAGGGAGAAGGATAATTGCTTCTTCCCAAACTGTACCTCTTTCGATATCATCAAGATAATGTATCTCATCAAAGATTACCCAATCTCTATTTTCGAACAGTTCAGGTTCAACTAATATAACATTTCGAAAGACTTCAGTAGTCATTATAAGGATAGGGGCTCTTCTATTTATGCTTATATCACCTGTAACTATGCCTACATTGTTTTCGGAGTAAACTTTTGTGAAATCTCGAAACTTTTGATTACTTAAAGCTTTTATAGGGGCGGTATAAATTACACCTCGATTATTTCTCAAAGCATTGTCTATTACATGTTCAGCAATAAGAGTTTTACCTGCTCCGGTAGGAGCACTTACTATGACAGAATGATTCTCTAGAGCGCGGTTAATAGCTTCTTCTTGAAATTTATCTAAAATTATTTTTTCCATATGATATATTATAAAAAATTTTTTAATTTTTATACAATGTTAAAGCTTTCGGTTAGTTAATCGGGCAAGCTAATATTTATAATTAAATGCCGGAGGAGGGAATCGAACCCTCATGACGTTACCGTCACTGGATTTTGAGTCCAGCGCGTCTGCCAGTTCCGCCACTCCGGCATATGAAGACGAATGCATAACTATACATAAAAAAATTACAGACTTCCATAAAAAATATTCATAAAAGAATAATCTTGCGATAGATAACAAGTTAAATTATTATTTAATAAGAGGAAAAATATGTCCAAGAAAAAAATATTAGTTGTTGATGATCATGGATCATTAAGATATGTCCTTAGTTTTGACCTTAATAAAGTAGGCTATGAGGCTATTGGTGCAGCAAATGCAGAAGAAGGCCTTAAGAAAGCTGCTACTGAAAGTCCTGATTTGATAATTATGGATATGATGATGCCGGGCATTGACGGTTTGGAAGCAACTAGACTTTTGAAAAGAGATGAAAAAACAAAAAATATACCGGTTATAATGTTGACAGCAAGATCTGAAAAATCTGATGTAATAACAGCGGTAAAATCCGGTGTTAGTTGTTATATTGTAAAACCATATCAATTTAATAATTTATATGAGAAAGTAGTAAATTTAATAGGAAAAGCCTAATAATCCTTTCATCTTTTTCCACTTTTTTTAATGTTTGTGAATTTAATGATAGAAGTATATAATTCATTAACCATAACTTTTACTTAATAATATATTCATGAACTATATTGAAAATCAGGAAGTAATTAAAAATATTCTCATTGAAACAGGAGTTATTCAAGAGAAAGACCTTGAAGAAGCTCAAGAATATATTAGAAAAAATAATGCTAATTTGATAACAGCTTTTGTTAAATTAGGAAAGACAACAGATAAAGAAATTACTCAAAACGTAGCAGAATATTTTGGGTATCAGACAGCAGACCTTAGTACAGTTAAAATCTCTCATTCAGTTATTACACAAATAGATGAAAAGATTGCAAAAAAATATAAAATAATGCCTATAAGTCAAGAAGATGGTGTTCTTACAATAGCATTTTCAGATCCTTTAGATATAAATCTCATAGATAATCTAAGATTACTTTTAAAAAAGGATATAGAAGGAGTAGTAGCTTCAGAAGGCAGTATTTTAAATGCAATAAAGACATATTATGATCAAAGTGCAGAGCTAACGGATGAAAACGGTTTTGTGTCATCAGAAGACCAGGAAGGTAATGTCGAATTTTTAGATGAAGGTACCGAACGAGCATCATCCGATGATGCTCCCGTCATAAAACTGGTGAGCCTTATGATATCTGATGCTTTTAGAATGAGGGCAAGTGATATTCATCTTGAACCTCTTGAAAAGAATTTTAGAGTAAGATATCGCATAGATGGTGTTCTTCATGAAATGCAGTCACCTTCAAAAGATTTGCAATCAGCTGTTTTGCAGAGGGTAAAGCTTATGGCTAATATGTCTTTAGCAGAAAAACGATTACCTCAGGATGGAAAGATAAAGATAAAGATAATAAATAAAGATATTGATATACGTGTTTCTTCATTACCAAGTACTCATGGCGAAAGTATTGTTATGAGAATTTTAGATAAATCAAATCTTCTTGTCGGTCTCTCCCAGCTTGGATTTGCAGGAGATATAGAAAAAAAATGGAACGAGCTTATTAATCTTCCTAATGGAGTGCTCTTAATAACCGGTCCTACAGGAAGCGGTAAAACAACTACTTTATATGGTTGTCTTAATTTTTTGAATAAACCAGAGACTAAAATAATTACAGTAGAAGATCCTATTGAATATCAGCTTACCGGAATAAATCAGGTGCAGGTAAGAGAAGATATCGGACTTGTTTTTTCATCTATATTAAGAACATGCCTTAGACAAGCACCGAATATTATAATGGTTGGAGAAATAAGAGACCTTGAAACAGCAAAAATATGTATGAATGCAGCCTTTACAGGACATCTTGTTTTTTCAACTCTTCATACAAATGATGCACCAAGTGCTGTTACGCGTTTGATAGATCAAGGCATAAAACCTTTTTTGGTAGCTTCAGCAATCAGAGCTATTCTTGCACAAAGGCTTGTTAGAAAAATATGTGTAGAATGTAAAGAAAGTTATGATCCAACAAATGAAGAAATAAGATTGCTTGATCTTAAAAAAAATGATATCTCAGGAAAAAAATTCTTTTACGGTAAAGGTTGCCCTAAATGTCAGAATACCGGATATAAAGGCCGTATTGCAATTGCAGAACTTATTATTGTAGATGAGCATATCCAAGAACTTATATATCGCAATGCATCCAGCATGGAGATAAAAAAGCTTGCTGTAGAAAGAGGCATGAGGGTTTTGAAAAAAGATGCTGTTTTGAAAGTATTTAGTGGAGAAACAACAGCAGAGGAAGTTATTCGAGTAACTAAATCTGATATTTAAAATCCTCGTTCTTTTAATTTTTAAAAGAAAAAGAGTATACTTTTACTAGTTAACATTTATTTTTAGAATAAGAGAAACAAAGGAGTAAAGAATGGAAATTAGTGAACTATTACAGATAGTTGTGGATGAAAATGCTTCAGACCTTCACTTAACTGTTGGCAAACCTCCTGTTCTTCGTGTTGATGGACGATTGGAAAGCCTTGATGTTGATGTGTTGACACCAGACAAAACAGAAGTATATGTAAAAAGTATTACATCAGAAGAGCATCTTAAAAATATTCAGGAACTAGGTGGAACAGATTTTGGTTTTGCGTATGGAAATCTTGCACGTTTCAGGGTATCTGTATATAAACAAAAAGGCTTTTATGGTATTACGCTTCGTTTGATTCCAAACACTATCCTTGGATTAGAAGAAATAGGATTGCCAACCAGTATGAAAGATCTACTTTTTCGCCCTAGAGGTCTTGTTTTGGTTACCGGCCCTACAGGAAGTGGTAAAACGACCACACTAGCAAGTATGGTAGATACAATTAACAAGGAAAGAGATGCACATATTATCACAATTGAAGATCCTATAGAATATTACCATGAACATAAGAAAGGACTTGTTACTCAACGAGAAATAGGAGTTGATGTTCCTTCTTTTACAGAAGCTTTACGGCGTGGCCTTAGGCAGGACCCTGATGTTATGCTTGTTGGAGAAATGCGTGATCTTGAAACAATGGAAGCCGCTATCACTGCAGCAGAAACAGGACACTTGGTTTTTGCAACACTGCATACAACAGGTGCTGCAAGAACTGTTGACAGAATAATAGATGCTTTTCCTCCGACACAGCAGGAACAAATAAGAGCTCAGCTTGCTTCTTCAATCCTTGCTGTCATATCTCAGCTTTTACTTGCAAAAACAAATCAGAAAGGCCGTGTAGCTGCATTTGAAATAATGGTTTCCACACCTTCAATTCAAAACCTTATACGTGAAAACAAGACGTTTAGAATAACATCAGATATTCAGACAGGTGCAAAATATGGTATGAAAACACTTGATGCTTGGCTTTTTGATCTTTATTCAAAAGGTCTCATCTCATATGCAGATACAGTTACAAAAGCTCAGGATCCGGAACAGCTGATCCACAAAATAAAAAATTTGGATAGATAGTATTATGTCAATTAACAAAGATATTTTTCTAAAAAAGATTTTAATAGATAATAGTATATTATCAAAAATTGACATAGATGATGCGTATGCAGAGTGTGAAATAGAGGGAAAAAGTTTTCGAGATGTTTTGCTTGGACGTAATCTTCTAACAGAAGAACAGCTGATCTCTCTTTTAAGTAAACATCTGGGAATAAATATAATAGATCTTAATAATACACAAGTTGATGAAAAAGTTATTCAGCGTATTTCAGGGTCTATGGTAAAAATGTACAATATTTTTCCCGTAAAATTTGAACATGATACATTGCAGATAGCCGTTGCAGACCCGCTTGATACAAACCTTCTTGACGACCTTCGTTTTATTCTAGAAACACCTGTTGAGATATGTATTGCAAAAGAAAAAGATATTATTGAATGCAGTGAACGCTACTATGGCAAAGAGGAAACAAACCTTGAAACTTTGATGAAAGAACTACAGGGTTTTGGTGGCGAAGAAGAACTTGAAGATATAGATCTTGATAAGATAGAAGAAATGGTAAATGATGCCCCGGTTGTGCGTTTACTTAATCTTGTACTTATTCAGGCCATAAAAGATACGGCAAGTGATATACATTTTGAACCTTTTGAAAACGAGTTTAAAATACGTTATAGAGTCGATGGTATTTTATATGAAATGGTTCCTCCTCCCAAACATCTTAGTCTTGCAATAATATCAAGAATAAAAGTCATGGCTAGGATGAATATTGCAGAAAGGCGTTTACCGCAGGATGGAAGGATCTCAATAAATGTTGAAGGACGAGTTGTGGATCTTCGTGTATCTACCCTCCCTACTGCTTTTGGTGAGAGTGTGGTTCTGCGAGTATTGGATAGATCAACAGTAAGCCTTGATCTGTATCAGATAGGAATAGATAAAGAAAACCTTAAAAAAATAGAGGAAATAATATTTAAACCAAATGGAATATTTATTTCAACAGGTCCTACAGGTGCAGGAAAAACAACAACGCTGTATTCATGTCTGAAAAAAATAAATACAATAGATTCAAAGATAATCACAACAGAAGATCCTGTGGAATATGATATAGAAGGAATAGTTCAAGTTCCAATAAAAGATAGCATCGGCCTTACCTTTTCAAGATGTTTAAGAGCTATTCTAAGACAAGATCCGGACAGAATAATGGTAGGGGAAATTCGTGATGCAGAAACGGCCAGAATGGCCATACAGGCCTCTCTCACAGGCCACCTTGTGCTTACCACCCTCCATACAAATGATTCATCAAGTACTCTTACAAGATTAATTGATATGGGAATTGAGCCTTTTCTAATTTGTTCTACAATAGAAGCTATTCTTGCACAAAGGCTGATAAGAAAGATCTGTAAAAATTGTAAAGAGCAAATAAGCCCTTCTCAGGAGATGATAGATATTTTAAAATTAGAAAAAAAAATCATAAAAGATAGAAAATTTTATGCCGGGAAAGGCTGTGAAGATTGTTCCGGAATAGGATATAAAGGAAGAACAGGAATATATGAACTGTTAATTGTTGATGAAGAGATACGTCGGCTTATTATGTCGCAGAGTACTGCAAAAATGGTAAAGAACGCTGCTAAAAAACGCGGATTTACTACATTATTAGAAGATGGTTTAAATAAAGTATTTGCGGGTATAACAACTGTAGAAGAAGTGGCCCGCTGTTCGATGGAGGATTAATATGACTTTTTATGATTACAAAGCAATGGACGGAAAAGGAAAAAGCTCTAGCGGTGTTATAGAATCTGGTTCTACAGTAGGAGCAATAAACAGAATCCGCGAAATGGGCCTATATCCTACATCTGTTACAGAGAAGAAGAAAAAAGCTTTTGGTGGAAAAGGAGGTTTGGGGTCAACAAAAAAATCAGGAGTAGGTTTTTTTGCTCAGAAAGTAAAAACAAAAGAGTATGTAGCTTTTATGAGACAGTTTGCTACGCTTGTTGATGCAGGCCTGCCAATCTTAAGAAGCCTTAAAGTTCTTGCTGAACAACAGACAAGTCCTTATTTCAGAAAAGTCTTGGAAGATGCAGGAACTTCTGTTGAAAGCGGAAACAGCCTATCAGATGCCTTAAAAAGGTACCCGAATGTTTTTAGCGACCTCTTTGTAAATATGGTAAAAGCAGGAGAAGCCGGGGGTGTTCTTGATCAAGTCCTTTTGCGAATGGCTGGTTTTTATGAGAAAAATGCAAAACTGGCTAGAAAGGTAAAAGGCTCCCTTGCTTATCCGGGATTTGTTGTAACAATAGCGGGTGGCATAGTTTATTTTCTTCTGGCATTTGTTGTACCTAAATTCAGTAAAATGTTCGCTGGTATGGGGGCAGAACTTCCGGGTATGACAAAAATCCTTATAGGAGTAAGTGACTTTCTAAAATCACACATGATCCTTTTTATAGGAATATTAGCTTCACTGTTTATAGCAATTAAAATGATTTTTTCAACCGATAGCGGCAGGTACTATTTTGACAAATTTATTTTAAAAGCACCTATTGCAGGAGATCTTGCCAAAAAAGTATCGATCGCACGATTTTCAAGAACACTGGGTACTCTTATAAATAGTGGTGTTCCTATTCTTGAAGCTTTGGATATTACAGGTAAAACAGTTGGTAATAAAATAGTTGCTGAGAACATTCAAATGGTAAATGCTAATATAAAAGAAGGAGAATCAATGGTTGCACCCTTAAGACAGGGTGGTGTTTTCCCTCCTGTAGTATTAAGCATGATAAGCGTTGGTGAGGAAACAGGAAAAATAAGTGAAATGCTCGCAAAAGTTGCTGATGCATATGATGATGAAGTGGATAATACAATAACAGCAATGACTGCATTAATAGAACCTGCCATAATAGTTGCCCTTGCTGTTGGCGTAGGTTTTATTGTTATTGCTATGTTCTTACCTCTTATAGGCATGATAGAGCAGATGACAATGTAATTGATAATTAGAGACTTAAAAGAAATAAGGTCAAATCTCAACAATAAAATGCAAAATTGATGTTTTGTCGATTATAATGACTTTTTTTTACTAAAGAGCGGCCATGCTGGTTAACTCCTACAATAGCTACCATAAACTTCAAAATATACAGACTAGAGATTTATTAACAAGTTAGATGAAACCCAAAAGCAGTTTCTTTTTTATTCTTACAGTTGTTAAATACTTCGACAGCCTTAGAAGTAGATACATCTATAAGATGAATTTTTTGAGCTAAAAGAGCTTTCCTTGTTAAAGAAGATACCTTTATCCTGCATATTTCATAAAAAGATGCCGAAGGGTCTTTTTTTACTTTCTTTCAGCAGGTAAGTAATGAATAAAATAGAGATAAATGTATGAATACAATTTTTATAAGTTCATTTTTATTAGGAATTGTTATATTAATTTCGGCTTTTTTTACCTAAGGCAAGCTGATTGTGCATCATCTGCTTCGTTATCAAACTCTTGCAGTATGTTAAATACAGCTGCGAATTTGATGCCTTGCATATGTTGCACACTTAGCTTGTGAAATTATGCAGTTAAAGTGCTTGAAAAACCGCACCCGAGAACAAATGTTTTTATGTTTATCTGAAGAATACAGACAATATCATTCATACTAAGTCCGTGACCTTGCGCTCTCCACCATTCTGGAAGAATACTCTCATTTACTATTAACAGATCGCTAATAAATGTCTTTCCATCAATTGTCATTTTTCCAAAAGAATAGTTTTCTATTTTCATGAACCAATACCTTTGATATCCTTTAAATATTATAGGTAATATTTATGAAAAAGTTTACTGAAATTGATCATACAGCAGATATAGCATTTAAAGTTTTTGGTAAAAACATAGAAACTCTTTTTGAAAATGCTGCTATTGCACTGTATGCGCATATAAATGATACAGGAAATATAAAAGAGAAAAGATCTTTCTATGTTTTTGCTGAAGGAACAGACCAAGATGAGCTTTTAATAAACTGGCTTAATGAATTAAACTTTTTAACGAGCACTAAAAATTATATTTTTTGTAAATTCAGCATAATAGAACTTAGCAATAAATTTGTTAAAGCTGAAGTAAAGGGAGAAAAAATAAACAAGTTGAGACACGGCCCCACAAGAGAAATAAAATCCGTAACATATTATAAAAACGTTATTAAAACAATAGACAAACACATAGAGTGTGATATATATTGTGATACATAAAATTTTTCAGATCTCTTTTATTTTCTTTTTCTAAGACATATTTTTTGAATTATTTCAGTAACAGGAAAATATGCTGTTAAAGAATAAAGAGCAAAAGAAAATGTCCAAAACATGACCTTTAAAACCTCAATTTTATTAATTGTCTGCATATCAGGCATAACGTTGTAAATAGGGTAAAGGCATTTATATTCAAAAATAGGACTGTATTTTCTATACCACCAGTTAGGATGATCATAAATAAATATTGTCTGTAAAAGACCGATAAAAAACAGAAAGAGCACCATTGCTTTTTGTTTAGTATTCATGCCGGATTTACTCCATACAAGAAAGGCAGGCAAAGTTAGCCATTGAAAAAGTACTCCGTATCTTCCGGTAGGACAAGTGCCGCCTGACCAGTCAGGAAAGGAAGAAACAGCAAGAAGACTTGATGCAAAAGCAAGACCTGTAAAAAAACAAAGTTTAGGGTATAGACGACTTTTCCACCACATAATAAATGCAACAGGAGATAAAATGAGCATTGGCGAAAGCCATAATATGCCTTTATTCCTATCAAATAAAATACCTGGTAGACCTTTAAAGATGTAATTAAGTGACGGTGATACTCTTGGATTGTGGTGAATAGGATATGGTACCCCAAATCTACGATAAAAATAAAATGCCAGAAAAATAGCATTTATCATAAAGATAAAAAGAACAAGTGACTTCATTTTTTTACCTTTTGTTAAAAGAAAACACGCTATTCCAAGAAAAATAGCTGGAAAAATAGCTCTATCGCTAAACCATGTAGAAAAAGCTATACAAAAAGAAGCAAGTATTACATTTAATGTACTTGGTTTTAAAAGCAAAACAAATGATAAAAGAAATAACATAGAAACAGGAATTTCAGGAAAGATCTGGTTTGAATAAAATATGCTTGGCGGTGAAATAACGGTAAAAGCACAAAGTAAAGCAACAAATATTATTGGAAATTCGTGCCGGTGTAATCTCATAGTAACAAAGAAGATACACAATGCCGTAAGAGTAGAAATAGTAAAATAAGCCCACCATCTTATATTTTTTTTGAAAAAAGTTACAGAAGATATAATTATACTTGTTCCGGGTCGATGAACTAAAAGCTGTTTTTTGCCCCATTTGCTTTTGTTTTCATCTGAAAGAGAGGAAGAGACGCGTTTGAAATATGCAAAGTCACCGTGAGATGGGCCGCATACAGGGCGGATCCAAAATGTTTTCCATGATTCCTCCAAAAGATTATTGTGAAGATCCATATCTAGATCATGCGCAACGCTGTAAGCTGCAAGAAGATACTCAGGTTCATCTCCTGTTAATAAAAAAGATGCTCTTTCAATAGAAGAATTGAAAGGAACAAGATGTTCGCGGGAAAAACCAAGAATTATCCAAATAAAAAGTGCTGTTATTATTGCAAAAAGAGAATATTTATTGAATTTCATCTTTTTCATATTAAAGAAATACAATTTAAATATCATCATAAATTAATTTTATGTATTATTCTTTTAAGAATTCAGAGTAAAATATTTGTGTTAATGGAGTAAAAAAATGAAGAAAATAAATGATTTTTGCTTTGAAATAGAAAAAGAAAAAAAGATGAGAGTGCCAGGGAGAATCTTTGTAACAGAAAATATGCTTTCTTCTATTAGGGAAGAATGTTTTGAACAGGTAAAAAATGTAGCAACATTACCTGGTATTATAAAAGCATCTTATGCAATGCCAGATATACATTGGGGTTATGGTTTTCCTATAGGAGGAGTGGCAGCATTTGATTTAGAAAATGGTATAATATCGCCTGGCGGAGTAGGTTATGATATTAATTGTGGTGTGCGATTAATGTCAACAGGATTAAGCAAGGGTCAAGTCTCAACAGGAATAAAGAAAATTATAAATGAAATATACAAAAATGTACCTGTTGGTGTCGGATCAACAAGTAATATCAATTTAAATTTAAGAAATGCTGAAAAAGTATTTAAAGATGGTATTAAGTGGGTATATTCTCAAGGTATTGGCAATGAAAATGATATGGAATATATAGAGGATCAGGGATGCGTAAAGGGAGCTATTCCTGAAAATATAAGTAAGAAGGCCTTTGAAAGAGGAAGAAGACAATTAGGAACGCTTGGAGCTGGTAATCATTTTATTGAAATTGGATATGTTGAATCTATATATGATAAAAAAGTAGCGAATATCTATGATATTTTTAAAGATCAAATAATGGTTTTAATTCACACCGGATCAAGAGGTTTTGGATATCAAGTTTGTGATGACTATATTAAATTAATGATAAGAGCAGCCGAAAAGTATTCTATTGACTTGCCGGACAGGCAGTTATGTTGTGCACCTTTTAAATCTGAAGAGGGTCAGCAATATTTTGGGGCAATGAACTGCGCAGTAAATTACGCTTTTGCAAATAGAGAGATAATAGCACACAATGTGCGAAAATCATTAGAAACGGTCTTAGAAATAGGCCCGCGCGACTTGAACTTAAAAACAATTTATGAAATAGCGCATAATATAGCAAAATTAGAAACTCATAAAATAGAGGGAAAGGAAAAGCAGTTAGTAATACACAGAAAGGGCGCAACAAGAGCATTTCCTGAAGGACACAAAAATCTACCGTCAAAATATATATCTGCAGGTCAACCGGTATTAATTCCTGGTGATATGGGAAGATACTCCTATATAGCAACAGGCACACAAAAAGCTTTAAATAGTACCTTTGGATCAGTATGTCATGGCGCAGGAAGATTGCTTGGCAGGCGTCAGGCAATAAGAAAAGCAAAAGGAAGAGATATTCAGAAAGAATTAGAAAAAGAAGGTATTTTTATAAAAGCTTTCAATAACAGATCTATAATAGAGGAAATGCCGGAAGCCTATAAAAATATAGATGAAGTAGTAGATACAGCCGTAGGGGCAGGTTTAGTTAAGAAAATAGCCCGATTAAAGCCGTTAGGTGTTATAAAAGGTTAACCTGAATGCTTCACAAGTTGAGTATACTACAGATGCAAGGCATCAAACATTGTCGTCATCCCGGACCCTGATCCGGGATCCAAGTGAAACGTAACAAATGTTTGATAACGAAGGATATGCTGTGTAATCAGCTTGTGAAGCATTCAGGCCGCCATTACAATATAATAATTCTATTAGAAGCTCAATATTGTTTCACGTGGAACATTGTTTTTTTGTTAAATTATCAAAAGGAACACCCTTTCATGTTGACATATAGCCAAAAAACCTTTAGAATTCGATAAAATTTGTTTCACGTGAAACAATTCGCATTCCCAGCATTAGGAAATAATAAAATATGGGTAAGATAATAGGTATTGCTAATCAAAAGGGCGGTGTTGGTAAAACAACTACTGCTGTCAATCTTGTAAGTTGTCTGGCTCGAGCAAAAAAGAAAACCCTTCTTGTTGACACTGATCCGCAAAGCAATGCTACTAGCGGACTTGGGATAGAAAAGAAAAACGTAAGGTATTCAATTTATGATGCATTGATCAGACGTATTATTCCAACGGAACTTGTAATGAAGACGGATTATAGTGATCTTTTTATAATACCTTCGACAAGTGATCTTACAGGTGCAGAAATTGAATTAACAGATATGCAGGATAGAGAACATAAGATGAAGGATGCTTTGGAGCAAATACGTAATGATTATGATTATATTATAATTGATTCACCACCGTCTCTAGGGTTATTGACCGTTAATGTTCTTGTTGCGTGTGATACTGTTCTTATACCATTGCAATGTGAATATTATGCATTAGAAGGGCTTACTCAACTATTAAACACAATAGAAAGAATAAGAGACAATTTTAACAGCTCTCTTGCAATAGAAGGAATTCTTCCAACTATGGCTGACCTAAGAACAAATCTATCAAGACAGGTAATTGCAGAGGTAACAAATTATTTTCCTGATAAAGTTTATAAAACAATTATACCCAGGAATGTGCGTCTTAGTGAAGCTCCAAGTTTTGGTAAGCCAATAGTCTATTATGATATGAGGTCTATAGGGGCTGATAGATACCTTTGTTTTACCGAAGAGTTTTTAAAAGCGCAGAATGGTGAAGAAAACATTAAGGAGCAGTAGAATGGCAAAAAAAGCACTAGGAAGAGGGTTAAGTGCATTAATACCAGATATTAAGAGCAGGGGCGCTTCTTTGATGAAGGGAAAAGAAGATGCGCATAGAAGTGACATATTGGAAATAGAAGTAAAAAAGATCGTTAGAAATCCTCTTCAGCCAAGAACTCAATTTGACGAAAAAGAGATCGATGAAATGTGTGCTTCAATAAAGGAAAAAGGAATAATCCAGCCCATTCTTGTAAGGCCAAAGAAAACCGGATATGAAATAATCGCTGGAGAACGTAGGTTCCTTTCCGCCAAGAAGTTACGACTAGAAAAGGTTCCTGTTATAGTAAAAGATATTAATGATGAGGAAAGTTTAGAGCTTGCTATAATTGAAAATATACAGCGCAGTGACCTAAATGCCATAGAAGAAGCAAGGGCTTATGAAATGCTTATGTCAAAATATTCCTTAACTCAAGATGCTGTTGGTAAAAAAGTTGGTAAAAGCCGAGAGTCTGTTGCAAATAGTTTAAGGCTTTTAAAGCTTCCCGACGATGTTCAAAGCTTTGTTTTGCGAGGAAAAATATCAATGGGGCATGCTCGTGCGCTGCTGTCGCTTACATCATTTGATCAGCAAAGAGAGATGGCTAGGCGTATTATTGCACAGAGATTAAGTGTTCGTGATATAGAAAAACTTGTTGCTATAAAACTCTCCGGCAAGCAGGGTGTTAATAAAATGAAAAAGATTCGTGAGGGAGGATCCCTTTCTCCCTATGTGCAATCAATGGCGGAAAAAATACAGGAAAAAATGGGTACTAAAGTAATTATTAAGGAAAAAGCAAAAAAAGGCAGAGGAAAAATAGAAATTGAGTACTATTCACATGATGATCTTGATAGAATATTTCATTTATTGGGTTAACCTATTTAATTTGTGAAAATGCAGGTATAATAATTATTGAGGAAAAAGATATGAAAGAAAGTTTTGATTTAAATTTTGATATAAAACGACTTGGAAAACCAATAACCTCATCTCCTTTAAAAAATATTCATTTTGTTAGTGATGATGAAAAAATACTTTTTGATATTAATTACAAAAATGTTCTAAACCATTCAAAACAAAATAGTTGTGGTGACATGGTTGCTTTGGAGAAGGCTGGTCCAAGAGAACTTATTTATTTTCAACCAGAAAAAGTCATAGCAGGAATTGTAACATGCGGCGGCCTTTGTCCAGGCCTTAATAATGTTATAAGATCACTTGTAATGCAGCTTCATTACCAGTATAAGGTTAAGAAAATAATGGGCTTTCGCTATGGATACAGGGGGCTTTTTTCACATAGTAATGAAAGTCCTTTGTATTTGACTGTAGAAGATGTTGAAGATATACATTATTTTGGAGGCTCAATGCTAGGGTGTTCCAGAGGCAGTTCAGATACGGTTAAAATAGTTGATGGGCTTGAACATTATGGAGTCAATGTTCTATTTACTATAGGTGGAGACGGCACAATAAAGGGATCTATTGATATTGAAGAAGAGGTTAGAAAAAGAGAGCTTGATATAGCAGTTGTTAATATTCCCAAAACCATTGATAACGATATACCATATATTTCCAGATCTTTTGGTTTTCAAACAGCCTTTTCAGAAGCTGTTGAATCCATAAGATGTGCTCATAATGAAGCTATAGGCGCGCCTAACGGTATTGGAATTGTAAAGGTTATGGGAAGGTCATCTGGATTTATTGCTGCTCAGACAACTTTAGCACAAAAAGATGTTAACTATGTTCTTGTTCCTGAGATAGATTTTGATCTTGATGGTGAACACGGACTATTATCTGAACTGGAACAAAGATTAAAACGCGCAAAACATGCGTTAATTGTTGTGGCAGAAGGAGCTGGACAAAAATTTTTTGAACAGCAGGATACAAAGTATGACCTTTCTGGTAATAAAAGACTCGATGATATTGGTGTTTATTTAAAAGAGAGAATAAAAGCATCTTTCGCAAATAAAAAAATAGAGGTAAATGTAAAATATATAGACCCCAGTTATATTATTCGGTCAGTTCCTGCAAATCCTGAAGATGGAGTTTATTGCGGCTTTTTAGCAGAACATGCAGTACATGCTGCCATGAGTGGTAGAACAAGAATGGTAATCGGCAGATGGAATGAGAACTTTGTAAATCTTCCTATGGATATTATAAAGGCCGGCAGAAAGAAACTTGACCCTAATAGTTCCCTTTGGCAGTCAGTTCTGCTTTCTACAGGACAGCCGCCTTTAAAGGCTTAAATGTTTTTTGAAAAACAATCCTAAAATAGTTTTATTGTAAAGGGTTGCTCGGCAAGAGAATCCAACCAGGATGATATCTTTTTATTCTCATAAAAAAGAAATATGTATGATTGAACTATCCCGTCGCAATTATTGTATTTAAGATAATCTTTAAGTTCTTCTATTGTGTTAAACTGGTCTGGATCAATGAAAAGAGCTCTTGATATCTGATTTCTTTCATTAAAGAAAACAAAAGCATTATTTTTTAGAAATTCTCTTGTTTTATTTATGTTATCTAAAAGTATCATAGAAACACAATCATTCATGACTTTTGAATGTTTCACTACATATGCTCCAAAGGAAAGTTTATATCTTGTAAGTCCATTATTAAAAAAAGGCCTTGTTCCACCCTTGTTAGTCTTTTTGTATCCCTTTTTCTGCAGTTTCAATATAGAAAAATAGTCAAGAACACCGCTAATACCATATTTTAGATATTTTGAATCACCATCTTTTATTCCAAGAAGATGAAAGATAGCACTGTTTTTTTTGTATTCAAGCAGGTGTCCTGCAATAGGAATATTATCCTTTATTATCAAAAACAGATCGGAACGTGAAAATATATCTTTTGCACAGTCATATTCTTCGATTAAAGCTGTTTTTGAATGACGGTTTTTAATGTATGGCACATACATATCATGGTAAAACCATTCAAATTTTTCAGGATCACGGGTTATTTCACAAGTTAAACTATGTTTTCTTATTCTTCGTTGGAGGTCTTTAAAGGCAGCTTTTAATTTTTTAGAAAATTCTTCTGTAGCTGGAGGAAGATCAAGATTCATCTCCATAAAATGAGGGATTTTAAATGAAAAGTAAGGAGAAGAAAAAAGCTTTGTTAGAAACATTGAGCCGGAAAGAATAAAGGAACAGCCAAAATTAGCATTTTTTAAACAAGATTTAACATTCCAAAAGAAGTGTTTTCCTAAAAAATGTTCTTGAAACCCATTTGGAAATATTTTTTCACCCCAGAATTGTTTTTCAGATAAACGGCCTCCTACATAGGCAAAAACTATATCATTAGTCTCCTCATTATTATTTTCCTTAATAACAATGACAATTGGATATATTGCAGAAGACACATTTAAGATTTTTTTATAAATTGAATAAAAAATGTCGTATATAAAGCGAAATTTATAAGGTATTTTATAATGGAGTTTTTTTATTGATTTTTTAATAAGAGAGAACATAATCTATAACCTTCACCATTGTAACAACATACATCATATATGATAAAAAACAATATTAAGAAAATATATAAAACCATAATAATAAAATAGGTTTTAAACGTCAAAGCTTATCTAACCCGCATATTTGCTTCTTCATCAAACGCTATATTTATTTGAAGTCCTGTTTTTCAGGAATGACAACTTTTTGTGTTTGACGAGCACCTACACAACGCTCAATACATACAATATTTAAGTGAATTTTTAAAAACAACTTGCACACCATACATAATTATGGTATATTTAGGCATTATGAAACAAATAGATCTTACTAAAATAGAAGGAAAAATATTGGAATATATAAAAGAGCATATCTTGATTACAGGCATTCCTCCAACACTTAGAGAGATACAGAAAAAGTTTAGCTATAAAGCAATTGGAACGGTGCAGGATCACATTGCATCTTTGATAAGAAAAGGTGCTGTTTTGCGTGAAAAAGGTAAAGCAAGAAGTATCCAACCTGCCGAAACAGTTACGAGCCATAAAAGAATAAAGAGAATACCTATTCTAGGACAAATAGCTGCAGGATTTCCTGTCCTTTCTGAAGAAAATATTATGGGATATGTCCCAATGTTTTCAGAAGGAGCTTATGGGAAAGAGATCTTTGCGTTAATAGTAAAAGGTACCAGTATGGTTGAGGCGGGTATTTTTGATGGAGATACTGCTATTATTGAAAAAGGACCTATTGCAGAGAACGGTGATATTGTTGCTGTAAGTATAAATGATGAAGTGACGCTTAAAGAATTTAAAAAAGATCCAACAGGCGCAGTTAACTTAATTCCCAGAAATAGTGATATGTTGCCAATGGTTTATAGTAAAAACCAGAATGTAGATATGAAAATTATAGGTAAAATGGTTGGTTTATATAGAAAATATAGATAAATATGTATATAGGTGGATGTAAGTATGATAATAACTATTAATAAAAAGATAAAAGTGGGTGTTGTTTTTGATGATGTAAATGAAAACATTGTGCCTAAATGGTTTATAATGGATAGAAGGCAATACAAAATAGATAAAGTCAATTATATCTGGGATGAAAAAAAAGGAAAAAGTCTTATAAAGCATTTTGCTGTTAGTGCAGAAAACAATTGTTATGAATTAATATATAACACAAAAGAACTGATCTGGTTCTTGGCAAGCGTGGATGACGAAGTATAAAAATTGGCCCCCCACCTTTGCCTTCAACTACAGCACAACGGCTTTGTCGAGATTAGAAGGCTACGGTTGAGGCAGGCAGATGCGCACAGATATATAACAGATGTGGGAGTTTAGTTTTGGAAAAAGGAAGAGATGATTTGAGTGAAAAGATTATTGGTGCTGCTTTTCGAGTGCAGAATAGTTTGGGGACAGGTTTCCTGGAAAAGGTTTATAAAAAGTCTTTGATTGTGGAATTAGAAAAAAGTGGTTTAAGTGCTGAAGAAGAGAAAAAAATAGAAATATTTTATAGAGATGTTCTCGTTGGGGAGTATTTTGCAGATATTGTAGTTAATAATGAGTTTATTGTGGAAATAAAAGCAGTAGAGGAACTAGCTAATATTCATACAGCACAAATATTAAATTATTTAAAAGCTACCGGAATAAAAAGAGGATTATTAATAAATTTTGGGCAAACAAAGGTGGAGTTCAAGCGCTATGTTGTTTAAAAAGCGCGAAGCGAATTATCTGTGTCCATCTGTGTGTATCTGTGGCTAGATTAAAACCTTTGAATTTTTTTTATAATACATGTGCAACGCATACCATAACTTTAGGCACTTTAAATTTTAGTGCACTTTTAACTTATTCTATGAATAAAATAATCTTACATATTGATATGGATGCTTTTTTTGCATCAGTAGAGCAAAGTGCTAATCCGGCGTTAAAAGGAAAGCCTATGGCTGTTATAGGTACAGGAAAAAGGACGGTTGTTACTACATCTTCTTATGAAGCGCGTAAATATGGAGTAACAACAGGAATGACTGTTGCTGATGCTAAAAAGTGCTGTCCTAAGATTATTTTTAGGACAGGTGATCACCTTAAATATACTTATACATCTGCTAAAATCAATAAAATCTTTCTTAAATATACCCCATATGTTGAAATGTATTCTGTAGATGAATCATTTTTAGATATTACTTTTTGTCATCAAAATGGAATTATTCAAACAGCAAAAAGCATTAAAAAAGATATTTATATGCAGACAGGGCTTACTTGCTCAATAGGTATGTCACATAATAAACTTCTTGCAAAATTAGTTAGTGATATAAATAAACCAAACGGACTTTTTTATCTTAAGAAGCAAAATGTACCGGAATTTCTTGAAAAACTACCTGTAAATAAGCTTTGCGGCATAGGAAGAAAAACGACAGAATATTTATTATCTTTAGGAATTAAAACCTGTGGTGAATTAGGAAGATTTTCTGTTAAAGAACTAAAAAAACATTTTGGAGTTAATGGAGAAAAGTTATCTCTTATGGGGCAAGGAGAAGACAGTTCTCCAATAGTTCCTATTGGTGCAGAAGAAGATGCAAAATCAATAGGTCACAGCTCAACATTTGATAACGATGTATTTGACCAAGCTATACTTGAGAGGTATCTTTTTAAGCTTTGTGATATGGTAAGCCGTAGAATGAGGAGGAATAAAAGCTGGGGAGATGTTATTTCTGTAACAGTTCGCTATATGGATTTTACAACTTTAACGAGGCAGATAAAATTAAAAGATATTATCCAGCATACACATAGTATTTTTTATTATGCTAAATATATTTTAGATGAAAAATGTGCGCTTTCGTACCCTGTAAGACTTCTTGGAGTAAGTATTTCTGGTTTAAGAAAAAATGACTATCAAGAAGATCTTTTTAATAATATTGAGAAAAGAAACCGGCTTTTTAATGCTATTGATTCTGTTAGCGAGATATTCGGCAATGATTCTACTAATTGGGGCATATTATTAGATCGTCCACTTAAAACATCTACTGTAATATCACCATCATGGAGACCACATGGTGTGAGAAGCTACTAATAAAATCATTACTAGGAGTTTTAGCTTGTTGCTTGTTAATCCGTTGAACTCGTAAAAAGTTTTTATTTCTTTTTATAGCCGGGATCAAGTAGTTTGTACACTTTCTTCAGATCTAAAGGATTGAATTGTTTTGATGAAAGTATGAAGTTCTTCAAACGAAGGTTTCTTGCAGCTTCCAGGGCAACAAGGCGTGATCCACCAAGGTTGGCTAAAGCCTGATTTAAAAGCCTTTCACCTTCAGCTTCTGATTTTTTTATCAGCAATTGACCATCAGCACGTTTTTTTGCAGCATAAAGATCAGCATCAGATTCTTTTTCAGTTACATATTTCATATAATCTGCAGTTATCTTTGCTACCGCTTCATTAGTCTTTGCTTCAATTTCTGCCATTGTGGCTTCTTGTTCTTGTATCTTGATTTTTACCAAAGCTGCAGTTTCTGCGGTAATCTTATCTGTAACACCTCTTTGTAGTGTTGCAGCAGCTTTTGATTGATTCAATATAATATCCTGGTCAGCAAGCTTTTTCTCTCTAATCTTCTCTTCATAATTAGGGTCAAAAGCTACGTCGCGGATAAGAAGATCTATTAAAATAACATGGCGTTTTGCGAGTTCTACTTTAAGCAATTTTTCTACTTTTGATATTTTAAGTTTTTTAATTTCAGGGTTATAAAAATCCTCTGCTGTCATTGCTCCAAATATTTGACGGCAGTTATCAAGCACTATGTTCTTAACGATCTGTTTATATTTATTTTCTCCACCCAATTCCTGTAAAAGCTGATAAGCTTCATCTTTTTTTATCTGGTATTTTGCAGTTACATCTACATCAACGTTATACCCTTCAGAGGTTGTAAGGCGTATTTGTTCTTTACTTTCCCTTGCCTGAGTATTTCTGGAAAGTGACTTATAAAGAATAGCGCTTTTATTTGCCTCAAAATACTGTATACGGCTTAATTCAAGTGTTTGAGCAGTTGCGTCAAACAGATTCCATGAATCAAGAAACAGAAAGCTTCTGTGATATCCTGCATTAAATGTTTCCGAGACAATACCTTTTTTTCCAAGAATACCCAAATTATTTGTACGTACACCGATAAATCCTATGGGAATGCGAATTACAAAAAAATTAAAAATTATAATATTTAAAATTATTATAACTATAAGAGTGCCAATGCACCATTTTGCAAGTTTGAAAAAGAAAGAATTATTTTTAATAATTTTAATCACGTTATCTACTCTTATTTCACTATTATCAAAATTATTTTTCATTATTGCACCGAGTCTGTTGCTGCAGTTTCTGAATCTCTGTTAACATGTATTTTTTTTATTTGGTTATCAAAAAGATAAGGTTTTGCTGATATTTCAACTTCCTGCAATTTTTTAACATATTCTCTAAGCACTATATTTTGTCCGCCTTTTCCTTCTAAAGCTTCTGCATGTTTTTTCATACCTTCTGCATCAGCTGTTTTTACAGCAAGAATAGCTTCTGCACTTTGTTTCATCTTATAAAAACCTGCATCTGCTCCAACAACGGTCTTATAATAATAAGCATCTGCATTTAGATGAGCTTTTTTAGATTCACCTGTTGTCTGTACTATACGCTGTTTTTGCTGTCCTTTAAATTCAGTAAGCTTGATAGTTATCAGACGCTCAATATCTATTATCTCACGCTTTTGATTTTCTGTTGCAGCTTGTGCTTTTGATTTTTGCTTATCTACTTCCTGGTCAGCCGACTTTTTTTCCTTTATTTTCTTTTCGTACTCAGCATAAAAACGAAAATCCTGAGGAATGATATTAGTTATTTTAAGACCATGAGGAGTAAGCATTTTATTAAGAGTATCTTTGACTTCTATAGCTTTTTGTGTACGTTTAGTTGAATTATAAAATTCTTCTGTAGTAAGTTCTCCAAATTCAAGGCGTGAAATTGAACGGCTGTAATCACGGATCCATTTATATTTATATGCATCACCGGGGCCGGAATCAATAATAATTGTATCTACCATGGAAGGAATGATCTTATATTGTATGGTAAGATCAACATAAACGTCGCTTCCATCAAGTGTCTTTATTTTTAGGTCGTCTTTGGAAAAACGTGCTCCGGTATTGGGATTAGCGGTCATTTCCATTGTCTGTTCTCTTTTATCTATAGTATAAAAAGAAAAAAGAGCAGGAAAGAAAACTTGGGTTCCTACATCCGTGACAATGCTCATTTCACCACTAAGATTATTAAGC
The DNA here is from genome assembly GCA_023144635.1 of Candidatus Auribacterota bacterium. Lineage (GTDB taxonomy): Bacteria > Auribacterota > JAFGBW01 > JAFGBW01 > JAFGJP01 > JAGLFH01. The sequence continues at coordinate 140,371 of JAGLFH010000041.1, read as the reverse complement.
ATGATACCTACTTCATTTTCTCCAAGTTTTGCTACACCTGAAGAATTTTCATCACATCCTGAAAAAATAAACGCAGATGCTAATATAATGAAAAGGTAAGAATATTTATTTTTTTTCATTTATGGCTCCTCACTGATTTATTAAAGTATAATGATTAAAATGTATAAGTCAACGATTTTAACCCACATATTTTGTCTTTTAGGTTTTCAGGTGTTTTAGGCAGGGTTTACAATATTTTTGCTAATAACTAACAATGGAAAGCTAACTGCTAATCCGTATTTCTCACAAAAAAAGTGAGAAATACGGATTAAGGAACTCTTTACTATATTCTGCTATCTTCAATGATACCGATTTCAGGAATATCACCAATAAGCGGTTTTACATAGTCAATGAAGCTTGGATCAATATCTTTACCATCAAGAATATATTTGCTATCAAGATGTTTAGTATGCTTAGCTACTGTAGATAATGGAGTAAATATAGTATCTATCTCATATTCAGGAGAATCCTTTCTTATTATCGCAACTGAACCTCCCTCTTTTCCATCTGCAGCATATTCTACGATTTTTTCTCCTACTAAGCGTGCTTCACGACTGTCTACTTCAGATACGCATCCAAGAAAGGAGCGCTGAAGATATCCTAAAGTATCTGCTCTTACGCGTTTTGCTCCTAACTGTTCTTTAATTACACCTGCAAGGTAATCACCAAGAGCACCTGAACCGCTAAGCTGAACGTTACCGTGAGAATCTACTTCATGTGATTTCATAAGAGGCGTTCCATCTTCATCAATTACTTTTACCGGTGATGGAATAAGAATCTCTTTTTGAAGAACAGGAAATCCATCTTTATCAGAAACCCCTTCAGCTACAGCAATTACACAACGACCTAATCTATCGTAAACTTCTTTTACATCCTTTACAAATTTTTCTACTGAAAAAGGTACTTCCGGAACATAAATAAGGTGTGGGCCATCATTTTCATGTTTTCTTGCCATAATGGATGATGCTGTAAGAAAACCTGCATGGCGTCCCATAATTATGTTTACTTTAATGCCTGGAAGAGAACGGTTATCGAGATTATCACCTGCAAAAGCATGTGTTATAAATTTAGCAGCGCTTCCAAATCCCGGTGTGTGATCATTAATAAGAAGATCATTATCTATAGTCTTTGGTATATGAAACGCTTTTAATGGATAATTAACCTCATTTGATATCTCATTTACAATATGTGCTGTTTCGGCAGTATCATTACCACCTATGTAGAAAAAATATTTAACGTCATTTTTTTTCATGATCTCAAACATTTTTATAACATCGTCTTTTTTAGGTTTCATTCTTACAGAACCAAGAGCAGATGAAGGTGTTTTTGCTATTTTTTCAAGCAGTTCATCATCAAGTTCTTTTAAGTCTATAAAATTATCCTCTAAAATGCCCTTAACTCCATGAATAGCACCAAGTATTTTTCCTATCTCCGGATACTTTTTAAGCTGTTTTACAGCACCTACGAGAGATTGGTTTATTACACACGTAGGGCCTCCAGATTGACCAATAACAACATTTCCTTTTTCTAAGCCAGCCATAACGTTTAGACCTCCTTTTAATTTGTTTGTGTCTTAAATGATTAAATTGTACTAAAATTAAAATATATTAGAGTTTATTACTTATTGAAGTAAAAATAGCTAATAATTCACTGCATTCTTTATAATGTGTATCTAACACTTTCTCGGTTTGCCACTTAAAAGCTGTAACTATTTCAATCCAATACTGTGTTTCGCTTGCCTCACTTTCACAAATGATAATTTTATTTTTAAAATCAGCTCTTCCTCTAGCTCTATTTGCTTCACGGTAGTTAGCACCTATAGAAGTTCCTGATTTTGTCATTTGATTTCTTACTACGTTTCCTTCAGGTGTTCTTGGTATTTTTGAAGATAAATAAATTGTTTTTATTGCAAAATCTAGAGTTCTTTTCTCTAAGTCTTTTGAAAACTTTTTGTTGTCTTTTAGTTTTTGATTTTCTTTCATTTTTATATTAATTATGTGCTATAGCACACCTTAACTTTAGACACTTTAGGGCATTTTAGTGCACTTTAGGCACTTAAGAGCACTTTAGGCATTTCAAGCTTTATTTAACAAATTAATTGTATTTATCGCAAAATCTAGAGTTTTTTTTTCTAAGTCTTTTGAAAACTTTTTGTTGTCTTTTAGTTTTTGATTTTCTTTCATTTTTATATTAATTATGTGCTATAGCACACCTTAACTTTAGACACTTTAAGTACTTTAGGCACTTTAGGCATTTTAGGCACTTAAGAGCACTTTAGGCATTTCAAGCTTTATTTAACAATAAAATTGTTTCAGCTATTTTTTTTCCGAGATTAGCGGCTGTTTCTAAGCCGATTGTATCATTTTCTAATCCATCAGGATGCCGTTCCCAGCAGGTACTTCCAAAATGAGAACTATCGCTTACGATAATACAATCCTGTATCAGTAAGCTAGCGTGCAGTGCTTGTATTGTAAGTTCCTGTCCACCGTTTCTAGAGCCACCTACTGCAAGGACACCTGCAACTTTGTTTCTCAACATAAAACCGTTTCTCCTTAATGGGAGCATTCTATCTATAAATGCCTTACACTGTGAAGACATTGAGCCAAAATAAACGGGAGTAGCTATTAAGATACCTTTGAGCTGAGGATCTTTAAGTATTGGTAGAAGTTCATTTAGAAAATCGTCTTTTTGGCTGCAGCCAAGTTGGCTCCGGCAATAATCACATGCTATACAGCCATTTATGTTTTTTTGAGCAAGGCTATAGGTGATTGTGTCAATACCATCTATTTTTTCTGCTGCAAGAAGCGCTTTTTTAAGGCAATATTCGGTCGACTTTTCTTTTCTAGGGCTACAGCTGATACCTAGTATTTTCATAATAGTAACTTCTTTCTTTTAATGTGAAAATATTTTAATAGGACAGTTTCAAGCTTTTTCAAACATCTCTTTTCCTATTCCGCAGACAGGACAAACCCATTCTTCTGAAAGATCTTCAAAAGTTATTTCATCGCTTGAGTTGTGTTCATTTTTATTTTTTTTGAGATCATAAATATAACCACAGATCGTACATTTCATTTTTTCCATATTATTCCTTTTCTTTTTGGATAATAGGAGCTGATTTTATAAAAACAAACAAGAAATGACAACATTAAAATGTATAATAGATATTTTTTAGAAAAAAGAGTATATTGTAAAATAGAATTAAAATGAACCTTTCATGTTTGGTAAGAAAAAGAAAAAAGAAGAGCAAGAAACCCGTGCATTAGAAAGACTTATGTTAGAAGTTGTAAAGGCAAAAGAAGTAAAAAAGCAAAAAAAAAAAGATGTTAAGAAAGATATAGAAGAAACATATAAAGATTTTCCTATTCAAAAACTTATACAACTGCTTATCAAAAAGAATGTTATACAGCTAAAAGACCTGGAAAGCCTAGAAGTGAAATAATATTTTTTTCTTGACAGAAAAACATAAAACAATATAATACGCACTTATACAATTATTACATTTAAAACAAAAAAATAAAATAAGGTGCATTATGAGCGTTGGAATTCTAGGAAAAAAAATGGGAATGACTCAGATCTTTAAAGAAAATGGTGAAAGAGTATCGGTGACTGTTATAAATGCTGGGCCGTGTACTGTTATACAGAAGAAAACAGAAGGTACAGATGGATATAACGCGCTTCAGCTTGGTTTTGGTGAGAAAAAACTTGATAAGGTAAAAAGGCCTTTGACTGGTCATTTTAAGAAAGCAAATGTCAAGCCATCAAAAAACTTAAAAGAATTTCGTCTTTCAAAGCAAGAAAGCGATAAATTTAATGTTGGCGATGAAGTAAAAGTAACTATTTTTGAGAAAGGAAGTTTTGTAGATATTACTTCGAAATCAAAAGGAAGAGGCTTTACCGGCGTACTCAAACGTCATAATTTTGGACGCCCTACTATGTCTCATGGAACTCATGAAAATTTCCGCCACGGCGGTTCTATTGGTTGTGCAACCCCTGCACGTGTGATAAAGGGAAAAAAAATGCCGGGTCACTACGGAAACGCTATAGTAACTATTCAGAATCTTGAAGTTGTCGATGTCATAGAAGACAAAAATTTATTACTCGTAAGAGGAGCAGTACCTGGTTCTAATCAAAGTATGGTCAGAATAAGACAAGCATTAAAAAAACCTGGAGTAAAAAAATAACAGTTTTTCTAAATTATTATATTAAATTCAAATGAGACAAAATCTTTTAATAGTTTTTGTCTCATTTTTTTTAAAGATATAAAACAAGTTTTTACTAGGAGCAATAATTTTTTTGATATTTTATAAACATGAAAAATAAAGCTATAAAAATATTTTTGGTTCTGCTGATAACAATATCTCTTTTTTTACTATTGTTGAAACAATCAAAAAAATTGTACGCAGAAACTCTTTGTGGGCAAATCATTGTTGATCCTGAGAATTCTTCATGGCTTGTCTATAACCGGGATGCTGATCATGACGGCAAGCTTGATCCTTTTTATATGTGCGGGCCGGGTGATCCTGAGGATTTTCTTTATAGGGGAAAAAGGAACGCTGACGGTACAAGAAAAGGTGATCAAGTAGATCTGATTCAAAAACTGATAGAATACGGAGGGAATTGCATTTATATGCAAATAATCCGTTCTCATGGCGGTGATGGTGATGATGACCACAATCCATTCATAAATTCTAATCCACAAAAAAACTTGAACGAACACATCCTTGCTCAATGGGAAGAATGGTTCACTTTGATGGATGAAAACAATATTGTGATTTTTCTATTTTTTTATGATGACGATGCACGCATTTGGGAAACTGAGGATGTCATTTGCGTAGAAGAAAAAAAGTTTATTAAGAAAATTGTTAATCGCTTTAAACATCATAAAAATCTTATCTGGTGTATTGCAGAAGAATATCCTGAAGAATTTTCCAAAGAGCAAATTACTAACATTGCTGCAGTTATAAAAGTTTCAGATGAAAATAACCATGTTGTCGCAGTACATCATAATGATAAACAAGCGATGGCTTTTTATGACAATCCTGATATTAATCAATATGCAATGCAGTTTTATAACCCACTTTCTGCAGAAGAAAATCATAAAATTGTAGTTGATTCCTGGAAAAAATCAAGAAAATGGTATAATTTAAATTTTGCTGAACAAAGAGAATGGGGAACAGGAGAAGTTTTGCGTAAAAAGAACTGGGCTTGCGGAATGGGAGGAGCCCATGTAATGATCTTATTGATGAAAATAAAAGATACACCTATAGAAGATTTAAGATCATGCCGTATTCAGCAGTCCTTTTTTGAATCCACAGATTTTAATACCATGGAACCTCATGATGAACTGGCTTTTGAGGATACACAGTATGTTTTGGCTGATCCTGGAAGGAGCTATATTATTTATTCCAGCAGTGTTATAGATCTTGTTGGGTTAAAGAATATGACGGCTGGTATTTATACCTTTAAATGGATTGATTGTATAACTGGTAAAACGGTGATTCAAAAGAACCTTAAAGTCAATGCAGGCGATATTTCTTGGAATAAGCCAGAACTATTTAGTAATGAAACAGCTGTCTGGATTTACAAAGTGAATAGATAACAAAAGATGACTATTTAATCTTATTTTCCTTAGTAAGAACTTTGATCAAGTCTTACAATGCAATTAATATCTATAGAGTTTAGTATGTTTTTATCGTAAAAGTCCAATGAAACCTTCTGAATAATTCTATGTATAGAATAAACTTCAACAATTTCATGTTTAATTTCTTGTTAACTTTTATAGCAGCCGAATTAAAATATTCTGTTAAACTATAAATTGTATCCCGGTTCATGTTTTTAAGGACTTCATAACTTTTATATCGCAGGTAGGGTGCAATGTTTTTCCCTCGAAACGGATACATTGTGTACAGATGAAATAAATAGACTTCATTTTTTTTCAATCGAAACTTATATGGGTACCAATTACATTCATCAAAGTCAAACCACATAAAGGATGCAATTTTTCCCTTATGTTTTATGCCAAAACATTTTTTGCCTTCTTTTAGCATAGCAAGCATTCGTTCTTTTTTGTATCCACAGTTTTCTTCCCCTATAATATTCATATCAACTGGTCCAAAAAATTCTAAAGAATGCTCTTCTAAGCTACACTTAATTTCAGGCATTAAGCTGTCAGACAATTCTTCCTTGCACAAATAACTGAGTGAAATTTCAAGAAGCCCCATCCATGCCAATCGGTTTCTGATACTATGCAGGATCAATCCATAACGAAATTTATCAAGTAACCTTATCAACTTGCTTTTAGAAGAATAGCTTGGCATAGTTTTATAGCCTTTTAAGATAAAACAGACATTAATATGTATTTAAAAAATTCAAGGATTTTCCTAATTATTTAAGATGATTTCTATTTATAATGTAATGGTAATAAAATTTCAGGCAGTATGTCGACAATTATTAAAAGTCCAATAAAACCAAATGGGAGAAAGAGAAGAGAAAACTCCTTTCATGAAGTTTAAATAGATCATTTAAATGTGCTTGCATTACCACAGAGGGATCACGGGCAAATACTGAAAAGTAGGATTAGTTTTTGATTATACAGTTTTAAGATCATTTATTGTTGTCTGTAAAAGATACCATTATGCCGAGGATCACAGTAAATAGCAGCATGTTTGCAGGTATATGAAAATTAAAATCTGTCAATCCGTGAATAGCTAAACTAAGAACGCCAGTTGTGCATCCTACTATTAAATAACTAAATAGAATCTTATCTTTTTGAATCACTTCCCTTTGTTCCGTATTCTGCGTCCCATGTCTTATTTTTTTTGATCTATATCCAGTAATAATAACTACGATCAATCCCCATAGCATGATCAAAGGCGCCAATAACCCCATTTCAGCTGCCATATGAAGATATTCGTTATAAGCATAATGTACTCTTATAGAATGAAGAGTAATCGGCCTGTAACGCGTAAAACCCCAGACAAAAGTTCCGATTCCTGTTCCTCTTAGTGCGTTATTTTGGATCATATTTATTGATCCTTTCCAAATAGCAATTCGTTTTTCAATGGAGGTTTCACCGCTAATTTCCTGTGTCAAATTTTCAATACGCTTAGAAACCTTACTTTTGCTGATATAAGCGAGAGAAAGTATAATCACAACAGAAAAAATATAAAGCATAAGGTTTTTTGAAAAAAGAAATTTCTTCTTTAAAAGAATAATATTCATTATAAAAAGAGCAGAACCAAGACTTATCCATCCTCCACGTGATTGTGCAAGAATATAAGCAGCACTCATTATTGTCAGCGCTAATCCTAGAAGGATCATAATAAGCAATTTATAATTTTTGTGACATAACCCATAGCTCAAAAAAACAACTATTATTATTGGTATTAACATTTCCAGATAGCCAGAAAAATGGTTGTGATTAACATAAGTTGCTGACAAACAATTAGGTAATCCCCACCAGGAATTATCTAAAAAACCAAAATATTGTAAAAAACCATAAAATGAAAGACATGTTGCGAAGCACAGAATTACAAAAAGAAGACTTTTTTTCATAAACAAGTTAAATTCATTAACGATCAAATAATAAATTCCAATATATCCAAAAAGTTTTAATAACGCAAAAAAGCTGTCATGCTTGTATATAGAGAAAATAAAAGAAAAAATAGCCAATAATGCAAAAGACCATATAGGTTTATCCAGAGGGGTTTTTACAAATAATATTTTTTCAGAATTTTTATTAGCTGATAGCTGATGAGTATTGTCTGCTAAACGAGTTTTATGATTTTTGATTTTCCACAACCACAAAAATATAAGAAGTAACTCTATAAGCAAAACAGGTGTTATTGACCATATTTTTACTGCGCCTTGTGCAATAGGAGGAAAGATCAATAATGAAACGACACCAAGCCAAAGTATTATCTTGTATATTTTGTATCTCATTTTTTAAATAAAAAAACTATTTTTTCAGTATAAACTTTCTATAAATTTGACTGTGACGCTCCAGCATAAGAAACAGTTCTGCTAAAGGGTCAGCCATGCCATACTTTAAGCTTGTTTTTTTCCAGGAGAAATCTATTTTGCTTTTTTTAAAGTAATACTTTATAGCATGTTTAATCGTTGCTTTTCCAGAAACAATGAAATGATCTAAATAGTAGTCAGGTTTTGGAAATGAAAAACCTAATCCTGCCAGGCAGGATAGATAGGGAAAATTAACACCAGCAGAGAAAGATCCCATAAGGCTTGCCCAGTAACGAGGATTTATTTCAATTATTTTTGCGCTATTTTCTTTTTCGTCATATAGCATGTCGATATGGGCAATACCATTCCATTTTAAGATAGACATTAATTTTTCAATTATTTTAAACACATTTTCCTTTTTTATAAGATCAATTTCCGAAAGACTGGAAAATTTTATGCCGGTTGAGGCCATTCCTTTTTGAATAGTATAGGCTAAGATCTTTCCGTCGCTACATAACACACTGCAGCCTATATCAATGCCGCGAATGCAATTCTGTATGATAATCTGTTGTGACTGATCTATATTTGCCTCGAGAAAAGATAATAATTTAGATCGATCATCGAAGAGATATATCCCCTTACCGCTATCTCCAAAGATTGGTTTTACCAATACAGGAAAAGAAAGATTTTGAATGGAATTTTCATAATTTTCCTCAGAGCAGTATAAAATTGTATCAGGATGAGGAAAGCCATGACGTTTAAGAAACTCAGCCAGTAACCATTTATTATTAACTATATTGAATGTGTTGATATTTGTAATAGGCGTAATAGTAATCTGTTTTGATAGTTTTTGGAAATGATGAGATAAGTATCTCGTCATGGAAAACTTAACGGGAAGCAATATATCAGCTTTTGTTTTTTTCATGTAGTGGCAAATAACATCCAGATGTTTTTCTGTATTGTAATCAACTTTTTCAACATGAAAAGAAGTTATATGGCGGGAAAAACGAATAGGAGCATAAGATTTTTCGGACATTACATGGATCTTCAAATTAGGAATTTGAGATAAACACCGTACTACAAATAAAGAAATATCATTATTTCCATCAGGGATAAGTACAGAAAAATTGTCAGAAGAAGGCATAATTTATTATAAATAGTAATGTTTGGTTTAAAAAAAGATAATTCTTTATTTTATATTCTTAACAAAAGCCCGTCCGATATACAAATTTCGATCCTCGCCGGTTTTTTTATCATAAAAGTCATTTAAAAAAGTAATACTTAGGACTTTTATGCCACCTGTTGTATTTATTCTAAGTGAATACTCTTTCCATTGTAAACTATTTACAAAAAATCCTCCAATTTCTTTTCCATCTAATTCTAAAAATACATAAGAATAGATTCCTTTTGCCTGTGAACTTCTCATTTGAATTTTAAGAAGAGATTTTTCTGCAGGTATATGTATAATACCATAAATAGTTCTTTCAGATCGCATTTTGCAATTATCGTTAACAATTACTCCATCTTTTGTTATAGACTTCCAGTCGTTTTTTGAAATATAATTTTCAGCAGGCGATGACAAGCCGGCATTTTTATTTACCATTTCAATTTTTTTTAGTTTTCTTGATCTTTCCTGTTCATATTGTGCAGGCTCCTCTTTTTGTTTGAAGAAATCTAGTATCCTTTTTTGTTCTTTACGAAACTGCCAAAGGTTGTTTTTATCAATAAAGCTATAAAGTAAAATATTCGATTTCAAATTAGAGGGTGTTACTGATTTCAAGACATGAAAATCTTTTGTATGTTTCCAAACAAGAGGATATATAGATAAATTGTATTTTCTTTTTAATGAAGAACAATAATTTAATCTTTTTGATATAAATTCTTTCTCACTATTATTAAAAAACTGCCAAAACGGTAAAGAAAAAGATCCTATAGTATAAGATGTATTAAAGCCAAATGGATCGTTTTCAAGCACTTTTTGAAAGTATTGCATTGCCTCATATAAATAAGGATCTTTTTTATTTAGTTTTTTGCTGCTTGAGATTTTCCAAGAAGAATTTTTAGCATATTTTCTTTTTTCCAGCTGTACTTTTCCCAGTCTGAGCCAGTATTCAGAATAAAGAGGATTAAGCCTTAAAGCTTTTCTATAAAGAGTGTCTGCTTTTTTAAGAAGAGATGACTTGTTGCTATCTGAAGTATTTTGCTTAAGGAGTATTCCCCCTAATCCATCTAAATATAAAGAGTTATAAGGATTTAGCTTTACTGATAATTGGTATTTCTCTTTGGCGCGTTTCCAACGATAAAGCTTATCAAGTTCCCGAGCCTTTCGATAAGATACATCAGCTGTAAATTGAAGAATAACACTTAAGAGTAAGCAAAAAAAAGCTAGCAAGAGCATAGCATTACTTAGAATTTTTTTAATAGCGTTATACATACTCTATTTCATTATAAATTTAAAATCAATCAAACAACATAAAAAACTACATGATTTTTGAGATTGCTATATTTTTGAAAAAAACAACCCCCTCCTACCACCCACAATTAAACATTTCCCCGAACACGCGCTTAAAACATTACAATTCAGCGTGTAAAAGCCATATATAGAAACAAAACATGACACATAAAAGCGCTAAATTTCCTGTCAGAATTTATAACCATCTCGTATTTAGCATGTTAACGTGTTTGGAATGCTATTTGCTTATATAAGTAGTCCATGAGTAAAATGCATAACATGTTGGAGGGGAAAGAGATGAAGATGAAATTAAAGATTTTGCTAGTAATATTACTTTTTTTCCAATGTCAAATTTTGTTAGCTGAAGATGGATGGTATGCTTTTGATTTAACAAAAACCATGGATAAAAATTCACCAGCTAATATGGGAAACCTGGTTTTAGATGCTCCTGCCGGAAAACATGGTTTTGTTCAGACGCAAAATGAAAAATTTATCTTTGAAGATGGGGAAGAGGCTAAATTCTGGGGAACAAATTTGGTAGCAGCAGCATGTTTTCCAACCAAAGAGGAATCGGACAAAATGGCAGAACAAATTGCCTTTTTAGGCTTTAATTCAGTTCGTTTTCATCTAATGGATGTTTATTTTGAATCAAGAGGCATATTTGAGGATGTTGACTATGCTTATCCGGATTATCAGCAAAAAAGAACAGGTTTTTTCAGCGATGAACAGTTCGATAGATTGGATTATCTTATTTCCCGTTTAAAATCATTAGGTATTTATGTTGATTTAGGCCTTCTTGTATATAGAGGATTTACAAAAGCTGATGGTGTTATTAATGCTCAGGACCTAAATGCTGCAGCAAAACCCGCGTCTTTATTTGATCCAAGATTGATTGAACTACAGAAACAGTATGCTGAAGGTCTTCTGACCCATTTTAATCCATATACAGGATTGAAATATTCCGATGATCCAGCTATTGCGCTGATAGAAATTGTAAATGAAGATTCTATAATAGCTTTTTGGAGAACAGACAAATTAAATGATTCAGCATCTATACCGGATTATTATATTACACAGCTGGATACTCTATGGAATAACTGGTTAGAAGACAAATACGAAACACCGGAAAATGTTAATCAGGCATGGGGTTTGGGCGATGATTCAGAGCAGGTCATTTCCGAGGACGGTTCGGAATGGAATTTTTATGCCGCTCCAGGTACTGATGTTCAAAAGCAGACTACCAGTGGAGTAACAATATTTCAGATAAATCAAACTACAGGAAACCTTGCCGATGTTTCATACAGGGATTACAATTTAGAGCTGTCATCAAAAAAATCTTATATTGTTTCTTTTACAGGCTCAGCCGACAAAAGTTTAAGTATCGTATTATCTGCTTCTGAAAATTCACAAAATATGGATCTTTGGGAAGAAATAGATTTGTCAACAACTCCACAAAGTTATGAGTTTACTTTTGTTCCTCCTGTGGATTGTCAGGATGCAAAGGTTGGATTATATCTTGGGTGCAATACAGGAGAGATCACTATAGAAAACCTGCAAATAAAAGAAAAAGGAATGGGAGGAGCACATACATCTTTTGATTTTTTACGGCCAATATACAGCATTCTTAATACATATTCTGCACAAACACAAAGTGATATTAAAGATTTTTATATTGGAATTCAGAAATCTTTCTTTAAAGAAATGAATGATTTTCTAAAAATAACATGCGGAGTGAAATGTCCGATAACAGGTAATGCAGGTATCTTTTATCCGGAAGATACGGAATCTGAAATTGAATGCGATTACGTAGATACACATGCCTATTGGGATCATCCTGACAGGGATGGTGAGAACTTTGAAATTCATAATAAATCTCTCATCAAAAATTATACGGATTGGGATATTATTGATAGAATAGAATGGGTTCGTCCGGAAATCGACGATCGTCCATATACAGTAACGGAATGGAATCAATGTTATCCTAATAACTATGCTTATGAATTGCCTGTGTACATTGCTTCAGAAGCATTACAAAAAGGATGGGACGGACTTTTTCAGTTTGACTTTAACAGGGGTGGTGTTCCTTTTGATGAAGCGAATATTCAGCATTTCTTTGTTACATCAGGTAATCCTCAGCAGCGCATCCTCACACCCCTTGGCAGTATGCTTTTTCTTAAGAATGATGGTGATACAAATTTAACAGCAAATATTACGAACGATATTTTCAGCGTTAATTCACCGTCTCTTCAAGGAGTTATCGGGTTCATTAAAGATCAAGTATTATCACCCGGTTTTTTCAATGTGATTTCAAGTGAAGATGGTGCGGTTTTGATGTATTCCCCGGAAAATGTTTCACTGGAAACAGCAGACAAGTTAGTGCTTGTTACGGTCAGCGAAGTAAAAAATACAAATTCCGGATGGAATCCTGATGGAACATTTAATTGGGGAATAGGACCGACTCTTTTAAAGAACATTGAAGTTCAAGTATCTTTTACAACGGAAAAAGATTGCCAGGTTTTTGCTTTGGACAGTACTGGTACAAGATCTATTGAAATAGTGACTTCAAGGCAGGATAATATTGTCTCGTTTTCTACAGCAGGATTGAGCTTTCCTTGGTTTGAGATCGTGCTTCAAGATACACAAGCTCCAGACCCAACACCTGGAACATTAAATGTTACTTCTACTTCAAGTTTTATCGCAACCGGTGATGAAAATGGTCCATTTTCACCAAGCTCAAAAACATTTACTCTTGAAAATACAGGTGAAAAAACTCTTAGCTGGTCTATTTCAAAGACTACAAACTGGCTGACTCTCTCAAAAGTAACCGGAACTCTTAATGCAGGAGAAACAGAGGATATTACTCTTTCAATAAATACAAATGCTAATAGTTTAGTAAATGGAGTTTACAGTGATACCGTAACAATATCCAACACAACAAACGGTAATGGAAATACATCATTTTCAGTAAGTTTGACTGTAAATGATGTATTAGAAACTCCATCAAGTATTTCAGCATCAGATGGTGCATCTCAAGCTTTTATTGAGATCGTATGGAGCGGAATAGCAGATGCTACTTATTATAATGTTTATCGATCAGATACAGTAGATGGTGCTAAAACACTTCTTAGTTCTACAACTTATACAAATTATCAGGATAGTTCATCTTCTGCAGGAGTTAACTACTATTTCTGGGTAAAAGCTGTAAATGATAGCGTGATAAGTGATTACAGCGCATATGATATTGGTTATAAAAAAGTGCCTCCACTTGTGCAGGATCCGGGATTCTTGGTTATTTCATCAACTGCAGCATTTAATTCAACAGGTGATGAGGCAGGACCTTTTGCACCTGTAAATAAGACATATGCTATTGAAAACAGCGGCGACCTTCCACTTGAGTGGACTATTACTAAAATGGTTCCTTGGATAACTATTGATAAAACAAGTGGAACTCTTGAAGCAGGCGAAAACACAATAATCACAGTGTCTATTAATGAGGAAGCTAATTCACTTAATGGTGGTGATTATTCAGAAGTTGTTACGTTTACTAACACGACCGATGGAAACGGAGATACAGAAATTGTTGTAAATTTAACGGTAAATGAGATAGTTGACATAGCGATTGGAGTTACAGCCACAGATGCTACATTAGCTGATTATGTAGAGATAACATGGAACAGTGTTGAAGAGGCTGTTTCATATAATGTTTATCGTTCTAATACCATTGATGGCACAAAAACATTACTTGGAAACGTCCTTACTAATTCTTATCAGGATACATCAGCTATAGCAGGAATTACTTATTACTACTTTATAAAGGCAGTTAAAGATGGTATAGAAAGTGATTATAGCTCTAGTGATGCTGGAGCAAAAAAAGTAACTTCTGATCTTTCAGCTGTAACTGATCTTACGGTATCTTCAACAAACCATACTTCTATAAGATTAAAGTGGACTACTCCTTATTTAGAAGGAGTAGATAATAGTTATGATATAAGATTTTCAACATCTCCTATTACAGATCTAAACTGGAATAGTGCATCTCATATTAATAATGAACCAGAGCCCGGTGCAAGTGGAACAACTGCTTTTTTCAATATAAAAGGACTTTCAACGGAGACAACATATTATTTTGCTGCAAAAATATTTGATAATGTTGGAAACATTTCCGCTCTTTCAAATATTGCATCTAGTACAACAAAAGCTTCTAACAGTAACAAAGTGCGCAATCCACAATCTTTAAAAGATTTTAATGAGGTTCAAAGTGCTTATGATGATAATGAAACACAGACAGGAGATAATCTGCTTGTTCAGAATACTGTACTGGAAGAGGATGTTATTCTAGATGATGGTAAGATAGTTATTATAGAAGTAGGATATAATACTGATTATTCAAGTACAGATGGTGTAACAGCAATTGAAGGTAATGTTGCTATTACTGATGGCGAGGTGATTTTTACAGAGGGAGAAGTTCACTTTACAAGCACAAGCGGTGAAGCTATCAGTTGATTTTAAAAGCGTAAGCTGCTGCGGAAAGCAGCAGAGGATTTTAGAAAAAAAGAAACCACTAACTTTCCTTAATAGCGGATGATTTAATATTTTTTGCATGATAGAAATAAATGCTCAGCAAAAAGAATAGAAAAGCAAACCCGCTTTCCTTTAACTCGGTTAAAGAGTGGTGTAAAAATCCCGGAATATTCCTCTCAAAATATTTTGAGAGGATGTAATTTACAAGAAAGAATACACCAAACCATATGGGAACTATTGGCAGATTTATTTTTTTAAGCCAGCGGGAAAAAGGCGGCACATATTTATTCATAACAGGAACAAGAAAACAAAAAGAAAGCCAAAAAAAGCTGAAAAGGCGATCAATGTTCAAAAAAAGCTCAAAAAAAGGTTTCCTTATGTTCTGCTCATCTCCTCCATGAAAAATGTTTATGTTGTGAATGTTAAATTCACTTTGCCTGTTGATTTCATCCATTATTTCAGGTGTTCCGAAGTTAAAAATTCTTTGTCCCCAGCTTATTTCTTCTGCAAATGCGAAAAAGAAAGCAAGACCAAGAAGAAGGTAAAATACATTTTTTTTGGTTTTAAATAAAATAAAATCATTTTTTTCCTTATCCTTGAAATATAATGAAAAAAAGATAATAGAAGCTATTAAAAATGAAATGGATCCAAGATACTCCACCATGCCGTCTTCCCTGCACAGCCATAAGATCGTATCAGGATCATGGAAAATAAAATTAGAATATAAAATGGTAAGGAAAAAGATGAGAATTGTTAAGAAAAGAATAGATATTTTATTCATGTTATTATTTCCCCTTAAAAAATTGTTTAATATAATTTTTTAGTTAACTTTTATTGAAAGAAAGAATATATTTAAAGATTATTTTGTTTGGCTTTGTTTGTTAATCCGAAACGTGAGAGCTCATCTATAGATTTAGGAAGATCTATTTCTACCTTTCCCTCTTTGATCCATAAGACCAGATCTTTGATTTCTTGATAGAAGTTATCTTCGGACGGTATGTCAATAAACTGGCTTGCTTTAGACATGTCAGCATAGCAATGGCGGATATCACCTGCCCGGTATCGGTTAGAAAAAGTCATGTTGCTGGAGCTCTTGGTTTCTTTTTTTAAGGTTTCAGCTAGTTCTAAGATAGTTTTTTGTACACCTGTCCCTACATTGCATGTTACGGTTCCCAGCTGTTCTATTTCTAATGCTTTCAGGTTAGCGCTAATGATTTCTCTGACAGGAACAAAATCTCTTTGCATGTGACCGTCTTCATAAATCTCTATTTCCTTCCCTGCAAGCAGCAAAGAAGTAAAGATCGTTAAAACGCCTGTATATGGATTGGAAAGTGCTTGTCCGGGACCAAATACATTAAAGTAGCGGAAAATGATCACAGGAATGTGATAAGTATCTGACATCATCTTTAGCAGATCTTCCTGAACTTTTTTTGTCAGTCCATAAAAAGAAGTAGGTTTTTGAGAAGCTGTCTCTTTGCATGGTAAAGGGACAATTTTATTATGACAACCGGGGCAAACAGGGTCCCATATACCATTTTGAAGCTGATCGAGTGTTCTAGGGTCAGGAGATACATTCCCGCAGAGTTTGCAAAGGTATGTTCCTTCACCATAAACAGCTCTTGATGAAGAAAGAACTACCTTTTTTGCACGGTTCTTGCTTTTGGCCAGGCATTCACAAAGAACGGCGGTCCCCTGAATGGTTACGTCTGTATATCTTTCGATCTCATACATGGATTGTCCTACGCCGGTTTCTGCAGCAAAATGGTAAATAACATCTATTCCATCAATAGCTTTTTCCATTTCCCCGTGGTTTCGTACATCACCCTTAATAAATTTTACCTTCGGGCTGAGACGTGATAGAGAGGCTTCCGGATCAGGGTGTACCTGGCTGCTTAGATTATCAAAAACAGTAACATCATATCCCTTATCTATTAGAGCATTAGCTGTGTAGCTCCCTATAAAACCTGCACCACCAGTTATTAAGATATTTTCATTCATCTTTTGTCCTCTCTTATTTTAAATATTCTTTGTCTGATTGCTTGCAAAAATACAGGGAAAATAAATTCCCATAAATAGGCATAATATCTTTTTCTCCAGAACAAAGTTGGGTCCTGGCAAATGATCCTGTAGGACCATTCCATCCCGATCTTTTGCATCCAGAGAGGTGCTCGTTTAGTTTTACCGGCTTCATAATCAAAAACAGCCCCTACACCAATAGCAACATTTACATCCAACTTTTTCAAATTTTTGTAAATCCATAGTTCCTGCCTTGGGGCTCCCATGCCAACCCAAAGGATGTTAGGTTTAACAGCGTTGATCCCCTCGATGATCTTATTGTTCAGATCATCGGGTAACTCTCCAAATTGGGGGGAGAAATTGCCTGCAATCTTCAGGGCAGGATGTTTTACTCTTAAGCTTTTAACGACTTTTTCAGAACCTCCCGGTCCACCACCTAAATAATAGGAACTGTAACCTTGCTTTTCTGCAATTTTATGGAACTCAACGAAAAAATCAGGGCCTGTGACTCGGCCTCCCGTGTACTCGTTAAGAAGCCTGGAAGACCACACAAGAGGTAAACCATCAGGAAATGCAATATCTGCAGATAAGATCGTTTTTTTGTATTCTTTATCTTTATTGCATTCTGTAACGACAAAGACATTGGGAACAGCTATAAATATTTTTTGATGACTATCTATACAGCCTGAAACTACTTTTACTGCATTAGCCATATTTATACGGTTTATATTTACTCCAAGAATATTCACTTTTTTCATTTCATTCATATCCCCATTTGAGCCTTCAGGCGTTTTGAAGTTCTCTTATTTTATGAAAAAGCGTTTTAAGAACTTTTTCAGGTGTATAGGGCGATACAGATTCTAAACAATTTATACAGGTATAAATATCAGAATTTTTTATAACAGTTTCCAAAGATTTTAAAATAGAAATAGGGTCTAAAGACACAGTAATCTCTCCGGAAAATCTATTTTTGATGACTTTCTTTACTTCTCCAACATCGGTTGACACAACAGGCAGGCCACAACCCAGTGCTTCTAGAACGCATACAGGCATTCCTTCATAGTTGCTTGTCAGAAGCAAGACATCAGATGCCTGATAGAATTTTGCCAATTTTTCCTGCTGTAAATTGTTAATAAAAATAACATGATCCTCTATCTGCAATTTATTTATATGTTTTTCCATGCTGTTTTTCAGATTACCTTCGCCGATGATAACAAGACAAGCCGTCTTATCCTTTTGATAATATTCCATGAAAGTATCAATTAATCTTATAGGTGCTTTTTGTTCCTGCAATCTGCCGACAAATAGAATCCATTTAGAATGACGCGATAGAGAAGGATTAAATGAAGATAAGCTTTTTCTGATAGATGACTTATTTTCTTTAGGAGGAAAAAATATTTCTGTATCTACCCATGTGGGAAGAAAGGAAAATTTATTTTTACTTCCGCTATATCGGGACTTGTAGATTTCAAGAGTGCTTTGGCTGACTGTAAAAACATGGTGCAGATACTGAAATATATACTTTTCAAACCATGAATAAATAAGGGGAAACTTGTTCCAGAGAACTTCACCTTTTCCTGTTTGTATTTGCTGCTGTATATCATTATGAATAATTGCGATCTTAGGACATTTGTGTTTTTTAAATAAAATGGCAGGTTCGATCCTGTTAAAAAAAAGAGAACAGTTATCAATGTTAAGTTTGAATAATATTAATGCTAAGGTAAATCTCAACGATAAAGGTATTAATGTCTTTTTGTTTTCATTCTTTTCAAAGAATAATGCATAAAAAGAAAATTTCTTTTTTCCCAGTTGATGATTATGCCATGTTTTGAGAGGAAACGATTTATTCTTGGAGCTAATGCCGATCAACTTTATTTCAAAGTCTTCGGGAGCATATTTTATTAATCCTTTCAAAAAAGTAGAATCTCCTCCTACTTTCGGACCAAAGGGGTCTGTTGGGAAAAATATTATCAGTTTCATTTTACTAAAATTAAAGGTTTTTATTTTGTAGAATATGCAGATAACCTTTTAAAACACCATTTAAATATTGATAATCCATATATTTAATTGCTTTAATAGATCCAAGGAGCATGTCTCCACAAATTCTCCACAAAAATATAATTCTCTCTTTTGGATATATTTTAAAATATTTATTGTATATCTTAAAATGCTGTACTACGGATAAGTATTCATAATCAAAGATGGACATTCGGGTAGAAGGAGTGTGTTTATGAAATGTCTTGGCTTCTTTTATCCTAACGAGAGGGAATTTTAAATTGATTCGGAAGCTAAAATCAAAATCACCTAGCATCTCATATCCAGAGAAACTGCTATAATTAATATCTGCTAAATTTTCCAAAAAAACATTTCTGTAAAAAACACAACCAGCACCAAAGGTATGTTGAATTGATTCTGCTTCATCATCAGTAAATAAAAAATCAGGTTTAAGAATATTTCCTATAATTCTATCATCATTCATAAGAAAGAAACGATAAAACATCTTTTCTAATATTGTATTCTGTATATGTGCATGATCAATATTGAGCTCTGCACCTCCCAGGGATCTGTTAATGTCTTTTTGAAAAAAACGAGATATTTCTTCTATTGTTTTTATATCTAAAATACAGTCATCATCCGTAAAGAAAATTAAATCTCCTTTACTAAGCTTTGTTCCTTCATTGCGCTGAAAAGATGTATTGGCAATGGTCTTGGCGTAGACCATATTTATATTAGAACTACTTTTATATTTTTCTACAAGGTCATAGGTGCTATTATTATCACTCGAATCTACTACAACTATTTCAAAAGGTTTTTTGCTTTGCTTCAATATGGAATCAATGCATTCCTTAAGTTCTTTTGAGCGGTTCTTTGTCGGTATGATAACAGAAATTGATAATACGTTTGGATTGGATAAAAGCATACTTTTTTGTGGCTTGATTTCAACAACCACATTATTTTTCCTTTTATCCAAATTAAAGAAAAAACCTGTCAGCATAAAAAGAGGGTTAATATAGTGAAGGACCATTCTATATAGAATATTTTTCTTTTGATGCCAACCATGTAAAATATCTGTAAGCAGGATTGTTAAAATAGTTAAAATATTAAAAGGCGCAGGAATAAAAAAGAAAGATAACAAATAAATAATGGTCAAAAGAAAACCGAGTATAGCACCTAAACTGACAATCTTGAAATAATCGAAAGATCCTTTAAAATTAAAAATATTTTTGCGTAAGACCATGCCAAGGAAAACAGGGGATAATTGTTTCAAGCTTTTGGCTATTCTAGAAATATTGTGGTACGGAACTGTGTGATGTATGCCTATTCTTATCGGGAGTTTCATCATGGTGTGTTTTCTAGTCAATCTGAGTGTATATTCTCCGTCTTCAAAGCATTCTAGCCGTTCGTCAAAAAAACCTGTTTTATTTACAGCATCTCTTTTTGCAAAAAAACAACCACCAGAGAAGTAAGTGATTTTTCCTTCAGAAAAATTGAATTTAGGTTCATATTTCTGCAAGAGTTTATTAAAACCAGGTTCATAATATTTTTCACTTATCGGCCCCATTACAGCATCACATTTGTTTTGTAGCGTTTGTAGGCCATTTTTAGTAAAGTCTTCTGATAAATCTAAATCGCCATCAACAAAGAAAATATATTTTTTTACAGCGTGACGTATACCCACATTTCTTGCTATAGATGCATTTGTATATCCATTAATGGAAAATATCCGAAAATTCTGAAAGTTTTTTTGATATCTTTTCATTATAGAGAGTGTTGCATCAGTAGAGCCTGAATCAACACAGATGACTTCGCAATTGGACAGATTCATATTGGTTATTGAAGAAAGGCAGTGTTCAATTGCAAACTGCTCATTTAAAGCGATTACAATAAAACTTATGTTAGAAATATGGTCCATGATTTACCCTTTAATCAATTATTTTATTCGCAACCAAATATTCATGCTGAAGAGTTGCAATAAAAAAAGAAACGCATAAAATAATGGCATAGTCTGTTAATATGCGCGAATAGATGCTAAAAATAAAAATAAGAAATACAATAATAATATAAACATCTAAAAGAATCTCATGTTTTAATATATTGAATTTTTTAATACTATTAATACAATTTAAAAGCCAGAAAAAAAGTAAAATAAATAATAAAAGTCCTAATAAACCAAGTTCAGAAAGCGTTAAGGATAATTGATTTCTGCCAAGGCCGCTAAGCACCCCAAAACTTTGATAATATTGTCCATTTTGTTTAAGCACATCAGACTTTTGAGTGTTGCCGGGACCGAGCCCGAGAAAAGCTTTCAGGATATCCTGTGTAATGAGTTCGTATGAAGTTATAATAGCTGCTAAGCGTCCCATTCTTGGATCCTTATTTTTGAAATAGAATTGCTCAAATGAATCAGATGAAGGGCGGGAAATATATTCCAGCATATGGTCAAATGCATATTCATTTTTTAGATCTCTATTGTAGTCCTGTTTTTGCAGATGACCAAAACCAAAGACTATTCCTGAAAACATTATAATAAGCATTAAAATAGAAGGGATGGTGTAACTGGCCATTCTACGCATAAGTTTTTTAATATGTCTGACAGCTAAAAGGCATAAAAATATAACAAAGAATAAAAAACTGGCTCGAGAATTGGATAAAAGAAGAGGAGTAAACAAAAGAGTATTTAACAGCATAACAGATTTTCCAAGAATTGGACGTTCAAATCTGAACCAATAGCAAATAACAATGCCCAGGGCCAAAAACTGCATAAAAGCCAGTGTTGAATAAGCAGAATAGGTTCCGCAGATCAGATCGCTTGAATCAACATTTAAAGTTACACCAGCATATGAGAATAGTACTCTTTGCAAAACTGTAAAAGGAATCTGGATAATACCTACCCAAACAAAAAAACGGAGGTAATTATCAAAATTCAAATTCAATACCTTAAAATCAAAAAAAATGCTTGTCATAAGTACAATTATAAAATAATACCGTAATCCGAAAATACCTGTTGCTATAGAAATACCGTTTACAAGGCAGGAGATAATACCGGCGCTTGAAAGTATAAAAACAAAAAGAAATAATCTTTGGACAGGAGTCCTTTTATGAAGTAAAAAATTATCCTGTAACGCTTCCTTCATTATCAGAGGAAGTAATAATATGCCTGCAACTAAAAAAGGAAGCCATGCCCAGAATCTACTCAATTCGATTATAGTCCAACGTAAAAAATATCCTGTCTGGAAAATACAGGAAAAAATTAGAATCCAAGTACCTGTTTTAGGAGAAACAAATAAAAAGGAAACGACCAAAACCAACAGAATTAATATTAAAAGCTGTATTACCATAATATTTAAGCCTAAAGAGAGCTGTTTTTTTTCATAAGTAAAGTTTTTATTTTATTTAATATTTTAAAATAAAGTTTTTCTATAAAATCTGGAAATATGATAAGCAGTGATTTAAACATCTTTTTACCTGATAAATATGAATTAAATATCATAAATTTGTTATAGCATTTAAAACTTAAATGAATTTTTTGTCTTAACGGTAATTTTAGCAAAACACGTTTTCTATCAGGGAATAAAATATTTTTAAATAATACCTGACCGTATTGGGATTTCTCTATTTCTTTCTTGGATAATTCATCGAAAAATATTGCTTTATTTTCTTTGCATTCCATCATAAGCTTTTTGCCTTTATCAGATCGTACAATACCAAGAGAAACACCTTCCTTATCTTCATTAAACTTATCAAGCCAAGCGTCTCCAAAAGATATATCGCTTTCAAGGCCAAAGAAATCATCACATAAAAAACAATATTTTGGAGTGAAAAAATAATTAGCAAAATATTTTCCCCAGTAAGTTCCGGAATAAATAGAAGTTTCTTGACCATTTTTTTCAATAATAGACATTGCTCCTGGCCAACCGTTGCCTCTATAACGAAGTTTATTAACATTAGTTAGAGAAATACGCCATTTTTTTAAAATAAATTCTGTACCATGATAATTTGAAATATGCGAGCAAAAAAGTGCCATTTTATATTTGATCTTGTTTTCTAATTCAGGATATATGGAAGTAAACTTATCTAAACCCTTTAAATGGCATGGTAAGCCGATAAACATATATGTACTTTCTTTCTTATCTTCCTCAACGATATTTTTTAGGATTGTATTTACTGAAACCGGACAATACTTCGATCCCCGACTGGATAAAATATCTTCTTCTGTTCTGCAAATGATAGATTCAAATCTTAAAGGATTATCGCTTTTGCTTCTAACAGCAATAACACCATCAACAAGTCTGTTTTTTAAAGAAAATATAGCGAGTGAAGTAATAAGCCCCCCTGAACTGGAGTCGTATCTTATGTTTTTGTTTTCAGAATAGCCATAAAAATTTAAAAGGCTTTTTCCATAAAACTGTTCTTTGTTTAAAAACTCATTTTTTATAAGATCTGTTTGAGGACAAACTTTTATGCAAAGCCCGCAATCAGTACATTTTTCCATATCAATAGAAGGCAAAAAAATACCTTCTTTTACATTTTCTTCTATAGCAATACAAGAAACAGGACAAATACTATAACATGTCCCGCATCCTGTGCATGTTCTCTCTTTTACGATATTTTCAATATTATTCATGTATTCTGACTGTTTTGGTTTAATAATTCCAGAGCCATCTCAATATTCTGCATTGCTTTTTCTTTTTCTTTTAAAACGTTTTTGTCGATTAATATTTTTGTAGCTTGTCTATCCTTATTTAAGTTATCTACAACACTTTCAAGCTTTTCAACTCCCTGCTTCAAAGTACATTCTCTAATATCAATTATGTATTTTGACAAGCCTAATTTTTTTCCAATAATACCCTGAAATTTGTAGTTATAAGCCCAGCAGGCAGTAGGAACACCTATACTTAATGCATTAATGGCAGCATGCATTCTAAAGGCTATCATAAAGTGAAGACGCGACATAATTGCTTTTAGTACAGAACCGTTATAATAGTTTTCTATTAAATGAACCATGTCTTTGTTTTTTACATTATTATATATTTCCCTGCAGATCTTCGAATCATCACCATAAGGCAACACAACATGCGGAATAAATACGATTTTATAATGGTATTTCATAATTAAAGAATCTATTAACAAAGACAATTGCCGTAAATATTCTTTTTGCTTATCTTCAGAAGACAATGGATCTTTAAACCAGTTATATATCAGGCAGCTTGGAGAAAAACCTATCAATTTAGAATCATCTAAAACAATATTTTCTTTTGATAAAACTTTTTTTGCAGAATCGAAATCGGGCTCGAGAAGAAAAGCATTATCTCCGGATAAAACAATATTGTTATGAGAAAAACCGATTTTATCTAAATACTCCTTGCTTTTTTCTTCTCTCAAAACAATTTTATCTGTTCGTTTTAAAATATATTTTGTAATTAATCTGGTTAATTTGCCTTTAAATGGCCCTAATGTTTGCCCTAACAAGATTACTTTTCTTTTTGCGACAATCCCAAGAAATATTTCATATAAAGCAAAAAATAAAGAGTAATTGCCATAATCGGAACTGATGCTGTCGCCGCTGAGATCTATTACCAGATCGCATGTTTTATATACGTTCAAAGATTGCTGCTTTGATTTGATATTAAAAAATCGGCCCAAAGCAAGCAGAAAGATATCTTCAAAAACACCAAAAGCAAAAAAGAATTTATTTTTTCGTCTTAAAAACCAATGTTTTTCAAGAACAGTAATATTTGTGTTTTGCAGGATATCCTCATCTTCTTTTTTTCGTGCAGAAAGCATGTAGAATTTTGTAGAGCAGTTTTTTTGCAAAAAGCCCTGATAAACTCCGACAACCATAGCATAAATTCCGTTATTCCTTAAATTACCTGCACCTGTGATAAGTATGCGTTTCATAATGCCATAGACCTCTTTTTTGCGTCTCCAAAGACAAGGTAGTAACCGACGATATTTCGGTATATCCATACAAATACGCCACTCAAAGCTGCTCCCATCAACCCGAAATATTTTAATCCCAGATGAATAAAAAGAATATTAAAAAAAACACCGATAAGATTATACTTTAAAAATGATTTTAGCGTATGAGTATCGGATTTACCGATAAAATAACAGGACGGGTACATATATATTAGCCTCAAACAGCCAATCATGCAAAATGGAAGAAGCAGAAAAATAAACTCATCATATTTTCCTTTGAAAATGAAATGCAGAATAGGTTTTCCAAAGATGAAGTAAAATACACTTATAAGAAGAGCGATCAATATGATCTTGGAAAGAAATCTCTTCAAGTCCGGTTTATAATGGGAAGAGAATTTTTGTGAATACACGTTATAAATGGCTTGAGTGGCAAAATCATATATTTGAATAAATGCCGACAGTATGGAATAACCTGCCACGGCTTTAAAATCAAGATATTTTACTATAAAAAAAGCATCAATGCGGCCAATGACCAAAAGTGTAAGACCTATTCCCCAGAGTAGTATGCCGTCAGAATAGATGCTCCTGCTGATAGGTTTTGATCCATTAGGATATCTTCTAAAGAAAAAAAGGCAAACAATGATGCAGGTTGCAATATAAGATAATGTCCTTAAAACGGAAAAAGACTGAATACTTTTAAAGTTGAAAAGAAAAAGCAATACTACAAAACATACAAAAAGGATAATAGTTCCTCGTGTAAGAAAAATAGATGCCGTAAAATTTTGTTTGGAACGAAGCAGGCTACCAATCAAATTAAGAATGGTATTGGAAAAAATAGCCAGGAACATGAAAATATAGTAAGAGTAATGCAGTTTATAAAACAAACTGATAAGAAAAATAGCCAGACTGATTATGATAAGAAAAGCTGATGATATCCTCTTAAAATACACTTTCCAATTATAGTGAGTAAAATCATTTTTCGAAAAGTACCGTACAATTGCAATATCTTGCCCTAGAAGCGCTAACATCGTTATAAGGGGGACGATTGTTCGGAAGACAAAGCTGTACATCCCGAAATCCTCTTTTGTCAGCATTCTTCCGAGAATGATGCTGCTGAGAACCTGTATACAGGCAATGGAGCCGATGATAATAAATATCAGGCTGACTTTATTTTTTGAATAGTGTTTGATGAACTTTATCATATCTTAATATCCTGTTTTTTCTGCTGCTAAACTTTTTGCATGCTGCTTTTATTGTTTTTTAACAAATATTTATAAAAGAAAAAATATGCTACTAGAAAAAGGTATGAATATAATAATAACAAAAATAGACACAACAGAAAAAGACGTTTACAACATTTTTAGCTTTAAGGTAACGGGATCGCGTCTTGCTCTTTTCTTAAGTTAACGATCATGTTATCTTCCAATTCCACCATGTCATATGTGACGGGGCTGTCTTTTGGAATATCTTTTGTTACTCTGGCATACGGGCTTAAACCCATAGGAAGAATTTTTTCTTTATCAGCTACATCTGCCCTTTCTACAAAGCCGTAGCAGTCATATCCTCCGATCCCGTCCAGCATCTGTCCTGCTTTGAGGTCTCTTTTAGCCATAGTGATCAAATCACTATAACGACCTTTTGGATAAAAAGTGGACAATCCAAAAAGCATCACCTCAGCAATGCTGGTCAAGGCTTCGAAATAACAGAGGTGATGGTCACGGAAAAATAAGTAAAACGGCCCATCGCCTTTTTTTAGAAATTTCATATCATCAATAGTATGTTTATCACCCCTGTGAGCTATTACGAAAACACCTGCTCCCTGATCTACTCCGTTTATGCCGAAAACAAAGTCGCAGTAAGTACCTTTCAGCGATTTTAAATCAACGAGTTCATCAAAGCTCTTGATCAGGTTTTGCTTTGTCGTTGTCGGGCCGTACATGCCTCGTTTTAAAGGATAGTAGCCGTAAGCGTTTCCAAGTACGACCATTTCAATAGATTGTTTTGTTCCGTCTGCCATGCCGCAGACCATATGAGCATTTTGATGGCTGGGAACAAAGGGTTTGACGCCATCTGGGTCCTGATGTATGTCCAGGAAAGCCTTACAGTTTCCCACGACTTTAGGTTCCATTCCGTAGGCCTGAACTTCATCGATCATACGGGAGAGACAAGAAGGCTGGTCTCCGTCGCAATTGGAATAAAGTACACCCTTTTCCGCAGCCTTATTGGCGACAAGGAGCCCGATGGTCGCATCCATTTCAAAGTTTGCATTAACAAGATGAAAACCTTTTTCTATCGAAGAAAGAGCAACCTTTGCTCCGTCAGGGATATCGCCTGTTGCATCATAAACAATATCTATGTTTTTTAATTCCTCAATATAATCGACGCTGGATAACACAATATATTTTTTTGCCTCCTGCGCAGAAGCCAGTTCCTGGGAGTTCTTTGCAAAAACAATATCTTGCTTATTTATTCCTGATTCAAGGAAAGCAGTAATGCATTTATCCGGCTCTTTATCAATTAGAACAGATGGATTAACACCTTCCGTTCTATATAACTCTCTTGCTAAACCTCCTCCAAACCATCCGGAGCCTACGATTGCAATATTGATAGGTTTTGTGTTTTCTTTCAGCTTTCGGGCAATAAGTCCGTACATGTTTCGCTCCTTTTCTTATTTAATGAAGTTGTTATCTCTCACAAGTTTATCGAAAAAATCCATGTATTTCCGGGATATTCTATCAATACTGAAATTTTCTATAACATACTGTCTGCCAGCACGACCTATTTCCTTTCTTAAAGCAGCATTTTCTATTAATTTTTTTAAATACTCATACCAATCATCATCTGTATAAGCAAAAAAACCTGTTTTTCCATGTTCGATAACCATTTTATCTGCTTCAGAAGGAGTACATACAACAGGAAGACCAGCTAATCTATAGGTATTGATCTTAGTTGAAGGTTTTCTTTGCTGATATTTATCTTCAATGGGCTTAATAACAACGGCTATATCTGAACTTATAAGCATATTCTCCCAATTTGAAAGTTCCCATTTTATATATTTTATTAGGCCTTCATCTTTAGATGAAATATCGCTGTGATAGATTAAATTAAATTTACAACTAAGATTTTTATTAAGTTTTTCTAATATGGAATGAACCCTTTTCATGGATTCCAAGTTCTCTTTATAGCCCTCCCATAATATTTTTACAACGCCGTCGCTTTCATAATTCTTTTTGTATTTATAAGTGATCATTGGTGCTTCGATCAATCTAATGTTGGTGTTAACACTTTCAATGTCCTTTTGGGTAAGAGGATTGGGAACAATTACTCCGTCCATTAACGCAATTTGTTGCTTGAGCTCGTTGTTGCCATCCTGATACATTTCTGATTTGCTGTCAGTAATGCGATAGATAAGAAGCTTATTCTTTTTCTTAAGATCTATGATCTTTTGATAGTCTATATGTGCAAAATCCTTTACGATAATAAGAATATTAAATCTTGATAAGCAATCTTTCTTAAGAAACATATCACAGGTATATTTTTCACTGTATTTATTGATATAATCTATAATGGGATCTATATGAAATCTTCTTGTAGCCGTTGTGCTGCGCAAATAAACAGTTCCAAAACCGATTTTTATCTTTTTCGAGAACAAACTTTTAAATCTAAGTTTTATAAGCTGTGCCAGGCCAACATGCCCGTCTTTTTTGAATAAAATTTTGTAACTCAAAACCAAATTATTTTTTAGTGAC
The DNA here is from genome assembly GCA_023144635.1 of Candidatus Auribacterota bacterium. Lineage (GTDB taxonomy): Bacteria > Auribacterota > JAFGBW01 > JAFGBW01 > JAFGJP01 > JAGLFH01. Next base: position 111,715 of record JAGLFH010000041.1, on the reverse strand, counting down.
ATTATAAATATTATTTTATGTGGACTTTAATACTAACATATAACTAAACGCTGTTTCTTCTTCCTCCGAAGACAGCAAAGTTGTAATACTTCAAAATTACATCTACATCGCTAAATCCTATATTTGAAAGCCAGTTAAGCTGATCTATTAACTTTGCAGGTCTGTCTTCCTCTTTTGGATTCCATTTGGATTGGATCTCTTCTTCAGGTATGTTTAACTGCATAAAGTCATTTTATTTTTTCATGTATATACTTTGAAAAAAATTACTTGATCTCAAAACAACATTAGCGTTATAAAAAATACCTTTCTCAGATAAGCAAATAAATATTTTTCTGTAAAAATTTATTTTATCATTGTTGGTCAAAAAGTGATGCGATGCAAGAGAAGAAACGACAACATCATATTTTTCGGGTAATTCATGTACTTTTTAAATAGAAGTTAAAACTATTTCATATTTATCAAGTAAATGTCCACGGTTAATGGAAAGAGATTAAAAATTATTGATGTGAATAATGAAGTTTTATTTCTGTTTGTAATATTGTGAATAATAACTATTTCCAGCTGCCAAAGGGCTTTTATTTAAAATAGTACCCAAAACCTTGATTTGTCTTCCCTTTAAAAGCTGAGAAACATGTCGCAAAATTCTTCTTGATGTTATACCTTTTTGCACAACAACAATAACAACATCTGCTAAATTAGCAAGAATAGTAGCATCGGTAACTATGGGAACAGGGGGGCTGTCAAAAAGAATAAGATCGAAATTTTCATTAGCCCTTTTCATAAATTCATTCATTTTTTCATTGGAAAGTAATTCAGATGTGTTGATAGGGATAACCCCGCTTGTAACAATAAAAAGATTTTCTATTTCTGTTTTATCAACGATATCATCAAAAGCCACCTGATCATTTAAAAAATTACTTAAGCCAATCTTTTTTTTATCTTTAAATATACTAGATAAACGCGGTTTTCGCATGTCACCATCTACAAGAAGCACTCTCTTTTTACTTTGCGCAAACACGATACCTAAATTACATAAGGTTGTGGTTTTTCCCTCATCAGGTCCGGGACTAGTGATAACAAGACTCTTAATGATGTGGTTTTTAGGAACTGAAAAAGTAATAGATGTTCTTATAGAGCGGTAAGATTCAGAGGCAGGATCTGTGGGCTTATTATTTGATATAAGATACCGACTTCGCTTTCCACCGGATAAAATTTTTGGTACACTGCCTAAAAGAGGCCAATTGACTAATTTTTTCAGATCGATTATACCTTGCAATGTGTCATCGAGGTATTCAAAGAAAAAGGCAAGCCCTATTCCTCCAAAAATTCCAATTATAAAACCAAGCATTAGATTGATCCTTTTTTTGGGCTTTATCGGTTTTATAGGAACAGCAGCAGGATCAAGAACTCGGACATTATTTGCCTTAAATCCTTCGAGAGCATAACGATAGTCGCTTTCTAGGTTTTCTGTATTTTTACCGTAGCGGATGGATGATTTTTTTAAGCTGTTGATTTTATGCGTCATTTCGACCATTTCTTTTTTAAGGCGTATCATGTTAGGGTGTTTATGCTTATATGTTTTTGAATATTCGGATAATTTTGCTTCAAGTTTTAAATATTCATTTTTTAAGAGATTGGTTAATTCGCTTCTTGTAATAAGATAAAGATTTTGTTTTACATATATTTCGGCTATGTAGTTAGCTATTTTTGCGGCAAGTTTACGGTCGGTGTTGATCACATGCAGTTTAAGAAGGCGAGTGTTTCGAACAGGCTCTACTTGGACAGTTTTTGAAAATTTTTTCAAGGGCTCTATTGAACCAATATATTCATCTGAATTACCAATATTGAATTTGTCATATGCTTCCTGAAGCATAGATTGGGAAACAATAATTTTTTGTTGTGTCTGAAAATATTCTTTATAAGCATAATAATTTTGAGACTGAAGCGCAACAGAGCCTGAAGTTGTCAAAACATTAGGGCTTTCCACATCGATTAGTAAAGTTACAGTTGCTTCATATGCAGGTGTTGTGAAGATTGTTCCTATAGTTACTAGAAGAATAACAATAAAATAAAACAGAATGGCTATGCCGCGCCTGCGACCAAAAACCTGCAAATAATCTTTTAAATGCAATTCTTCCTGTATGTTCGATATATCCATATTTGTAAACCTCAGTTTATTAGTTATAATATCGCGTTTGTCGTGCTAGTGAACTCTTGAATGATTGTCTAACGTCCTTCGATTATTAGAAGAAGCTTTCTGGTATAAAGATAATATCACCGACTTTAAGAAGAATGTCTTTATCCTTAAGCCCTTTTTTGGTGATATCAGTGACCTTTATTTGAATAGTTTCTTTTTTCCCGTTTTCAGTACGCATTACCTGGCTTTTATCCCTATCTGCATCCTTAGAAAATCCTCCTGCCATAGCAATAGCTTCAAGCAGCGTCAGGTCCTTTTCTTTTGGCATGTTGTATTTTCCCGGTTTCATCACTTCGCCTAAAACAGAGATCTCTCTGGGGTGATATTCTTCAATAAACACAAGCACTTGAGGGTTTACCAAATAATCTTCTTCAAGAAGACCTTTTAATCTTATTTCAAGTTCTTGTGCGGTGAGTCCTGTAAGAAAGATCTTTCCAAGTAGAGGAAATGTTATAAAACCATCTGATGACACCCGTGTTCTCGTGGTAAGATCAGGCTGATTGTGGACAGTTATCTTTAACAAATCTCCTGACTGCAGCTTATACTCTGATATCTGAGCAAATAAATAATCCATAGTCGATGGTCCATAGTCGATGGTCCATGGCAGCAGATTAAAAAGTAAAATGATAGTTATTAACAGGATCTTTTTTTTCATAATAGATACAGTATAACACAAATTACTAATAGTTCAAATTAAGAGAAGAAGATCCATTTAAAAACCTGCTGAAACTCGAAGAGTCCAAAGATTTACTTCATATTCATATTCTTTTACGTTTGAATCTCTTCTTTTATATTCGTAAGCACCCTGTGTTGAGAGCCAATCACGAATATAATATCTAAGTCTTAATCCCCAGCGGTAAAATTTATCAAGTCTGGCTTCACCAACTAATAAAGTTTCAGCAGCAGAAGAAGTAGGGTAATCATTTTCCTGATATGAACCAAATAAACTACTAGTTATTTTTGCATTAAAAATATGGGTATGAGTTAAACCGATATAACTGGTGTCATAATGATTAAGATCAAGATATGTTGATTCATATACGTTTTTTTCAACAGCTAAATTCAAAATATCATCTTCTGTTAAAAGATATTCTATTCCGCCTCTTATGACAGGACTGTTAAAATCTTCATTAACAGTAAAAGCAGATTCTTCATAGTCTTGATTTTTATAACCTAATTTAAAATGAGTGCTTAAATTATGACGAAGATCTCCCTTAAGGCCTATTAAAAATTCATCAAATTCATAGTCAGGGCTTTTTACACTATCATAATCGCCTTTTCCAAAGCCCCACTCTATTAAAATAGATGTTTTTGGCATCATTCTATAGCTAAACTGAATATCTCCACTCTCTACAGTTTTATCTTTATCGTTATAAGTAAGAGTTTCAGTTAAAAGTTCGTCACTAAGATAATCCTCTTTTTTATTTGTATAACCAATTTTAAAACCAAGTTGATCGAATTGAGCTCCTATATCAGCACGGAATTCATTATCATCACGTTTAATGCGGTTTCTGTCTTCAGTTCCTGAACGGTGAGAAAAATTGCTGTTCATGTTTCTTAGGGTAATAGTATAATCTGTTAATTTATATTCTGCCAGTCCGGAAAGGTATTTATCTGTATGATCTTCGTTTGTAAAGTTATTGAAAAAATATTTTTCTAGATCATATCCTACACCCAGTGTAAAATCTTTTATAGGAAGAACTAATCCAATAGCAGGATTGATGAGTAATATTGTATCAACTTCTTCATCATTTTCACCATCCAGATAAACATTGGAATCATGTTCGACTTCTGTGGTTAGAATAGCATGTAATAGAAAATTACCTAATTTAACACCTTCCAAAGAAGGAAGATCTTTATTCGTAAGATAATCCTCTTTGGTAAGAAAATCCCCCTGATCAATAATGGCTTTTCTTTTTAAGGCATCCTTTTTTGTTATATCACTGTAACCAATCGTCACAAATTGAAACAATAAAAACATTGCTACAAAAGATAAAATCGTACTTTTTAATAAATGTTTTTTCATAACCGTCTCCCTATATATATTTATAAATTAAAATTAATTTTAAATTATTTCATATTATACATTAAAGTCAACATAAATATATTACTATTTATCTAGTTATATCTATAATTAACATAATCAGTTTTAACAATAATTAAGATAAAGACTTTTGTTGGGGCATATTTATTATTGACCGAAAGGGGAAATAAAAATAAAAGAAATAACCCTGTAGCAGTGTATATAAATACGTGCTACAGGGTTGAGCATACTAAATTAACTGTCTAGAAGTTCTTTCTCGTCTTCGGGCTCACCCTTTGGTTTTTCAAAGTTGGTGAAAGTCTCAATTGCAAAATTAAGGTCTATATTTGATGTTGTAGAGAATTTACCTGATTCTGGTTCATATGTATAAACTGCACCGGTGGAAGGAGCTGTATAGAAAAAATCTCTTTTTGTCCAAGATGTATCTACAGCAACCTGCATAACATCAGTAAAAAATGGGTTATCCTGTGCGGCAAGGCCGTTTAATGCTTGATCAAGCTGAGTTGGATAAGAGCCTTTTTCTTTTTTATACTCTGCTATTCCTTCTCTTACATCTCTTACAACAAGAAAATCCGGAGGAATATGGCCGTGATCAGCAAGATAAACTAGCTGTTCATCGGTATTAAGCTTTTCTTCTCCGCCTACCATATTGTAAAGGACACCTGCAAATTCCTCGAAAGATACAGGATCGCTTGCTTTTGCCCCTGCAAAATAGCCTATTTTATTGTCTACAAGAACATTAAAAAGGACCTCGTGATATTCTGCGTCAGTTAGGTCTTTAGTGCCTTCAGGAAGCTCTATTTTTGCAGATTTAACGATCATTTCTGCAAATTCAGCTTTTGTCATGATGTTATCATCAGCAAGGCAGTATGTTGCACTTACAGAAACTGTAATAAGAGCAACAAAGAATAATAAAAATATTCTAAAAGAATTGTTCATAAATTACCCCCCATTGTAGGTTTAAAATTTTTTTACTAATAACATTATACATCAAATTTAATAAAATTCAAAATTACTATCAATAATAAATATTTAGATTTTATATCTATTTATGTAAATTACAAGACAATTTTTTATTCAACAAGTATTCTTTCTTCCTCTAAATGCAGGTCAACATAAGAAGCAAGCATCTCCCGCACCTTAAGAGGAGGTATTACAACAAAATAGTGATCTGTAAGAGCATGGCCGATTTCATGGGCTACTACAGAGTCTGTAATATCCTGTTCTGAAATAAATATAGTATTAAACTTATATACGTAAAAAGATTTTACCCTTCTTCTTATTCTGTAAATCTTGAAGAATTCTTCCTTAACCTCTTTTCTGTTTTTAAAGATTTTAAGATGGATCTTTTTGATCCTGGGATTCATATCAAGTATCTGTTTTGCCCTTACAAAAAGTCTATCTAATCTATATCCTATTTTATCCTGAATGTTTCTTGAATAATCTGAGTTTTTTAGGCCAGTTATATAGAATTTTCTTTTTCTCAATTTTCTTTCAATTCTTTTTAGATTAGCTGTTGGGTTACAGTAAACAGTAAAATGACTGCTTTTGAATATGATCCATTTTGAGCTTTTAGAAGGGCTTCCGGAATCATTTGTATCTGAGATAGTTACTATACTGTAGTCGGATCTTATCTGGTAAGAAATACTTAGAAGTAAGGCGGTTAATAAAAAGAAAAAAAGGAGAAAGATTTTGTTTTTAAGAATTTTCATAATTAGTATATCTTTAGCCACGAAGTCTATTTAATTTGTAAGTTTTTTTAGCTTTCAAAATTAATGATAGTATTTTTGCGGGATGAAGGACGACAAAATAGTTATTAGCTATTAGTTGTTAGTAAAACCAAACCCCTCTGATCCTTTTCATCTGCGCTAATCTGCGTCCAATTCTTTTACCAATATTGTGAAAGACTAAACTCAGGCGGAAACTCAACACTTTTTTCTTTGTTCATGTTTGAAATTTTGAAAGAGTATCTTTTATCTCTTTTAGCTTGTTTAATGCTTCGTTATTTGTTGAATCAGAAAGCTCTTTTTCGAGCTCAGTTATCTTTTCTTTTACATCCGCAATACTATTTCTGATTGAGCTGGTCATAGTATCAAGGCTTATGGCAAGTTCCTTTATCTCGTCATGTTCTCGCAGAAAAAATGTTTTCTTGAAATTTCCAGATGCAACTTCCTGCATATCTTTTTCAAGACGGAAAAGCGGACCTGCTATTTTGTGAGAACTGTATAAAGTAACAAAAATAGTGGCAAGACCGATCAAAAGAATAACAATAGTTGAGCTAAGTAATATGATTGGAAGAATAAAATCAGAAGTACTTTTGATTATAAGGCGGGAATTTTCAAAACTGGTTGTTACTGTTGCTTTAGAAAGAGCATAGATTATGCCTGTTGATATAAATGCTCCAATTACAACAAGTGTACAGAATTTAAGAATGAATATAGATTGGAATTTTTTCTTTATAAAATGATTTTTTCGCCTGTTTTTAATAGAATCTGTCATACTTGCATCTCCTTTTTTGGGAAGAATCACAAAGAAATAGCTTTCTTAAATAAATCTACTTTAAATTAACTTCTTTAAGAACATTATCATATATATTTATTGTTGCTGTTTTCTTTAAATCAGATATCCACTCAGATAATTTTTTCTCTGTTTTTTTATTTTTTAAGGAATTTTTTAAATCAGAAGAAATCTTTTTAAAAGATTCTATTTTGGTTTCTTTTTCCTCTATTGATCTTACGACTGCCCATGTGCTTCCAAATGTTATTATAGGGCTGATCTGACCAGGTTTTAATTTAAAAAGAGGTTTTTCTATTGTTATTGGCAGATCACCTGGAATAAACCATTCCGGTGTTTGATCTGAAATAATATTTGCTTTAACAGATGTTTTTACTTTTTCAAAATTATTGCCTGATCCTGCAAGTTTTTCTGCAGATTTTTTGTTATTTAACATGATCAAGTCAGCAAAAATGGTTCGCTTCATTTTATTGTACTCATGTTGAAGCTCTTTATCAGAGATTTGAACAGCGTTTGACAATTCTTCAAATTTCCTTTTAAGAAGTACTTTTAGAAGAGCTTGTTCCCAATAACGTTCAATCTCTTTCATAAAAACTTTTTCTTTGTCAAAATTGTTCTTTTGAGCTTCCTGAAGAAGTACTTTTTTGGTTATAAGCTCATCAAGAAAAGCCTGTTTTGCTGAATATGTATCTGAAAAAATATCTCTATTGGAAATGGTTAGTTCAGCCTCATTTGCAAAATCAGCAACAGTTAAGTCATATTCATTTATTTTTGCTAGTAATTGAGAACTTTCTTTATCCTTTTTAGACCCGCAGCTGAGAGAAAAAAGAAGAAGAAATAGTAATAGTAAGAAAGTGATTTTGGTTTTGCATGATTTAAACATAATTTTCCTCCTGATTATAGTTTGCAGGAATAAGTTATTTTCTAGCTAACCAGTTAACGAGCCAACTAGTTAACTAATTACGCAGCTCCGCCCTGTCGCTTACATCCGATTTCAGCGGATTAAGTTACAGGGTTACAACGTTACAGAGTTAAAGTGTTATTTTTTAAAAGCTGTTTTTCAGAGATACAAAATTTAGATTTTGATAACTCTTATCTAAAATATATATATTAAATATATTTACTTTAAATATTCTATCATAAATTGTTGAAATTAGAGAGGATTTATTGGGCATGAATTCTATTTTAGAAATGTTTTTGTATTTAACAAATAAAAGCATAGAATGTTTTTTACTGCGCTTTTCCCTTCGATTCATTTCATTCACTCAGGATGGTGAGCGAAGTCGAACCACTTAGCGTTAATTCGCGGCCAAATAGCTTTTTTCTGTGTTTTATGTTTTCATAGAGATTCCTGCCTGCCTAGCGGCAAGGTCGCTGGCATTCGCAGGAATGACAGGAGCAAAGCAGGAATGACAACTAGTTCGCAGAAAAACGATAAGAGTGAGTTGCAAAATAAGATAGATTATTTTGCGCCAGTTCCAAGCAAAACAACAGGGATGGTTTTAAGAAGTATTTTTGTATCGAGCCAGAGAGACCAGTTATCTATGTATTGAAGATCAAGGTTTGCCCACTCATCAAAATCTACTATTTTGTTTCTTCCCCCTACTTGCCATAAACAAGTGATTCCCGGCCTCATGCTAAGGCGCCTTCTTTGCCAGTTATCATATTTATTTACTTCTGAAGGTATTGGCGGCCTCGGGCCGACAAGACTCATATCTCCTTTAAATACATTCCAGAATTGAGGAAATTCATCAAGACTAAGTTTTCTTAAGAATTTTCCTGTTTTTGTGAGTCTTGGATCGTTTTCAAGTTTAAATGTAGGGCCCTGCATTTCGTTTTTGGAGCGTAGTTCCTCTAGTTGCGATTCTGCATCTACTACCATAGTCCTGAACTTATAAAGTGTAAATGTCCTTCCATGAATACTGCATCTTTTCTGTTTAAAAAATACCGGTCCTTTTGAAGTTTTTTTTATAACTATTGCTATAGCAATAAATATTGGCATGAGAAGTATGAGAGCAATTCCAGAGGCAACAAAATCAAAAACTCGTTTAATGAGCAGCTGCCACAATTTTGCAGGTGTTCTTTCAAAAGTAATAAGCGGATAGCCGTCAATATCAGTTTGAATCGCTTTTGCAAATTGTAATTCAAAAATATCTACTGCAACACTTACCTTTTTACCCTCAAGTTCAATAAAACGAATTATTTCTTCAATTCTTCCAAGCCACGATCTTGGAACAACAAAGACAACTTCATCTATAATATTGTTGTGCATTATGTTAGGGAGATCAAGAAAAGAACCTAAAACAGTGTAACCTTTAATTTTTTGTCCTGTTTTTTTTGAATCTTCATCAACAAGCCCAAGGATTTTAAGACCCCATTCATGATGTTCTTCTATTAGGTCTATAAAATTCTGAGCACGTCTTCCTGTTCCTATTAATAGGATACCTCTAAAATTGTATCCTTTCTTTCTTAAATATCTGAAAAAGATAATAACTGCAACTTTTTCAAAACCTATCAATATAGCGGAAAAAACAAATGTCAAAATTACAAAAGTACGGCTGAGGTATTGTATTTTAAACAAATAGGTATAACTACCGAATATCATAAAAGAAACAATAGTGGCTTTAAAAATAATAAAAAGTATAGATGTCATTTTTACAAGCCGAAAAGAATTATACATATTAAAAAAGTATAATGCACCGCCCCAGGCTATTAGGAGAACTGGTAATAGTTGAGTGTATACTCGTAAAGGATATAAATAATCATAATGTTGGCATAAAAAATATGTTAAGAAAAAAGAAATAGATATGACCAAAAGATCACCAAGTATCATAAATTTTCTAAAAAAATCAGTATGCTCTCTAATCATAGAATCATCAATCTTTCAAAGAAATGTCAATTAATAATATTGTTATTTACCCCTTCTAATATGTATTTTATAATATATCCAATTAGATATCAAAATAAATATTGTTTTTTCTGTCATCTTATAAATATATATTCCGCAAATTCTATGTTTATTAATTTATCTAAATTTCTTATAATAATGCCATAATAAAAATATATTGTATAAATATAGACTAAATATAAAAGCACTTATTCGCAAAGTTTAAGGAAATAATGAAAAATATTTATTTGTTAGATGTTAAAAGAACGGCTGTTGGTAAGCTTTTCGGAAGTTTGGGGAATATTTCTGCGGTTAACCTTGCGGCAACGGTTATAAAAAATATTACAAACGATCTAAAGTTGATCGATACAGATATTGATTTTGCTTATTTAGGGAATGCCGTAAAAGCAGGACTTGGGCAAAATCCGGCAAGACAGGCAATATATCATGCAGGGTTAGGTTTTTCGATACCTTCATACACAATTGATATGGTGTGCGGATCAGGCCTTATGGCTGTTGGGGAGGGATTTAGATATATTTCTTCAGGAGAAGGGCAATGCGTAATTGCAGGCGGGATGGAAAGCAGCTCGATGGCGCCTTATATATTGGAGAAAAATAGAAATCTCAAAAAGATGGCATCACTGGATTTAAAAGATTCTCTTCTCAAAGATGGATTGTTTTGTTCTTTTGCAGGTGAGCATATGGGATTTATTGCAGAACGTACTGCAAAAAGATTTGGTGTTTCCAGAAAAGAGCAGGATGATCTGGCTTTAGCAAGCCAGCAAAAAGCAATGCTGGCTGAGGAGCAAGAACTTACAAAAGACGAAATAGTACCTGTTTCTATAGGTGGTGGAGTGATGTTTGAAAGGGATGAGAATATTCGGTCCAAAACAAGTGAAAAAAAACTTGCAAGGCTTACCCCTTTATTTGGCGAGAATGGTTCTGTAACAGCAGGAAATGCTCCTCCTCCCGGAGATGCAGCAGCAATAGCTGTAATTGCATCAGAAGAATTTTGTAAGAAGCATGAAATAAAACCAAAAGCCCGCATTCTTTCGTTTAGTGTTTCTGCTCTTCCTCCGGAAGATATCTTCCTTGCATCAGGAGAGGCATTAAAAAAAGCTATAGAGAAATCCGGTTTAAAAGATTCTTCTGATATAGATTATTTTGAAGTTAATGAGTCCTTTGGTGTTCAGGCAGTTTTAACAAAAAAGGAATTAAATATACCGGACGATATTTTTAATATTTGGGGTGGTGCTATAGCAATTGGGCATCCGCTAGGTGCTAGCGGAGTGCGCCTGCTTGCAACTCTTTTAAATGTTTTGCAAAAAAAACAGGCAAAATATGGTGCAGCTTCCATTTGTTTGGGCGGAGGATGTGCAGTGGGAATTGTTATAGAAAATCTGTCTTTATAAAATTAATGGATTATTATGGGGCTTTTGCCAATTAATTCTTTTTTTCTATCCTTTTTGCATGCGGCTATTGCCGCATTGGCGCTTCTTTCTTTTATAAATCTTCTAATACAAAAGATTAGTAACAAAAAGTATTTTGCGTGGATCTTTTTTTCTATTTGCCTGATCTCCTTTTATGCTTTTACAAGGTATAAAGGGGGGCAACTTTTTGGTGATGAAAAAAAGTTTTTAATAATAGCCCTTCTTACCTTTTCTTTTGCCATTTTCAGTTTGTTTTATAAATTTATTCGTTTAGAAAAACGTTTTTTATCTCCAGTTTATATAATTTTTTTATTGGTTTATATGTTTACGGCTTTTTTAAGCATGAAAACATATATTTTACCTCTTTTGGCAATAGTTTTTTACGCACCTTTTCTGTTGATATTCATGCTTGAGTTATCTTCAAAGAAGGTTTTAGATGTATCTAAATTACCTTACAAGGAAATGCTATTTATCTTGGGACTTATTTATCCGTTGGGCTTTTTCATAAATATTACTCCTTCATACGGGGCTTTCAGGCTGTTTTCTTTTTTTCTCTCTGCAGGAATGATGCTTTTTCTGTATTTTTCAATATTTGAACAGAACAGTATTTCAACAAGACAGTTTATAAAATATTTTTTCTCTTTGGTTCCGGTTTATATTATATGTGTTTATTTTTCATATTATTACAGTTCATACTATTCTTCTGTTATAGGAAAAACACATTTTCAAAGGGAGATGTTTTTGATATGGACGCATTTAAGCTTTATTTCCGTAATTCTGGCATATTTATTTTACGGTGTTTTTTCGCGATACCTCGCAAATATATTTATGAAAGGGTATAACAGCAAAGACCAAAAGCTCAGAGAATTTGCACTAAAAATGAATCCTCTTCAAGGTTTTCAAAATATATTTATTTCATTTGCTAATAATTTTGAGTCATTGATGGGATTTAAAATAAAAGCATCAGTTTTTTTACACAATGATCAAGTCTATGTTTTATCTGACGGTATAACAAGAGAGATAAAAGAAGATATGCAAGAGTTAAAAGATGCTATTTCGCAGAAGGTAATACTTCCTTCTGAATTTTTTTTCCGGTCTACCTTTCATCTTTTGAAGCTATTAAAGGAGTATGGTATTGTTCAGGATTTTGGGTATATTTTGCCTATTCATGTAAAAGGCGAGTTTGACGGTTTTTTTATTACCGACCCTCCTCCTCTTAGTAAAAAAATGGTTATTGCAAGGATTTTACCATTTATGAAGTATTTTAAAGCTACGGTCGAAAAGGTGATGATAAATGCGGATCAACTTATACATGAAAAAGATATTCAGGATAAAATACTTGCTTTAGAGGTAAAAAAACGGACATCAGATGAGATTAAGAAAAAAAATACTGAGCTTCAGCAAGCTCTTGAAAAGCTTAAAAATAAACAAAAACAGTTAATAGATGCAGAAAAATGGGCTTCAATCTGCCAGGTAACAGTTTCGCTCAATCATGAGATCAATAATCCTTTAACTCATATTATGGGATCTTCACAAATGCTGAAAATGCAGCTGCAAAAAGGAGTATCTATAAAGGATAAAGACCTTTACGATTACTTGGGAAAAGTTGAGAAGCAGTGTCAGAGAATAAAAACCATTATTGAGAATTTAAGAAAAGTTTCAGAGCCTGTTGCTGTAGATTATTTGGCGAATACTAAAATGCTAAATTTAAGGATATGATATTTGAATAACTGTAACATGCGTTATAAAAGATTGATATGTGTAATTATGGTCAGATCTCAACATATAAATATAGGAAGAATCGCGAGATTTTAAAATGACGTTTTTATCGACAATTTCATTTGTAATGACAATCAGTATTGCGCTGCTTGGGCTTATGCGTCAGGGCCATAAAAGAATAAGCCCTTATGAAAGAGGATTAATACCTGTAATATTGTTGGCTCTTATGCTTTCCTTTTCATTTTCCATGATACAGTTACAAAAAGGAGCACAATTCTATAGTTTATATATTGTTTGGAAACAAGCAATTATGATACTTACGGTTTTTTTAGGACTTATTTTTATATATTTTGTACATAAAGTAATATGGTTGGAAAAAAAAGAAAAGCTTTTCTGGAGTATTCTGTTTGCTTTTTCAGGTGTTGTTTTTGTTAAGTTTTATTTATTACTTCAAGGTACCTATCAGAAAAAAATATATTTGGAAGGTTTTTTCTTACCAATGCCTTCTATACCCTATTTTGTTTTTTATGTAAGTTTATTTCTTATATTGATGTTGAGATTATTTTCATTTTCAAAAAAGATCAGAAATCCACGAAGAAAAGTTTTTGTGACCAATATGCTTGTTTCTATTGTACTTCTTTTATCTTATTTTACCCTATTGATAATATCACGTGAAAAACATGCTTTTTATATTCACATTATGTTTACGCTATGGTTTGCTCATCTGATTTTGTTTGAAATGAAATATTTAAAAGATGAGATCCTTTGGGATGTGTACATACTGTTACAACATTTATTAATGTTCGTTTTTGTAGTGGCGTTCCTTTTTGTGATGAATCTGGTCTTTCCTTTTTGCGTAGGAGGGACTTTTGCTATAAAAAGATCTTTTGTAGGTTCAATAATCTTTGCGCCGGTAGTTTTTTTCAGCATTTTATTTTTTAAAGAACTTGTGAAAAATTGGGATAAAAGTTTGTTTTCAAAACTGCATTATTTTAAAGAGCACAGCAAGATGACTGCAATTTATGCACAGTCTATTTTTGATATAAAAACATTTCATAAATTTATAGAAACACTTTTTGAAGATTTTCCTTCATTTCAAAAAGTTCATATTTTTAGTTCGGATCATAATGGAGAACTTATTACTATTACAAAAGGAAAAGAAAAGGTAATTCCTGCTTCAGAAAAAAACAGAAAAGTTATAAAAAAGCTGTTTTCAGATTCGTATTCTACATTTGAAACGGTTTATGCTCTTACTGATAAAGAAGATATTTTATTTAAGAACATATTTACAAATAAAAGTAAACACAGCTATTTTTTCCCTCTTAAATCAGAGGAAAATAAAAATGTTGGGTTTATTCTGTATACAAAACGTGCTCTTTCAAGGAAAGAGATATATACCATAATCGATGTTAAATACAATATGCTTCTTGCTCTTAATAATGTGTTTGTCTTTGAAAAAGAAAGAGAAAAGGTGCTTGCTGAGATCATGGAAAAAGAAAAAGCTGAAAGATTAAACGTTTTACAGGAGCAGAATGACAAATTAAATAAAGCATATTCAGAAATAAAAGATGTTCAGAAAGAACTTATAAAAAAAGAAAGAAAAGCTTCAATTGTGCAGATAACACTTAGTCTTGATAGTGAGATAAGTAATCCTCTTACGAATATTCTTTTACCATTGCAGTTTTTGCTTTCCAAGTTGAAAAGCAAAGAAAGTATTGAATCAGCCAGGCTTGAATCAATTTTGGAAATACTAGAAAAAGAATCAGCAAAAATAAAAGATATTCTTGAAAAGCTAAGAAACTTTATTGATAAATGGGGTAAAAAAGCTCTTCTTGAAGAAGATGTAATGAAGGGGATAGAATCTGATTTTTCAAGTTTGACAAACGAGAGTGCAGAAGAAGTCTGATAAAAGAGACATTATTGTTTTAATTTTAAATTCAGAAGTATATAATAGATTAATTTAATTTTTAAATTTTGAGGGAGTTAATTATGGAAGAAAGAACACAGGTTAAGGATTTAATAAATACAATAAAAAAAGAGGGTATTGAAGAAGCTGAAAAAGAAAAAGAAAGCATTATACAAAATGCGCAGACAAAAGCAGAAGAGATTGTTGAACAGGCAAAGAAAGAATCGATTAAAATTATAAACAATGCAAAAGAAGAATCAGAAAAATTGACTGTTGCCGGCAATAAAGCCCTCTCACAAGCAGGTCGAAACCTTTTAATAAATATAAGACAGGAAATAGTAAATCTTTTTCAGAAAGTAACGCTGCGAAAAACATCCTCGAGTCTTTCATCTGATGCTGTTAAGGATGTTATATTAAAAATAGTTGAAAAGTGGGATGTTAAAGAAAATTTTCCGGGCATTGAAGTGCTTGTGAATAATGATGATCTGAAAAATCTTGAAGAATCTCTTTTTCAAGCATTAAACGATAAATGGAAAGAAGGAGTTACAATAAAACCGCTTGAAGGTATTCAGGCAGGATTTCGCATAGGAGAAAAAGACGGGAACGTACATTATAATTTTACAGATAAAGGTGTCTCTGAGATCCTTAGTGAATATCTTAATCCAAAGCTTGCAAAATTCCTTGAAAGTAATGAAAAAGAAAATATGGATAATAAGGAGAACTGATGGCTGAACATTATTATCTTGTATCCAGTCTTCCTTTTTTACGCCTTAAGGAGCTTCCTCCTATTAAATATAATGATTTTCTTGATAATTGTTTGTCTTGGCTGAATAAAAATGAAATGAGCCAGATAAGAAATTCTCGCATTGATATAGAAAACATCCTTTTAGGTCAAGTAACTAATTCAGTCTTAAAGGATTGGATAGTATTTGAGAACAGTCTTAGAAATGAGCTTGTAAGAATAAGAGCAAATGAAACAGGCATATCGGCTGACCAATATATACGTACTGATATTGAATCAGACCCTGTTATATTTTCAGTTGTACGTGAAGCGGTAAAAGCCCCATCACCGTTAAAAATAGAAATGAATTTTATTGAGCTTAGATGGAAATTTTTAGAGCAATATGAAGTAGGCCATTACTTTGATTTGACAGCTCTTGTTCTGTATGGTTTAAAACTTCAACTTTTGGAAAGGCAAAGCCTTTTTGATATTTCAAAAGGGCAGAAAGTCTTTCATACTATTTACGAGGGAAATAAAGATGAAGAAGAAAGAAAATATCGGGAAAATAGTAGCAATTAACGGCAACATGATCACCGTAGAGTTTACGGAAAATATCAGACAAAATGAAGTTGCTTATGCATTGCTTGGTGAGGAACGTCTTAAATCAGAAGTTATACGAATAAAGAATAACAGAGCAGAGCTTCAGGTATATGAAGAAACACGCGGATTAAAAGTAGGTACTGAAGTTGAATTTTCCGGTGAGATGCTAACCGTCGAGCTTGGCCCTGGATTGCTTACTCAAATCTATGACGGCCTTCAGAACCCTCTTCCGGAAATAGCTGAAAAGTGCGGGTTTTTTCTTCCTAAAGGTTTGAACCTTCATGCTCTTGATATGGAAAAAAAATGGGAGTTTGATCCATGTGTTAAAGTCGGAGACAGTGTTTCAGCAGGGCATTTTATTGGAAGTGTACCTGAGGGACTTTTTAAGCATAGCATCATGATCCCGTTTTACTTGACAGAAAAATATACAGTGGAAGAGATAGTGTCCTCTGGTTCTTATGCTGTAAAAGATATTGTTGCGAAAATAAAAGACGAATCGGGAAAAGTATTTGATATACAGATGTATTTTGAATGGCCTGTAAGAATATCTGTAACAGCTTATAAGCAAAGGCTCCAGCCAGTAGAATCACTAGTGACCCGTATACGACTTATTGATACTCTTTTTCCTGTAGCAAAGGGAGGCACATATTGTATACCCGGTCCTTTTGGTGCTGGAAAAACAGTTTTGCAGCAGATAACTTCGCGTCATGCAGAAGTTGACATTGTTTTAATTGCTGCTTGCGGTGAGCGTGCCGGTGAAGTTGTTGAAACATTAAGAGAATTTCCTGAAATAGAAGATCCGCGTACAGGAAAACCGCTAATGGAGCGGACTATCATTATATGTAATACCAGTTCAATGCCGGTATCAGCAAGAGAGTCTTCTGTTTACACTGCAATTACAATGGCAGAGTATTACAGACAAATGGGGCTTAATGTTCTTTTACTTGCTGATTCTACATCCAGATGGGCTCAAGCTATGCGAGAGATATCCGGTAGACTTGAAGAAATTCCCGGTGAAGAAGCATTTCCTGCTTACCTTGAATCTCGAATTGCCGCTTTTTACGAACGCGCCGGCCTTGTTGAGCTTTATAATGGAGAAAAGGGCTCAGTTACAGTAGGAGGAACAGTATCTCCTGCTGGAGGAAACTTTGAAGAGCCTGTTACTCAGGGAACTCTTAAGGTGGTTGGAGCTTTTCATGGTCTTTCAAGAGACAGATCAAATGCCCGTCGCTATCCTTCCATAGATCCCTTGGAATCATGGAGTAAGTACCCGAGTTTTATTGATATTGAAAAAATAAAAAAAGCGAGAGCTATCCTCTTTCGTGGAAATGAAGTTGATCAGATGATGAAAGTTGTTGGTGAGGAAGGAACATCTATTGATGATTATATTATCTACTTGAAATCAGAATATTTTGATTTTGTTTATCTTCAACAAAATGCATTTGATGAAGTTGATGCAGCAACAGTAAAAGAACGCCAGATACATGTGTTTGACTTTATAATAGAAGTGTTAAGCTCAGAATTTAAATTTAGAGATAAAGATCATGCTCGTAATTTTTTCCAGACATTGCGTCAAATGTGCATTGACTGGAATTTTATTGCTTGGGAAACAGATGAATTCAAAAACCAGGAAGAAAAAATACGCAAAGCCGTAGACGAGGTCAATAAAAATGAAAAAAGTGTATAGTCGAATTTTAAGGATCGTCGGTAATGTAATAACCGTTAAAGCTGAAGATGTGCAATATGAAGAACTGGCAGAAGTCTCGACAAGTTTTGGGAAGTCTTTGGCTCAGGTTATCCGTTTAAGTGATGATGAAGTTAACTTGCAGGTATTTGCAGGTGGCCGTGGTATTTCAACAGGAGACGAAGTTCGTTTTTTAGGTCATCCTATGCAGGTAGGATTTTCAGAGAACCTACTTGGTCGTATTTTTACAGGAAGCGGTAAGCCAAGAGACAATGGTCCTGCTATTACAGAAAACCTAATTGAGGTGGGCGGGCCTTCTGTTAATCCGGCAAAAAGAATAATTCCTAAAAATATGGTGCGCACCAATATACCCATGATCGATGTTTTTAATTCTCTTGTTGAGTCGCAGAAAATACCTATTTTTTCTGTATCAGGTGAGCCCTATAATGAGCTGCTTGCGCGTATTGCTTTACAAGCAGAAGTAGACATGATCGTATTAGGTGGTATTGGCCTTAAATTTGATGAATACTTGTATTTTAAAAATACTTTGGAAGAAGGTGGAGCGTTAAGCAGGACAATATGTTTTATTCACACTGCATCTGATCCTACAGTTGAAGGTCTTATGGTTCCTGATCTTGCACTGGCTGTTGCGGAGAAGTTTGCTCTTCAGGGAAAAAGAGTATTTTGTCTGCTTACAGATATGACAAACTTTGCAAATGCCATGAAAGAAATAGCTATTACAATGGAGCAGGTTCCTTCCAACAGAGGTTATCCGGGAGATCTTTACTCTCAGCTTGCAAAACGTTATGAAAGAGCTGTTGATTTTGACGGAGCAGGTTCACTGACAACACTTGCGGTGACCACAATGCCGGGTGATGATGTGACGCATCCTGTTCCTGACAACACCGGATACATAACTGAAGGACAGTTTTATTTAAAGAACGGAAGAATCGAGCCGTTTGGTTCTTTAAGTCGTTTAAAACAGCAGGTAAATAAAGATTCCCGTGAAGATCATCGTGCGATAATGGACGGAATGATCCAGATCTATGCTTCTTTTAAGGAAACAGAAGAGAAAAAATCAATGGGCTTTCGTATGAGCGCATGGGATAGGAAGTTGATAAAATACGGCAACCTTTTTGAAGATAAAATGATGGCTCTAACCGTAAATATACCTCTTGAAAAAGCACTTGATAGAGGTTGGGAAATACTTGCAGAGTGTTTTTCTAAAGAAGAAACAGGTTTGAGGACAGAACTTATAAATAAATTTTGGCCCAAGAATTAATAAGGAGAGGTTCTAGGTTCTAGGGTTTAGGTTTTAGTAAAAAAAATTTAATAACTAATACCTAACATCTAATGCCTAACACCTGATAAAGAATTGGCAAAAATAAAACTTACAAAAAACGAGCTTAAAAAGCAAAAAGACGAGTTAAAGCGATTTGAGCGTTTTCTTCCGACTCTTCAGCTTAAAAAACAGCAAATACAGATGGAACTTATGAAAGCAAAGAAAGCTGTTGAAGAAAAAGTAGAGGAAGAGGAAACACATATAACAGAGATAAAACAATGGATAGCTGTTCTTGGAGAAGATGCAGGAATAACAGATCTCATTAAAATAGATTTTATAGAAACGGATGTGGGAAATATTGCAGGTGTTGATATTCCTATATTTAAAGAGATACGCTTTAAAGCAATTAAATATGATCTTTATGTGAAACCGCTTTGGTTCGATAAAGTGATTGAACATATGAAAATAATATTAACGCTTCGTGGTGAGATAATAATTATGGATGAACAGCTTGTACTTCTTCAGGAGGAACTAAGAATAACAACTCAAAGAGTAAATTTGTTTGAAAAACTTAAAATACCTGAAAGCAAAGAAAATATAAGGATAATAAGAATTTACCTTGGTGATGAAGAAACTTCAGCTGTTGTACGTGGAAAAATAGCAAAAATGAAGATTGAAAAAGCTCAGGAAGCTAAAAACTTAGAGAAAAAAATCGCATAGAACGGTTTAAACATAAGAAAGAGATTTAATGTGATAGTAAAAATTAAAAAAATAACTATTCTTGGACTTGCAGCGCGCGAGAAGGAAAGCTTAAAAACTTTACGTGATATGGGAATAATGCATATAAAACATGTGCAAAAAGCAGAATCAGCTGATATAGAAGATATAAAAAATAAAATTGATATTTTGTTTAAGGCAATAATAGTTATGGAAGCAAGAAACACAAAAGTTGAAAAGACACCTTGTGATTCTGCTCTTGATATGGCAAAGCATGTGCAAGCTCTTATGGAGCGTAAAGCATATTTACAAGATCAATTACAAACAACTATCAAGGAAATTGCACGAATAGAAATGTTGGGTGATTTTTCTCCAATAGATATAGATCTTTTAAAAGAAAAAAATATAAATATAAAACTATATAGATGTAGTAAAAAAGAACTTTCTTTAATTGATAATAATATACCCTATGAAGTGATCTTAAAAAAAGGTTCACAAGTAGTGATCTTTACAGTTAGTAAGAGTGAAATTTCCCTTCCTTTTGAAGAAATAGAACTACCTTTAATAGGTCTTAATGAGTTGAAAGAAAAAACAAAAAGTTTAAAAAGTAAGATAGATAGTATAGAAAAAGAACTGAATGCATTAGCAGCCTTTGAAAAATGTATGAAGAAAGAACTTTTAGTTTATCAGGAAAAGCTAGAATTTAATGAAGTCCGTTCAGGAATGGGAAAGGAAGAACAGATTTCCTATTTGCAAGGCTACTGCCCTACCAATAATGTAGTAACAATAAAAGATGCATTATCAAAAATGGGATGGGCAATACTTATAGAAGATCCTGGAGATGAAGAAGATGTGCCTACGCTTATAAAAAATCCTAAGTGGCTTCGTATTATTGAGCCTGTTTTTGAGTTTATGAGTACTGTTCCCGGCTATAGAGAATATGATATAAGCTTGTGGTTTCTTATTTCTTTAAGCCTCTTTTTTGCCATGCTTATAGGTGATGGCGGATACGGAGCTATATTTCTTTTTTCAACTTTCCTGATGAGGAGAAAATTTAGAAAGGCTCCAGCAGCTCCGTTTACACTTTTTTATGTTTTCAGCATCGGTACAATTATTTGGGGAGCGCTTACCGGTGTGTGGTTTGGTGCGGAGATTATCGCAGGGTTACCTGTGTTTAAGGATCTTATTATTCCAAAACTGAGTGGATTTGCAGGAGATCAAAACTTTGTTATGCAGCTTTGTTTTACAATAGGAATAATTCACATTACCATAGCGCATTTGATAAATATTGTCAGTATCATTAATTCCATAAAAGCTCTTGCTCAGGTGGGCTGGATATGTATTATGTGGTCGCTGTATTTTTTGGTAGGTAATCTGATATTGGGAAAAGAAATGCCTGGTTTCACCAAGTATCTTCTTATTGCAGGCATACTTTTGGCTGCTGCTTTTGCAAATCCGAAGAAAAACTTTATTTTATCTTTTATATTAGGTCTTGTTGATCTTCCTTTAAATATAATCAGTTCTTTTGGCGATATTGTTTCTTATATAAGACTTTTTGCTGTAGGTTATGCATCGCTTGCTGTTGCCATGAGCTTTAACGGCATGGCGGCAAATCTGGGATGGGGTAGCTTGGTCGGTATCGTTGGTTCAACATTTGTGCTTTTTATCGGTCACGGATTGAATATTGTTTTAGGGCTTATGGCTGTTGTTGTTCATGGTGTCAGGTTGAATATGCTGGAGTTTTCCGGCCATCTTGGCATGACATGGTCCGGATACAAGTTTAACCCGTTTAAGTCGAAAACAGAAAAATTAAAAGTTTAGCCACAAAGGGGCACTAAGTTTGCGCTTTGCGCAAAAAAAATAAAAAGAGATTAAATGCTTGTAGGCGTCAAGCCTGCTAGGTCCTTGTAAAGAAGATAGAAAAAAGTGAAACGTTGTTATCCCTGCGGAGGCAGGGATCTAAGTAAAGCATTTATAATTTTAAATTTACTTTAAAGGAGGAAATAAAAATGATAGAAGGCTTTGGTGATATGGGTGCAAGTGTAAGTTTGGCAGCAGTCGGTTCAGCTTTGGGTGCAGGTACTGCTGGTATGGCGGCAGTCGGTGCTTGGAAAAAGTGTTATGCTCAAAGTAAAGCTGCTCCGTTTATTCTTACTGCCTTTGTAGGTGCTCCACTTACACAGACGATATACGGATATATTTTAAAAAACGCGATTAAAGCTGCGAATATTCCGCCGGAAGCATATAAATGGCAGCTGACATACGGCCTTTTAGGCGGAATCGCTATGGGCTTTTCTGCATGGATGCAGGGTAAAGCGGCAGCCAGTGCATCTGATGCTTTGGCAGAGACAGGAAAAGGTTTCGGGCAATACATGATAGTTTTAGGTATCATTGAAACAGTTGCCCTTTTCGTCATGGTTTTTTTGATGACAACACTGCCGAAAGTAGCGTAGTAAAGCAGTAAGTCGTAGGTAGTAAGTAGTAAAAAGCATAAAAAAAGCAGTAAAAACTAGAAACTAAAAGCTATATTTGTGTTCTTTGAATTATGCAATATAATGGTTATAGAGATCTGAAAGTTTATAAGCTGGCTTACAAGCTAGCTATGGATATCTTTGAGATAACAAAAACTTTTCCAAAAGAGGAAAAATATTCACTTGTTGACCAGATAAGACGTTCATCTCGAAGTGTACCTGCCAATATTGCTGAAGCCTGGCGAAGAAGAATTTATACAAAAATGTTTATCACTAGGATCATTGATGCTTTTAGTGAGGCTGGTGAAACAGAAGTATGGTTAGATTTTTCTAAAGATTCAGACTATATTAATGATGAAAAGCATTCTAAGTTTATTTGTAAATATACTGAGGTCAACAAAATGTTGCAGGGAATGCTTAAGAAGCCGGAAAGTTTTTGTAGAGATAGAAAGTAACAGGTATTTTTTAGTGTTTTTAAAGTCTTTGCTTTTTAGTACCTAGTTTCTAGTAATTAGTGTTTAGTCTTTATTTTCGGCTTTTTTTATACGTAGTCTTTAGTACCTAGTATTTATTATTTAGTACTTAGTGTTTTTAAAGTCTTTGCTTTTTAGTACCTAGTTTCTAGTATTTAGTGCTTAGTATTTATTTTCGGCTTTTTTAGTACCTAGTATTTATTATTTAGTACTTAGTGTTTTTAAAGTCTTTGCTTTTTAGTACCTAGTTTCTAGTATTTAGTACTTAGTGTTTCACCGGAGGTGAAACAATGACCGGTAAAATAACCTTTTTAAACGGCGTACATCAGGGGAAATCTTTTTATTTTAAGAATGTGATCAATATTGGAAGAAATCCTTCTAATGATGTCGAGCTCCCCTTTCCAAGTGTTTCGCGTGAGCATTCACGGATAACACATAATGATGGTGTTTATCAGGTCCGTGATCTTAAAAGCAATAACGGAACATTTGTTAATGGAAAGATCGTTGCAGATAGAACAGAAGTATTTAACGGAGATATAATTAAAATAGCAAGTTTTGATATTAAGTTTGAGATAGTTGATGATAACAGTGTTGATCCGAAAAATATTAAGAGCGAGATAAAAGCGCAGATATCACCGCAAAGATCTACTGAAACAGGTTTTGTTGATTTAAATAATTTAAATCTGGCAGATCTGGAAAAGCATATAAGAGAGTAAAAACTGTATATGAAACTGTTTTTTGACTCTTTATTATATGGTTTAAAACTTTTACTAAATGTTAAGATCTTAATAGGTATTTTTATAATATTGCTTGGATTTTTTTTAGGTTCCATTATTATTCATTGGCCCCGGGAAAAACAAAGCAAGATCTTACAAGCACTATATACTTCAATATTAATAACTATTTTTTCTTCAATTTTTATTATTGTTTTTTTTCCGCTTTTTTTCAGGCAGGTTGAATTATCCTCGCTAATAATAACATTAAAATTTTTACTGGCAATAGGTGAAAGGATTATTTTAGCTGCTGTAATTGTATTTATACTTTCAATTATCCCGGTTATTGGAAAAGTAATGATGGATCTAACTGGTATGCAGTTTTATTTTACAGCTCTTTTGATATTTAATGGCTGCATGACAATAAATAAATCATATATGCCTGACATTAAAGAGCCTGTTATTGATCCAATAAATTATTTTAGTTTTTTCATTCTTGCCATTTTATTATCAGCAATATTCTATTATTTAACAAAAGCCTTGATGGTTTTTTGGGATGGCTGGTTAAAAGATGTTTTTGCAAGAACAGCCACTTTGATTGCCGGTATAGCTGCTTTAATAGCTTATACTCAGGCCTATTTCCTACATTTAGTAGTATAGGTGCTACTATATGTCTTTCTGGGGTCAAATCTCATCATGCATTTAATGATGTAACACTTGTAATATAAGTATATTAACGGTTTAACAATATAGCATAAATAACAAATAAGAAAAATTTGACTAATACGCCTGTTTATTGTACAATAAATTGTACAATAAAGGAGATTTATTTATGGAATATATAAAATTATCCGAGTTCAGAGCGCATTGTAGTCAAATAGTAAAGGAAGTATCAAAGGGAAAAGAATATTTAATTACTCTTAAAGGGAATCCTGTGGCTGAAATAATTCCTTTCAGTCCTCACATTGAAAGGAAAAGTTGGAAAAAGAAGATAAGGAGAGTCAAAGTTAAAGGTGAAGCAGTTTCTAACACCCTTATTAAAGAAAGGGCAGAATAATGATTGTTTTTATGGATTCTTCTGCTCTTTTGAAAAGATATATAGAAGAGCATAATTCTGATAAAGTAGAACTTATTTTAGAAAAAGCAGACGACATAATCATATCCCCAATTACTTTAATAGAAATAAATTCAGCTTTAAAAAGAAGGTATTTCGAAAAGGACATTGAAAAGAAAGATTATGAATATCTTTTAGATATTCTTCTGCAGGAAAATAAAGAATATAGCAAAATAAAATTTGATATAGAATTAGAAGATAAAGCAGTTAACTTAATAGATAAATATCAGATAAGAACTTTAGATAGTATTCAATTGGCATCTGCTATGTTATCAAAATGTGAAATGTTTGTTACGGCAGATAGAAAGTTAGCTAACTTTGCAAGATCAGAGGGACTTAAAACAGAATTATTAGATTAAAATAATAAAAGCCTCAGGCCTAATATAATTAAAGCAACATAAAAAACTTTTCTAATAATTTTTTCTCCCCCTTTAACGGCAATATTTACCCCAAACCAGCTACCAATAGAGTTACCTATTGCAAGAACTACCCCTTGCAGCCATGCAATATTACCCTTCCAAATAAAAATTCCAACTGCTAAAAAACTATAAGTGCCAACAATAAAGACTTTGTGCATATTTACTCTTACAAGATCAAGGCCAAGAATTCTATGAAGTATTAGTATTAATATAAATCCGACCCCTGCTTGTATAAAGCCTCCATAAAATCCAGCTATAAGCATAAGTATATGAGCAATTACAAAACGTTTTTTTGTGGGCACAGTTTCTTTTTTCTTTTTAAAAAGACTAGTTTTTTGAGACATAAGTATAAGTATCATGAACATAACACACGCAAGAATGCGGTTAAATAAAATGCCGTGTATTTTAGTACCAAGAAGAGCGCCTACAAAAGTACCGGGAAGAGCACAAAGAGAAAGAGTAATACTTAATTTAAAATCAGAAAAACCCTTTTTAAAAAATTTTATTGTAGCAGTAATACACTGAACAAGTATTGCTATGCGGTTGGTTCCGTTAGCGGTTGCACCATCTAAACCCATAAAGATCATAGTAGGTATTGTAAGAAGTGAACCACCCCCTGCCATAACATTAATAATGCCAGCAATAAACCCTACAGTAAGTAATATTAAAATATGTACAGTTTCCATTTAAGCTCCTATCTTATATATAATTACAGTTTGCACTTATGCCGACAAGCAAAATCTTTATTTTACGTACAATTATTTAATTTTTTTTCCCCTCATTCCACTCCCGGAGTGGAATGAGGGGAAAAAGAGCTTTAATTATTATACAGGGTCAGATCTCCATTATTAGAGGTTAATTATAATATACCTAATAACAAGTAGTTAACTGGAAGAATAAACAACACAAAAGAATAAGTAGCTTCTATTATTACAAAAGTACTTTTTTTTATTTTAAGATGTTAATATGAACAATAAATATTGTATATGAAAACAACAAATATAGTGAAATAATAAACTAATATTGTTTATATTAATAATAAATATTGATTTTTATACAACAATCGTTGTAAACTAATATAATAATATTATGGAATTATTTAAGTCAAATCTTAGAAGAAAGCTTCTTATTTATTTTTTTACCCACCATGATGCTGAGTTATATTTAAGAGAGATAGCAAGCAAGATCAATGTTGATGCAGGCAACCTTTCAAAGGAACTTAAAGGTCTTGAAGAAGAGGGCATTTTTAATGTTAGAACTAGAGGTAATCAGAAACATTTTTCATTAAACCAGAAATATTATTTATTCGAAGAACTAAAATCGATTATCTTTAAGAAAATAGGAATCAAGAAGCGATAGATAGAAATACCTTCATCTTTTACTTTTCCTCATGACAAAATTATTAACTGGGAAAGCTTTTCCAACATATAAAGATAAATTTGAGAAAAGGTGGGAGAGTTTTTATCTGCCTTTAAAAAGAAGATCAAGATTAATAACGATTCCTTTTGCGATTATAGAATATGATAAAAAGTATTATATATATTTTTATCTTTTAAAGAGTATACAAATTTCTAAAGGTTCACACAAAACAGATGGTATATACAAAGAAATTTTTGAAGAAGTCTTAAGATTTATACCTGTTTTAGAGAAAACAAACAATAATATTCTCAATAAAATTACGCCCTTTGATTTTCGAGCTGGTAAGATAAAAGGAAAGTATATTTTAAGAGATATATTGCCAAAGAGAAAAAAAGAAAAAATACTTCGTTGCTATCAAAGATATCTAAAAAATAATTCAAAGCAATTAAATATTTCTCTTAATGATTATATATCAGTTGCGAAAATTTGTTATAAGGCTGCTTTTCCCAAAGATGTTAAAAAAATGTCTCCCATAGAAATGCATAGAAAATGGTCAGATACAAGAGATGGCGGGATGCTTTCAATAATGAATTGGAACAGTAAAAAGGAGTTCAAAGCATGGTATGAAAAAAGAGGATGGACAGGTGCGCATCCTTTTGAAATAGTTTATAGTTGGCGAAGGCATGGTATTCATCTTTATCCTCCGACGGATGAATCTTCCTCCTATAGTTTGAGAGTCACTAACTATGCTTATGCTAACGATTTTATTAAAATGGTTATTTCCTTGATGAACGAAAAGATTCCTTTTATAGCAGAAGATATTGAAAAAGTATTAGATTTTTTAACAGGAGAAAGCTATTTTGATGTTAATGGTTACTCTGATCATTCATTCAGCTATATTCCATCCCGCGAATATAAAAAAGAATATTTTCCTTATATTGAATGGGATGATTTAACATATTTAAAATGGAAAGGTTGAATTAGCAATGTATTTGTTCTCCTACGAAGTTGAAAATTAGGTTGTTTCCTAAATAAAATCCTATATTTTTTACCAAAATCCAATTTATATGCAAGAAGTTTTTACTCTGGTCAAATATTATGGAAAGCATTGATTCCAATGTGGGTTTGGAGCAAAGGTCATTAACTTAAAACAGTATTCCAAGGTAATGCGTAATCATTTTCTGAGATTTGAATGAGTTTTTCTGTTGGTGCTATAACCAATCCTTTACTTATAATCAAGTTTGGATAAGTTTGTCTAAAAGCTGTTATTCCTCTGGTATCTGATTTATTGGGTTGGCTTTTAGCTTTTATCTCAATAGGAAAGAAAAGTCCATCTCGTTCAAGTAAAAGGTCTACTTCAGCTCCTCCATGTGATCTCCAGTGATACATTTGGGGGGGGGTAGACATTAGATTGCATTGTTTACGTATATCAGCAACAACTGCTGTTTCGAAAAGATGACCCCATATAGGATGGCCTGAGATTGCCCTTGCGGAAGAAATTGCCTGAGCAAAGCAGGCTATTCCTGTGTCAGTAATATATCCTTTAGGCTTGGCGCTTATTCGTTTTACAGTATTACCTGAAAAAGCTGGAATTTCAAACCATTGAAAAGTTGATTTCAATATATCAATCCAACGTCGTGAAGTTTGAGGAGTAATGCCTAATTCACGGCCAAATTGACTATAATTTATTTCTTGAGTTGTTAAAGCGGCGGTAAGCTGAAAAAACCGTCCAAAAAGCTGTAAGTCAGAAACATCAGCAAGTAGTCGCACATCCCTTTCTATATAGGTACGTTGATAGGCTGCATGAAATATTGAAATAGCATCTATAGGAAGAAATTGAGCATCTGGTAAGAATCCTCTCCAAAGTTGCTCGTAAAGAGTAAATTGTTCAGTCAATCGAGTTAACTGTTTTTTAAAGAAATCTTCATTATTATGAAGCCAGGCAGCCAGCCACATTTTTTCTTCTTTGATTTCCGCGATCTCTCCTAATGAAAAGCCCTCAAGGTCTATAAAAACAGCTCTTCCGGCTAAACTCTCTGAAATAGATTTCAGGACGCCCCATTGTTGAGAACCGGTTAGTACAAATTGACCGGGAGTTCGATTTTTGTCTACGCGACGCTTAATTGTAGCTACTAATTCGGGTGCATATTGTATTTCATCTAAAATAAGCGGTGTTTTATGGTTATTTAGAAATAATTCTGGATCTTGTCTTGCATTTTCAACATCTATAACAGGATCAAAAACTACACACTCTGCTTTTTGTCCCAGAGTTTTCTCTAGAAGTGTACTTTTTCCTACCTGTCTGGCTCCAGTTATAACTACCACAGGAAACAGATCGAACATTCTCAGTAGTTTTTTTGTAATGTGTCTTTGAATATACATTATAGTATTTTTTTAAGCTTGATTGCTAATGATGTTATCATCAATTATCAAGCTTGTAAAGGAGTTTATTTTGTATAAACCCTTAAATCCAATGTGGGTTTAAATTTCCACCTTCTTTGCTTCTTCCGCCTTTATTCGCCGCAGGCTCTTTAGTTTTACATTTCAAATTTGTTCTAAGAGCTTTAGCGCTCCTTGAACCCTGTACTCCTTTTCCGTCAAAGGTGGATCCGCCTCGGGCGGAAACAATATAACTAGTTAACAGTCAAATTAGTTAAAATCTAGCTTTTTCTTCTTTCCTCAATCATTTCATCTTTTATCTACTTGCTGATATCTGTCTTGCATTTAGTTGTTTGTCTTTTATCTGTCTTCTGTAATCTGCCTTCTGTTTTCTGTAACTTGGCACATATCTTGATACTTACATAAATTCATAATTTAATGATGCTTTTTTAAACAATTAAATTATAGCGTAAGTAGCGTAAATAGAGCTCAATATGAAAACTTTAGTTTTTTGTGAAAATAAACAACTAAGAAAAAATTGCCTACTTACCGATAAAAATATCAACTTATTATTAAAAGTAAACTTAAAAAAAGAGGATAAATTTAAAGTAAAGATTAAATTTTTGTGATATAAATGAAACCACTAATTACGCGAATTACACCAATTTATTTTTGAATGAAAAAACTGTTATATAAAAATGAAGTTTTTGAGATAGTTGGCGCTGCTATAAATGTTCATAAGGAGCTGGGCCCTGGTTTCTTAGAAGCAGTTTACCAAGAAGCATTAGAAATAGAGTTTGAAGATAGCAAAATGCCCTATATTTCACAACCTGAAATTGGAATTTATTTCAAAAAAAGAAAGTTAAAAAAGTATTATCAACCCGATTTTCTTGTTCAAGATGAGATAGTTATAGAAATAAAAGCTATCAAGGTATTAGGCAATATTGAAGAAGCTCAATTAATAAATGCTTTAAAATGCTGCAATAAAAAGCTGGGATTACTAATAAATTTTGGAGAAACATCATTAAAGTGGAAACGTTACATATATAACACAAATTAGTGAAATTAGCGAAATTCGTGGTTAAAGTGGTTAATAACTTATGTACATAAAAAGAAATATAGAAAAAAAGATCTACAATAGACTTGGAAGCGATGAAATACTTATCATCAAGGGGCCCTGTCAGATAGGTAAATCTACGTTACTGAAAAAGATCATAAAAGATATAGGCAGAAAGGAATCTGTGTATTACATCAGCCTTGAGAATCAGCTAAATCTGGAATATCTCAATGATTCACCTATGAATCTTTTTAAATTGATCCCTCCTGAAAACGGTAAAAAACAATATATATTGATAGATGAGATCCAATATCTTAAAGACCCCTCAAGATTTCTAAAAACAGTACATGATAAATATAGTGATAAGTTAAAGCTTATCGTAACTATGTCTACAACGTTTTATAACAACAAAAGAAACAATAATTCACTTATGGGGGAAAAAAGAATTTTTGAACTAGGGCCTCTTAAATTTAGGGAATTCTTAAGTTATAAGAAAAAAAGTATGCTTGATTTCTTTTCTAAAGAAACAATTTTAAATGGTGAAAAACGTCATATACCGGAACTTTATAAAAATGAAATAGAACAATACTTCTTTGAATATATTAAATATGGCGGTTATCCATCGGTTGTGCTTGAAGCTGATCCAGTAGAAAAAGAAGCTATATTAGAAGAAATGGTAAATTCCTATATTAATTTTGATGTCCGTAAAGCAGGAATTCGTGATACATCACGCTTTTACCGTTTAATGAAACTTCTTGCAGAAAGGGTAGGCGATCTTCTTAATATGTCAGAGCTTGCTCAAATTCTTAATGTGTCTTCTCCTACAGTTGAAAGTTACATAAATCTTTTGCAGGAAAACTTAAAGATAAAATTAGTTTATCCATATACGCGTAATCACAGCAAAGAACTAAGCAAAATGCCTAAATTTTATTTTTGTGATCTTGGTATTCGCAACGCCATTTTAAATAATTTTGATAACTTGCCTGATAGGTGGGATCGTGAAAGATTTTTTGAAAACATTGTTTTTAATATTTTATCTTCAAAAGAAGAAACAAAAACACTTCACTTCTGGCGCACACAAAACAAGCACGAAGTTGATTTTATTATAAATGAAAGTATTGCTTTTGATGCAAGGTTCAATATAAATAACTCAAATAGAAGTAAGAGCAAAACTTTTAAAAAACTTTACCCTGATATGAATTTGCAGCTTATTACATATGGCAATAAGAAAAATGGTCATATAGGGGTGCTGGAAATTTAGTAAATATATAGCAATATATTGGTGCTCCGTAGGTTATGTCATTTTTAAGATGTAACTGACGGGGCGGAGCTGTAGAAAGATGAAGAAGAATCTGTATCTTTATATTAAATATATATGAATGAAATGCCGATAAATAAAGATATATCAAAAATTGAGGAAAAGATGATTGAACTCAGCATAATTGTGCCCTGCTACAATGAAGAAAAGAACATTAATCTTTTAACTTCGAGGTTGCAGTCAGTTATAAAAGATATTGATGTTGATGGGGAAATAGTCCTCGTAAATGATGGAAGCATAGATGGTACAGGAGACGAAATACTTAAATGCACAAAAAAACACAAAAATGTTGTTTTTGTTGATCATTCACGAAACAAGGGTATTGCAGAAGCTTGGAAAAGTGGTTTAGCCGTCTCAAGAGGTAAATATATTTCTATTCTTGATGCAGACATGCAATATTCCCCGGAGGATGTAAAAAATTTATATAATGTATGCAAAATGAAAGATTGTGATATTGCTCAAGGTACAAGAGCAATGCACCATAATAAACGCGGTCTGCGCTGTGTTGCTAGCAGATGTTTTGGTTGGTTTCTAAATTATATTTTTGGATATTATTTCCGTGATATTAAGTCAGGTTTTTTAGTTTGTAAAAGATCAGTCTTTGCTGCCATATTAGAAACAGACAATGATTATACTTTTTTTCAGCATTTTATAGGAATATCAGCTGTTAGTCAGGGATTTAAATTGTCTGAAGTTCCTGTTTTTTTCTCAAAGAGAGAAATGGGAGAATCGTTTATTAAATCACCATTTTTCTTTTCATTAAAATCCATGATAGATATGCCAAAAGCATTTATTGAATTTAGACTAAATAGAAGAAAACTAAGAAAACAAAGAGAAGCTTATGTGCGGTATTGCCGGAATCTGGGGTAACGGAAACATAAAAAATATGACCGAGATCCTCTATCATAGAGGACCTGATGAAAACGGATATTTTATCCACAAAAATATCCGCCTGGGTATTAGACGTTTATCTGTTATTGATCTGCAAACAGGTAGCCAACCTATTTATAACGAAGATAAGTCTATTGTTATTGTCTATAATGGTGAGATATTTAATTACAAAGAACTACGCGTGGAATTAACTAAACTTGGTCATATTTTTAAAACACAAACTGATACAGAAGTAATTATTCACGCATATGAAGAATATGGATATAGCTGTCTTGACAAATTTATAGGCATGTTTGCATTTGCTATTTATGATAAGAATAAGAAAAAACTTTTTCTTGCACGTGATAGATTTGGTGAAAAACCCTTATACTTTTATAATAAAGAAGGAAATTTTCTTTTTGCATCAGAAATAAAAAGTATTCTGACTCAAGTTGAACCGGAACCAAATATTACACCACTTTTTTGGTCTTTAGAAGCATCCTTTCAGGAAAACACTCTTTATAAAAATATTTATTCTTTATTACCGGCTCATTATCTTATATATGATGGAAAAAATGTAAAAGTAAAAAAGTATTGGGACTTTCCAAAAGAACCAGAAAAGTATAAAAGTAAAAAGTATTATGTTGATAAACTAAGATGGCTCATAGAAGATGCTGTTAGATTAAGACTTAGAAGTGATGTTCCCGTAGGTGTTCTTTTAAGTGGTGGGTTGGATTCCAGTATAATTGCCTGTATTGCAAAGCCGGAAAAGGTCTTTTCTTGTTATTATCCTCTTGGAGAAAGATTTGAAGAAATTGAATATGCTAAATTAGTTGCTAAGAGGATAAAAGCGGAACATATTATTATTACGCCTACGAAAGATGAATTTAAAGAAAATCTTCAAAAGATAATTTGGCATTTAGATGAACCCATTTCAACAGCATCGCCATTTTCAGAATTCATGCTTGCTCAAGCTGTGGCAAAAACAGATGTAAAAGTTATATTGGGTGGGCAGGGTGCAGATGAACTTTTTGGTGGATATGTGCGTTATGTATTGATGTTGAAGAATATGGAGATAGCAGAAAATCCATTTTTCAAAAATTATTATCCTCTTGCTTCATATTTTTGGAGTCCAAAAATATTTGAAGATGCAGCGAGGCGCTATTTTGATATGACAAAGAGAAGTAATTTTGGCGGCATAGAACTGTTTGAATTTATAAAGGGCATATTTAATGGTAGAAAATCATTGATAGATTCTATGGGAATAAGTGACTTTCAAATAACGTTTCCATCATTGATCGCTATGAACGATAAAGCAGCAGCATCTGCTGGTCTGGAAAGTAGAACACCCTTTTTAGATCATAGAATAGCAGAGCTTGCCTATCAAATACCACCAGAACTTAAGATCAAGGGTTGTACAACGAAATATATACTGAGAGAAGCAGTAAAAGGGCTGATCCCGGAAAAAGTCAGAACGTGCATGGATAAGAAGGGCCTTGTTACTCCAGTTTACAGATGGTTGAACAATGGGCTTTCTGATTGGAAGGAAAGTAAAAGCAAAAGATTATCTGAAAGAAATATTTGTATGAAAAGAGATAAAGTAAATAGAGGTGAATTTGATAGAACAGATTATACAAAGCTTACTCTTGAGCTATGGCTTGAAAATATAAATAATTCTATGAAATATAGTACAAATAAAACGCCTCATATACAGTTACTAAATTCTCAAATATCTTCATCTAAAGCAATTGCCTAAAGTCTAAGTGCTGAATAAAATCTACAATTTCTACAGATATGATTGCTGTTGGCCCTATTCCATAAGTTTTTTATTAGTTCTAGTTATTTATTCAATAGATATCAAATTTAACTGTTTCATGTTTCCTTGGTGTAGTATTCTTGCATTCTTAATAATTGCTTCATATTGGCTTTATAACATTACTTTTTATAGATCAAAAATAGAAGCTACAGATAAAAAGTTCTTTATCTTTTGGCTGAATACAAAAATATTTATTTGGTTGTTTGCCCTCATATTTGTTATCAAGAAAGCAACATTTTTATAAGATACCTTTAAAATCCAATAATTAACTAGGAAAAGTATATAACATGTGTGGAATTTGCGGTTTTACAAGCAAGAATAAAAGCGTTGAGGAAAAAAATACTGTGATCAGAAATATGGCAGAAGCTATGAGGCACAGAGGACCTGATGCGGAAGGATACCATATTGATGAAGATATATGTTTAGGGCATAGAAGATTAAGCATAATTGATTTAGAAACCGGTGATCAACCTATGTTCAATGAAGATAGGTCATTAATATTAGTATTTAATGGTGAAATATATAATTACAAAGAATTAAGGAAAGATTTAATAGAAAATGGTCACAAATTTAAAACAAATTCAGATTCTGAAGTTATATTACATTTATATGAGGAAAAAGGAAAAGAGTGTGTTAAATCTTTAAATGGTATGTTTGCATTTGCTATTTGGAATACAAAGAAGAAGAAATTATTTTTAGCACGTGATAGATTTGGACAAAAACCTTTATTTTATGCTATTAGAAACAACAATATTATATTTGCTTCAGAACTACATTCTCTTACAAAATATCCTGGTATTGAAACTATAATGGATGACTTATCATTATTGCAATATTTTGCGTATGAATATGTCCCTGAGCCAAGAAGTATATTCAAAAAAGTATTTAAGTTACCAGCTGGGCACTTTGGTGTGTTTAGTGAAAATAAAATATCAATTAAAAAGTATTGGGACTATTTGTCAGATAAAAATGAATGTAATAATCTTTCAATTCCTGAAGCATCTGAAAGATTATTGGATTTACTTTCAAAATCAGTTAGCCGGCGATTAATAAGTGATGTTCCTTTGGGCATTTTTCTAAGTGGTGGTATAGATTCAAGCGCTATAGCAGCATTAGCAGTAAAGAATTGTAACACGAAAATAAAAACATTTTCTATCTCCTTTAAGGAACCAACATTTGATGAATCTGCCTATGCAGCAAAAATTGCTAAATACCTTGGCACTGAACATTATGAAAAAGTTTTTGATTCAAAAGAGCTACTAAACATTATTGATCCTGTATTGGGTGAAATAGATGAGCCATTGGCAGATTCATCACTTCTTGCGACATCACTTCTTTCAGAATTCACAAAAAATCATGTTACTGTTGCATTGGGTGGGGATGGAAGTGATGAACTTTTATGTGGTTATCCAACATTCAATGCGAATTTTTTAGCGAAGTTCTATCAATATTTACCAGGATGGTTGCATAAAAATATTATTCTAAATATTATAAATAAAATTCCGCCAAACTTTTCTAATCAAAGTCTAGAATTTCAAGTAAAACAATTTCTAAAAGGAGCTAGAAAAAAAGATCAACAAAGATTGCAGTATTGGCTGGGAGCATTTACTTATGAAGAGATGGATGAAATGTGCGAGCCGGAACTAATAAATAAATTTAGTAAAAGAGATATTTACAATAAAATTAATATCAATTCACTAAAAAATAATATAGATGATGTGAATATATTTAGTTATTCATACATAAAAACGTATTTGAATGGTGATATTTTAACAAAAGTAGACAGATCGAGCATGAAACATTCCCTAGAGGTTCGTTCACCTTTTCTGGATATGGATTTGGTAAAATTTATTTCTATTTTGCCAGGTAAGATGAAATACAATAAATTTGTAGGAAAAAGAATTTTAAAAGAAGCTCTTAGAGGAATAGTGCCGGAAGAGATAATTGGTCGAAAAAAGAAAGGTTTTAGTGTTCCTGTAGGAAAATGGCTAAATAATGAATTAAGGGAACATATAGAGGATAAGACATTTGAAGAAAGCCTCATACCATTAGGGATTAGAAAGAAATATGTTGCTAAAATTGTAAAGCAGCATCTTTCAAGGAATAAAAATAATAGAAAAGCATTATGGAGCTTACTTGTATTAAGTAAATGGATAGGCAAAAATAGAAACTAATATATTTAAGATGACTATACTAAATAATTTGAAAGCATTTAACGCAGCTTTATTTAAACCAAATAAAGTAGATGCATTACCGATACATTTGATATTTATGGTTATAGAGAAATGTAATATCGTATGTAAAACATGCTACCCAAGAACTGGTAAGAAAATACTTGATAGTAACAAATTTTATGATTCGATTAAGAGGCTGCCAATTATAAATGTAGGTATTTCAGGAAGTGGAGAAACTCTTTTATATCCGGATCTAATGCCTTTAATAAAGAAATTAAAAAGCAACACGAATCCGTCTGTTAACGTAACAACTAATGGTGTTTTGCTTGAAGGAAAAGCAGAACAACTGTTTAAATCAGGAATTGATACATTAAGCATTTCAATAGATGCAGCAACGCCAGAAACATATTCAGCGTTAAGGGCAAATAGAAAGAATTTTTATAAAATATTAAAGGGAATAGATAAAATAAATAAACTGAAAGTAAAATATGAGAGTAGAAAGCCTAAACTAAGAGGGCTTTTTGTAGTAAGCAAGTATAATATAGAAGAAGTTAGTCAATTTGTTGAATTATCTAAGAGCATAGGACTTAATGAGGTCTATTTTCAACACATGATATTTAGGATGGAGATGTTAGATTGGAAAGAATTTTTGGGAGAATATACAGCGGATGAAATAGTAAATAAAATGAAAGAAGCTGGGAGAATAGCTGATAAATTAAATATACGTCATAATTGCAATGAGTGGGCAAATAAAGATGATATATGGCAGCGTTATAATGATGAACCCTTAAATAATTATAAAAAATGTATTTTCCCATGGATGTCTTTGTTTGCAAAGGAGAATGGAGATGTTTATCCCTGTTGTATGCTTTATTATTATGAACCTGCAAAAATGGGCAATTTATACGAGCAAGATATAGAAGAAATATGGAACAATAAGAAATATCAAAAATTCAGACAATTAATTAAAGAAAGAAAACATCCAAATCCTGTATGTAAAAAATGTTTAGCACCAGAGATTTGGGATAGCATGAAGCGTTATTTGAGGCTTAAGTGATATATAGGAGGATTTTATTTAAATGAACGGATTATTTGGTGGAAATATTTCTCAGGAAGAGATGGAGAAACTTTGTGATATCCATAAAGAATGTAGCAAAAAGTTTAAAAGTTATGAACCTAAATTGAAAACAATGGATTTCAATAATCTTAGACTTGGTGTGATTACTGGTAGAAATTCTGGAACAGGCATAGCAAAGTATAATGATAAAATAGTTATGATTGATGGTGATATATACAACAAAGAAGTGTTGCCGGAAATTAGTACGGATAACAATATCTTGAATACAAAAGATGAGCTAGCTTTAAAATTAGCATATTTATTTGATAAAGAAGGGGTGCGATTTGCTGAAAAATTAGCAGGCATGTTTGCGCTTGTACTTTATGATAAAGAAAAAAATAAAGTAACATTTATTAGGGATTCTAAGGGGTACAGAATGCTATTTTATTCTTATGTTGATGGGGTCTTAACATTTGGAACAAGAATTTGGTCTGTTGCTCTAAGTTGCCAGCTGAAATTGGAAAGAGATATAAATGTAGAATCATTTTATCTTATTTATGGTTTTTCACCAAAAGGAAAAACTATTTTTAAAAATATTAAAACTGTACCGCCTGGAGAAGCTGTAAGTATTGATATTAAAAATAATCTATTAAACTCCTTTAAATTAGCAGAAAAATATGAACCGAAAATATTGTCAAAAACTGATTTTAATAAAATAACTAAAAATGATGCGCTTGAAGTTTTATATAATTCTTTTTTAAAAAGTTTACAGGAAATTGTAGGCAAAGAAAAACGCTGTGCTGTTTTACTTGGTGGGTTAGATTCAGCAACAGTTGCATCTGGTTTAAAAAGAATAGGTTGTGATGTAGAAACAATAAGTTTTAAATGGAAGGATAAAAGATATAATCAAACTTATGTAAATGAATTTCAAAATTATTTAGGATTGAAACACCATTGGTATGATATAGATTGTGATTTCATTAAAAATGGGTTAAAGGATATGTTCTGGTATGTTGATGAGCCAAGAAGCGAATTAACTTATCAAATAGGAACAAATGCTTTAGGTTCCTATGCAAATGACTTAGGTTTTAATCTTGCTTTTCTAGGTGATGCGTCAGAAGATATTTATTTAGGATACCCTGTCCTTCATAAAATGAATAGTTTGATAAAGTTATTTTCACAGATACCCAAAACTATTATTAGAATTATTATTAAGATTGGTGAAAGAAGGTATTTTGCAGAAAGATATGGTCATGCTTTTCGAAATGTTATGACAGTTTTGAGAAGAGCACTTTATACTGATGAGAAAAAGTATTTTATGACTTTCAGGTTGTTCGATGAATCTGAAATTATCAGATTATTAGATTATGCAGATAAAGGTATATTCAAACAGAATGATGATTATTTGGATGAATTATTAGAAGACAATAGAGCTCTTACGCCAGCATTTATTGCGCATTTAGGAAATGAAATAGGATCATCCATACGCTTTAAGCATGCAGGCCCTTGTGGTGTCTCTGATGTAACAATGACTTCGCCTTTTTTGCACAGAGGTTTTATTAAAACACTGCATTCAATACCAAAATCAATACGTTATCCAAAAGGTGAGAGCAGAGCAAAAGATGCAAAATACATGTTAAGAGAAATGGCAAAAAAATATAAATTATTACCAGAAGAAGTAATTTATCAGAAAAAATTAACACCGGGTGCTAGTCCAATAGACCATTGGTTTGAAGAGGAACTAAAGGGTTTAATCAAGGAAATTATAACTGAATTACCAGATGATTTTAGCAGAGAAGAAATTAATTCATTATTTACAAAAAAATATTTACTTGAATTTTATAGAAATAAAATAGCTCCAGCTTATGTAACTGTTCACGCAATAGAGCAGTTGATTTCATATTCGTTATTTTTGAAACATCAAAGTTTTTTAAGACAAATAGATTAGGCAGTAGAAAAATGTATAAAACATATTTATTTAAAAGCAAATTAAAAATGGCAAAAAAAGATAATTTTAGCATTTTGTTTTTATCGGGTGATTTTACATATAATCGAGGTGATCGAGGTAATATGGCTTCAGCTGTAAAATTGCTAAAAAAAAGGTTTCCAAAGGCTCAAATATCAGCTCTTTCATACAACCCAGAAAAAGATGAGAAATGGATACCAGTCAAAATGATCCCAACAGGTCTAAAGGGAACAATGAAACAGCTTATTGCTATAGCAAAAGCAGATATAATTATTTGGGGAGGTGGAGGCCCTATCCAGGACAATGCTAGTTGGGTTAAGCCTCCATATTGGGTCTTAAAGTTATTTTTGGTAAGGTTATTAGGTTGCAGGATAATGGCATGGGCTCAAGGAGTTGGTCCTATAGAGAGAAAAGTAAGTATGAAGCTTGCAAAAATAGCTTTTAGAATGACAGATGTTATAACTGTTAGAAATGATTTTTCTATAAGGAATCTTAAAAGGATCGGTGTAACAAAAATACCTTATTTTAAAACAGCTGATCCAGCTTTTTGCTTACAACCTTCAAACCCTGAGGTTGGTAGAGGGATTTTAAATAGAATAAAAAAAGGTAAAAATAAGATATGTATAGGAGTTGCAGTTTGCTTTTGTTCTTTTCACTATAGAAAAAACGATATTATTCCTTACATGATTGCAAAACCTTTAGGGCTAAGAAACAATAGGGTAAGTGAGAGAGAGATATATTTTATTAAAAATATGTCAAAGTTTTTAGATAAATTAATTAATAAGTTCAACGTTGATATTGTGCTGTTGCCAACGTATTTAGCTCCTTGGGAAAAAGATATTGAGAAAACAAAAGAAATAATTTCTTTAATGAAGAATAAAGATAATGTTTCATTTTTAGATAAAGATAATACAAGTCCGGAAGATTATTTAAGTCTAATTGGCCAATTTGATTATTTTATAGGTACTCCAATGCATTCCACTATTTTTTCTACATGTATGAATGTTCCAACAATAAATATTGCATATGAACCTAAGTGTATTGATTATTTTAGAGATATGCTGGAGATGGAAGAATATCTATATGATATAAATCGTTTAATTAAAGATGATTGGAAAGAACTTTTAAATATTTTTGAGAAATTAATGAAAAATAAATTAGAAATAAAAGATAAATTAATAAAGAAGACAGATGCTTTTAAGAAAAAAGTGTTAGAAAATGTTGATATTTTAGAGACTACTTTTTTTGGTGAAAATTATAAAAAGTAGATGTAAATGAAAGTATTACTTATACAACCAAATAATATAACGTATCGTGGAACCATTTGTCCTCCACTAGCTGTAATGCATGTTGCAGGTGTAACTAGACAAGC
This sequence comes from Candidatus Auribacterota bacterium, assembly GCA_023144635.1. Taxonomy (GTDB): domain Bacteria; phylum Auribacterota; class JAFGBW01; order JAFGBW01; family JAFGJP01; genus JAGLFH01. The sequence goes on along the minus strand of JAGLFH010000041.1, from coordinate 71,456 downwards.
AGGACATGAGGTTAAGATCTTAGATAGAAATCTTGATATTTGGACATTAAAGAAGATCAAAGAATTTAAGCCAGATTTAGTTGGTGTAACAACATTTACTGGTCCAATGATAAATGATGCAATGATGGTTACAAAATTTGTAAAAAAATATGTTGGAAAAGATGTTCCGGTAGTTTGGGGTGGTATTCATCCAAGCTTGCTTCCGGAGCAAACTATGGAGTTTGCAGATATAGATTATATTGTGCGTGGTGAAGAACTTGCCTTTCCTAAGCTGATTGAAGCAATTGAAGGCAAAAGAAAAATAGAAGACGTTGAAGGAATTGCATATAGGAAAAATGGAAAAACTATTTTAACAAAAGAGCAATCACTTATAAAAAATTTAGATGTTCTCCCAATGTTACCGTGGGATTTAGTAGCAGCTAAAAAGTATCTTGATTTGGAGATTATGCTTGTTACTAGCCGAGGTTGTCCATTTAAATGTGCTTTTTGCTATAACGAACAATTTAATAAAAGTAAATGGAGAACGTTCAGTGTAGAAAGAATTATTAAGGAAATCCAAGCTTGTGAAAAAATAACAAAGAATAGACTTATAAAATTATATGATGATAACTTTATGGCTAGTAAGAAAAGAGCTTATGCAATATTAGATTATTTATCTCCGGAATATTCTGTATGGATGGAAATAAGAGCAAATACAGTAAATGATGATCTTTTGAAAAGACTGAGAAAATTTAAAAGAGCTTGGGTGCTTTTTGGTGTAGAGACAGGTTCAGAAAGATTAATGAAAGATATGGCAAAGGATTTAAAAATATCTGAAATTAAAAAAGCTTTTGAAAAATTAAGATTGGAAAAAAATATTTTTACTTGTGCGCAAGTTATAGTTGATTTGCCAACAGAAACGCGAGAAGAATTTCAAAGTACACTTGATTTGCTCGATTCGCTTGATTCAACATGGCCGACGATTCAAGCATTTATGCCATTTCCGGGCACACGCTATTATAGGCAATTAGAAGCAGAAGGTGCAGATTTACCTAAGTCTCTTGAGGATTGGAAAGAGTATGCTCCGGATCCAGGTAAAACATCTTTAACAGGTCAAAAAATAAGAACGTATGACCCAAAACTTCTAAAAAGATTAAATTTAAAATATACAATAAAAATGGTAATAAATTGTGCTTTAAGGGGAGATATACCGAAATTAATAAGAAGATTTCGTGATTATCATGTGCTTCTTGCATGGATATCAAATCAAATAGAAAATAAGTTATATCCTGTACGATAAGTTAATTATGAATAAGTTTTTTAATTTTATTAAAAAAAAGCAAAAACAGTTAGATGATGACCTTGCAGGTAATCCTTATAATTTCAGACAAAGTACGCAGATTTATTCTTTAACAAGAAAATTGTTTCCTCTTTTTAATAAATATATTAGTGGAACTGTTGTTGATGCTGGTGCTGGCAAAAAAGCATATAAGGAAGTTGTTGAAAGTATTACTAATGACTACATAGCTATTGATATTAAAAAAACAAGTGAGACTAGAATGCCGGATATTTTATGTGATATGCAAGATATTTCTATAAAATCAGAAACAATCGATACTGTTTTATGTGTTCAGGCATTACAACATGCTTATGAACCATTTAGAGTCATAAAAGAATTTTATAGAATATTAAAACCGGGAGGAATCTTAATTTTATCAGCTCCACATTTAGTTTATATGCATGATATCCCTCATGACTTTTATAGATTTACAGATTATGGATTAAAATATTTAGCAGAAAAAGCAGGTTTCACAGTTTTGGAAACCTATCGTGTGGGAGGATTATTGTCACTAATATGTCATATTCCTTCTACATTAATGATTATATTATTTCAAAAACCAGTTATATTGAAAAACATAGTAAGAACTATAAATTACTATTTTGTAAAGAGTGTAGTAAGAATAGAAACCTTATTTGATCCAGATAGAATATATGCTAAAAATATTATAATTGTTGCAAGAAAGAGTAATAATAGTGGAGTAAAGTATGAAAAAGAAGAATAAAATATTGCTTATTAATCCTTGTGTGAAAGGAAATAAATTAAAATCATTATCTTTTACTGTTACTTTGCCTATGGCTCTTCTTTCATTAGCCTCTACATTAACAAATAGATATGAAGTAATCATCTTGGATAGAGCTGTTAAAAACGATGATAAAACATTACTAGAGATACTTGAAGATAGCAGTTTGATTTGTGTTGGAATAAGTGTTCTTACAGGTCCACCTATAGCAGACGCAATATATTGCTCACAATTAATAAAAAAGACAAAGAAAAATGTAAAAATTGTTTGGGGTGGTTGGCATGTTACAAAAGCACCTAAAAGCGTTATTCAAGAAGATTTTGTTGACTATATTGTAAGAGGTGAAGGTGAAGAGGCTTTTCCGAAGCTATTATATTGTATAGAGAATGATGATTTAGATAAGAAAATACCAGGTCTTGGATATAAAGAAAATAATGAAATTGTAATTAATGAGATGGCACAACTATTAGATGTAGATGAGTTGCCAGAATTACCATATGAACTTATAGATAATATTGAGCCATATATTAGAAAGGATTGGCCTCCAGGAGCGAAACGTGCAATATGTATGGAAACTAGTCGTGGGTGTCCAATGGGATGTGCTTATTGTGAAATTCCATCTCACTTTAATAAGAATTATAGTGCAAAGTCAGCAGATAAAGTAGTGCTCACGATCAAAAAATTAATTAAGCTATTTAATATTGATGGTGTATTATTTCAAGACCCTAACTTTTTTTTGCAGATCGAAAGAGTCAAAGAATTTTCCAAACAACTCATAAGTAATAATATCGACATTAAATGGTCAGGTGATGGAACTATATTGCAGTTTAAACAAATTAAAGAGGAAGATATAAAATTATTCTATTGTTCTGGCTTAAGAAGTTTTACAACAGGTATAGAGTCTGGAAGTGAAAAGGTAAGATTTAATTTGTTGAATAAAAAATTTACAAATTTAGAATGTAAAACGGTGTTAAATAAACTAAACAGTGCTGGTATCAATGTTAGGTTTAATATGATAATTGGTTTGCCAGGAGAAACTATTGAAGATACAAAACAATCCGTAGATTTTGTTTTAAATATTCTTTCAGAATATCAAAATACATTAATGGGAAGATATATGTTTATTTATCTCCCATTACCAGGTACACCACTATCTAATTTAGCAATAAAAAAGGGATATATTCCACCAACAAAATTAGTGGATTTTATAGAGTATGATTTTATTATAAGAAAGAAAATTAAAATACCATGGTTAACCATGAAACAAACTAAAATCATTGAAACAATATCTGCAATGAGTGCTTTTTTAACTTCGAATGGCAAAGACATTCCATTACCAAAAATATGGAGGGTACCTTTTAAAATTGCGAGAAGAGTATACTTATTTAGATTAAAAAAACATATTTTTTATAAAACTCCTGATATCCATATTCTCCAGCGTCTATTACACTATGCACCGTAATAAATTAATTGAATAACTTTTGCAATAAAAAGAATATGATCGAAATAAATAAAATAGGATCAGAAATATCTTATGCTCTATATCACAAAATACCATCATTGGTATATCCATATTTATTTATAAACAAAATAGTCAGAAGCAAAATTGAATTACCGATGGATGCTAATTATAGAATTATTTATTACCATAGTGTATCAAATAAAAATAAAGAGTTGTTTGAAAATCAAATAAGGTATCTTAATAAAAATTATACAATAGTAGAACTGGATGAAATAATATCGTCTTCTAAGGAACTAAATAGTGATAAAAAATATTTGTCAATTACTTTTGATGATGGTTTTCTTGACAACTATACAGTTGCATTTCCAATTTTAAAAAAACTAAGTATCCCTGCAACATTTTTTATAACTCCTAAATTAATCGAAATGAGCTGCAGAGACAAGGTAGATTACAAAAAGTATTTTAAAAAGCACTTCAATAAAATCAAGATACAGAAAAGTATGACATGGGATCAAATAAGGGAATTAAATTTGAATGGGTATGATATTGGATGTCATGGTTATACGCATAAAGATATTGGAAAAATTGGCAATGATGAGGAAATGCAAAAAGAGATAACCTATACAAAGAGTATTATAGAAAATGAGTTAAATAAAAAAGTGAAATACTTTGCATTTCCATATGGTAAAAAGGCAAATATTTCTGAAGAGGCTGTTATAGAAGTAATTAAAAGTGGATATAAAGCCTGCTTTTCCGCAGACAGAGGCTGGAACATTGGAAAAAAATGTATTTATTATAGAGATGGGATAGAACCATGGTTCAAACCATATATATTGAAATCAATACTAAATGGTGAAATTGATCATCTAACAAATATACATTACTATAATTCTATAAATGAAAATATTAATTGTTAATTATGAATATCCGCCAGTAGGTGGTGGATCAGGTAATGCAGCATCTTGTTTGGCTGAGAAACTTTCAAAAAATAATGACGTCAAGGTTATGACATCATCTTTTAAAGGACTGAAGAAAAGTGAAATAGTAAATGAAGTGCAAGTGATAAGAATACCAGCTGTAAGAAATAAAATACATGTAAGTAATCCTTTTGAAATGCTGACATTTATAATTAGCAGCTTTTACAATGTGTGGAAATTAACGAGGGAATGGATTCCTGATTTGACAGTTTGCTATTTTGGAATACCAGGAGCACCAACAGGACTATTTTTAAAATTTTTAAGGAAAGTGCCTTATATAACAATGCTAAGAGGTGGGGATGTGCCTGGATCACAGAAAGAACTAAATTTTTATCATACATTGCTTAGGCCAATAATCAAGTATTTATGGAAAAAGTCAGATGCAATTGTTGCTAATAGTATTGGTTTAAAGAATCTTGCAAAAAAAACGGCGCCGTCACTAGACATAAAAGTGATACATAATGGTGTATCAAAGGAAATTTATTGTCCTGGAAATAATAAGAAGAGAAGAGAAAAAAGACTTCTTTATGTTGGAAGATTAGCAAAAGATAAGGGACTAGATGTTTTATTGAAATCATTTCAAATTATTTTGAAAAGTAGTAAAGAAAAACCATGGAAGCTATGGTTTGTAGGTGATGGTCCATTGAGGCATGAACTGGAAATAATTTCGAAAAGACTGAATGTATCACAACATATAAAATACTTTGGATGGGTCAATAGGGAAAAAGTTTCAGAATATTACAAACAAGCAGATATTCTCGTGCATCCTTCTCTTTATGAGGGAATGCCGAATGTTCTTTTAGAAGCAGGTGCTTGTGGGCTTCCTGTCGTAGCAACATCAATATCTGGAAGCAATGAAATAATTAAGGATGGTTTTAATGGTTTCTTAGTTACACCAAATGACCATAAAGAACTTGCTGATAAGTTAGAAGAAATTATCAGTAATAAAGATCTACGAAATGAAATGAAAAAGAATGCATTGGTAAACACAAATAGGTTTAGTTGGGATGATGCAGCAAATAAAATAGAGGCATTAGTTCAAAGATGAAAATATTGCTTTTACAGCCACCAGAAAATATGGAAAAAATATTAGGAAATGGTAAACATTTTGCCAAACCTTTACCACCATCAGGAATTATGTATATTGGCTCCTATTTAGAAAAAAAAGGGTATAATGTAAAAATAATTGATGCATATTTCTATGGTTATGATGTAAATAAAACAGTTGCTGCAATATTAAACGAAGGACCATCTATTCTAGGAATATCTTGTTTAACATCAAATGGTGCAAATGTATATGCTATTGTGAGGGCAATAAAAAAAATAGCCCCAAAAATAAAAATAGTACTTGGAAATATTCATGCATCTGTTTTCTCATCATTTTATATAAAAAATGCTGGTGCTGATTTTGTTATTCATAATGAAGGTGAGGAAACTCTAAAAAATTTATTAGATTTAATAGGAAAGAATAAAACAATTTTCTCTGAAATAAAAGATCTTTCATGGAAAAAGGGAAAGGAGGCTGTAAATAATAAGAAGAATGATAAAACATTATCACTTGATGAAATACCATGGCCTGCAAGACATCTTGTGCCCTTTATAAAATATACTGATGGTAAATATAAGAAAGTAAAAAATAAAAATGTAGATGTTCTTTTTTCGTCAAGAGGTTGTGTTAATAAATGTACTTTTTGCTGCATTGGCAGTAGGGAAAAATATAGATATAGAGAACCAATTGATGTCGTAGATGAGATGAGCTATGTGCATAATAAATATGGAATAAATATATTTGAATTTGGTGATCCGTTATTTACATTTAATAAGCAAAGAATAATAAAAATCTGTGAAGAAATATTAAGAAGAAATATGAAAATATCATGGGAGTGTGAGGGGCATGCAAAATTTATTACTGAAGATATGTTGATGGCTATGAAAGCTGCTGGCTGTACAGGTGTTTATTATGGTATAGAATCAGGCACTCCAAGGATATTAAAAGAAATAAGAAAAAATGCATCAAAAAATGATATAGAAAAAGCTATTAAAAATACAAATAAAATGGGAATAAGGCCGTCAGGCCTATTCATGCTTGGCTTTCCAGGTGAAACAGAAGAAGAAATGTTTGAAACAATGAAGTTTTCTGTTGATCTTCCTTTAGAGAGTGCGCAATTTGCAATAACAACACCATATCCTGGAACAAGTTTATATTACGAATTAATAAATAAGAACGAAATTAAGTTAAAAGATGAAGATGATCCAGGGTTTGTTGAAGACTGGTATAGATACTCAGCATACAGTTCCTATACTGATGTTGAGCCAATTTGGTTGCCAATGGGAATTACATCAAAAAGATTAAAGCAAATACAAAAAATAGCTCTCCGCAATTTCTATTTTAGACCAACAAAAGTATATAGCCAGATTAAAAAAATCAAATTTTCAAGTGTTTCTCATGTAGTAAGTTTAGCAAAAGCAATTAAGGATTCTTTTTTATAGACTAAGATAAAAAAGAAGATAGTTAATAGTATGAAAATAAGGTTAGCAATTCCTCGTACATATCTTTATTTCACTTTTAAGGAAATAATATATTTACTTTCAAGTACCGTATTCACAAGGTTAAATTATAAAAGTTTATTAAATAAATACAAAAAAGAATTTAGTCGGGTTATCGGTTCTGAAAAAATATTGCCTACATCCTCAGCAACAAATGGTTTGCATATACTCTTGTCTGCATTAAAACTGCCAGTTGGAAGTGAAGTTTTGATGGGACCTATAACTGTTGAAGGGTTTATAAGAGTGATCAAGTCTCACGGTTTAGTTGTTAAATTTATCAATATTGATAATAAAAATTATATCATTAAAAAAGAATGTCTTATTAAAAGCATAACAAATAAAACCAGAATAATAATTATAACACCACTTTTTGGCTGGTATGGAAAAATAGAAGAAATAAAGGAACTAATAAAAGAAAAAAATATATTATTAATTGAAGATTGCGCGCAAGCTTTTGGTTGCAAGTATAAGAACAAATTTTCAGGGACATGGGGTGATTTTGGATTATATAGTTTTGGACCGGTAAAGTATCCAACTGGTGTAAGTGGTGGAGCTATTCTTTTTTCGGATAAAAAACGGGAAGTAAAATTAATTGAAGAAATAGATAAATGTGATAGACCTAATAAAATATCAATAATAAAGGAAGTTATAAAATATTCTATTATTTGGTTAATGCTCAAAAGAGTTATATTCAATTTAATAACGTTTAAAATAATAAATATTATAAATTACAATCAATTCATTAGACACTTTAAAAGCAGTAAAAGCGAAATAAAAACAAAGTATTATAAAAACACAAACAAATTGAAGAAATATTATCCACAAATATATCTACAACCAAATAGTGCTCAAATGAAGATGGTTATTAGTCAGTTAAATGTATTTAAAAAAACAGTTAAGATAAGAATAAAAAATGTAGAGATATTGTACAATAAACTTTCTCCAAGTGTTAGAGAAAATCTACAAAGTAAGCCTGAAGAATATGAAACTCATAGTTATTGGCAGATGGCATTAAGACAGAAGAAAAAGAAGGAATTTATCATATACATGCGCCAACACAAAATAGATATAAGTGGTTTGGTCTGGTTAAGATCCTATACTAAAGAGGTATATGGTGAGAGAAAAAAAGAATTTTATGAAGCAGATTGTATAAGTGATGAGATTGTTTATTTGCCTATATTTCCAAATCTAAAACGACATGAATTAGAATATATAGGAAACATTGTTAACAAATTTAATTTAGAAATAAAATGAAAATACTATTTATTATTAATATTCTAGGCGAAACTGAGCCAATGGGAGTAATGCAGTTATCGTCTATCTTAATAAAAAGTGGGCACAAAACTCAATTGGCAGTCATAGAAAAGAATGAAGTAATAAAGAAAATTGAAGAATTTAATCCTGATATATTGGCTTTTAGTATGATGTCTGTAGATTATAGGATAATGATGGAATTGAATGCAGAAATACGTAATAAATATAATATTTTTACAATTATTGGAGGCCCTCATGCTACATTTGATGCTCAGCTTATTGAAAAGAATGGAATAGATGCAGTTTGTGTTGGTGAGGGAGATGAAGCCTTGTTAGATGTTGTTAATGCTCTAGAAAGTAATAAGGATATAAACGATATAAGTAATATTATAACAAAAAGCAATCGTAAACCAATAGTAAGAGATTTATACAGTGACTTAGATAAACTACCATTAATAGATAGAGATCTTCTTTATAGATATACAGAAATGTCAAGATTGCCAATAAAAGGAATATATACATCAAGAGGGTGTCCGTTTACTTGTTCATATTGCTTTAATGACCGTTATTCAGGTCTGTATAAAAAAAAAGGAAAATACAGAAGAAGACGCTCTGTCGACTCGATTATTGAGGAGGCAAAGGAAGTAAAAAATAAATATCGTGTTGATATGTTTAGAATTTCAGACGATGTCTTTGTGCTTAAAGCCGATTTCTGGTTAGAAGAGTTTGCCATAAGGTGGAGTACAGAGATAAAAACGCCGTTTTATTGCCTCTTAAGGCCAGAAGTAATTACAGATAAAATGGCTAAGTTACTAAATAAAGCAGGTTGTTATTCGGTGCATCTTGCAATTGAAGCAGGTAACGATAATCTGAGAAGAAATTTATTGAAGAGAAATACAAGTGATCAGCAAATAATAAGAGCATATGAAATATGTAAAAAATATAAAATAAATACATTCTCCGCTGCAATGCTTGGGCTTCCCTATACGGATGAGAGAGAAGATATTGAAACCTTAGAACTTATGATCAAGTGTAAGCCAAAGCAGCCAAATTTTGGAATATTCATGCCTTATCCGGGAACAGCTCTTGGAGACCATTGTATAAAAGATAAATTAGTGGACCTGAATGAAAATAATGAATGGTATGGTACGGGAGTCAGATCCAGCTTAAATTGTTTTAATAAAAAGCAAAAATTATTTCAAAGCAATCTAAGGTATTTAGGCCCATTTATAGTTAAATTTCCAATTTTAAAAAGTGTAATATTAAATTATTTTATTAATTATCGCTTTACAAAATTATATCAAATCTTACATGCAATATATGCGTATTTTCTTTTATACAAATATATAGTTGTGATTAATGTCAGGAAAGAAGATATCTTAAATGTACTTAGAGTGTTAAGAATAAAAGTTAAGCAAAGTAGAAAGTTTAGCCCAAAGTATAATACTGCAAAAAATAATAATAAACAGGAAGCTAACGAGAATAGAAATAAACAAAAACATTGTATCTCTCAAATTGAATAGTAATTAATCAGATGAAGTCATTTAAAAATATAATAAAATACATTTTACAAGTAATTTCAACGTTTACTCCATTATTTATTAGAAAACAAATAATGAGAATAATTGGATTCAAAATTGGAAAAAGAGTAAAAATTGGAATGTTTAGTTTGATAATTGTTGAAAATATGGAATTAGATGATGATGCTTGTATTGATCCTTTTACAATTATTGTTTTATTGAAAAAATTGAAAGTTGGGAAAAAAAGTAGGATTGCATACTTTACTAAAATATACGGAAAAGGAACTTTTATTGCAGAGGCACGTTGTTTAGTGTCTGTGCAATGTTTAATAGAATGTATGTCAGAGCATAAAGTAATAATGAAAGATTATTCTTGTTTTGGCCCTAGGAATACAATATATACACATGGAGGGTATTTGCCAGATTTACAAGGATATCCATCAAAAAAAGGTGATGTTGAAATTGGTAAGTATTCATGGACTGGAATGTGTACTTCAATATTGCCAGGTACAAAAATAGGTAATAATACGATTATTGCTCCTGGAGCTGTTCTTACAGGAAAAATAGCAAGCAATAGATTTATAAGGCCGTATGCTTATAAGCATGAAGAATATCCAATTGAAAATAAAATTATAAAACGGCCATATGACGAAATAATGCATTTTATTGAAAATGTAGTTTCAATTGTAATGATGAATAAGAATAAATATCAAAATGTTGATTTGTATAAAAATATAGGCTTAGTAAAAATAGATAAATATCTAAATAAATATGTAGTATTTGTAAAAAATAATGAAATTTCAGAAATAAAGAAAGATACGATTTATATTGGTTTTGATTTATGTCCAAAAATCAAGCTAAAGGCCGATATATCATGGATTGATTTTAAAGACTATTCTGCTTATCCGGAGAGTAATAAAACATTAAATAAATTGATACATAAATTGTATAAAAGCAAATACTGTCTAAGATTTATAATAATAAAATAGTATTTAAACTTATCTGATAATGAAAAATAAAGAAAACATTTCGAATAGAATAAATAGAATAATTAGAGATTATAAGTTTAATGTCAGGATACTTTATGCTTTAACTGGGGATTTAATGCAAAAATACGGATATCCGCAAGAAATAATAAAAATAAATAATGGTTATTTGCTTCGAACTGTTAAAAATAGTGATTTAAGTTCATCTTTATTGCTATTATCTGATGATTTTGTTTTAAATGAGGTTCTCTATAGCAGCCGGTTATTGATTAGAATTGCATACGATGATTCAAATAACACTGTTTATATCTGTCAACGGAATCATAAGGATTTGCTGATACATAAGAACATAAGTGCGGTGTTTGAAGATCCAAATAACAAATTGATTACATTCGATATTAAAAACAAAAAGATCAATATAATAAAAGAATCGAAAAAAAACTTGTTTTATCCGACATGCATCGCAAGTAGAAATAAAAAAATCATAATCTATGATGGGGCAAATAGAATACTAATTATTATGGATAGATTTGGTTGTATTGAAAGAGAAATAAATCTTGATAAGAATTATTATATTAGAAATATTCAGATTGACGATGAGCATAATATATACTTCGACAGCATATCATCAAATAATCCTTTTAATTGGAATATTGATAATAGAACGGAAAATATCTATAAGATAAATCCATTAAATAATATAAATTTATATTATAAAACAAATTGCAATGGATATGGCGGAAGGCAGTTATATGATTTTATAATTACTAGTAAAGGATTAATGTATACAACAAACAAGGAAATAATACGATTAGATGCATGCAATAAATTAATTTATAATCTATTAATGTGTAGTCCATATTTTAAAGGCATGAAGAATGCTCGTGTCGTGTCTATAAACATAGACAATAATAATAGCAATGAATTGTTAGCAGTACTATGGAGTTCAGGCAAATACAGAATACTGGCAATTGATGCTTAATAATAATAAAAATAGACATAATATATTAATTGATAAAAAAAACAAATCATTTTATCTTAAGTCAAATGTATATGATAATAATCTAAAATCTCCTTTAGGGTTTATAAACAGTGAAAGTTCGAAAACATTAATCAATAAAATTAAAATAATAAATAATGGTAAAGAACCAGTTAGAAGAATTATTGTTAATATAAATAAGAACACAATATTAAATAAAAAAGATTTAATAAATAAATTACGCTTAAATGATAGTAAGGAACGCAGTGTTCACTTAATATATAATTACTGGATTAATAATAGATTTCACGCAACAAGTGATATTAAAGAAAATGATAATCCTTTTTTTGTTTTAAACTGCCTAGGTTATACAATTTGCTCTAACGATTCGTATTCTCTTTCATATCTTTTATCTCTTTTTAAAATACCATCAAGAAGAATTCCATTGATTGGCCATAACGTAAGAGAGTATTACTTTAATAATAAGTGGAATATTATTGACGGCGATACTAATTCTAGATACTTCTGTTTAGATAATAGTAAATTGGCTTCTTATAAAGAAATAAAGGAGAATCCTTTTTTAGCATTAAGGACACTCTACGGAGGTAAATATGAAAAATATAATATTATTAAATCATGGAAAAATATGAGTTTAATAAAATATGGTGATGATAATAAATATGTTAAAGAAGAAAGAAAAGTCGTCCATGTAAACTTCAAATATTATGATATATACCCTGGCGAAGAGATAGTGTTTTATAACAATAAATTTCCTGAAATAGCAATTAGCAAAAGAGATCTAAGAATTTGGAAATGTAATGTTAGGAAAAAGGCGTTAAATAGAATCGAACAAATAGTAAATATTAAGGAAAGAATCAAGGATAGTAACAAAATTATTATAAATACATTGCATCCTATTTATAAAATAAAAAATTTAAGTGGAGATGAACTTGAGTTATTAGAGGATAAATGTATTTTAAAAAATGGGCAAGAGCTAATATATCATGATTGTTTTAGGGATAAATTAGAATTAAGAACTTTATCAAGAGATGGATATATAAAAATATATTGTCAAAGTTCAAAAGCATCTTTCCCTGAATTGAATAATGAAAATAACTTCATTGACATTTGCCATGATAATATAAAAGATCATTTGATAATGAGCTTATATGTAGATAAAAAACTATTAAAAAAGAGGAAGCTAAGTATACAAATTGGCAACAGAATAAATAAATTTATATATAAAAGGCCATATTTTATATGCAAGACTGAATCTTGTAATGTAGATAAAATATGGTGGCAGATAAGCAGGGACAAGGACTTTGTAAGAATATTAACAAATTTAGATAAAGTCGAGAAATATAGAAGGCGAATAAAGCTTTCAGAAATTGATAACACATTCATATCAAATAATAAAGAATATTATTTTAGAGTAAAAGCAAAAAAAAACGGTATATGGAGTAATTGGTCTGAAACGTTCAAGTTTACAGTGAAGAAGCCAAGTCCTGTAAGAAATATAAGTGTTTTGAGAAAAGATGATAAGACATTTTTAAAATGGAACAGTGAAAAAAATAACAATGATGAATATGTCATATTTGGATCATCTAACATGGATATTTTGCCATGCATTTATTCACGCAATATATTAAATAAGATCATCCAATATGATAAGATTGTAAGTAAAATATCAAGTAATAATAATTATGTTGGAAAAACAAAAGATAACATATATGAAGTTTCTGAGAATAAATATTATATGATTATTACAAAATGCAAAGGTCAGTATTCTGTTCCATCAGATATTATAAAAATTAATAGTAGAAAGTATGGAAGCATTTTGCAGTCGAAACATTTTTATATAATGGATAGTAAATTTTATAATGGTTTTAAGGATTTATACATATCAGAAAGGCTAGCATTAAATGGTGGAAAATATTTGATGGATACATTATATGGCTTAAGTGAAATGAATATAATGAATCCATTAAGGCAGAAAAATAATGTAACAGCAAATGATTTATATCGAGTTATAAAAAATGTTAGAAGAAACAAGTACAATAAAGCATATATTTGGGGAGATCCGGAAATACCAAATATTACGAAAATGTTTGCCATAAACGGTATAGAGATAGATTCGTTTGTATTAACAAAAGCAAAAAGTGCATTAATCGACGGTAAAAAAGTTCGATCGATTAATAGAATAGATTGTAAAAACAGTATAATTATATGTGGAGCAAGAAGATATTCGACAGCTATAGAAATGGAATTATTATGCAGAAAAAAAGGAATAAAATATTACCATTTATTAAACACTTGTAAATTAAAGAAAATAATGGATATATTAAAACGTAAAAATACATTTTATTTTGGCGACAATATATTTACTAAATATATTGATGAATTAGATAAAGGAAAGAAGCTGGATTCTAAAAAAATAATATTTAGTGATAAAAATAGTGTATTTAAGAACGATAAAATAAAAAGTATTAAGAAAAATAAATATAAGTTGATGTTGTTTGGAAATGATTTGAGGACGAACACAAAGCTGTTCTATGAATTGCATGAGAAAATAGATTTAATTGATAGTGATGAAAAAATAATGTACTCAATATTGCCTGGTAAATATAGTACGATTGAAGAATATTTTACAACAATAATAGGTGCTAAGAATATTCATAAGAATAGTTACATAAAAATACAAAATGACGCCATAAATAGTATAGGCAAAATATACGATATCATTTTAAGGAATATTATTAGTAAAAAAAGTTGTTTTATAGCATCAAGTAAAAAAACAGCTGATGGAATAATAAAAATATCGAAAAGCGGACTTTTAACATCATCCTTTTCTGATAAACAGGATCTTTCAATAACTGATAATTGAAATATAAATAATGATTGCCCTCTTAATAATCACACTGATTGCACTTCTAATAATTAAGCTGACTCTTTGGCATCCTAAAATTGACTACCATATGGCCGCAATGGCATACCCTTATAGATATATTGGAAATGATATTAGAAAATATATGAAATTTACAGGGAATATGTTTTCTACTTATATCGTATCCATATTATATGGGCATTTTAAAGGAGCCACAAAAAATGTTTATGATGTAATGACTATCATCACTGGAATATTTATATTTTATATCTGTTATGAAATATCATTAAACAGTAAGGCTGCTTATTTAACGGTCATAATATATTATTTGGTGTGTTTCACCCCAAGATTTCACTTTGATCATATTCATCCAGAATGGATTGCTTATTTATTTATAACAGCAGGCTGCTCACTAATGATTTATGGAATAAATACAAATAAATGGATGTTGATGGTTACAGGAGTAATATTATCTTCATTATCATTCTGGTGTAAAATATCAGTTATAGAAGGTTTTTGGCCAATAGTTTTTGCTGCTTATTTTACAAAGAATATAAATTTCATTATATTAACAACAATAATTCTAATACTTTCAATATCTATTTCATTAGTAATTGGTAAGCTCATAAAAAAAGATATTGATAATAGTCTTTATATGAAGCTTAATGAAAACAGTAAATCTAGATTAGTATGCTTATTTAAGTATATTGTAAATGAATTAAATAGAAGATTTATTAATATTAAGGGATATATTGCAAGTCAATATAAATCTATTTCAGAGCATATTACTATTATTCTTCCAGTGATTATTCTTTTTATATTGTATTTAGCAGATCATAATGTACCACTTAGTACAAGAATATTATTATCTGCATTGGTTCTAACTTCGATGAGTTCCTCAATTATACATCTTTGGTTTTGGCCGATTTTTAGTGTTTTAATGCACGTACCAATAATACTAGGTGCAATTCTTTATTTACAAAATAATGTAACGAAACTATTAGACAGCAAAGTAGCATTTTTATCAATATTGATATTATTTATGATGATCACAACGGCAAAGCTTTTAGAAATGAAAGAGGTGAGACTAAAGAATAAGAGGTTTTATGATTTATCCGATAATATCTATGATTATTTAAAAGATAAGGTAAAAAATGATGACTATATCTTTCAGGATTCAAATCATATAGAATTATATTTAAGACTTAATGTTAATGGTCCGCCAATGCAGATGATTTACGCAAATTCGCTAAATCTTCACTTCAAGACGAAAGAATCAGTAAATAAATTGATCAAATATTTTAGTGATAAAAGACCGAAATATTATATTGCGGCACATAACAGTATCAATTTAGATGAATTGGAATATGCAGGAGGTATCAAATATGAAATAGATGATGTAAGATATTGCAATATTTATAGAATAAAAGAGAATATTAGGAACTCTATTCATGAAACGAATCAAATTAAATTGTTTACGAAAAACGTGAAAAGGTATGAAAATGATAAGAATCATTACAAATTATTGAAGCATGCAAAAAGAAACATACTAAAATTAAGATCTAATAAAAAAGTACAAAAAGTAATTTTATTTGGTTTCTCAGAATTAGGTGAAAAAATAATGACTATTATTAATAATAATACTGATTGGAATATATTAGGTTATATAGATAATGATAAAAATAGCATGTATAGAAATAGCGCATTTAAAGTGTACGATATCAATTGCTTAAAAAGCACAGAAGCAGATTCAATTATAATTTGCTCTTACAGTCACAATAAATGTATTCGTAGCCAATTGGCTTCAATGAGAATACATCAAATGGTATTAGATATTTATGAGGATAAACCAGATAAATCTATATCTATGGAGAAAATATGAGCTTTTTTAAAGGAAAAAAAATATTGATCACAGGTGGGACGGGATCTCTGGGAAATGCTTTTATTGAGAGGATGTTAAAAGACACGTCAGTTGATCGTTTGATTATTTATTCACGAGATGAGTATAAGCAAGACATGATGAAAAAAAAGTTTTCTAAGCATGAAAAACGACTCAGATATTTTATAGGCAATGTAAGAGATAGAATCAGACTATCCCGTGCTTTTGAGGGAGTAGATTATGTCGTTCATGCAGCAGCATTAAAGCAAGTGCCTGCAATAGAATATAACCCAATAGAAGCGATAAAAACGAATATTTACGGTGCGGAAAACATCATTGATGTGGCTTTAGATAATGGTGTAAAGAAGGTTGTAGCTCTTTCTACAGATAAATCTGTTCATCCTGCAAATATGTATGGAGCTACTAAAATGGTTTCGGACAAGCTATTTGTCTCAGCTAACGCTTATGTTGGTAAAAAAGAGACTCGTTTCTCTGTTGTTAGATACGGAAATATCGCAGGGAGCAGAGGCTCGGTCGTTCCCTATTTTAAGGCTCTCATTGATAATGGGGCATCATCACTTCCCATAACAGATGCCCGGATGACACGCTTTTGGATTACACTTGACCAAGGTGTTGACCTGGTTTTGGAAGCGCTTAAATCCCCAATGAGAGGGGAGATATACGTTGCAAAGATCCCTTCATTTAAGATCACGGACCTTGCCACGGCCATGGGGCCACATTGTAAGCTAATAGAGACCGGGATCCGGGTAGGTGAGAAGCTCCATGAGATTATGATCACCGAAGAAGATTCAAGAACCGCTTATGAATATGCGAACCACTATATCATATATCCTTCTTTTGAATGGTGGCATTCTTCATTCAAAGTAAAAACCGGAGGGAAAAAAGCTAGAGAGGGTTTTCGTTATACCTCGGACTCAAATAAAGAATGGCTTGATATAAAACATTTGAAAAAACGGCTGTCACAATTAAAAACAGAGAAGTGATTAAGAATAAAATGACCACGATATTGATTACAGGCGCTTCAGGAATGTTAGGTAAAGATATTGTAGAGCTATTTTCATCCGATAGAGCATTTTCTATCTTTGGCGCTCATCGTCACTTTAGTCATTATCTTAAAAACATTCATCAATTAACAGGAGATTTAACAGATAAGGATTTTGTTAAACATATACTTGAAACCATCCATCCTGAGATCATTATTTATTGTGCAGCAAATGTAGATGTGGATAACTGTGAAAAGGAGAAGGTGTACACTAGGAAACTGCACGTAGAAGCCTTAGAGCATTTTGCATCCTGGTATCCTGAAAAAACTCAATTTATCTCCGTATCAACTGATTCAGTTTTTGATGGTCAAAAAGGAAATTATTGTGAGGAGGATGAGCCCGTGCCCTTGAACTATTATGCAGAAAGCAAACTAGAGGGAGAAAAAGCGGCTCTTCAAATGAATCCATCTTCCCTTATCCTAAGAACTAACCTTTATGGGTTTCATGTTCCTTCCAATAGATCACTTGTAGAATGGGCACTTGAGAATTTATTTAAAAACAGAACAATTCAGGGCTTTACAGATGTTTATTTTAATCCGGTTTATACAAAACAATTAGCCCGAATAATAAAAAAATGTATACTTGAGATAAGGAATAAAGGAATACTGCATATTGGAAGCAATAAATATGTCAGCAAGTATGAATTTCTCATTAACTTAGCCGAAGTATTCAATTTATCAGAAAAATTGATAGTACCATGCAGATTCGATGAAAGTTCTTTTACAGCCAAACGCCCTAAAAATACGACCTTGAATACAAAAAAACAGAAAAGATTTGGAGTGGAAATCCCGGATTTAGAAAAAGGATTATTAGAATTAAAAAGAGATTATCAAATCACTCGTGAATAAATCTATGAAAAAGACAAGAAAGATTAAAATAGGTGGAAGAACCGTTGGGCAGGACGAACCTCTTTACTTCATTGCAGATATTGCCTCAAACCATGACGGGGACCTGAATCGCGCATATAAGCTCATTGAGCTTGCCAAGGAATCCGGTGCAGATGCCGCAAAATTTCAAAATTTTCAGACATCAAAGATCGTAAGCAAAAAGGGTTTTGAAGCAATGGCGGGTATGCTTTCACATCAAAAGAAATGGAAAAAATCTGTATATGAAATCTATTGTGATGCGAGTATTCCCATGGACTGGACGCCAAAATTAAGAGCTAGATGCGATGAGGTAGGAATTGAATATTTTACAAGTGCTTATGATTTTGATTCTGTCAACTTTGTTGATCCATTTGTGAATGTTTATAAAATAGGTTCAGGTGATATTACCTGGATTAAAATGATTGAATTTATAGCAAAAAAAGGCAAACCCGTATTTCTAGCAACCGGAGCATCGAATATGGACGATGTTGTTCACGCTATGGATCTCCTTGAATCCATCACGGAAGATATTGTCCTTATGCAGTGTAATACCAATTACACTGGGTCCCAGGATAATTACAAATATCTCAATCTGAATGTGCTCAAAACCTATGCACGCCGTTTTCCGGAAGCTATACTGGGTCTATCCGATCACACTCCGGGGCATTCATCAATCCTCGGAGCTATTGCATTAGGGGCGCGGGTCATTGAAAAGCATTTTACTGATGATAATGCAAGAACAGGGCCTGACCATGCTTTTGCCATTAACCCTGCGACTTGGAAGGAAATGGTTTCAAAAGCTCATGAATTAGATTATTCTCTCGGAGATGGCATAAAAAGAATTGAGGAAAATGAAAAAGAAACAGCCCTTATCCAGCGCAGAGCATTACGAACCACAAAAGATCTTTTGAAGGGGCATATTATTCGGCTTGAGGATGTTTATCCACTTCGACCATACATTAACAACAGTATTGCTCCATATAATATACATAAGCTTATAGGAAGGAAAATAAAAAGGAATATTTCTTCCGACGAACTTATTCATTGGGAGGATGTAGAATGATCATAGGAAAAAAAGCCTGTCTGTGTGCTGTAGAACGCGAAGATTTGAAAGAACTGCTTGATTGGCGTAACCGGCCTGATTTCCGACAATATTTTCGAGAATACCGTGAATTGAATATTTCTCAACAGGAAGTTTGGTTCACGAATAAAGTAATGAATGATCCAAATACTCTCATGTTTGCTATTCGTGATTCACAGAATAAGCAACTGCTAGGTTGTTGCGGTTTAGTTTATATCAATTGGATTAGCAGACATGCTGATCTCTCTCTTTACGTAGGATTTGAAAATGCATACATTGATGATAAAGGATTAGCTGAAGAGGCCTGCCATCTCCTTATTAAATATGCTTTTTATGAACTAGGACTCAATAAAATCTGGACAGAAATTTATGATTTCGATACAAAAAAACAAAATCTCTATAAAAAATTAGATTTTCATCAAGATGCTATTTTGAGAGAGCATTATTTCTACAAAGAACAGTGGCATGATTCATTTATCTTATCACTTTTGGCAAAAGATTATGATAAATAAAAATTAGTTATTGATTTCTAAGGAGTAATTATGAAAGAAAACTGCATAGCTATTATTCCCGCTAGAGGTGGAAGTAAGAGAATTCCAAAAAAAAATATAAGACTATTCAATGGTAAACCAATTATAGCTTATTCTATAAATGTAGCCTGCGCTGCTGAATGTTTTGATGATGTTATGGTTTCTACCGAAGATGCAGAAATTGCAGCAATAGCAAGATCTTTTAGCGCTTCTATTCCCTTTATGCGTTCTAGTGAAAATGCAAGTGATTTTGCGACAACTGCGAATGTTATTCTAGAAGTTTTGGAAAATTATTCTAAATTGAATCAAACTTTTAGTTATTGTTGTTGTATTTATCCAACAGCTCCTTTTATAAAAAAAGATAAATTACTTAAAGGTTTTGAATTAATAAGAAAAACTGATGCTGATTCAGTAATTCCCGTTGTAAGATTTGGTCATCCGATTCAAAGGGCGCTCAAGATTCATGAAAGCTCACTTTTTATGATTAATCCGGAAAATATGAATACCCGCACTCAGGATTTTAATCCTATGTACCATGATGCGGGACAGTTTTATTGGTTAAAAGTAAAATCATTTTTGCAACAAAAAAAATTGCTTATGCAACACACACTGCCTTTAGAAGTTTCACGGATAGACGTTCAAGATATTGACAATGAGGATGATTGGATGCTCGCAGAAATAAAACACCGTTTAATTGGAAATAATCAAAAAAAAAATTAATTTTATTAAATTGTATATGGAAGTTGAGAATATAAATAAATATTATGGTTTTAACAAAATTATAAAGAAGTATATTCATTATAATAGCATACTTCCTCTTCCTGCTACTTTACAGCATGGATGGGGTATGTATAAAAATTATAATATATATGAGTTAAGCACAAGTTTACCAGAAGTATGGGTATGGTCAAAAAGAGTGGCAGATGAGTTTAAAAAGATAAAACATAACAAAATAATAAGAATAATCGGATCCCCTATACTGTATTTGAGTAGTAGAAAATTAAGTAATAAAAATATAATAAAAAGGGGAACAATTGTTTTTCCGCAACATTGCTCAGTAAGTCAGGACTCAATAGGGGACTTTGAAAAATATGCATATCAGCTTTCTCAATTGCCGAAGATATATTTTCCAATTACAGTATGCTTGTATTTTATTGATATAGAAAAAGGGTATGATAAATATTATAGAAAATATAATTTTAATATAATTAGTAATGGAAAAACAACGACAGGTAATTTCCTTGCCAATTTTATAAAAAATACAGCAAGCTATAAATATGCAACATCAAATTCTATATCTACAGCATGTTTTTACTCTATTTATTTGGGACTAAGATATTTCCATTATGGAGATAAGTTTAAAATCTATAATCATAGTAATAATTTTAGAAAGAAAGGTATTATTGATATTGAAAATCATAATTTTATAAAAAAACTTGAAAAAATATGGGCAATGAAATATGTAAATAAAAATAACAAAATAAAAATAGCATATAGGGAATTAGGTGTCAAATATAAAATAACAAAACTAGAATTGCATAGAATGATATTAAATACAAATAAGCAATTACCAAATTGTATTAGAAAATGTGATAGAAATATAATCAGAAAATTAGCCTATGAAATATATAAAGAAAGCTCAGAGGCAAGAGAAAAAGGGTATTGTAATAAGGCAATGGAGGGATATAGATTTTTAACAAGAGACTTGATAGATATAAATGATTATAGATTTTATAAGAAGTATATAAGCGGATCATTTTATCATATTGCTAAAATATATTTATCTCATGGTGAAGAAATAAAAGCTGTTAATTGCTTAAATAAATGTATTGAAATTGAAGATAATCACAAGATGGCAAAATATTTATTAAATAGGATTAAATGCTCAAAGAAGAAGCTGAAATAATTAAGAGTATTTTAAAGGATGAAAGAAATAGAAGTATACTTAACGTATGCAGCTCTGATGAAATATTTTGGAAAAATCATCAACCTTATATATGGAATATTGTCATGACTCCTCTGATTGAAAGAGGAAACAAAATAATTAATCTAGATATGAAGAGTAGCAAAGGAGTTGATATAGTTGAAGATTGCACAAATATGCAGAGCATAAAAAATGGATCTTATGATATTTCATTATTCACATCAGGTGTGGAGCATATAATAGATGTTAATAGGGCTTTGTCAGAAATACATAGAATATTAAAATATGATGGATTTATGATATGTTCTGCTCCAGGTGTTTATCCAAGGCACGATGACCCAATTGATACAATGCTAAGATTACCTAACAAGGAGGATTGGTCGAATCTGCTCGATAAGGACTGGAATATTATAGAGTTTATTAAAACAAAACCACTTCCTGCTAAACCAAGTTATAAGTTCGACAAATTAGTCTTCGCAACAATAATTAAGGCCCTTCCTAGAAAATAAAATGAAAATTGACGCTATAGTTCTAAGCTATAAAAGAGAAGGCAATTTACCAAAAGTTATAAAAGGATTAATAAAACAAAGCATAATAGATAAAATATATGTATTTCATAACTATCCTTCTAAGAAGAAATTTAATAATTGTATAAATATTTATTCAGATAGCAATTTTAGATGTATTGCTAGGCACGCAATTGGCTTATTAACAGATAAAAAATATGTAATGTTCGTAGATGATGATATTGAATTAAAAAGTGATTTGTCTGAAAAAATTAAAAAGGCCGTAAAGTATGATTCAAAAGCAATAATAGGCCTATACGGTATAAATGTACATTATTCAAGTAACAATAATAATTTATATAATGACAAATACAGGTGTGAATACTCTAAATACTTGAGGTATGTTGATATTGTCAAAGGAAGAGTTCATGTCGTAAAGAAAGAGCATTTGATATTTCTATTTGATTATTTGAATAAAATGAAAGATAAATTAGATTCTACATCTGATGATTTGTATTTGAATCTAGCATCACAGTTAAAAAATAAAACACCTTCATTAATCATTCCACTTGATAAAAGAGAAATAAAGGAATTGCCAGATTCCTTTGGTTTAAACAAGAGAAGCGACCACACAAAAAGGAGAAGTAGATTAGTTAATAAATTTATAAAAAATGGATGGAAATCTTTAGTAAACACAAAAAAATATTATTTAATAAATAAAAAGTTAGGTGGATCCAATTTTATTATTGATAATATAAAGCTTCATTTAGAGGATAATAATGATTTAATATTAAATAAATTATTTAATGATATTAAAATTAATAACGTACCTAATATATATATATATAATTATGCTGGGATATTAAAAAGAAAAGGAAGTTATCCTAAATCCTTGAAATATTACAAAAGAGTATTGAAAACAAAATCCGAAGATAAACTAAAAGGATTAGCATGCTATCATATGGGAGAAATATATTTAAGAACAAATAAAATAAAAAAAGCAAATAGCCACCTCAAAAGTTGCATTAAATATATTCCTGATCATAAAGCTGCAAAAGAATTATTAAAAAATATAGTTTTTTAGCTTAGACACATCAAAAATATCGAAAAGTAAATACTCCAATATAAATATGATGAAAAATAAAAAGTTAATCTTTCTTTCAATAAACAAAAAATATTTATCATATTTCAATAAATATATTAAAAATGATAACAGTGAATATTGTTTTGTACTAAGAAGTGGAATTACTAAAAATGATATATCTAATTTTCTAAAAGAAACAGATGGTTATAATTTTATAGATTATGAAAAAGACGAATATCTGAAAGAAGAACTGTGTAATAAAATCAAGTTAAAATCTTTTGAAGCAATTATTTTATGTAGAGATATTAATGTTAATGTAGATTTAGAGTACTTTTATGAAATATTAAATTACGTGTATAAAACAAAAAACAATGTTTATTTGCTAGATTTGAATGGAAATAAAAAAAGGATATTGCCTGCTGATATAAGGAGATTAAGAGTAAAGCATTTAGATGAAAAAGAGATGCAATATATAATCTATCTACTTTATAAGGTATATGCATATGTAATAATAATTCCGATAAGTATAATATTAGTATTAATATCACCGTTAATACGATTAATTAGCTTTATTAAGCTAAAAGTATTAAAAAAGAAGTGGAATATTTGTATTGCAAAAAGAGTGCATTCAAACCAGTCCTATATAATTAAAAAAGGCTTAATAGAATTAGGTCACAAAACTTTCACCGTAGATTTAGTAGGACACGTATTTAATTATAAACCATGTGATATAAATAAAAATCTGTCTAATTGCAATCCGTTTTATAAATATCTGATAATAAGTGCTGTATTCATTTACTCGATCATTAAATATGATGTAATAATGTTTCAAAATAATGGTGAGAGTTATTTTGTGTCTCCTTTATTTAAAAATTGGGAAATTAGTAGATTGCATCAAATAATTGAAATGATGTTATATAAAATATTAGGTAAAAAGGTAATATTTGAGATGAGAGATTGTACCGCATATGATAGAAAATTAGCTTTAAATGATGATAGTAGAACTATTTGTAAACATTGTAATGAAGATAGAATATCTAAATTATGTGATAATCAAAAATATGTTAAATCTAATAAAATAGCATTAAAATATGCTGATAAAATATTATATTCAACATTAGATTTAAAGGATCACCTTCTGGAAAATGCAGAATGGCTACCAAATGGATACATTCCTGATTCAGTACATTCAAATAGTATAAATAATGAAAAAATAAGAGTAATACATTCTTCTACCTGTGAATATATGAAAGGAACAAATTATGTATTACCTGTTATGGATAAATTAAAGAAAAAATATCCAATTGAATTTGAACTATTTAAAGGCTGTCCGCATAGTGAAGTGCTAAATAAAATTAAAAGTGCTGATATAGCAATAGGTCAAATGAACCATGGTATTACAGAAAATTTTGATATTGAATGCTTTATGAATGCAGTTCCAGTAGTAGGATATATAAATCCGAAATTAGAAGGATTGTTTCCTGAAGTACCGCCAATGGTTAAGGTAGATCCAAATGATATTGAAGGTAGTTTATATGATAAAGTTGAAATGCTTGTATTAAACAAATCATTAAGAATTGAGATAGGTAATAAATCTAAAGAATATGCAATGAAAGTTCATGATTATAGAAAAGTTGCAAATAGGCTTAGCAAAATAATACAAAAATTATATTAAGTCAGATTATTTAAAGGAATGAAAATATGAAAATACTTGTTACTGGTGGTGCGGGATTCATAGGAACAAACCTTTGTAATGAACTTAAAATGCGAAAGCATGAGGTGATAGCCAGCGACCGCTATAACACAGAGCTAGATAACTACATAAGATGTGATGTGAGAAACATAAGACAGCTTGAAACGGTTTTTAATAAATATGGTCATTTTGATTATGTTTATCATTTGGCCGCTGAATACGGAAGATGGAATGGCGAAGATTATTATGAGAATATGTGGGAGACTAATACCATAGGGACGAAGAACATAATACGGCTTCAGGAGAAATATAAATTCCGTATGATATTCTTTTCATCCGCAGAGGTTTACGGTGATTATGAAGGTGAGATGAAGGAATCCGTTATGGAGAACAATAGCATAAAAGATACATATCAAATGAATGATTATGCGATCTCAAAATGGGCTGGTGAGTTGATGTGCCTTAACTCTGCTAAAATGTTTGGTACCGAAACAGTTAGGGTGAGGCCGTTAAACTGTTATGGTCCACATGAAGAATATACACCATACAGAGGATTTATTCCGAAGTTTATTTACTGTAGCTTACATAATAAACCTTTTACTGTATATAAAGGACATAAAAGAATTATAGATTATGTAGAGGATACTTGCAGGACTTTTTCTAATATTATTGATAATTTTATTTCGGGAGAAGTCTACAATGTTGGAGGAAAAAAAGAATGGGAAATGGACATAAAGGAATACTCTGATATGATCTTAAAAATAACAAATGCTGATGAATCGATTGTTACCTATAAATCATCGGAAAAGTTTACAACAAAAATAAAAACATTAGATTTTTCTAAAGCAATAAAAGATCTTAAACATAATCCGGAAGTTGACCCTGAAGAAGGAATTAAAAGGACTGTTGATTGGATGAAAGATTATTACAGGATCAATAAATAAACAATGGAGTCATTATGGATAAAATAATAAAAGGATATAAAGATAAAGTAATTTTGGTTACAGGGGGTGCAGGCTGTATTGGCGGTAATCTTGTAAAAAGGTTAAGTCAAATAGGAGCTAAGGAGGTCATTATTATTGATGATCTTTCCTCATCTTATAATTGGAATATTCCTGTTGCAGATAATATATCATTTATAAGAGGTGATATATTAGATGAAGAAATATTAAAAAAGGCATTCAAGAAAGAACCAGCTTATGTTTTTCATCTTGCAGCACACTTTGCAAATCAAAACTCAGTCGATAATCCAGAGAAAGATCTTATGGTAAATGGTATGGGGACTTTGAAAGTATTAGAATATGCCCAGTCAATTGGTGTTGATAGATTTGTCTATGCTTCTTCCGGTTGTGGCGTTTATGGGCTTGAATCTAAGCTTCCGTTTCAGGAACATGATATTTCTATTAAATTACATACACCTTATCAAATAACAAAGCTTTTAGGAGAATTATATACAAATTTTTTCCAGAATCTTTATAAAGTTCCAATTGTTAATGCACGCTTTTTCAATGTTTTTGGACCTGGAGAAGTTCCTGGGAAGTATAGAAACGTCATACCCAATTTCATGTTTTGGGCTATGCAAGGCAAGCAACTTCCTATCACCGGAGATGGAACAGAAACAAGAGACTGGACATTTGTTGAAGATATTATAAACGGGCTTTTATCTATGGGAATTAGAAAGGAAGCTATAGGAGAATCGATTAATTTAGGATCAGGTAAAGAGACAAGAGTAATAGATATGGCTAACATGGTCAATGATATCACAAATAATAAAAGCGGTATTGTTTTTGTAGAACGTAGAAATTGGGATGTTAAAACAAGACTTCTTTCATCTATTGATAAGGCAAAAAAACTAATTGAATATAATCCGAACACTTCTTTTAATGATGGAATTAAAAGGGTGCATGAATGGTTTGCAGATAATTTTGAAAACATCAAAAAAAGTGCTGATTTTTAATAAATGAGTATAACCAAAAAAAAGGTTCTGGTAATTTTTGGAACAAGGCCTGAAGCCATTAAACTAGCGCCTGTTATCAAGGAGTTAGAAAAAAGCAGCAACATCTTTAGACCTTATGTTTGTGTTACAGCTCAGCATCGAGAAATGCTCGACCAGGTATTGGAAATATTTAATATTACCCCGGATTTTGATCTGGATCTCATGACCTCATGTCAGGAACTAAGCAAGCTTTCGGCAGAAATACTAAATACATTAAAGTCAGTCATAGATAAAGTTAAACCAGATATTATAATAGTGCAAGGTGATACGACTACGACTTTTATAGCTTCACTAGTAGGTTTCTATTCAAAAGTAAAAATTGGCTATGTTGAAGCTGGATTAAGAAGTTTCAATAAACATTCTCCATACCCTGAAGAGATCAATAGGCAGCTTACATCAGTGCTTGCTGATGTTTATTTTGCCCCTACTAAAGTAAGTAGAAAAAATCTCATTAAAGAAAACATTCCTAAAAATAAAATACACATAACCGGAAATACAATTGTTGATTCGGTCAAATTTATCAAGAAAAATTATATACAGAAATCAAATAAAAGTAATAAATCAATATTAGTAACAGTACACCGGAGAGAAAACTGGGGAAAAAACTTAATTAGTGTTTGTCAGGCAGTTAAAAAAATAGCTGAATTATATCCAGAATATACTATTATATGGCCTGTTCATCTCAACCCAGTTGTAAAAGATATTATTTACAAGAACCTCTCAAATATACCCAATATAAAATTGATGTATCCATTGAATTATTTAAAATTTATGGAATATCTAAATTCATCTATATTAATCCTTACTGATTCAGGAGGCGTTCAGGAAGAAGCAACTGTGCTTGGAAAACCGACATTGCTTTTAAGAGATACAACTGAAAGGCCTGAAGCTCTTCAAAGTGGAACAGTAAAACAGGTTGGCTGTAATGCTAAAAAAATATTGATGGAGGTAAAAAAGTTACTAAATAGAAAAAGTTATTATAAAAAAGTTGCAAAAAAAAATAACGTTTTTGGTGACGGTAATGCAGCAAAAAAAATCTGTAAAATATTGGCAAAATTATGAGAAATAAAAGCAAACCCCGAGTATCAGTTATTATTCCCAACTATAACTACGCCCGTTTTCTGCCTGAATGCATAGAAAGTGTCATAGCGCAAACTTATAAAAACTGGGAGTTGATTGTTGTTGATGACAACTCTACTGATAAATCAAGAGAGGTTGTAAAAAAGTATATTAAAAAACACCCAAATTTGAATATTCGTCTTATTCATAATAAAAAAGGTCCCAGCGGAACACCAACACCAGTTAATATTGGTATAAATAATATGAAAGGTGAGTATTTTGCATGGCTTAGTTCTGATGATATTTTTAAGCCTGATAAATTAGAAAAGCAAGTCGATGTTTTAGAAAAAGAACCTGAAGTGGGCTTTGTGCATACAGGATTTGATATTATAGATGATTGCGGAAGTGTAACAAAAATGCATTTTCCTGATTATAATGCATTAAGCAAAATTGACTTTATGTTATTATTTCTCGATCATAATTTGATAAATGGGAGTACTGTTCTCATACGAAAAAGTATATTTGATATTGTTGGCTTATTTGATGAGAGCTGGACTTCCTGTCCACAAATTTGGATGGTGACGGAAGTTCTAAAATGGTTTGAAATATCTCTTGAGTCAAAAATTCATTTTATTAAGGAGAATCTTCATAAAGCTAGAGTACATAAGGCAAAAGGACCTGTGTATAAATCAGATTTGCCTGTAACATTAATGGGAATCATAATAGAGCATTTCCTTAAAAATTACAGGTTAGATAATCTTTATAAAAAGTTGGGGGGAGTAAATAATAATTTAATAGAATTCATAGAAACAAAAATAGGATTAGTGCTTTCTAAATATAATAGATATTTATATATAGTAAAAAGACTTGAGCAGATGAATAAATATAATAATAAAATATTTAATAAAATTATTACAAATCTAAAAGAGGTAGATCGCTTAAACTTGATTTCAAAACTAGCAGTATTATATATTTTGAAAAATAAAGATGTTAAAAAAATATTATTTTATAAAATAAAAAAGAAATACTTGAAGTACTTAAATGGTTTTCAGTTATATAATATTGCATCTGCATTTAAAAAGGCAGGAGGTTACAAAACATCTAAAATGTTATTTAGTGAGATTGAGAGAAGAGTATATATAGAGGAAAGCTATAAAAGCGGTGCTTTTTATCACCTTGGTGAAATAAGCATGCAACTCAAGGAACAGAGTAATGCGAAAAAATATTTTTCAAAATGCTTAAAAATAAGTCCAAAACATAAGAAAGCAAAGAAGTATATAAAAGCTATATAGTCTCTGCTTATGAATGTGAGAAGAAGTATAAATATAGTATAGTGAAAGTGGATTTCAAAAGATGGGTAAAAATCATAGGAATTGTTTTAAAAAGAAAAGTAATTGGAAGTAGGTGGTTATGAAAAAAGTTTATGTAGGTATGGCGGCTGATGTCTTTCACACAGGACATCTGAATATTATTAATGAAGCCAAAAAACTTGGAAAGGTTGTTGTTGGTTTATTAACTGATGCAGCTATTGCCAGCTATAAACGACTTCCGTTGCTTAATTATGAACAGAGAAAAAAGATTATAGAGAATATTAAAGGTGTAGATGAAGTTGTACCACAGGAAAGTCTGGATTATGTGCCAAATCTCTTAAAATTAAAGCCTGATTTTGTTGTGCATGGTGATGATTGGAAAAAAGGAGTCCAAAAAGAGACACGAAAAAAAGTCCTTAAAACAATAAAAAAGTGGGGAGGGCAACTAATTGAGCCAAAATATACAGAGGGTATTTCATCAACACAGTTAATTAAAGCTATTACTGAAAATGGTATTACACCTAATAAAAGATTGAAGATGTTAAAAAGACTTCTTGATCTTAAGCCTGTTATAAAAATTATGGAAGCTCATAACGGGATAACCGGTCTTATTGTGGAAAAAACAAAAATTGAAAATAATGGAGAAACAAGAGAATTTGATGGAATCTGGTTAAGCAGTTTAACTGTATCTACTTCAAAAGGGAAACCAGATACTGAAATTGTAGATTTTTCGTCAAGATTTCAAACTATAGAAGAAATTCTTGAAGTCACAACAAAACCAATTATTGTTGATGGAGATACAGGAGGAAAAATAGAACATTTTAGGTTTAGAGTTCGTACCTTGGAAAGACTGGGCGTTTCTGCTGTGATCATTGAAGATAAGATAGGAATAAAGCGTAATTCTTTATTTGGAACAATTGTCCCGCAGGAGCAAGATACCATAGAACACTTTTGTGAAAAAATAAGAACAGGAAAAATTTCTTTAATAACAGATGATTTTATGATAATCGCAAGGATTGAAAGCTTTATTCTTAAAAAGGGTTTAGATGATGCAATTACCAGAGCAAAAGCATACATTCAATCCGGAGCAGATGGAATTATGATTCACAGTAAAGAAGAGGACGGAAAAGAAATTGAAGATTTTTGTGAGCAGTATAAATTATTTGAAAATAAAGTACCTCTTTTTGTGGTTCCTTCAACATATAGCCATATGACTGAAGATGAATTGAAAAAGTTAGGAGTTAATGTTGTTATTTATGGAAATCATTTATTGAGGAGCGCTTATCCCAATATGGTTAAAACCGCACAAAGCATCCTTGAGCATAAAAGTTGTAAGGAAGCATCTAAAAAGTACTGCATGCCTATTAATGAAATTATAAGACTTATTCCGGAGGAGTATTAAATAACCCATTAATTGGTTTATTGGTTAACTGGTTAAAAAGTTATCTTGATCGAGGAGCAGGATTACCCAATCAAATCAGGTAAATAAAAAATAAAAAAAAATGAAGCCTTTAGAATTTTATAATACTTTGAAAGACAACGGGATAGATTTTTTTACAGGAGTTCCTGATACAATTTTACAGGACTTTTGTGTATGTCTGGATGAAAATGTTCCGAAAGGAAAGCATATTATTGCTGCAAACGAGGGAAATGCTGTTGCAGTCGCTGCAGGATATCATTTGGGAACAGGAAAAATTCCACTCGTCTATATGCAGAATTCAGGACTTAGTAATGCCCAAAATCCCCTTCTTTCATTATGTGATCCTGATATATATTCAATTCCATTGATTTTATTAATAGGATGGAGAGGAGAGCCAGGAGTTAAAGATGCTGTCCAGCATGTTAAAGATGGAAGAATTCAGTTGGAGCTTCTTGAAGTATTGGAAATACCGTATGAAATATTTTCTAAAAATGATAAGGATTTTAAAACGAAAATATTAAAAGGAATTCAAGTTGCATTGAAAAAAAACTGCCCTTTTGCTTTTCTTATAAAGAAAGAAACCTTTGAATGTTCTTCTCTCAAGGAAAAAGTGAGTAAAGATAAAGGGGATTTGATGTTAAGAGAAGAAGCTTTGGAGATAATTATTGAAAAGTTGAAAGAGGACTGCACTCTTATATGTACAACAGGGAAAACATCCAGAGAGCTCTATGAGATAAGAGAAAGAAATAAACAAGCTCATTTCAGCGACTTTTTAACAGTTGGTTCAATGGGACATTGTTCTTCGATTGCTCTTGGAGTAGCAATAGCAAAACCTGAAAAGAATGTAATTTGTATTGACGGAGATGGATCTCTTATAATGCATATGGGAAGCTTGGTTACAATAGGTAATATGAAGTTGAAAAATTATATACATATTCTTTTGAATAATAAAGTTCATGAATCTGTTGGTGGGCAACCTACTGGGGCTGAATATCTTGATTTTCCTTCTTTAGTAAAATCCCTTGGTTACAAAAATGTAATTTCAGTCAAAAATAAAAATGAATTAATCTTCCAGATGGATCAATTTATTTTTAATCAAGGTCCTGGATTTATGGAAATTCATATTAAACCAGGTTCTCGAGATGATTTGGGCAGACCTGATTTAAAACCCGTTGAGAATAAAAAGATATTTATGTCTTTTTTGAAAGATAAATAAATGAGACAGAAAATATATTCAGGATATGATTCTTATAAGAAATTAAAGGGCATTCTAAAAGAAATATTTCCTGAGAGGATTTGTCTGGTAACGGGAAAACAGTCATTTGTAAATTGCGGCGCAAAAAATAGTTTATCGAAGATATTAAATAAATATGACTATATACAATATTCAGATTTTGAAGTAAATCCAAAGTTAATCCAATTAAAACGTGGGATAGCATTATTCAAGAAACAAAAATGTGATTTTGTAATAGGGATTGGAGGAGGTAGTGTAATAGATGTCGCTAAGTCAATTTCTGTCTTAGCCTGTAATGATGTGAAACCAGAAGAAGCTATTAAAGGGAATTGGCCAGTTCCTTTAAAAAAAATAAAAACTTTAATCATACCTACCACTGCAGGCTCAGGAAGCGAGTCGACACATTTTTCAACAATTTATATAAATAAAACAAAATATTCCTTATCTAATAACTTAATTTTACCTGAATATGTAATTCTCGATCCTGCTTTTACTTTAAGCTTACCTCGTTATATAACTGCTTGCACCGGAATGGATGCCTTATGTCAAGCGATTGAATCATTCTGGTCGGTTAAATCTACGTCACTATCAAGACAGTATAGTAAAAAAGCCATAGAATTGTCTTTAAAGAATATTGTTAAAGCTGTAACAAAGCCCGATAGGAACTCCAGGAAAAATATGCTTTTAGCCAGCAATTATGCAGGACGCGCGATTAATATTGCCATGACAAATGTTGCTCATGCTTTGTCTTATTCGATGACTTCTGATTTTAAAATTCCTCATGGCCATGCAGTTTCTTTGACGTTACCATATTTTATTGAGCTGAATAGTAATATTAGTCCTTTAAATATTCAGGATAAAAGAGGGATCATTTTTGCTAAAAATAAAACGACTGAATTATTGGAAAGCTTAGGTGCTTTGTTGGCTAAAGATGCTAAAAATAAAATATTAAATATCATGAGAAAAATTGGCTTAGAGACAAAATTATCTAAATTACATGTAAGAAAAATGGATTTAAAAGTGCTGGTTAAGAATGGTGAAAATCAAGGTAAAATGAAAAATAATCCGAGAACTATTTCAACTAGCGAATTAGATAATTTGATAAAAACAATATATTAATATTATTATCTTTTTATAAGGGAGTATTAAGGATAAATGATCAAATTAAAACCAAAAAAAAATATTATAATGTTTTCAATAGATTATAGAAGAATAGATTTATATGAAGCTTTCGGTGGAATTTACCCAACACCTAATATATCAAAACTGGCTAAAAGAGGAATTCTTTTTAATAAAATGTATAGCCCATCTGCTTCAACAGTAATGAGCTTAAGTTCTGTTATCAATGGCAAGTACCCTCATGAATTTAAAAGATTCAGATATCCAGAAGTGAACCCACAATATTTTAGAAATAATATATTTTATAAAATGAAAAAGAATGGTTACAAGAATTATATTATTTATCCTGAGAATTTTATTAATAATTGGGGCTTAGGGATATACATGGGAAATGATGCTGAAAAAGTAGTGATTCCAGAATATTTGGCAAGTGATATCGCGGTCAAATATCTCATAAAGCTTATTAAAAAAGCTTCGCAACCATATTTCATATTCTTTCATAATGTTGCTCCTGAAAAAAGAGGTGTTGATCCAAATAATGTACATCCTATGGAAAGATATGTAAAGGAAGACGATAGGGCTATTGGTGAAATACTAAGGAATGTAAATTTCAATGATACGACTGTTGTTTTTTATTCAGATCACGGGTTTTTAAATGGTGAACACGGACATCTTTTTTCACATGCATTTTTCTTATATGAGCAAAACGTAAGAGTACCATGTATTATTACTTCAGATAAAACAGCGGTATGTAATGATGCATATAGCTTGACTCAACTTTATGATTTACTTTTAAAAAATGAAATATCTCCTCCAAGATCAATTTATGCAGACACACAATACAAAATACAGCCTCATCGTGTAACTATGGTAGTTGATGATAATTGGAAATATTTGGCACACTATAGTCCTTATACTGCCATAACCGGTAAACAGGAAGAATTGTATGATTTAAAATCAGATCCCCTAGAAAACCGTAATCTTTTAAATGATATTTCACGACATCCATTGCAATTTATCCACAATATTAAAAATGTATCTGTTTCTGGATTCGATGTTTTTAGATATGAGCAGAAATATATTGATAAAAAAGCAAACCATCTAAGAAATAAAATTAGCAAAATATGGCTAAAAGATTTTAAAGATGTCTTGGGCTATATTAATCACAAATCACCTAATAAATTGGTAAATAAAATAAAGTTAATGAAAAACTTCGACCAATTGGCATTTATAAGTCACTTTATGTGTTCTCTAAAACGTCCAAAATGCTGGTATGGAAGCAAAGATGGTATATCTAAAAATATTCCGTTTGAGGAATATCCACAGCCTCCATTTAATTATCCTGGTCTTCCAATAAATTTTAAGAAACATAATAATGATTCATTTCCATATAAATTGTTATAAAAACGTTATGAGTATCTGCTGAACAGCAATTACCTTTATTAATGAAAGATAAGTTTAATATAAAATATGTAAATATCGGCATGGTGACATATAATCGTCTTGAGTTCACCCAAAAAGCTATTTCATCCATCCGAAAACACACAACATTTCCATACGTTTTGACGGTTGCTGATAACAATAGTCAGGATGGCTCGAAAGATTATCTAAAGTCCCTGCATAGCGAAGGGATCATTAAAAATCTGATTCTTCTTAAGAAAAATATCGGCATCGCCGGAGCATCAAATATGGCTTGGCAAAGTGAATCTAGGGCTCAATATTATCTTAAATATGATAATGATATTGTCGTTAAAAAGAAAAATTGGCTCAAAAATATGGTTGATGACATCAACCATATTCCATTTCTTGGAGCTGTTGGTTACAATTTTGAGCCTAAAAGCTATCCATCAAATAAAATCAATGGTCATACTATCAGGATACTACAGGAAAGCAATATTGGTGGTGCGTGTATCCTTATCCCGAAAAAAATACGTGAATTAATAGGTTACTGGTGTGAGGATTATGGGCTTTATGGAGAAGAAGACTTTGATTACTGTTATCGCCTGAAACTATCCGGAAAACTTTGCGCTTATATGAAGGACGAAAATATCGGAATACATCTGCCTTCAGGGAAAGCAGCTGAAATTGACCAGGATACTTATATTGCAAAAGATGGAATAGAAGAAATCGAACAAAAAGAATACAGAAAGTTCAAAGACAATATCAGAAAAGACAATATTTCAGTTAAAAAACTAATAAAGAAAAACTTTGACAGTTATAAATGTTTTACGAGATCACTTTACGTTCAGCCTAAAAAGAAAAATTTAATCAGTAAAAATAAATTAGATAAATATATGCTGGGTAGAGCAGTTATTAATCATGCTAATCTCTTTAAAGGTATTAAAAATAGCAATATAAATATAGTAAATAATGAGCTTGATTCAATTCTTCACCTATATAAAATAACATTTCCATCAAAAAATTGCGAAAACACAATAAAAAATATTGCTAACAGTGCTATTAATGCAAAAACAAAAATAGTAAGTTATCTTTATCTTGCTGAAATTGAAGACAAATTAGAAAAACACAAAAGTAATAAATACTATATTTCAAAAGCAATAGATCTTCTTAATAAAAGTAAATGGAATAATCTTTTAGATATTTACAATATTGCTTCATTATTAAAAAATATTGGTAGCATTGAAAATGCTAAAAAACAATTTGAATCAATAGCTTATAATAAATCAAATAGTAAATTAAAATCTGGAGCTTGTTTTCATTTGGGAGAAATA
This sequence comes from Candidatus Auribacterota bacterium, assembly GCA_023144635.1. Classification (GTDB taxonomy): domain Bacteria; phylum Auribacterota; class JAFGBW01; order JAFGBW01; family JAFGJP01; genus JAGLFH01. The sequence goes on along the minus strand of JAGLFH010000041.1, from coordinate 35,290 downwards.
GAATTAAAAAAAAGAAATAAAGACAGTGCACTACGCCTATTCAAGAAATCCTTACAATATAATAAAGAACACAAAAAATCAGCAGATTATATTGAAGAATTAACTAAAAATGCAAAAGTAAGCATAATTATACCTGTCTTTAATAAAATTAAGTTAACGAAAACATGCATAGAATCAGTCATAAAAAATACCAAAAAAGAAAACTATGAAATAATTGTAATAAATAATGGATCGACTGATGAAACAGAAAAAGAATTAGAATCATTTATTAAAAAGACAACCTGCCTCCAAATAATTAAAAACAAGGAAAACACTGGTTTTGCAAGAGCCTGTAATCAGGGTGTAAGAATATCAAAGGGGAAATATATCGTTTTTCTTAACAATGATGTTGAAGCAAAAAAAGGATGGCTTCAACCATTATTGGAAACAGCTGAAAATGATAAAAAAGTTGCTGCTGTAGGGAGCAAGCTATTGTTCCCCGATGGTAAGATACAGCATGCTGGGCTGATATTCCTTGAAGACAAAAGATTGAATGATAAGTTGCTATGTCTTCATCTTTATTACAAAAAACCATCTGGATTTAAACAAGCAAATCAGCAAAAAGTTTATCATGCCTTAACAGCAGCATGCCTTTTAGTGAAAAAGGATGTTTTTAAGAAATTGGGTGGCTTTAATGAAAAATACTGGAACGGTATGGAAGATATTGATTTTTGTGTCAAGTTAAGAAAAAAAGGATATAGAGCTGTTTACCAACCGAAAAGCGTACTTACACATCACGAATCGCAGAGTGGTATTGAAAGATTCAAAAGATTAGATGAGAACAGAAAAGTATTCTTAAAAAGATGGCAGGGCAAAATACACTCAGATTATATTCGAAATGAAGATGGCCCGTTTATAAGGACAAGATATAGTCCAATAAAAAATTATATGAATGGAAACAATAAAACTGTTGGCCGAATCGAAAAAGAAAGTAATCAGTTAAAAGAGTCACTTATTCCACAGGATTGTTTGTATAGGATTAATTATGATATTGCAGATAGTTATGAGAAAAAGCGTGATAAGACAATGCGGAATAAATATCTAAAAAAATCACTAAAAATACTGGATAAGAAGAAAAATAAACAATCTGTTGAAATATATATGATGGCATCAATATATAAAAGACTTTTTGATTATAAAAGATCTTTACTATGGTTTAAGAAGCTATTTAATATGAAATCTGTTTCAAACCTGATACCCGGAGTGTATTACCATTTAGGCGAAATAGATCTTCATAAGAAAAACTTTAAGAATGCAAAAATATGTTTTAATAGATGTCTCAATCTCAATAAAAATCATTTAAAAGCAAAAGAAAGATTAGAACAGTTAAAATGTTAGACGCGAATAAACGCGAATTGCACGCAGAAGGTCGCGGATAAAAAAGAAGAGAATTAGCCCATCCGCCACGGCGGACTTTAAGCACGATACAAAAGCACTCCTTCGACTCACGATGCTCGCTCAGGATTAAACAAGAGGGATAGGCGGTTTTGAGTGCTGAGTTTTGAATGTTGAGTTATGGAGTGCTAAAGCACTATGATTGTAGTAATTGGACGCAGATTTGGGAGATCAGAGGGTAAATAAATAGTGTTGAGTGTTAAGTTAAAAGCAAAAATAGAAATAAAAAAAGAAAGATAATCGATGCACAACAAAATAAAAAACAAAGGTGAAGTTTAAGCGCGATGTTATTTAAGAATCGCATAGCGGAATATCTGTGTCCATCTGTGTGAATCTGTGGCTAAAATTAATATGAAAGTATTATACATAATAACTTGTCCTAGAGAGCAGTTTCAGAAGTATTATGAAACTAATAATGAAAAAGCAGATATTCTTTCCAAGGACAAAGATGGTTTAGAAAATATTAAATATGAAAATCTATATACCTATTCTAAGCCGAGGATATCATCTTTTGATTTTTCTTTAATAAAAAAGATAAGAAAACAAAAATATGAAAGAATAGTTTTCTTTTACAATAACCCATTGCGTAAAGGTTACTTTGGAGTAGAGCTTTTTACGCTTCTTTTTAAGGCAAAGAGACGAGTTGGTGTTTATCCTGATCAAAAAGAACAGGCCTTAAGTTGGCCTGTTTTTTTGTTAAAAGGTATTTTGGACTTTTTTATTTATGTTGCAGATCTGTTTGGATGTGTTTTTATTGCTCTTTCATTTATTCCATTAGTAATACTTATCAATTTATGTTCAAGGCTTATAAAAAAAGATGCTAAAGGTATACTCTTTTTGGGTATGGGCGGAAAGTATTCTGCTTCATACAGGGTGAGATGCAATAACTTTGCAAACGTTTTGAAAAGAAGAGGTTATAATGCAAACAGCATGAGCTTTTATGACCTTCACGACCGTTTTTTAAAAGACGATGGTTCAACTTTATCACGGTTTTATGACTTTAGAAGGTGCATGCTCATTGTAAACGCTTATTTTCGCATAATGTATATATATAAAAACATTAATATATACTATTTTCAAAAAATTGATTTTCCGGCAATAGCGGCTTATCTTGCGACACTTGGTTCAGGTAGAAGATTTATAATCGATTATGATGATTGGGATAAAACTACATTTCCTGAATTTTTTCATAGAATAAACATGTTTCCCTTTTTGCGGTTTAACTGGCTGACAAAGCATTTAATAAAAAAAAGCTTATTTATAATTGCAGCATCAAAATATTTAAAAGATCATTTTCAATTGTTAAGTACAAAAAAGGTCTTTTACATACCAACTGGTGTTGATACAAAGGATTTTCTAAATGAAAAAAAGGTTAAAGAAGATGATTTGGTTACTATTTCATGGATGGGAACAATCTACAAGATTAATGCAGAGTGGCTCTATTATTTTTTAAATATTCTAAATGATGTCCAAAATCAGAACAATGGAAATAATATCAGTTTTGAAATTACCGGCGAAGGAACTTTTGAGGATTATGTGAAAGAATATGTAGTTAATAACAAAATAGCAAATGTAATCTTTAATGATTGGATGTCTTATAAAGAAATTCCGAAATATTTATCTTCTATTGATATTGGTGTTTTCCCTATGGAAAAAGATAGGGATTATGAAAGATCAAAAAGCCCTACAAAACTCTTTGAATATATGGCATCAGGTATACCCTGTGTTGCAAGTAATATTGGAGAACTAACTCATGTCATTGAAGATGGAAAAAACGGATTTCTTGCAAATAATGCGCAAGCTTTTAAGGAAAAGCTTTTAAAATTAATAAAGAACAAAGACTTAAGAGAAAAAATGGGAAAAGAAGCTGCAAAAACTGTGCGGGATAAGTATAGCTTGGAAAAATGTGGTGATAAATTAGAAAAAGCAATTTGCAGCATAATAACTGCAAAAGGTGTTAGGTTCTAGGTACATGGGTTTTAGTTTTTAAAAGCTACGACCTAATGCCAAGTACTATAAAACCTCACTTAGTTACAAAAAATATATAGGTTACGATGACAACAAAAAATAATTCACAAATTAGTAAGCACAATCGACCGATATGTAGACGTGGTGTTATTTGGATAACAAAGCTTTGTAATATAAAGTGCAAGTTTTGTTATTATCTTTATGAAAAAGGTAAAACACACACATCTTTTGATAGTATCGAAAGAACTATTAAATGGTTTAAAAACCAATATCATTTGGAATATGTTGATATAACGGGTGGAGAGCCGACCATACACCCTGATATTGAAAAAATAATTGAACTGTCAAACGAAAATGGTATTAAACCTACAATTATTACAAATGCCCAAAAAACAGAAACTATAGAAAAACTTATTCATGCAGGATTAGAGGATATTTTAATAAGTATCCATGGAATAAATGATTTTTACGATAATGTTGTTCAAAAGAAGGGAGCATTCAAAAATATTGAAAAGACGCTCTCAATGTTAAATAAAAATGAATTTTCTTTTAGAACAAATACGACTCTTACCTCTTATTCATGTAATGATATAGAAGAAATTGTAAGTTGGCTGTTGCGAGTAAAACCGAGGATCGCTAATTTAATCGCTTTTAATCCTCATGAGGGTACGCTCTGGGCTCAAGAAAATGTTCAGGATTTTCAAGTAAATTACACTAAAATGGCTGAAGCTGCAAAATATGCGATTGATAAATTAATGTCAAACGGTATTTGGGTGAATGTTCGTTACATGCCGCTTTGTTTTATGAAAGGCTATGAAAAACATATCTGTAATTTTATGCAATGGCAGTATGATCCTTATGAGTGGGACTGTGTTTCAGGAGAAAGGCTTTCAAATGAACAAGTTACTAAGTCATTGAGCGAAGCAGAGGAAAATGGTGTTTTTGGAAATTCAGATGAGGAAAAAATTAAAAATTATCTTATGAAAAAACAGACAAGCGTTAATAGTTATATATCTCAGTGCAGTGATTGTGCCAATAAAAGTATTTGTGACGGAATTTATCCTCAGTATCTTAAAAGTTTTGGTGGAGAAGAATTTATAGCAACGTTGGGTGAGGATATTGAGGATCCGCTTCATTACAGAATGGAAGATTTAAGATGGTCACAACTAAAAGAAAGGTTCTAGGTGCTGGGTTCTAGGCACTAGAGTTAAGAAAGGAAAACATAGATGGTAAAGAGTTATAAAGATCTGGACGTGTGGAGAAGATCTATATCAATAGTAAAAGAAGTTTATTTAGTTACCAAAAAGTATCCAAAGGAAGAAATATTTACATTAGTGAGTCAAATGAGGCGGGCAGCGATTTCAATTCCTTCAAATATTGCAGAGGGTAAATCAAGACATTCCAAAAAAGAATATATTCAATTTTTATATATTGCCTTAGGATCTATTTCTGAATTAGAAACACAAATTATGATATCAAAAGAACTCGATTATATAAAAAATGGAATAGAAAATGATATATTAGATGAACTAGATCAAATTGGTAAAATGTTGAGAAGTCTTATCAATAAATTAAAATAGATTTTACTAGAACCTATTACCCAGAACCTATGCATTGCACAATACTAATTTGTACGCCGGATTCATCATCGCGAACATTTAAAAGATGTCTTAAATCGGTGATTGATAATACGGATGATTATGAACTGTTGATCTTTGATAATAATAATGCGTTAGATTTTAATCATGCAAAAGAGATAAATAAGGCAATAAGAAAGACTAAAACAAGGTATTTTGTAACTCTTGATGATGATGTTATTGTAAAAAGAGATTGGTTAAAGCAATTATTAGATACTTCCAAAAGAGCAAAAGCCGGTATAGTAGGTTGCATTCATAAATACCCTGATGGAACTATTAATCATTCAGGCGGATATGTTTTACTTGATGGGAGATCTGCACATTATACGCAAAAAATTAAGAAAAATGCTGCCTTTCCATATGTATGCAGCGCGGTGATGTTAATTGATCTAGATGCCACAAAGAAGAAAAAACTATGTTTTGATGAAAAGTTTACTAAATATTATCAAGATGCAGATTTTTGTTTGATGTGTTGGAAGAAGGGTATAAGAGTCGTTTCAAGTTATAGTTGTGAGGTAATACATTTAATAGGAAAAGCAGCTAATAAAAGAAAGGATATAAATGAAATAGATTTAAAAGATACTCAATTGTTTCAAAAAAAATGGATAAATGGAAAAAACCTTGAAAAGCTGCTCAAAAAAATCAGCAGAAGAGTTGTTTTTGGAGGTTTTGGATCAGCTTTATTATGTACAGATATACTTAAAAAATACAACATTGCTTCGAAAAGTAATTCAATTAGTCTTTTCAAAAAAGTATTGGAGAAGAGCAGTAAACTGCTTAAAAAAGGTGTTGGAAAAGAACTTGCCGGTGGAGCTTGTTTTCATATTGCTGAGATACTAATTAAAGAAAACAAAAAGAAAGCGGCAATAAAATATTTAACAAAATGCCTTAAGTATATACCAGAGCATAAAAAAGCAGCTAAGCTGCTGAAAAGAATAGGTTCTAGTAACTAAGTGTTGGGTTCTAGTTTAAAAAAGGCTAAGACCTATAACCCTGAACCTAAAACCTTTATTTAATTATGAATAATAAGAGAATACGAATCGCAGTTGATGTTAGGGATCTTACCCTTGAAATGGGGATGGGGGTATATCTTTATAACCTTCTTGATGAGATATATAAAGATAGAAGATTTTCAATTGTGCTTATAAGTGACGATGATATTCCTGACGAATTTAGGGAAGTTTCTCATGAAAGAAGAGTTGTAAGAGCTGTTAGCAATGATGCATGGGAAAAGATTATTGCGCCATGTGAACTTTTAAAATGCGATGCTGATATTTACTTCAATCCGAGAAATTTTGGGATTATAAAAAGATGCCCTATACCATGTGTTGTAACTATTCATGATCTTACTCCGCTTATGTATGAAGGATTTGAGGGTGATTACGAATATTATAAAAAACAGTTTGCTTTTTCTATTAATAAATCTGACCTTATCATGGTGGATTCAAGAACTACTTATGATGATATAAATAAGTTATTTCCTGGTAATACCTCAAAAATAGAAACTGTTTACCTTGGAGTTAATAAACAATTTCTGCTTCCCTGTGATAGAGGAAAGCTTGGTAAATTATTATATAAGCTGGGATTGCCAAGTGATTATTTGCTGTATGTAGGAAGCTTTGCTCATCAGAAGAATTTTATTTTAGCATTGAAAACTATAAAAGGATTAAAAGAAAAGGGTGTTAATAAAAAGTTAGTGGCACTTGGCCTAAAAAGAACTTTAAAAAAAGAAGATTTTGATTTTATTGTTGAAAATGAATTAAAAGATGATGTGATCTTTATTGATAAAGTCACAAAAGAACAATTGCCTTGTTTGTATGATGGCGCGAGTATTCTTTTGTTCCCCTCACTTTATGAAGGTTTTGGTCTTCCTGTTTTAGAAGCATGTGCCAGATATTTACCTGCTATTGCTTATCCATCACCAACAGTTAAAAAACTTTTTAAGGAAGGTGTAATCTTTTCTGATATGGTAGATGAATGGATAGAAAAGGCTCATGAATTGCTGACTTCGAAGAAAAATATTTATCCGTATATGAAAATGAAACAGGAAAAAATCATTAGAAAATATAACTGGCAAGATGCTGCGTCTAAAACAAAAGATATTTTTATATCACTAAATAAACAGAAGAGAAAATTAAATTTATCCTATGTATGTTCTCTTTTACAATTTGTTTATGCAAGATTTGTAACGAGAAACCATATAAGTATAAATATCTCAAGCCTTATTCTTAAAGGAAAACTGGGCGTATTCCTTACAGCCAGGCCTGAGGATTTAAATAGATTTTTAAGTTTAATTCCCAAAGCTGTTCATTCAAGTATCGTTGTCTTTGTAAACGAAAACAACGATCAATATATAGACGAAAATATTGAAATTGTAAAACTTAACTGGGGTAAGCAGTTTCAGGTAAAGGAGCTTAAAAATACAATAAGGGAAGAATTTGATAAAAAGGATATCAGCCAGGTAGTATTTATTTGGAATAATGCAACTGGATACGGTTATCATAAAATAGAAAAAGAGTTTTCTAAATTATTTCCAAACTTAAGCCTTATGTCATTCGATATAAAAAACAGGCTAAATGTCTTAAAAACATAAAATAAAGAAAAGAATTAGCCACCGAGAACACAGAGGGGGAGCCGCTAAGAACGCGAAGGAACGCTAATAAAAAGTAAGATGCAAAAGCTTTATTTAATTTGTGTTAATTAGTGTAATTCGTGGTTAATTACTACATATGAAGATACTTATATTCAGATCTAGTTTTTTTGCGCATATTGAAGAAATAGTAAATTATGTGCAGAATAAATATGCTGCAACACCTGATATATTTGTTCATGAAGATGATGTAAAAAGATATGAGAAAATAGAATTGGTAAATAATATTATTTCGTATTCAGGTAAAAAAGAGTTTTTATTAAATGATATCTTAAGAGGAAAAATTGGAGAATTCAAAAAAACTGATTATGAACGAGTAATAATTCCGTGCAGTAACAAAGGTGCTTTTGGATATAATAATGTTTTTAAAGTTGCCAACAGCATTACCAATAGAAAAAAAATAATTTTTATTGACCAAGATCTTAACATAACAAAGCCCTCAATATTATGGCAGATCAAGCAGATGTTGCTACTGTGTATTGTATGCTTTGCCAAAGTTATAGATTTCACTTTTAAAAAGATTCCGAGAAAAAAAGATACAGTTTTAGCAATTTCAATAGATTACTTAGGTGATACAGTTTCTACTATAAGAGCAGTTAAAAGTCTTGATCAAATAAATAGAAGTAAAGTAACTGTTCTGTTAAAAGAAGAGTATGCTACTCTTCTGGAAAATGAATCCGGAATAAAATATGTTTTATTGAAGAAGAGTATATTCTCTAAAATAATATTAGTTGTAAGATTTGTGTTTTTGATGAGATTTGAAAAAGCTGCAATTATGTTTCCCGGGAAAAACAGGTTTGAATTAATATCGCTTCTTTTGGGAATCCCGAAACGTATTGGATATCCATCACCAATGTTTTATCATCCCTTCTCATTTGTTTGCAATAAACATTTAACTCATCAAGCTAAAAAAGATCTTGTAGATTATGCATTATATCCTGTTTTGCAGTCCTTAAATGTAAATACTGAAAACCGAGCATATCCTAAATTAGAGCAACCCGTAAGTTCTTCAATTGATAAAAAGGTAGTAGAAATATTGATGGTTCCGTGCAGTGGATGGATCCATAGAAAAATATCATCTGATAATTTAGTTATGATGATAAAGGAGATAAACAGTTCTTTAAAAGAAAAAGTAAAAGTTACCATTTATTCGACAAATGAATATAATTATAAGATAGAGAATAAGCTTTCTGATGATATAAAACAAAAAGTATCTTTAGTTGAATATTATTCTAATATGAATGATCTTTTGGGTTTTGTTAAAGATTATCAATATGTTATTGGAATAAACACTGGAATCCTTCATCTTGCAAGTGCTTTGGATAAAAAAGTATTTTGTGTAATAGGGCCGAGCCCTTTATTTACATCAATGCCTTTAAATGAGAGTAAAACATATTATGTAGAAGATGTTCCCTGTAGGCCATGTAAGCAATACGGCTGGGAGGAATGTCCGAAAGAAATGTTTTGTCTAAAAGAGATTGATTATAAGGTCATTGCAGAAGATGTGATATTAGAAGCAGGACTCAAGACTCCAAGTATGAGAAATTGGACGCAGATTAATGCAGATGAAAAGAATTCGAGGTAAAAAAGTGTTGAGTGCTTGAATTTTGAGTGTGAAATTAAGGAGTCTGTGGCAGATGATAGTAGTAATTGGACGCAGATGAAAAGGATCAGAGGAGTTGCGCGAATCCTCTTTGACTAAAATGAAGCGTAGTTCATAAAAGTCTTGACTAAAGTGAAGTAGATTTTTAAATACGATTAAAACGTAAACCAACACATTTGATAGAATTTAAATTTTTAATTTCTAATATTAAATGTGAAATTGATTGTTAAGTGTAAACTTAATATAATAAGAACCTACAATATTTGTGTTAATTCGTGTGAATTTGTGGCTAAATTAAATATATGAAAATATTACTTACAAATGTTCCGTGGCAAAAAGAGGGCTATTATGGTGTAAGGGCAGGTTCCCGCTGGCCTCATTTTGAAATGATGCCAGAGGATACAAGTCATTGTCAATACATGCCGTTTCCGTTTTATCTTGCTTATGCTGCTGCTGTTTTAAAGAAAAAGGGACACATTGTGCATGTGATTGATGCGATTGCGCAGCAATTAAGCGAAGTTGAGTTTTTGGCCCGTGTTATGGAGATATATCCTGATGTTGTAGTGCAGGAAGTATCAACTCCAACTATTCTTATTGATCTTCATTATGCAGAAAGAATAAAGAGTATTTGTAAAGATGCAAAAATAGTTTTTTGCGGGCCTCACTATCACATGCAGAAAGAGGGGTTTTTAGAAGCAAATAAAATTGTGGATTTTGTAATTTATGGTGAATATGAATATATCCTTCGTGATCTTATAAACGAACTTGAACATGAAGAGACGCATTTAAAAATTGTAGATGGTCTTATCTACAGGGATCTTGGAAGGATCATTAAAAACCAGCCTGCTAAGGTAATAGAAAACATAGACAGTCTTCCATGGCCTGCGCGTGAACTTTTGCCTATGGAAAAGTATGTTGATCTTGTAGGAGGACTACCAATGCCAAGTCTTCAGGTATGGGCAAGCAGAGGATGTCCTTTTAAATGTAATTTTTGTTTATGGCCGCAGTTAATGTATGGTGGTAGAAGCTACCGGTCAAGAAATCCTAAAGATGTTGCTGAGGAAATCGCATATTGTAAAAAGAAATGGCATTTTAAATCATACTATTTTGATGATGACACATTTAATATAGGAAAAGAACGAATGTTGGAGCTTGCTAAAGCTATAAAAAAATCAAAAATTCGTCTTCCTTTTGCTGTAATGGCTCGAGCTGATACCATGGATGAGGAGCAGTTAATTGCATTAAGGTCAGCAGGGCTTTATTCCATAAAATATGGAGTTGAATCTGGTTCTCAGGATCTTGTTAATAATTGCGGGAAAGCACTTGATCTGAAAAAAGTTGAAGAAATAGTAAACATTACAAAAAAACTTCAAATAAAAGTACATCTTACATTTGCATTTGGTCTTTCAGGAGAAACAAAGGAAACTATAGAACAAACCATAAAGTTTGCACTAAAGCTTGACCCTGATACAGTGCAATTTTCTATTATTACTCCGTTTCCGGGAAGTGATTATTATAAAGAACTTGATGAAAAAGGATATATTGAATCAACTAAGTGGGAAGATTATACAGGTTATACAAAAGCAGTTATAAGGACCGATAATCTAAGTGCTTCAGAATTAGAAGATGCTTTGCAAAAGGCACAAAGAACATGGCGTGTTCATATTCATATGAGAGATAAAGAGTTTGATTCTGAATCTATAAAAATAATAAGGCCTAAAATTGAAAAGAATAGAATATTTATTTTATATAGTAGTTTTAAAGAACATTTATATGAGATAATTGCTACTTTACCAGAAAATGTATATTTACCTGAAATTACAATAGTGGCAACCAAAAATAAAGAATCTTTACTAGAATCTGATTTTTCTGAATCAGATAAAATAATTGTAGAGGGTGATGAATTTGATTATGAGAATCTTTTTAGGGCGCTTGATATTCATGATAATCACTATTTTATTATTCCTGTGAATAATAAAAATGGCGCAGGCTATAAAAACATAATATCTTTTTTTGATGAAGTTGCTCCAGAAAAACATTTGGCTGTTACTGTTGATGGAAATATGTTGTAAAAAAATGTGAAAGTTGGAATTAGAAATTTGAAATGCTTTGGACTGAAATTAACAATTTAATTTACAAGATGTGCTTTTGTTTATCCTGTCAAAAATAATTATTCCCATATGAAATTCAATAAAGTAGTCATATTCAAAGGTTCTGCACAATTTAATATGCTGCGCAAACTCAGTGATGATCTAGCGATTGCATTTAAAAGACAAGGCAGTGATGTAAGGATTATTGATCTAACTGATATTGATAAAGCAGTAAAAGAAATTCATGATATTAAATATTGGAAACCTGATCTTGCTATCGGATTCACTCCATGGGGGCTTATAAATGTTCCGAAGGGTAATGATAAAATACCAATCCATATTTTTTGGAATTGTAAATTTGTAAGCTGGCTTGTGGATTCTGCAATATCTCATTTCCCTGAGTTTGAACCATTTTTATCATTACCTGATTTCTATCTTGCATGTCCTGATAGTATGAACGATCAATGGGTGAAAAAATATTACCCTTCTGCAAAAAGTTTTGTTTTATTACATGCCATATCGATAAATGAAATACTTCCCTTTGAAAGTTTGAGAAACAAAAGAGATATAAAAATAAGTTTTTTAAGTTCAATAGGTGAGAACCAAGATAAATTTCTTCCCCAGTGGAAAAAAGAAATGCCTCCAATATTTTATGATATATGTTTAAAAGTTGTGGAACATTGCTTTAAAAACCCGCATGAAAATTTATGGGAGAAAATAGAAAAAGCTATAAAAGAAAACAATGTCAGTCTTGAGCCTGATAGATACAAATATGCAGTTGCCTTTATTTATGTAAGGGCAGAAAGGTTTTTACGATATAAAAAGAAACTACAAGGAGCTCTTGCATTAAAAGGGATTGGATTAAAAGTATGGGGAGATGAAAATTGGAAGGATTACAAAAAGGATGGAATCGATTATGTAGGTTTAGTTGATGCAACGGAATCTAATAAAATATTTCAAAGGTCAAATCTAATTTTACATATTCAACCCCCTCAGATAATAGAAGGCCTGCATGAGAGGCTTTTAATAGGAATGGCAAATGGAGCAGTAGCTATTGCAGAAGGTGCGAATGCTATTAAAAAGCTAAACAATGAGGCAGAGCAAATAATAGATATTAATCTTAGTGATTCTAAAGAACTAAGAACAAAAATAAATAGTGTTTGTAGGGATAATAGTTATTTAGAAAAATTAGCAAGAAATGCTCATGAAGAAGTACTTAAAAATCACACATTAGCTATTAGGATAAAAGAGCTTAAACGCGAATTAACGCGAATTGCAATGAATTGACGCTGAGAAAATTAGATGCTAAAAAACAATGTTGAGTGTTAAGTGTTGAATATTGAGTTAAGGAACGCTTCCGCGCGATATTATAAAATTAGATGCGAATAAAAAGTAAAGAATGGTGTCATCCCTGGATTAGCAGGGATCTAAATAAAAGTAAAAGATAGATGAAATATTATTATTTTTATATACTAACCAATAAGAAAAAAGGAACTCTATACACAGGAATAACAGGAAATCTCATAAAAAGAACTTATAAACTTGCAAAGAGAAGCAATAAAAATTAGTGAAATTCGTGGTTAAAAAAATTATAAATAAAGCAATATTAACAAACAAAATTCCCTGTGATAGTAAAAAAGTGCAAACTATCATTAATGAAGAATATTTACAAGGACCATCCTCATTTAATATTTTACCGGATAGCTCAATAATTGTTGCAGATGAATGTGATAACAAATTAAAAATATTTTCTTTAGATGGCAGTTTTGTGAAAGTTATAAATCTTGATAAGAATGCTTTTCATTACCCAATAGATGTTATATCAAGAAATGACATTTTGTATATAACTGATAAGTATAACCATAGAATAATTGCTATAGATATGTCAGGAAAAATACTTTGGATTGCGGGTGGGTACGGGAAAGCAAAGGGTAAGTTAAAGGAACCTTATGGGATTACATTTATTGATGAAGAAACATTAGCAATATCAGATTCAGGAAATGCAAGAATAGTTTTTTATAGTATAAACGGAACTTTTGTTGATTTTTTTGGAAGAAAAGGAATTGGAAAAGAATATTATGAATCAATTTCTTTTAAAACAAAAGTTATATATAAGCTCTGGAATAATTCTGTGAGCAGATTTCAAACAATAGATACAAATTTTATTGATTCTGGTTTTGATATAGGTACTTTGGAGAGTCCAAAAGGCATCACTTGTAATAATGACAAAATTTATGTATGTGATTATTCAGGAAGACTTCAGGTTTTTAGTGTTAAAGGTGAACTGTTAAAAACATACTACCAAAATAGAGAATACGGAGAGAACTTATTTTCTTATATACAATGGATAGAAGTAATTAATAATAATATCTATTTTACAAGAGAACTTGGGAATAGTATTTATGTAATAGAAAAGGATGGCAGTATAAATACATTTTTTCAGTATAAAGGACATTATATTGAAAAATTTCATTTTCATGATGAATATATTTATTTTATGTCACCGTGGGAAAGAAAGTTATTTAGAATAAATATAAAAGAAGAGAATTCAGCCACTAAAGATACAAAAAATAACTAGCCACAGAGAACACCGAGGACACAGAGGGAATGAAAAGGGACGATATAACAAATAAAATTATTGGAGCGGCAATAGAAGTACACAAGATTTTAGGTCCTGGTCTTTTAGAGTCAATTTATGAAGAAGCACTTTGTCATGAGCTTAAACTTAGAAATATAAATTATAAAAAACAGATATCAGTAGATATAGTTTATAAGGATTGTGTTATTAAAGGACAAAGATTAGATTTATTAGTTGAGAAAAACGTTGTAGTTGAACTTAAATCTATACAACAATTGCCAGATGTAGCAATAGCACAAACACTATCTTATCTCAAAGCAACAGGGTTAAAAAGAGCCTTACTTATAAATTTTGGTAAAAAGAAACTTACAGATGGTATTAAAAGGATATCTCTGTGAACTCTGTGTTCTCGGTGGCTAAAGTTCTTAGCGTCTAAATAAATCTTTTCTTTATTTCTTCATCATCTAAGGCAAGGCTTTTAATTTCAAATTGCCTTGAGGGTGTAGATATTTGAACAGTTGCTTTTTCCCCTTCATCAACATCACTATACCTTGTACAGACAGAAGCTGAAAAATCAACGTGTTCATTATTGATCCCGCCATTTGGAATAAGCGCTATGGGGCCTGGATGTGAAAGCATAACAAGTAATACATCTTTTTCTTTATTATGCTTTTCCTGCAAAATTTCATTTTCTTTTTCATTTCTGCCTACTATTAGAAGAGCTCCATCTCCAAGATGAATATATCTTCCTACTTTAAGAAGATGAGTATCTCTTTCCGTAAGGTCATCCTTTTTTGAATCGATTAAAAAACGAAGACGCTTGCTGAAATTCTTATCTGTTAAAAGGCAGCCGCCTCCTGGCTGTGGTATTTTTGTAATACCATATTTTTCAGCCATTTCTATTTGTCTTTTTCTTCCTCTTCCGCTTAAGTCTTCAAGCTTGTCCCTCTCGATAAGTCCATCCAGTTCAGGTTTTGTAGGCTTTAACTTTTTTGCGCTTAATGGGCGCAATACAATCTCAGGAACAGTAGATAAATTTGCAACACGGTTTAAGGAGTTCCTGTTTTGTGACATGGGGCGTTCGCCAAGGACTTCACCTGTAATAATAAAATCAAATTCATTTTCCCTTAGGTAGTCCGCTGCTTTTCTTAACATAAAAGCATGACAGTCTATACAAGGATTCATGTGCTTTCCATATCCTGTTGCAGGGTTGAGAAGCATATGTTTATATTCATCAAAACAAGGTATTACCTTTAAATTGATGTTATTTAGTTCGCAATTTTCTCTTACACTTTTTGGACCAAAAAATGGTGTTTCAAAAAAAAGACCCTGAACAAAGATATTTTGTTCTTCGACAAGCTTAACAGATAAAAGGCTGTCAAGTCCTCCTGATACAAGTGCAACTGCTTTTGATTTGTAATTATTCATGATTTATTTCACCACAGAGAAAATATACCTAGCCACAGATTCACACAGATGGACACAGATTTTCCGCTACGCGGTTCTTAAATAACAGAGCGTTTAAAATCCACCTTTGTTTGACCAAAGTTTATTAGTAATCCTTTTCTAATTCCTGTTGCTTTTAAATAATTTAATAATTGTGCAGTATGTATATTATTTATCTGCTCAACTGCTTTTACTTCCACTATAAACTCATTATTTATAATAATATCTGCAAAATACTCTCCAACAAGAATACCTCTATAAAATATTTTTATTTCTTTCTATTCTTCTACAGTTAAACCATTTTTACTTAATTCGACGACCAATGCTTTTCTATATACTTTTTCTAGAAAACCAGTTCCCAGGCTATTCTGCACGCGAAAGGAAGCACCAATAATCCTTTCACTTAAATCATCTCTTTCTTCTTCCAAAACTAAACTTCCCCCATCTGTGTCTATCTGTGTGCATCTGTGGCTAATTAGTTGTCTTTTTATTTCTTTCCATATTCCATTTGGCATTTGGAATCAATGCCGCCGCGGGTGTTGTAAACTGTTTCTACAAAAAGATATTTTGCTTGAATGGCTTTTTTTAGATCTTTAAATAACCTGTTTGTGACATCTTCTTGATATATACCTACGTTTCTAAATGAAATAAGATAGTATTTATAAGATTTTAGTTCTAAACATTTTTTGTTAGGGACATACCTAACAGTTACTTCAGCAAAATCAGGAAGCCCTGAAAAAGGGCAAACCGCAGAAAATTCTTTTGTAGAATATTCAACAAGTTGTTTTTCACCTTTATAGGAAAATGTTTCTAAAAAATCTGTTCTAATACTTTTAGGGGAATCGAATTGAAATATTTTACCTTCTGCTTTTGCCATTATAAACCTCGTATTGCCACAGAAAAAACTGTGGTAGTTTTAAGTGTTGAATGCTTAGTGTTAAGTTTTAGTTAATTGAGAATAATTATTTATTCTGATTTATTATAAAACCGGACTTATCAAATAAATTTAATCAATTAAATATGGTTTTACTTTTCTATATTGATATTTTTATTGCTTTTAACTCAACATTTAAAATTCAAGACTCAACATGTTTTTAATAGTATGGATCATCAGTGTTTAAGTAATTAACTATATAATCACGTACTGAATCTTCAATAGAGGTAAATTCTTTTTCATAACCTGCAAGATTAAGCTTTTGCATATTTGCTTCAGTAAAATACTGATATCGCGTCTGCAGCTCTTCGGGCATCTTTATATATTCTATATTTGTTTCTTTGCGAAGTGCTTTAAACATTGAGTTTGCAATTTTATTCCATGTTTCTGCTGTGCCTCTACCAAGATTAAAAAGCCCGGCAATTTTATTATTCTCATAAAAAAAGATCATTACCTCCAAAACATCTTTAATATAGATAAAATCTCTTTTTTGTTTCCCGTCTTTATATCCATCTTTATATGATTTAAAAAGCTTCATAATGCCTTTATCTTTAACGGTTGGAAATGCTTTATTTATTACACTTCTCATCTCACCTTTATGATATTCATTTGGTCCAAAGACGTTAAAAAATTTAATTCCTAATAAATCATTAAAAAGCCCATTCTTTTTTATCCAAAGATCAAAAAGATGTTTTGATGTTCCGTATGGATTTAATGGCTTAAGTGTTTCAAGAGAATCAAGATCATCTGTAAAACCATTATCTCCATCTCCGTAAGTAGCAGCGCTTGATGCATAAATAAAACGTGTGTCTTTTTTCATGCACCATTTTGCAAGCGTTATGGAGTAATCTGTATTATTTTTTTGTAAATATTTTATATCAGTATTAAGTGTGGAACTACACGCGCCCATATGAAAGATTGTATCGATATCTTGAAAATAATTGGGTTTATCTATTATTTTTTCAATAAAATCATCTTTATCAATAAAATCACAATATTTCTTTTTATTAAGATTTTTCTCTTTTCCATTTGATCTAAACTTATCAATAACAAGTATATTATCTATACCGTAACTATTAAGCCTTCCGACAATACAGCTTCCTATAAAACCCGCTCCGCCTGTGACAATAATATTTTTTTTCATGATTTTAGTATATGGGACGCAGATCAACGCAGATTGACAGGATAATTGGAAAAACTGTATTTGCAAAAATCAGCATCCTATTCTGATTTTTCTATCTGTTTTCTGACTTCTGCTTTCTGTCCTCTGTTTTTATCTGGGGCGCCAGGATTACTCGCGGTGTTCTGCCGCTCGCCCTTCGGGTCTCCCTCACTTCCTTCGGTGAGTTCAAATGCTTGGCATTCATGCCGCATTTGTCGAACCTTAATTTCCAGGTTCTCGCCTGTCCAATATAGATTTTATCTTTTTTTCTGTATTCTGTTTTCTGTCCTCTGTTTTTATCTGGGGCGCCAGGATTCGAACCTGGAAATGCGGGAACCAAAGTCCCGTGCCTTACCATTTGGCTACGCCCCATAAAAAGAATCTATTTTTATACTGTAAGTTGGAATATTTTACAAGCAGTTTTTGGTTTTTGCAATGTTTTTACTTATTTATGTTGTATAATTAAAGGTCACTATTGTCAATTTTATCAAACATATTGCCACGGAGGATGATAATGAGGCGCAAACTCTTCTTTTCAAGTACGATTCTTTTAATTTTATTTATATTTGTAAACAATGGTTTTTGTGCAGAAAGGATCATAAAAACATTGGGTGGGAAAAAGGTAAAAGCTGTTAAATATGAAAATGGTGACTGGGAGCTTTTAGTAGATGGTAAACCACATTTTATAAAAGGAGTACTTTTTAATCCTGTAAAAATAGGAGAATCTCCGGCAACAGCAACCATGAATGATTGGATGTATTATGATAGCAATAAGAATAATAAAAATGATGTTGCTTATGAAGTCTGGGTTGATAAGAACAAGAACAATATTAAAGATGAAGGAGAGAAGCCAGTAGGTGATTTTCAAATACTTAAAGATTTGGGATGCAACACCATAAGGCTTTACCATGTTCCTTCAGATAATTCTCTCATTGGAACTATCTACCGTAAAGACAAAGGAATACAGCTTCAGTTCGACCATGCTGTAAATAAAGAAATTTTAAGAGATCTTCATAAGAATTATGGAATAAGTGTTATTATGGGCTCATTCCTTGGATCATGGACAATAGGGGCAGGGGTTACTTATGAAACAGGTTGTGATTATACGAATAAGGAGCAAAGAGAAAACATAAAAAGATCTGTTCGTGCAATGGTTGAAGATAATAAGGATGAGCCTTATGTTCTTATGTGGATGCTTGGTAACGAGAATAATATTGCTTTCTGGTCAAAATGTAATGCAAGGATCCATATTAAGGAGTACTACTCTCTTGTAAATGAGATCGCAAAAATGATCCACAAGATCGATCCTGATCATCCTGTAGCTATATGTGAAGGCTACAATGCAGGGGATTTAAGGCTTTATAAAAAGCATCTTCCAGATATTGATATTCTTGGGCTTAACTCTTATATGGGAGATATGGGGTTTCAGGATCTGTGGGATGAGGTAAAAAAACTTTATGATCGCCCTGTAGTTATTACTGAGTACGGTCTTTTTGCATACAATAATATAGATGGATATAATGAAGAACAGCAGCTTAGTTATCACAAAGGATGTTTTATAGATATGAAAATAAATAAGGCAGGCGGAAAATCACCTGTTTTTGGAAAGGGTGCTGGAAATTGTATAGGCGGAGTTATTTTTGATTATCTTGACAGATGGTACATGGATGGCAGTCCCTTTGTTCAAAATGCCGGAAAAAAGCACTGGCCTCATTCAAAAGACAAAAAAGACCATGAAGAGTATTTTGGTATTACTTCTATGGGGGATGGAAAACATAATTACTTTAAACGTCAATTAAGGGACTCATATTCTTTTTACCAAAAACAATGGTTAACAATAAAGTGACAAAGTATGCATTTATACAGCATTGATAAATCAAAACGCAATTACACGCATCCTTCAAGGCCAAGGTATGCATTCCTTGATCATTCTTGCATTGATAATAAAACTCCTAAAAAAATAAAGGTGATATCGTATAACATAAAGTATGCAAAAAAGATCAGTAAAGCGATTAACATGCTTAAAAAAGAAAAGGATCTTGCCTGCGCTGATATAATTTGTCTGCAGGAGATGGATCCAGAAGGGGTAGATAAAATAGCACATGCATTAAAATATAATTATGTTTATTATCCATCTGTTGTTCATCCGTTACATGGTAAAGACTTTGGCAATGCTGTGCTTTCAAAATGGCCTATTGTAAAAGATAAAAAGATAATTCTTCCACAAAAGAATAAAAAGAATCTTCAAAGGATAGCCGTAAGAGCTACTATAAAGATAAGTAAGAAGAAGCTTATGGTCTTTTCTGTTCACGTAAAGGTTTTTTTAAAAAAGAAAGATAGACAGGAGCAGATGGAAACTATTTTAAACTCAATACCGAAAGATATTACTCATTGTGTCGTTACAGGAGATTTTAATACGTTTACAAAAGCTAATAGCAGGGCGACAATAGCTCCTTTTATAGAAAAAGAGTTTAATATAGCTTCAGAGGATATTGGTTGGACGTTTAAAAAATGGTATTTGCTAAATAAGAAAAAAACACCGGACCATATATTTACAAAAGGAATGAAAATCTTAAGTAAAGGTAAAGTCGTAAAACGGGGTGTAAGTGATCATGTTCCTATTTGGACGGAACTTGGTTTTTAAATTAGAAGGTAATAGGTTATAGGCCAAGGAATGCTTCGCGGATATAATTGAGTGCTAAGTATTAAGTTATAAAATGTTGTCATTGCGGGCGTAGCGAAGCAAACCCTGTAGAAGGTAAAAAGAAAAAAATAAGAGGATAAAAATTACTTATAGTAGAAATAGTTTATGAACTGTCATTACTTTTTCTATTACTTTCGTGTCTCTTTGCGTGATTTTTTTGCTAAATATTATAATCAGAGTGCGTTAGCACACCTTAACTTTAGGCACTTTAAATTTTAGCTCACTTTAGGCATTTTTTTTCTATGAAATAGAATACTCACTCCCATTATTAAGATAACAGGGTATAGAAGAATGTTTCTTATCAATGAATAGGTCCATGAAAAATTTGGTACCTTTGCATCATTTTCTTTAGAAAGTTGGGTGCCTAGTTTTTCAAGATGCTTTTTACCAAAGGGGCCTTTTTGAAGTTTATTAAGCATTTTCTCAGGAATCCATTTTGTTCCGTAATATGCACCTAACCAGGCACCTATTATAGCAGCGTTTGTATCAGTATCTCCTCCTGCAAGTATGATATTGTATATTGCATTGATTGGGTTTTTACCGAAACTTAAAAAACAAAATGTTACAAGGCCAGTTGTGTTAACTATGTAGCCGGTGTTTTTTAAAATTTTTACTGCTTCATCTAGTGTGGTATTTTTTTTTGCAAGCTCTATAGCATTATTAACAGCTTCATTTAATAACTTATTTTCTATTACGGTTTTTGCATCGTCTATGACAGGATAAAGATCATTTAAACTTAAAGAATTAGAAAGAATAGCAGATACTTCTGCTATAAATTGGGCTCCTTCTACAGCTCTTTTATCAAGATGGGTTATAACAGCTACATTTTTGCCGAATAGTAGACGTTTTTCTTTGTTATCATTTATGTATACTCCTAAAATAGATGCTCTCATTGCAGCGCCATTTCCGGCAGAGCCAAGAGGTGCTCCAGTTTTTTTAAAGCCAAAAGCTATTTTTAAACATGATCTAAGTGTGCCGTATCCTATCCCCCACGGAAGTCTTAAAAACCATCCGAGCAAAGAGCGTTTAAAATATTTTACAAGTTTTGAAAGATCATCATTACTTTTTAGAAGACTTTGTGCAAGAAGAGCAGAAAGTTCGGTATCGTCTGATACGACACCTTTATTTCCGAAAAAGTAAAAGGTTTCCTTATCTTTAAATTTTTTCTTTATTATATTTGAAGAGAGCCCTTCAAAAGGAAGCCCTAAAGCATCCCCTATAGCTGTTCCTAATAAAACTCCCTTAAGGCGGTCTTTTTTATTTATCATCTGGTTTTATATAAAACATCATCTGAACTTATAATGTTTATTCCTTTTGATCTCATTTCCTGAACAGCTTTATCAATGTCACCAACATTTAGTTCGACACCTTTGCAGGCATCAATGATAAGGTTGGCCTTAAGGCCAAGACCGATTGCATCAAGTGCAGTAAACTTAACGCAATAGTCAGTAGCAAGGCCGGTAATGAATAATTCATCAACGTTTTTTTCTTTTAAGTAACTATCAAGACCTGTTGTATTGAAGTGCCTGTTATCAAAAAACCCGCTGTAGCTATCAATATTTTTATCTGTTCCTTTCTGAAAAACTTTACAAATTTTGTCTATTTGAAGATTTTGGACAAATTCTGCACCCGTAGTATTTTGCACGCAATGATCCGGCCAGAGGATTTGGCTTAGCCCATCAAGTTGAATAATCTCTCCAACATTTTTACCATGATTGCTTGCAAAACTTAAGTGATCCTTAGGATGCCAGTCCTGTGTGGCTACAACAAGATCAAAATCATTCATAAGATCATTTATCGTTTTTACTATTTCATTTCCTTCTTTTACAGGAAGCGCACCGCCGGGGCAAAAATCATTTTGTAAATCAACAATTATTAGTGCTTTCATTTTAATGCCTCATTTTTTGAACGTAATGTTATTGTGGTCGCCTGATAAGTTTAGATGAAATCTTTTCTATTTTATTTTGATGCCCTATCCTATTACACATAATACATTAAATTGATATTACAGGCACATATTATCTGAATAACCCAAAGGAATCATCAATTGAGTGAAATTTATCACTAAAAAATGCATGATGTAACATGCTGGTAATTAGAAGATAATAAATATATTAAGCATTATCTGTGATAAACCACAAAAAATCTGTTGACTTAATGTTTTAAAATGATATATTGGTGAAATAATTCACACAAAAAAGGATCGTATGGATTTATCAGATAAAACAATAGAAAGAATATGCAGGGTTTTTGGGTATCTTGATGTTTTGGAAAAAAGAGGTGTTGATTTTATTTCATCAAGAGATCTTGCACTGGGGGTAGGTGCAACTGAATATACGATAAGAAAAGATATAAGTTTATTAAATATTACGAGTTATACAAGAAAGGGATATAAGGTAGAGCATTTAAAAAAAGAGCTTGGCAAAAGGCTGCATTTAGATCAAAAAAGAAAAGCATGTATTGTTGGTTTGGGAAGGCTTGGTGCAGCTCTTCTTGATTATGAAAGATTTAAAGAAGACGGTTTTGAAATTGTTGCAGGATTTGATTCTAATATAAATAAACTGGAACGGATCAGAACAGATATCGAAGTTTTTCCTGTAACGAATATGGAGGATATAATTAAACAAAAATCAATTGAACTAGGAATAATTGCTGTACCGGAAGTGGGGGCGCAAGTTGTTGTAGACAGGCTAATTTCTTCTGGTATAAAAGGGATCCTTAATTTTTCTAATACAAAAATAATAGTTCCTAAAAATATTATTTATTTAAATATTGATTTTACTAGTGCTTTAAGATTTATTGCTTCAAAATTTATAACACAGAATTAAGGAGTGCTGACGCATATTAATTACTAAATTTAACCACGAAGAAACACTAAGTTTTTGTTCGCGCTTTGCGCGAAACTCTTAGTGGCTATAACAAAAAGGAGAAAACAATGTATAAGATAAAAAAATTGAATAAGATTTCAGCTGAAGGTCTTGCAACTTTTCCACTGGATGAGTACGAAATAGGAACAGAAGTAACACATCCTGATGCAATAGTATTAAGAAGTTTTAAAATGCATGATATGGAGCTTCCTGAAACATTGCTTGCTGTAGGCCGTGCAGGAGCAGGTGTAAACAATATACCAATTGAAAAATGTTCAGAAAATGGAATAGTTGTTCTTAATACTCCCGGAGCAAATGCCAATGCAGTAAAAGAGCTTACTATTGCAGGACTTCTTTTAGCATCTCGTGATGTTGCAGCAGGAATAAGCTTTGCAAATACTCTTAAAGGAAAAGGATCTGAAGTGCCGACTCTTGTAGAGGCCAATAAAAAGCAATTTGCAGGTCAGGAGATATATGGAAAAACACTCGGTGTTGTAGGTCTTGGAAAGATAGGTGTTATGGTTGCAAATGCTGCTCTTGATCTTGGTATGCAGGTTATAGGATATGATCCATTTATTTCTGTCCAATCTGCATGGGGATTATCAAGGGATGTACAGCGTGCAGAAGGGCTGGATGCACTGATGGCAAAATCTGATTATTTAACACTTCATATGCCGCTTAGTAATGAAACACGCGGTATGATAAATGCTGAAAAATTTGCGCATATGAAAAAAGGTGTTAGGATAATGAATTTTTCACGTGGCGGTATTGTAAATAATGAAGATCTTAAAAATGCGATTTCCAATGATGTTGTAGGCAGATATGTAACTGATTTTCCTGATGATGAGCTTCTTAATATGGAAAACGTTATAGCTATTCCACATCTTGGTGCTTCTACTAGTGAGGCAGAAGGAAACTGTGCAGTAATGGTAGCAAAACAGCTCCGTGATTTTTTGGAAAAAGGAAATGTAAAAAATTCTGTTAATTATCCGGATTGCAAATTAGAGCAGAATGCTGATTACCGGTTACTTATAATGAACAAGAACATTCCTAACATGGTAGGTCAGATATCAGGTATTCTAGCAAAAGCTAATATAAACATTGTTGAAATGCTTAATAAAAGTAAGGGCGGCTATGCTTATAACATTATAGATGTATCTAATGAACCAACTGAAGATATAGTAAAATCTATTTATGGAATAGAAGGTGTTGTGAAAGTAAGAATGTTAAGCCTTAAGAAATAATCACGCCTGCCCTGAGCGAAGTCGAAGGGAAAGCACGAAAAAGAAAAAAGCACGAATAAAAAAGCCCGGACATAAAAGCTCGGGCTTTTTTATTGCCGGCTTTGTAATAACACTTTATTCAAAAAGCAAATAAATCTCTTTAGCAGCAGGTTTTATGTTTTTTTAAAGATATAAGAATAGGGAGTGAGTATTAATTTAATTGTTTTTGGTATCATTTATTATTATATGGTCTAAAAAATTTTCCACGGCTTCTTTTAATTTTGCGGCATTAAAAGGCTTGCTTAAATGTCCGTTTGCGCCTGCTTTTTTAGAGATCTCAAGTTCTTTGCTTGCACTTTCTGTAGTTACCATAATAATAGGCACTGTATCGAATTCAGGGCGCTTTCTTACTGTTTTAATGAATTCCAATCCATCCATCACCGGCATGTTCCAATCGGTGAAGACAAGTCCTATATCATTTTTTTTCATTTGTTTTATTGCTTCCTGGCCGTCACAGGCTTCGCAGATGTCTTTGATGTTCATTGTTTTTAACATATTTATAATGATATGTCGCATTACAGAAGAGTCGTCTACCAACAAAAGCTTTCCTTTTTTGATTTTTTTGTCTTGTTTTTTAGGAGTTAGCTTAACATCAGGGGCCGACATCTTATCTAATGTATTGATTATATTTAATATTACATTATCGTCTTTTGCAATATAGTAATCAGCGCCTACGTCCGCAGATTTTTTCAGCATAAGATCCTTTTTACCCGAACTTATGATGATTACAGGAATGCTGGAATAACCAGGCATGAGTTTTAGAATAAAACAAAGGTCGAATCCTTTTATTTCACCTACTTGAACGCTTGTAATGATGATATCAGGCTTCCAGTATATTATTTCCATGATGGCAGTATCGGAACAAGTGTTGCTCTTTATGCTGGCTCCTGCTTTTTCCAATGTTTTGGATATCTTTTTACTGATTATTTTAGAAGGTTCAATAATAAATATTTTTTTGTTTTTTAGATTGTTCATAAGAAGTTAAAAACTTATTAAATCTTTTTGTGAAAAATTAGCTATTCCAGACACAATAAGTTCCTGCTATATAGTCATGGATTGCGCGTTTTCTTTTATTGAAAATAATAAAAATAACATCGATCACGAATATCAAAGATGCGATTTTGTGGACAAAGAGCATTTGTAAAGCTTCATCAGATAGATTTCTTATGATATTCATGTCTAATTTATGAAGATCTTTAATTACTGTAATATCTGTAAATTGAAATATTATTCTCATAGTAAAAAGAAGTGCACCGATCCTTATAAGATCAGGCAGAAATCTAATAAATGCTTGCAAAAGATTAATATTTTTTCCTCTTTTATTTTTTACTCTGATCCCGCATATAAGTTTACCAAAAGTACCACCCATAAAGGTTTCAAGTAATGGTTTATAACAAAGCAGTAAAAAAACAGCTCCTCCAAAAAAATATATTTCCAGGTCAAATGAATTTAATATGAAAAATATGCTATAACCGATAACTATAATTATATCTATAATATAAGCTACAACTCTTATGATAAACCCTGAATAATCAAATTTATCTATAGGGTTCTTTAGCTTTATAATATCTACGATCTCTTTTTGCAGATCTTTGCTAGGTTTATTTTCTTTAGAAGGTTCTTCAGTAGCTTCCTGCTGTGCCTCTGTAAAAGTCTCAAAATGAACTTCTTTTTGCTTACCTGTATCTTTTATATAAGGTCTTCCGCAAGAAGGGCATTTATATGAAGGCGCAGTATCATCTTCTTTTCTCTCATAGCCACATCTGGTGCAAGTTCTTCCCAACATAGTCTCCTTCAGTAGCTTTTTATTATAGCAGATATGAAAGATAGAGATATAAAAAATTACTATTCTCTTTTATTTGCATGTTTTGTAAAATGATCACATGAAAAAAAGTTTACTTTATATTTTAATAGCATATTTTTCTTTATCTGTTTTTTTATATTCAGATGATGCTGCAGAAGAACCTGCCTTAGTAAAAACAGCCCTTAAAGTAACCTGGGATAGCAAAAGGATCTATGTAGATGGAAAGCTTTTTTTTATAAAAGGTATATGCTATGCTCCATTTTATCCTAATTTCGGATATACAAAGCATGCTTACAAAAAATTTCCAAAAGAGCTTAAAGAAAAAGATTTTCAATTAATGAAAGATGCTGGTTTTAACACAATACGTGTTTATGAAAACATGCCGGATGATTTTTATGAGTTATGCATAAAATATGATATGAAAGTTATCGAGCCCGTGATCTTTCCCGGACACTATACGAACATTGATAATGAAGATGTTTTAAAAGATCTTAAAAAAGAAGCTGTTAGAAGAGTAACTAAAATGAAGGACCATCATTCTATTCTAATGTGGTATTTATGGAATGATGCACCTTTTCCGAAAAAAAATCTTGTAGAAAAATTTGGTTTTGAAAGAGTAAATACTTTTTTTAAAGAAATATATGATGCTATTAAAGAAATTGATGAAAATCATCCTGTAACCGGAGCCAATATAATAAACATAAAACCCGGTTGGAACGTGGGGTTTGAGTTTTTAGATGTTATAGGTTGTAATTCATATATAGGGCTTGATCATAATGATATGGCATGGGTAGATATAAGGTTCTCAAAGCGGGAAGCAATAAAGCGTGTAAAGCTGATGAAAGCTTTTTCAAAAAAATTCAAGAAACCTGTTTTTATTATGGAAACAGGATGTTCTTCATATACAAAAAAAAGAACACAGCATAAAGTAATAGAGACACAAATAAAGATCGTTGGAGAAAAACTTGCCGGATATTGTATCTTTGAACTTACAGATGAATGGTGGAAAGCAGGTAAGGATGAAACTCAGGAATTTGAGCTTGAAGAGCATTGGGGGCTTTGCGATGCTTACCGAAAACCCAAGAAGGTCTATCATATAATAAAAAAATATATGAACGGTATTCCTACTGAATCAAAAGGTTTGAATTCTAAATTGTATAAAAAAATAAGAGCAAAAAAGTAATTCATTTTATATCATCACTTCTCAAAGCTTAATATTTTTGGTATAAAATAAGAATAGGTTAAAAAAGGTTTATTATGAAATGTATCAATAAAAATACAAGTTTTGTCTTTTTTTATATGTTTGTGTTTTTTTTAGGATGTATGGCTTATGGCGATAAGAAAGCCCCTTCAGTAAATGCAAAAGCAGCGATTATTATCGATGCTGATACTGGTTGTGTGATTTATGAAAAGAATGCTGATAAAAAGTTTTACCCTGCAAGCATAACAAAAATACTTACCGGATACCTTGGAATAGTGCAAGGCGGTGATAGGAAGAAAAAAATAACAGTATCAAGAAAAGCAGCTTGGGGGATAACTCCGGGGTCTTCTTCAATTTCTCTAAAGCCAGGTGAGATCGTTGCTTTAAAAGATGTTCTTTATGGCCTTATGCTTCGATCTGCAAATGAATGCGGAAATGTGATAGCAGAGCACATATCAGGTTCTAACAGTGGTTTTGCACTTCTTATGAACAAAACGGCAAAAGAATGGGGCCTTAAAAATACAAACTTTGTAAATCCTCACGGACTTCACAAAGATAAACACAAATCTACTGCAAGAGATATGGCAATAATTGCAAAGCATGCCATGGAGAATGAAGTTTTCAGAAAAATAATAAAAACACGCTATTATGCTTTTCCTGATACTAATAAACATAAAGGCGTTGAGCGCGGTAAAATGACTAACAAAAACAAGATGCTTCATCCTCACAATGATGCATATTATAAATATTGTATAGGTATAAAAGCAGGATATACCAAGCGCTCTCTTCATACATTTGTAGCAGCAGCAGAAAAAAACGGACATATGGTTATAGTCTCTCTTATGAAAGTATCCGATAAGAAAAGGATGTACAGTGATCTTAAAAATCTTATGGAATACGGATTAGAACAGTTTGAAGAGCGTACTCTTATAAATAAAGGTGATATGGTAGAGAGTAAAAAATTTAAGTATACTTCAGGGGTTGTTGAGTTAGTAGCAAAGGATACATTAAAAAAAGATCTACCTAAACAGTGTAAAGATATTGAAAAAAGAGAATTATTTCAAAAGATAAAGTTTCCTGTTCATGAGGGTGATGTTTTAGGTGAGATATCATTTTTTATAAAGGATTCAAAAATTGGGAGCATTCCTGTTATTGCATCAAATACTGTGGTCTCAGTATTTTCATGGCACTATATAAAAGGACTTATTTTTTCAATTCCTGTTTTTGTAGGTATAGGACTTATCATTACACTTTACCTTTTTTATCTTGGAAGCAAAACTCCAAGAAACCGCAGCCGTTATAGGTAAAAAAAATAGACACAAGACGAAATGGAACGCTTTGCTGATGTAAGAAAGAGATGAAGAAAAGTGTTACAATACCACACAAAACTCACAACTATTCAATTTTAATGCCAAACAATTGTTCGATACGTTTTATGTGTTTTTTTAATGGTGATTCAAAATCCTGTTCACTATTCAAGATAAGATTTTTTCGTATTATCTTTTTCTATTTAATGAATCCGAGTATACTATAACATATATAAAATCATCTTTATCAGGAGAAAAATATATGAAAAAAAATAAGAAATTTATTTATTCTCTCATCCTTTTTACTGTTTCAATCTTCATTAGTTTTCCACATATTATTTTTGCAGATGATGAGTTAGGCGAAGGAATTGCTTTTGAAATGTTTCTATTGGATCAAAAGGTTTATATCGCATCAAAAACGGAGGAAAGCACTTTAACAACGCCGGGAACGGTTTACGTTATAACAGAAGAAGATATTAAGCGTTATGGCTGGCGGGATATGAAAGAGATATTAAGAGCAATTCCAAATATGGACCTTATGTGGCAGTATAACTGGTTAAATGGAGGGCAAAGAGGTTTTACAGGTAATTTTGCAGGAACGCTTCTTCTTATTGACGGGCGTGAAGTACAAAATCTTCTGGCCAGTGAAGCATTTATGACTAATGATTTTCCATCTCATCGTATTAAAAGAATAGAGATACTTCAGGGGCCGAACTCGACTCTTTACGGCGGCAATGCAACACAGGGCGTAATAAATATTGTAACCAAGTTTGGAGATAAGGGAGATAAAGATACAACGGAGGCAGAGCTGATTTTAGGAGAAGTTAACACAGAACAGTTTGCCGGTGTTTTTAAAAAAAATACTGATGATTGGGATCTTGGTTTTAGTGCATCTATATTTAAGAGTAATCAGAATTGGAGTGAGCTCAAAGATTTTGTTATGGATGAAAACCTGTATTCCAGAACTTCTCTTGAAAATGAAACAGATTCAAACGGTAATCTTACAGGAAGAACTCACCGGGTAGATGATTTTAGAGCAAAAGAAACATCACAATTTAGAAACTATGAAGAAAGCCGTACAGCTGATATGTATGTTCGTTATATGGGGTTTTACGGTGGAGTCAATTATTTTAAAGAAGAAAATACTTCAGGCATAGAATATGTCGAGTATGAATATGGATTACGTGAAGCAAGAAGAGGTTACCGCCAGATGTTTCTTGGTTATAATCATGAATTCAGTGATAATTTTAAAGGTTTTATTGAATACTTAAATGTACTTGAAGATGAGCTTTGGCTTACGTATCAGCCTGTAGACAAGTACAGTTGGGTGACAACGAGTGATAGAAACCTGCAAACAGTAAGTGAAAGCATTGAAGAGACCAAAAAAGACCGTATCCGTATGCAGATCGACTACCAGCTTGATGATCACTATATTATTGCTGGGTACGAAGGGTGGAATTTACAAATAGATCATCTTTTAAGTGAAGCAAATGTTCAAATGCCAAAACGCATTGCTTCAAATATTGTTGATAACTGGCCTGTTGATAAGGAAGAGACTAAAAAACAGTCAATTTTTGTTCAAGACAGCTATTCTATTATTCCTGAGAAGTTAAAACTAACAGCCGGTATAATGTATAATAAACAAGATCATACAAATGATTCCTGGATTCCACGGGCAAGTCTTGTTTATCAGCCAACGAGGACTTCAGCTATAAAACTTATTTACGGAAAAGCATTTCGTCCACCTAACATTTTTGAATACATTGGAGTTCCGGATGAATTGGAATCACAGGAAATGGAAATGTTTGAGCTAAACTATACCTGTAGCTTAATAAATGGTGATGTTAAACTTTATAATATTGCTTCTCTCTATACCATGGAGGCTTCCAACCTTTACAGCAAAGTCTGGGTAGGTTCTGGTGGTGCTCATCTTACCGGATGGAAAACAGTAGTTGGAGGATCAGAAAAAGTAAATGGTTTTGAAGATATGCTGAGATTTGATTATAAAGATCTTTCGGGTTTTTTAGGCTTCAGATGGGTACAGCCGGATGAGCATACTGTTGATGGTAAAAGTATTGTTAAGGATGTACCGGAGACAAAAATAAAGCTCGGTCTTTCATACGATATTCTTGATTATCTTACAGCCAGCATTTTTGTTGACCACTTTGCAGATGTTAAGACAGAAGCAAATAAATACCGTATGGATGGAACTGAAGTGTACACTATTGATGGCTGGACAACAGTTGATCTTAATATAAATGTAGGTGAATTTGATCTAAATGATATGTCTGCAATGGTTTCACTTTATGTGCAAAACATTTTTGATAAAACATATTATCATGCAAATGTTCGTGGAACAAGTCCGGTGCAGTTTTTACAGCCGCCACGCACTGTTCGATTAAAGGCAACTTGTAAGTTTTAGTAATAAAGATAAACAAATATATATAAAAATTTAAATTAATAAGGAGAAAAACATGAAAAAAGTACTTTTAAGTCTTCTGGTTGTTATCATGTTTGCTGTTTTAGCCAGCCCTGCATTTGCCGGCGGAGGTAAAGTACGCGGTGATAAAGGAAAAGGCGAAGTTGTTCAGGTAGTAGGGCCTACAGGCAACTGAGTTCATTTAAAGTAAAAGTTTTAGTATTAACAAAAAACCTCTCCAGTTTAATGGAGAGGTTTTTTTGTTAATATTGATATAATCAATAAATGATCTATAATAATATATATTTTGAAATAACATAGTTAGATTAAAATAAAGAGGTTACATGTGAATAAAAAATTTATTTTGAATTTTACTCCTACTGGAATGATACCTACAAAAGAAATGACCCCCTATGTTCCTGTTAAGCCGCATGAGATTATAGAACAGGTGCTGGAAGCTGCAGATATTGGAGCCAATATGGTCCATCTTCATGCGCGTGATAAAGAAAAAGATAAGCCTACGTATAAAAAAGAGATATATGCGGAGATAATAAGCGGAATCAGAAATAAAAATAAGGATATTGTACTTTGTGTATCAACAAGTGGCAGAGACTTTTCTGAATTTGAAAAAAGGTCTGAGTGCTTGGATTTGCAAGGTGAGTGTAAGCCTGATTTTGGAAGCCTTACGCTTAGTTCTCTTAATTTTAATAAGCAGGCAAGTATAAACAGCCCTGATATGATAAAAGCACTTGCTAAAAAGATGCTTGATAATGGTATCAGGCCTGAGCTAGAAGCTTTTGATCTTGGCATGATAAATTATGCTCATTATCTTATTAAAAAAGGTCTTATTAAACCTCCATATTATTTTAACCTTATTCTTGGAAACATTGCTTGTGCACAGGCAAACATGTTAAGTCTTGGTCTTATGATTAAGGAACTTCCAAAGGATTCTATCTGGTCAGTAGGCGGGATAGGAAATTTTCAATTGTCTATGAATTCCATGAGTATAATAGCAGATGGCGGGGTTCGTATAGGCTTGGAAGATAATATATATTTTGATAGTGAAAGAACAACTCTAGCTTCAAACATAGATCTAGTAAAACGTATTAAAGAGATAGCTTTGATACATGGATGCACGCCTTATACACATAAGGAAGCACGTGAGTTGTTAGGCGCTTTGTAACATGACTTTTTCTGATAAGGCTATAAAAATGCCAAGTTATAAGACAAAAAACATATGGGAAAAGATACAGGATAAATTCCGCTATGGACTTATCTTGCAGTCAATAAAAAACCGGTTGGAGATTATGGGTATTTTATGGTTTACACCATACTACATAGTACAGGAAGGAATAGGTGAAATCGTAATACCTGAAGCAAAATGTGATCTTTCTGATTATTCATTAGAATTTTTTGAACCAGTTGATATGAAGGCTATTGGAGAGGAAAAGTGTGGATATAGCGAAGAAAGAATGATAGCTATGTTAGAAGAAGGAAAAAAATGCTATGGCATGAAATTTAATGGTGAGATCGCAGTTTTTATGTGGATTGATCTTAAAGAGTGCCACTATAGACCGAGTAGAGTTCCATTAGAAAAAAGTGAGGCATATTTATTTCATATGTATACCATGTATCCGCATCGAGGAAAAAATCTTGCACCGTATTTAAGATATAAATGTTATGAGATGCTTCGAGAAATGGGGCGGGATACATTTTACAGCGTAACAGAATATTTTAATTCAGCATCAATGAAGTTTAAACAGAAATTAAAAGCAAAACCTCTTAAGCTTATATTTTATATAGAATTATTCAGAAAATTGCGCTGGAGTTTCACAATAAAAAAATACTCCTGAAATGCCATGCTTAGTTTAAAGATTCAATCATTAACAGCAAAAGTTTTTTTTGTGCTTTCATGTTTCTTTCGTGTTTTCGTGGTCAAAAAAAAGAGCCACTCAATTAAGAGCGGCTCTTAAAATACTTCCAAAGTGTTAGTTATTCTCGACTATCCACTAATTAATACTTTTTGTTACAGGATTACTTCTATTTCTTGCCCTGTTTTGCTTTTTTATCCTGTTTTGCTTGCTTTTGTTTATTTCCCTTAGCTTTATCTTTTTTACCTTTATCTCCCATTCTGCTCCTCCTTTATATGATTGAATATCCATTATATGCTAAAAGAGCTGCTTCGAACAGCCCAATCTTACATTTCCTTCATTTGTTTATTATTGAGAGGATTGTTATGTTTGGCCAGGTGTCTTTCTAAAATTGTTTGTACACCCGATAGATTTTTTACACATACGTATAGTACATAGATAACTTCTGAATAAAAAAAATACTCAAAATAATTAATTTTAATAATAATCTTCATTGTGGTTGATTCTTCTTAGCTTGTGTAACTTCTTCAAGATTATCAGCAGCCAAGAGTAGACATATAATTAGTTAAGTATTATAATATGTTCATACCACAAAGGGGTGGCTGTATGGGGATAATATTATAAAAATTTAAAGGGTAACTTATCCAATGGAAAAGTTACCCTTTTTTGTTTTATTGGAATTATTAAGGGGATTAATAAATAATTAGAGCTTTATATCTCATTGAACTTCATTCAAAGTCATTTTTTTTAGAAAATGAAAGGAATTGATGGATGAAAATAGCCGGTAAAATAAGCATTGTTTTATTCATAGTCGCTATCATTTTTGGAACCATATCAATGTCTGTTTTTTACTTACAGGCCAGAGAGAATCTTAAGGAACAAATATATCTACACCTGAAAGCAACAGCTGAAATCAGATCTGCATTCATTGAATGTGCATTAAACGAATGTATGAAAAATGTAAAAATGATGGCAACAGGAAATGCTTTTAAAGATGTCGTAAATCCCGAAGAAGATTATGTGCAGAGAACAGAGGGGATTAACAAAAGGATTAAAAGCATAATACTGTCACATGAAAATATATCCGGAGTCAGGATTTTAAATAAAAAAGGAATTGTGATCGCTTCCAGCCATAAAAACATAGGTGAAGATGAAAGCAATGAAGTGCTTTTTCGATCAGCAAAAGAAGGTGCTCATATTGGAGACGTGCACTTTTCCAGATTTACCCAAAAACCTGTTATATCTATAGTAGCGCCGATCTTTCTTAAAGATGTTTTTTCAGGAGTCGTTATTGTTAATTACGATGCAGAAGTAACTTTGTTTAAGATAACTTCAAAAAGAACAGGTTTAGGTGAAACAGGTGAGATTTATCTTATTAATAAAGACGGCTATATGATAACCCCTTCCCACTTTATAGAAAACACATTACTTAAGCTAAAAGTTGATACTGAAAATACAAGAAAGGGTTTTGAAGATATAAAAGGATTTAGCAGCAAAACACATGAAGATACTCCAATGGTATATAAAGATTACAGAGGAAATGAAGTTTTAGGAGTGCATGATTATATACCGGAAATGCAATGGCTGCTTTTTGTGAAAATTGATTTAAAGGAAGCATTTGTGCCTTTAGTGAAAATACGTTTTCTTTTTCTTGCTATATTGATCTTTGTGCCGATAGTGGCATTCTTTATGGGAATAGGAATTTCAAAAATCCTCTCAAAGCCAATTCGTAAGCTGCATAAAGGGGCTGAGGCAGTTGCTGCTGGTAATTTAAATTATAAAGTAGGAATTTCTTCTGAAGATGAAATCGGCGGGCTTTCAAGAGCTTTTGACAAGATGACTAAGGATTTAAGAAAGACCACTGTTTCTAAAGACTATGTAGAGAACGTTATTGAGAGTATGATGGATTTACTTATTGTGATAACTCCTGATGGTAAAATAGAAAGAGTAAATAGTGCTACAGTAAATTTATTAGATTATTCAGAAGAAGAACTTATTGATAATCCGGTTGGCATCATATTTGAAGAAGAAAAAAAGTTTTTTAAAGGTACAAGATTGGAGAAGCTTCTAAAAGAGGGTTCATTAACGAACTATAATATAGATTATAAAGCTAAAGACGGCAGAAAAATACCCATGCTTTTAAACGGTTCAGTAATGAGAGATAAAGAGGGTAATATAACCAGCATAGTCTGTGTTGCAAGAGATATTATCGAGCGCAAGAAGGTGGATGAGGCGCAACACCTCGAGCGTACTCGCATGATGAGCATCCTCAACGCTATTCCTGATGGGGTCTATATAGTCAGTCGACAGTATGATATTGAGTATATCAATC
>JAGLFH010000040.1 GCA_023144635.1 Candidatus Auribacterota bacterium | reverse complement strand
AATAATCAACTCCTTTCAAACGGTACACTTCATCATACACATAAGCTGTTTTACCTGTATCATCTGACAGCTATAAAATTCCAATATCTTCGTTGAATTGCTCAGTCAACTCCTCGACGTATAAATCATACGCCTGCGTCATTTCCATCACATTCGCCTTGATCTAGAAATATTCCAACTGTCAGTTAATAAATACATTTAAAGATATATCGTGTGTCCTCCTAAAAGATTGGCGGATCTTCGATAGGTTCTGGTATGCCCGTTCCGTGTTAAATAAATAAAACATACGTCTTCCCTCTGAAAACAGGGATAGAGGTAAAAAGTAAAGATAATTTGTTGAGCAAAATGAATGAACAAAAAAATACGTTAAATAATAATTATCTATTTTTATTCTGTATCTTTCCTCTTGTAAGAACCAATACCTATAGTGCGTTCTATACGATGTTGCAAATTTCTTGATAAAACATTCAGGTCATTCTCTTTTTCGCATTTCCAAGTAATAAAATTGTATTGACGGTTGTCAAAGTGTACTCTATGCAAAGCCTTTTCTCTTACAAGCCAAATAACTTCTATTCCAAGACCTAAAGCATATCCAGCTTCAAAATATACCCCGCCTCTGTTTCCCGTAAAATCAGATACAACAAATCTACTTTTTTTAATAGAAGCCATAATTTCATCATCTATACGATTATTATGCTCCTTCTTATCTATTCTTTCAGGTCTATATTGAGCGTTTTCTATACCTTTTTCTATCGCCTTAAAAACAGAATCAAGTCGTGGATCAAACCACATTGCAATAAAACCAATTTGACTATCTAAATTTATTTTTCTCAATGAATCAAGATACGCCCATCCTTTTGGAGTAATTTTTAGTGGTTCTGTGGCACTTCTTATCTCATTAATAAATTGTTTTTCCTTAGATAAATATTCCCCTAATATAAATTTCAATTCATCTAAATTTTGAGACCAAGTAACACCAAGGAACTTTTTTTGATGAATCTTCGCTGAATAAATTTCATTAGTAGACAAAATATCTTGGCCTGGTATCGGGTATTTTTTTGATAAATATATTAATAACTTATCTGCTTTTTCACTAATTGAAGGAGTAAAAATATCTTTGTGATTTTCAATGTCTTCTGCTGTTATAGATTCTCTTTGGTTTTCTCGGATCCATCCAGAAAGATTGGCGCGTTGAAGTCCATTTAGATCCTTTAAATAATTTGTATCAATAAATTTTAAAAGTTTATAATCACCACATCTTTTACATTTAATCTGTATATCATAATCAAATATTTTTCTTTCATCATATTTAATACATATAGGACAATTTGGAATAGTAGACATTTTAATATCCTCACTTTAAAAAACTTTCTTTATCATTTCTGTTTCTAACAGAATATCTTTATTATATTCCTAAAATCATCACTTGTAAATATTCGTTATACCCAGGGTTAGACGTGATTAAAAACATGTCAGGATATAGGATGGACGGTGTAAGTGTTCGCTCTACCAGATGTTACAAAGGGCTGTTACTTGCTGGCTGATTAACCACTTATTCCGCCTGAAGAAAAGTAGATTATTGTTCCTAATGTAATACTTGTCCATAACCATATATTCGCTACTATAATACAAACAATGATAAATAAACCTACTTTTAAAGACTTGCTTTGCAAAGTAAATAAATCATACATAGGCTTCAGTATTATTAAATTAATTAATAATGCTAAAATAAATAAACCCCATGCTACATGATCAAATAGTAAATCAGCGAATAATCCCTTTGCACACAAAAAGCTAAAGATTGAATCAGCAAAAACAAAGACTAAAAAGAACTTTAGATTTTTTATAAATATTTTTTTTAAACTTTTCATCATAACCCCACTTATGGTTGTTTTTTCTTTTGTTTCAGTAAACTATTATGATATTTAATTGCTTGATTTAAATCTCGAGGATATGATTGGGGATTCTCACCTTTATTACCAGGTTCTGGAGTAAATTCTTTTCCTCCATATTTATAAGCATTATAACTAAAGCCTGAACAAGATGATTTTGTTGTCCAAGGATAATAGGTTTTTCCCTTCCCATAAAATTTGATCATTGTTTCAAAATATTTAACCATCTTCGCTTCATTGATACCCTTAACTTCAACTGCTTTTGGATCTCTTTTTGAATACTTCTTCTGAAACTCCTTTTCAGTAAGTTTTAAAGCATTTACTTCTTTACTGGTTGGTCCTGTAGCTTCATAATAAGAAACATCCCCCGTCTTATTATCTTTATATTTAGTTAAATTATGACGAAATGGATTTCCAAATACACCCTGAACAGATATATTCCAAGTATCCAATCCCAACGGATCAACGTACCCAACTGGATTATTGTTACAGTATAAATACCTGTTGAATGAGTGTGGATTAAGCCAAGATGCATACAATGTAGCTTCACCATGTATAGCAGAGTACCAGCTATTCCTATAACTGATCCTCGGGTCGTCCGGGCCACGAGTAAACGGGTCGGGACTAATGAAACGGCCTGTGTCAGGGTCATAATAGCGGGCGCGGTAATACATCAATCCAAATTCTTCTTCATTATCTCGACCTGTAAAGCCCTGCATCTTTCATAAGCTGATTATGCCGTATCTGCTTCGTTACGCTTCCTCCAAGCTCCTTGGCGTATCAAAACATACGCCTGCGTTACTTGTCCTTGCAATATGCCCTCACATCTTTGTTTTCCTTCAGAAAACAGTAGAGGGCAAGCCTCGCATCTACAGCACACTAATCTTCTGAAACACGCAGGTGTACTTTTTTCAAAGAGCGTAAAAATATTAATGAGCATATTCTTCTAAGACTAAATTATTTAATACCGTTCCCAACCTTCTAACATTATTTGATTTTTCCAATAATAAAATTAATAAAAACAATTGTTACAGCAATAATTGACAAAATTGCTACTGTCCGAGTAAAAATAAAATAACGTTTTTCTCCTAAAAATTTACCCCAATAAGTATTTTTGTGGAATTCAAAAGCTTCTTCTGTTGATTTACCCCATATAAATGTCCACGTTAAAAATATAAAAAAGATATAAAATAAAATAAAAAATATACTTTCTTTCATTATTATTCTCCAAGATCAATTGTCATATTCCAAAGATAATTAATTCCTTCTCCTAAATGTAGTCCTCCCTTTTTGACATTAATTTTGTCCGCAAAACCTTTAGGGTTCCAACCAGGAGCACAAGATTCAATGCCAAGTGGTGCTAAATCAATATTTAAAGAAGTAGATGTACCTTTGTAATCATCTTTTGTCTGAGCCTCACTTTTCCCTCGATCTATTGCAAATGAATATCCTGGCGTAGAAAAACCTGCTCCAAGAGTGAAAAACCAGTCAGCTTTTCCATCCTCAGTTATTAATCTATCAAATGAAAAAGCTCCTCCTAAAGGAAGAGGGAAACCTCCTACTGGAATTATTTTGCCACCTCCTGCTCCAATTGTTATAATATCTCCTGGTTTTGTTCCCATCATTGAAGAAAATGATTTTTTTAATTTATTTAAAGTTCTTTTGAATAAATTCTTAAATTTATTTTTCTTTTTTGCTTTCAATCCCAATGGATCAACATATA
This sequence comes from Candidatus Auribacterota bacterium, assembly GCA_023144635.1. Lineage (GTDB taxonomy): Bacteria > Auribacterota > JAFGBW01 > JAFGBW01 > JAFGJP01 > JAGLFH01. The sequence continues at coordinate 17,259 of JAGLFH010000040.1, read as the reverse complement.
TAACTGGATTATTGTTACAGTTAATCCGGTTGCCATCCGCCCTGATAAGCGGTTTTCCCGACAGATACTTTCAAAGAACAGACAGTGATATTATAACATATATAGTGATTATTATGATTTTCTTATAGAATAAATGAATAGTTTTGATAGAAAATTTAAAGAATGATTATCTATGTTCTCTTAAATATCTTTTAATATCATTATGGTTTCCAACTAAAATTAAATATAATATATCTTTTTCCAATTTCATCACTAATCGTAATCTGATATCAATTCTTATTTCATATTTATTTCTATTTATCTTTTTAAGGCCCAATCCTTTGGGCAAAACTCCAGTTGATAGAAAAATACTGAACTGCTTTAAAGATATTTTAAGCTTTTCCTTATCCTGTTTTGAAAGTCTTTTGGTTGATCGCTCAAATGATGGAAGAATCTGAATATTTCTCATCAGATGCTCTTAATGTATTTGGAGAGTTCTGAGTTAGATTTAATGTTTTTAGCCTTTTTCTTTTCTTTTTCAACAATTTTATCAATTGTCTTTAAATCATCTTTAGAATACTTAGGCTTAAGAATAACAGGAATAAGTTTAATATAGTTCTTTTCAATATCTACCTCAAACAGTTCATCCTGTTGAAGATGTAGTTTATCAACTATCTCTTTGGGTAAAGTCACTTGATTCTTCGTTTTTAATCTCGTTATATTCATATTTTCACCTCTATAATAGTATACAATATGTTAGAAAGCATGTCAAGTTATACTTTCTAACTTTCCTAAAATCATCACTTGTAAATATTCGTTATACCCAGGGTTAGACGTGATTAAAAACATGTCAGGATATCGAATGGACTGTGTAAGTGTTCGCTCTACCAGATGTTATACGGGGTGGTTACTTGCTTGCAGCTGAGGTACACTTAGCTCGTAAAATAATTAAAGAACTTCAGCACACTAAACTTGCAAACAATCAAATGAACATATAAAACTTAAACAGAATTGATTGAAATAGAAAGAAAACAAGAATTATATTTTATTATGTTATTTCTAATTTGAGTCCTGACCCCTTTTTTTATTTTTATCATTTACTTTTATTGCTGATTTGAATACCTTATAATCTTTATTTTCATCTTCGGGATATTCCTCATAAGCTATAAATAATATAAAATCTACATCTTTAGCTATTCCAGTATAATTTTCCTCAAGCTGAGGAATCATTTGTTTGGCTTCTTTTTCTAATTCTTCATTATTATTTAATGGAGTAGTCGTTACATATTCAACACATGGAGAATATTTGCCATTATAAAGATTTGGACTAATCTTAAAAAGCATCTGTTCTGTACCATTTTTATTAAGTTTTAATGGTAATTCATAATTTTTATTAAGATAATCTTTAAGATTCTTTTCCTTTGTAATAACTTGACTATATATATCATATTTCATGATAGGTGATGGATCTAAACATTGCCTAGAATATAATATATGTAAATAAGCAGGCAGAAAACAACCATTTTCACTTAATTTATTAGATTCATTCATCCACTCATAACAAGTCTTTTTTCCAATTTTATAAGGCTTTAAATAAAAAAACTGCAACCTCCACTTTTTATCAATTTTCACATATTGGAAAGTCATCAAATAATCTTCATCATCATTTTCTGACCTTAATAGAGAGACAAAAGATTTATCTGACTCAGGTTTAAATCTTAGAGAAAAAGCATCTTCTGTTTCTGATGAAATAGTATATGTCTTCTTAAGAGCTTTTTTGTAACCAAATATTTTAAAATAATATTCATTATATATTTTAAACTTTCTTCCTTTTACAATTTCTGATACTTGAGGCAATAGCTTCTCCATCTGAGCTTTAAGTATTTCTTTTTTTCCATCATAAATAAACATATCCATAAAAGCAGATTTATCACCATTAGAAATATCTTTTATAATTTTTTCATTAATTAAATGTATTTCGTCTCTTATCTCTTTATTTATCTCTTCATTATGAGTTGAGATATTGGATTCAAATGAACTAAGAAAACTACAGGAGATTAGAGAAAAAGATAAGAAAACTAATAAAATAAAGTATTTATTCATATTAATTAATAAAATGTTTCAGTTTTTATTTTTTCCCAAATTAAAATTGGTTTTCTATTGTTATTAAGTTTATATATTTTACTAATTAATATATCACCATTTTCTATACTTTTTACCCAATTAATTATTAATATATCATTATCTAATTTATTAGATATTCTATAATAAAATTTACCTGTAATTTTTTTTGATGATGTTCTAATAGAACTACCTCTATTTACAGCAAAATCTATCAAAAACTCCTTTCCATATTTTTCCCTTATGATTTTGTTCTTTTTAACAATTTCTTTTACCATATTTTGCTCAATAGTATTTTTAATTTGCTTAACTTTTGCCAACTTTATTATTAAAAAAAATACTAAAAATGAAAGTATAGCAATAACTGTCGCAATTAACATTTGTTTAAGAATATTTTTTACCATTCTAGTCCTACTTTACCTCCGAACATTGTAAAAGCACCTACTCCATAACCTCTTGAAACATCTTTATTTTCAGAATATATTTCTGTCTTACTTCCAGACAGTGTTCCTTCTGCCACCCACTCCTTACCAAAGCTAAAAGCTTCTGGAACACCATTTGTTCCAGCAGAAGCATCTATTGAAAAAACAGTTTTTATAGCATCTTCTCCATCTATACTTGTATCACTTGTGTACAAGTTAGTTTCTGCTCCAATCCATGAACTTCCATATTCTGCTTCCGAAGATGCCACCAACCCCAATCTTCCAAAAGCCTTATCTTCACTCGAACCTTCTGGTGTAGTCTCATCAGGATTAATAGAAAGTGAATAACCTTTACCTAGACCAAAAGCAAAATCTATGTTGCTTCTTTCTTTGTTATTTCCAATAGCAATGCTAACAGCAACACCAGAATAACTGCCACCAATTTTAACTTCCCACAACCCCAGCGGATCAACATATCCAACCGGATTATTGTTACAGTATAAATACCTGTTGAATGAGTGAGGATTTAGCCAAGATGCATACAATGTTGCTTCCCCATGGATTGCAGAATACCAGCTATTCCTATAACTAATCCTCGGATCATCCGGGCCTCTTGTGAACGGGTCTGGGCTGATGAAGCGGCCAGTGTCAGGATCATAGTAGCGGGCTCTATAATACATCAATCCAAACTCAGCTTCATCCTCGCGTCCAGTGAAGCTGTAACGGTTTTGGTCACTAGCAGGTGCGGTTTTCTTTTTACCGAATGCCTCGTAAGTATAACTTGCTTTAACTGTTCTGTTGCCATCTGACATCTTGCGAATTGAGCCTAGATGATCTGTGTGGTAGTACTCTTTTGCACCATCTATCTTACAAGATAGCATCTGGTCAAGTTGAAGTTCGGTGTTGTAGATAGCTTTTACTGCGCCTGCCTTATCCAAGTCAGCTACTATATTTAATCCGTCGTAGACATACTTAACTGTTTCACCACCTGCAATCGATCTTCCGATGCGTCTTCCATTAGCGTCGTATGAGATGGAACAATTTGCCCCACCCTGCATCTTTCACAAGCTGATTGTGCAATATCTGCATCGTTATGCTTCCTCCAAGCTCCTTGGCGTATCAAAACATACGCCTGCGTTACTTGTCCTTGCAAGCCTCGCATCTACAGCACACTAATCTTCTGAAACACGCAGGTGTACTTTTTCAAAGAACGATACAGAAATTATAAACAGAAATGATTGAAATGGAAAGAAAACAAGAACTATATTTTATTATGTTATCTCCTAATTTCGAGGCCTACCCCCCCTTTTGTTCTTCAATAGATAATAAAATATTTTTTTACTATATCAATTGACATACACTTTGGCATTGTTACTAACTAATTAATTCATCCTCTATGGTTGCATTTTCTAATCTTACAAATAATTTAACATCACTATTGACGTCAAATACTTCTAATAATATTTTTGTTACAACTTGATGTGCCTTAGAAAAATCTTTACCAAAATCAATATACAAAAATTCAAGTGGACCATTTACAACTTCCTTAACAATACTGTATTGAAAATTTGACTCCATACAAAGCTTTTCCAGTTTATCAAAAGTAAGAACTGTCCATTTTGCTCTTGGAAAGGCCAATTCTATTCCGTAATCACCAGGACTTTTAATATATTTTCTTAGTTGAAGAAATTTTCTTGAATATGAGATATCAATGATTAAAAAACCACCATCGTAGCCTCGTTTTAATAAATCTTTAATCGGTCTTTCAAGAGTATTTAAAGAATGCACAGGTCCCTTCATACTTTTTAAGATAAAAAGTACTATAAAAGTAACAATAATAACTATTAAAAATATTTTCAAAATATATTTCCTATTAAGTTTCCAATCACATTACCCAAATTACCTGCTTTACCTACTGGAGTAGCTCCAGATGCTCCCTTTGCTTCTGCATAACCTTGAGCAAAACCAGCAAAAAAACGTCCAACAGGCGAAAACTTTAGTCCAACATTTGCACTATTAGACAAATAACGACCTGTAGCTGGATTATATGGTTGTAGTTTACCAGCACTATTTAATTTTGTCGGAAATTTTTTTCCAATTAATCCACCTTTTAAGGAACCAACTGATGTTGTAAACCCAATAGCTACAACTGTTGCACCCTCTGGTGACATCAGTTCTTTAATTTGCTCTTTAAAATCGTCCTTAAGTTCTTTCTGTGCTTTCTTTGATTTCGGATTTTTAATAAGATTTTTATACAATTTAAGTCTATGAGATACTTTTTTATAATAAGATTCTCGTTCCTTCAATCCCAACGGATCCGTAAAGCAAACCGGATTATTGTTACAGTTAATCCGGTCGCCAGCAGCCCTGATAAGCGGTTCCCCCGATAGATACTTTCAAAGAGCTATAAAGATTATATCACATTTTATTTATTTTTTTAGCGGCTATTAGCAGCTAAAAATAAAAAATCATTTTTCATCATTTTCTCTAGGATGACATTTTTTGTGTGCCTCCTTTAAATCTACTATAGAGAGGTTACAATACGTCTGGATGGTCTCCATTGAGTTATGCCCTAACAGATCCTTTACATGCATCAGATTGGCCTTATTTTTTATCATTTCTGTCGCACACGATCGTCTGAGGGTATGTGATGTAATATGCTTTTCTATACCTGTTCTTTCTGCATAATAAAGGACCATTTCTGATAAGCGTGATCGACAGAGTCTGCTCCCCCTTCTGCTTAAAAACAAAAACATTTCTTTTTTGTTTTTAAGAAGCATTGGACGGATACCCCGGATATATGTTTCCAGATAGTGACACGCGATCCTGCCAATGGGAACAACACGGTCTTTGTTGCCTTTACCCTGATTGACCCGGAGATATCCTTCTTCGTAATCAACATCCTGTATTTTAAGATTTAAAAGTTCATTCCGTCTGATACCTGTAGAGTAAATAAGTTCTAAAATAGTTCTATCCCTGTATCCGTTTACGCTGTGCGTGTCAGGCTGACGCAAAAGTTTTTTCATCTCTTTGTTGCTGAGAGATGATTTTGGAAGTCGTTTTGGTTCTTTGGCATAAGGGATGTCTTTGCAGGGATTATTTAAGATAATACCTTCGTATTTCAGATAACGAAAGAAGGTTTTAAGACTTGCCAGGTGTCTGTTCTGCGCGTTGGGAGTATCGTTTCTTTTAAAGCGGTTCTGATAATAATATCTAAACCGCTGATAGTCTTTTATATGATCTTCTGTGATATCAAAGATATCTTCCAGGGGATACGACCTTAAAAACTGAAAGAACTTTTTTAAGCACCAGAGACGAAGTTTTATTGTAAGCCTCGACTGGTTAATAATATGCATGTGCTCTATAAAGCTTTTAAGATATGTATCCCAAAATATCATTTTCTATCTTTCTCCCGAGGATGAGTTTTTTTATGTGTCTTTTTGATATCCACAGCTGTCACCCGGATGTATTTTCTTATGGTCTCTGATTTTTCATGGCCAAGCAGTCTCTGGATGTAGAGCGGATGCGCTCCGTTTTTCAGCATGTGCGTGGCAAAGGCTCTCCGGATGGCGTGCACGGTTACAGGTTTTTTGATCTTCGCATATCTTCCGTATTTGCGGACCAGGATCATCAAAGATTGAGAGCTTAAAGGTGTGCCACAGTAAGCTATAAAAAGTGTCCGCTCATCCGGATTCTTTTTTGTGTAGAGTGGTCTCACTTTCATGATGTATTCTTTCACATACTGACAGGCTTTTTTACCCACTGGAAGCACTCTGTCTTTGCTACCCTTACCCAAGTTAACCCGTAAATAACCGCCTGTAAAGTCCACATCATGAGTGGTCAGATTACAGCACTCAGAGCGCCTTATGCCTGTTGAGTAGAGAAGCTCTAAAATGGTTTTGTCCCGGATACCAAGAGGCGTTCCTGTATTGGGAGTGTTAAGAAGTTTTTCCATTTCTCTGAACGTCAGGATGTTTTCAGGGAGTCGTTTTCCAAGAGCAGGGAACAGGATTCTTTCACAAGGATTATAAAGAAGATTTTGAGTGCTCTCTAAAAACTCAAAAAAGCGTTTTACGCTTTTAAGTTTTATATGATGTGTATGAAGACTATACTTTTTTATATATAAAGATTTCTGATACTCTTTTACTATTTCTTCTGTTACTTCTCTGAGATCAAAAATCTTTTTTTTAATACACCAGGAACAAAAGATTCCCACATGATATGTATAAGCCTCTATTGTCTGCAAAGACTGCTTTCTAAGCTTTAAGTATTCCGTAAAATCATGGATTTGTTTTTCAAAAAGATTCATGTACGACGTGCCCTTTTTTGTGTTTCCCTTATATATATTTTTCCGGTTTGCCCAACAAGTACCCCTCTTTTTTATTTTTAGTGGCTTATCTCCAGTTAGTTGCGTGATTTTTCTTCCCCCCAACAAGTGCCCTACAAGCGGCCTACAAGTACCCTACAAGTTAGCTTTTCAGCCCAACAAGTTCACTGTTTGACCTTAAATTTTCAACATTAATAAGCCCAAGACAGAACCGTGATCCGTCCATCCCCTGTCCATCATACGCAAGTCTATAGCGGAACTGCTTTCCCCAGGAACCGCATATCGGGATAAGATATTCCAACTCTTCTAACTGCTTGATATGGATTTTGATTTGATAGTCACTCCACTTCGTGTACTCACGAACCATACGCCGCGTAAATAAGATATTGTCTTTGTGTTTGTCCGCGACCCGTTCCATTTCGAGAACCATTGTGTGAATGAGGTTAAGTAAATTTCTTGACGGGTCTGTCAGTTCACTTAAAGATTTCCCGAGGATATTATGAGCTATCTCATTCGCTAACTGGATATCTTCCAGGGTCACTTCAATGTATCTGATAATATGACCTTTTCTCTCAACGGTTTTGATCTCTCTTTGCATCTGATGAAGGAACGCCACAGTATTTATAATGTTCATGTATTTCGGGTGCTCTCGTCTGACGAGCACCCGGTCATCAAGATAGGTTAATAGTTTTGCATAAGGATTAAAGACAGAGACGGGGTTTAATAGCCTCTGGAAGTTATGATGTTTTTCTATGACAATATTTTTTTCTTTCTTGTTGAAGAAGCCTTCCAATGTATAAGCCTCTCTCTGATATTCCAGTATTTTTTTTGTCTGCTCTCTGGATTCATCAATGGAGAGTGTGATAAACCTGCTTTTGGTTTCCGGATCGGTCGCGGGATTAGTTGTTGTTTTAAATACACTTGTCGGTCCTTTCACTGTGTTTTCCATTGTTGTCATTTTTCCCGTTGTCATGTCTTTTATTGTGGCTTCGATGGTGAGGACTTTTGATGATATTAAGTTTCTTATGGCATAGGTCGCGTCTTCCGCGCCCCGTTCTTCTTCGATAGCCAGGACTTTATGAGAGAGAGCCATTTCTTTTTTGTAAAAGAGTGCTTTTCCTGTTAATGATGTTAATTTCAAAAGATCTTCAGGAGAACAAAGATTTAAGATTGTATCCTGCAGGGATGACTTCCCCGCCCCGCTTCCGGAGATAATGAGGATGGATAACGGATCATTCATTTTCCTTGATGTCATGGCGAGATAAGAGATCAGTTTATTATTTTCTTCCCCGATATACCCGCATTTCTCAACATCTTTTAAGATTCTGGTGATAAGGTTTTTGCTTCTCCCGAAGCGCAAGGCCGCTTCTCTTTGCTCTGGTGTGATAATGGTTATGTTTTCCTCTGAGGGAGCATTTTTCTTTTTTTCCAGATACGTTTCAACGGATGTAATAATCCCTTCCATATCCTGTTCGATAGTTTCCTGATCTTCTTTAAAAAGTGAGCTTGCCTCCCGGATAAATAAACGCCTTGCCCTTGATGAGTAAAGGTCAACTGTATCTATATGGAACTTTCTCTCTGTCTCTGCCCGGATATTGGCTTTCAGTTTGTTGGCATAACCTTCTATGCCACGGATTATGTATTTTCTCTGGCAACGTTCAAAGATAAAACCATTTTCGATTTTTTTTGAATGGATTATTTCAACACTCTTTTTTCTTTTCCAACTTCATCACTGTCAAAAAGTATGATGATCTCTTTTGTGTTATTTTCTTTTAAAAGGTTGATATGATCTTCTGTTAAACCGTTCACACCATAGCAGGCAATAGTATTTTTTATTCCTGCATTATAAAGACTAAGGCTGTCTATAATAGATTCAGTTAAAATCACCTCATCAAAAGTTTTTAAAATAGTATGGTTAAATACTCCCTTGTGCCCACCCGAAAGATATAAATGTTTCACTGGTTCTGTAACGATTTTTCTGCCGTATATATGAACAACGTTTCCCAGACTGTCCAGGATCGGGAACACAACACAGTCTTTAAAAAGTTCATGGTTGTTTTCTGTTAAGATACCCAGTTCTTTTAATGCCTCTATGATTTCGCCCTTTTCAGGGATAGTTTTATAAAGGGTTCCATTCGCATAGCCCACTTTAAAATGAGTGAAGATATTATGTTCTTTTATGCCTCTCAGTTTTAAATATTCATACCCTTTTTTATCTTTTAAAAACGTGGAATGATAAAAGTCAGCAACCCTGTTAAGAAGTTTCTGTTTACTCACAGAAGTTTTTTTTATTTTAGCTGTCTTTTTAGCAGCTAAAATAAAAGAACTATTTCTTTTTTTAAGATACTCAACAGCTCCGATAAAGGAGAGTTTCTCATATTTCATGAGGAACTCGATCACATCACCGCCTGTTTTGCCACCTGTGCAACCTAAACAGTTCCAGAGATTATTATCCGGTGTGATGATAAGGGATGGGTTTTTATCGGGATGGAACGGGCAGAGAGTCGCAAAGTTTCTGCCTCTCTTTTCTATAGCAAAGCCTTTTTCCCGGAAGATATCCAGGATGGGATTATTATCCTTGAGCGATATAAGCTCTTTTTCTGTGTATTTCATTCTTTTCTCCTCTCAATCTGTTCTCTCTTAAAAGGCTGAACATTCTATCTTTTAATTCATTCAAAGATGTTTTCAGTCTTAAGACATTAGCTGACGCCTGACCTTTCTGGTATTTCTTGCGAAGAACAAGGACATCTTCGCCCATAAACTCAAAGATCACAGAGCGGTTAGGTTTGTTTTGGTCAAGCCAGATATTATCTAATACTGCGCCCTGGCTTAATAAATAGGCTCCTTCATAGATATCTGTGGTTAGTATTCTCATTCTCTTCTCACCTCCTTTTCTCTCTTAAAGGGTCCGCAGGGGGTAAACCTGTCAAGAGTAAAAATATACTTTAATTAGTAGATTTACCTGATATACTTAATTTACGATTATCGTAAGTTACAGTCAAGAACATTTTTAAGGAGCATTTATAATGATTCTCATGAAGCGTAAATCAACAGTTTCTAATTTTGGAAAGAGACTCGCTTCTCTGAGGAAAGCAAAAGGCCTAACACAGAAGCAACTCGGAGAAAAAGTAGGAGTTTCTTACAGAGTTATTGCATACTACGAAGGTGAGACGCAGTATCCACCTGCACATTTGATCATTCCTATATCAAAAGCTCTTGAGATTAGCACAGATGAACTCTTAGGAGTTAAAGAAATAAAAAAACAAGTTGAACACAACAACCCTTCATTACTAAGGAAGTTAAAAAAGATTGAACAACTTCCTGCCTCTCAGCAAAAAACATTAATTAAAACTATTAATATGTTTCTTAAGGGCGCTGAAAAATAAAATGCAAGAAGATCCATTAAAAAAAGAAATAAGAGAAAATATTTTAAAAGGTCAGTTTCAAGCAATAGAAAATTTAAGAAAATGGACACTATCCGTTATAACATTATCTTCTGTAATATTTGCTACAGTAATCCCAATAAGCGGAGCAACAAAACCTTTTAAAAATGACTGCTACATAGTCGCATTATTTTTTTTTACATTCATTATAATCTCAGGAATTTTTAAACTTAAAAATGAAATAATAAAGACCATAAATGAGTTACCAAAAACTCATGAAGAACTAATAAACTTAGTAAATAAAATAAAACCATGTGATACAAAACAAGAATTTGATGATTTAAATAGAGAAATAGAAGAAACATGTAAAGTTGAAAGTTCTTTTCTAAGTAGATATTATTACGATATTATTTGTTATCTATTTGCAACAGCTGTTATATTAGTTTTTCTGTCCTATTTTGACTTCATCCTCTTTACTTTTCCGATCTAAATCATAGGGTGATTTCACCCGCCTTCAGTTTTCTTCGGGTGGTGGGATTTGATTCAATATTCGTGAGCAGAGCGAACACCTTATCCCTTCCCCACTTCAGATTTCTACAAGGGGGCTGTGTACCACACCTGCGTGCATAGTTAACATAAGACTGCTTATGTTGACCCGAAGGGCAAGCCGTTTTCGTTTTACGCCAATGTCGTATAACTTGTCAGTTATACGATCGTTGGCGCTTGGCCCGAAGGGCTAAAACAAAACGGCGCAGCTTGGCACGCTTGATGTGGTGCGTAGCCCCCGTTGTGATAAAACATTCCGTGAGCGAAGCGAACACCTTGAGGTTGGGTACGGTGGGCTATAAATATAAGTGGCTGTAGTGAAGGAGTGAAGCGAGTCGAGTTATTATGTTAATGGCAGTCTAAGCCCAAAGGGCTTTGTCTGCTGAAAAGTAAAAGATAATTTGTCTCGCGTAACGGATGAACGGAAGACACGTTCCTTATCATTTATCCTTATTTATTTCAGATTGTTGAATTAGCAATCTTTTTGAAGGAATCCCCAATTTATGTTCTATTTTCTGCTTTTCCTTAAAATTAATTGCATGCAGCGAACAATGGTTAGTCACCATAAATTTCATTACTTTCTTTGCTGTCTCAGAAAAATCATCTTTATTAATTCTCTGTGCTATATTATCAACTTGTAGATTTTTGTTGTACCACATTTGTATTCCATGCTTTAACAAAAAGGAAGCTGGAGTATTCTCTTTATCACAAACTTTATCAACAATTTTTATCAGTTTATTGGAACCTAAAGAATGTATTATTTTATTAATAAAACCATACACCACAAAAAAATTCATATTCCAAAAAATAGACCTAGATAATTTCTCTAATTTTTCTTTGCTCAGTGCCTTTGACTTTTTATTTTTTTCTTTAGCTTGTGCTTCTTCTTTTTCTATAATTGAATTTATTCTATTTGAAATAAATCCAATTATCTCTTTTTGTTCTTTTTCAGATTTTATAAGTTCAAAAAATGATGTTAAAATACGTAAATGAACTTTAACACCTTCTTCAAATACAGATTCGAGCTTTGATTTCTCTAACGATCCTGCACGATTTTTTATAATTTGCCCCATGACTTCAACTGTTTTAACACTTCTTCTTAAATTCATTGCTAAATTATTAATATCTTCTTCTCGATCAACATCTTTTTCTTTATCTTTGTTGATTTGTTCAATTTCATCTTGCGCCTTTAATCTATTGGCTCTCTCCTTCTCCGATGTTACGTTTTGTGCAGGTAAAATTGCTTTAACTATAACATCTACTTGCTTATCAAAAAATTTAAGTTCCTCTTTGCTTAATGTTGCAGGTTCATATTTATCAAACAAACAATATGCGTTAACAAGTATTTCTTCTAAAAGGTAATTATTCTTAGAATGATGAGATATAAAAACAGCAATATAAGCATTCTCATCTTTATGAAGATTATTTATAATAGAATTAATTTTCTCCTCATTATCCTTTACGTGTTCAGCAAAATACTTTGCTACAAAAAAATAATAAAGATATGGATAACAAAAAGAATAATTATTACAGCTATCTAATGTAATTATTTTTGTCTGTTGTAATTTAGATAACAATGTTTTTTGTTTTATCGGTAAATTATATTTCTCTAAATAAGACTTCATAAAAGAATCAAATTCATCTGATGATATTTCACTCTTTTTTTCTGTATAAAAAAACTGAGCAAATTCCGTAAGAAAATTAATATAAGTATCTATTTCATCATTTTTAACTCCTTGTTTTTTTAAATATATGTATATAAGAGCTTGATAACAGTATCCTTGTGATGTGATTTCTTGATCAAGGGGTTTTTCATATATTTCATAAGTACTAATAACTGTTAAAATAAAAAAAGGATACGAAGGCATAATGCCACTGCCAATAATTTTACCCAACGCTCTATCGACTAATTCCGTTCTGTCATCAATACACTTATATATTTCATTCTCTCCATGATGAACATTATTTTTTATGTCTGTTAGACGAGTCCATTTTTTAATTAATTGATTACGCAATGAAGGAAAATATTCTTTTATTTTAAAATGAGTAAAAGATCTAATAAGATTCTCATCCTTGAAATTTAAACTAAAAACATCATCAACAACAACAATCTGATATGGATATGATGATAAATCATTTATGTGTTTCTCTTTATTTTTAGCAAAATGAAAATCATCAATTATAGGAACTATTCTATGTTCTTCAATTTCCTCTATTGAGGCTGTTTTATACTGCTCACTAAATGCTTTTGATATTTTGTTCTTTATCTTCCCTTTATATTGATATTCCTTATCAAAGACATAAACTGGAACATAATTTTTCTCCCTTAGTTGCATAAATATCTTTTTACATAACGTTGTCTTTCCTGATTGATTTTCTCCTGCTATGAGTATTTTTGAATACTTAGAAAAATCATTTATTATAGTCTCGGAGTTTTCCTTTTTCTCATATTGTCGCAAAGAATCAAATTTTTCTAATACAGGATAAACAAATATATCATCCAAAAGAACTTCTTCCTTCTGAGAATGCGCCTTTGTTAGTAAATCTGTGCTTTGCAAAAAAGATGAAAACTCTTCTGTTATCTCTAGTCTCTTAATTTTTATCTCTTCTTCGATTACTTTTTTAAGTTTGTTGTATACATAGTTCCATGCATCATTAGCATTATTAAATTTTGAAACTGGTTTACCATCTTTAGGAAAAGCTAACAAAGGTTTAATCTCTCTATCATCCTGCCAACCGCAAGGAGATAAAATAATAGGAACAACTGCTATTCCCTTATTTTTCCTTAAGTCCATAGCATCTTTTTTTTCTTTCAGACAAGCACCTGATGAAAGGAAGTGTGCTGAGATAAATAAGCAAATAATATCTGCAGATTCTAAATTGTTATCTATTTTATCTTGAAAGTCTTGACCTCCTATTATTTTTCGATCATACCAATCCTCTATTAAACCGTTATTTTTTAATGGAGCAATATGACTTATAAAGTCTTCTATATATTTTTCATCATCATGTGAGTAACTAATAAAAAGTTTTAGTTTTTTATTTTGTGGCATAACATTATTCCTTTATTTATTTTGACATCTCAACAGATTTTCGCTGTTTATACCAGGAAAGTCCACTTATTTTTAGTCTTAATAAGATTCCATCTTTAAAGCCTAAAATATCAACAAAAATCAAATTTCCGACAACAGTATATTTGTATGCCCATACCGTATCAATACCCTCTTTTTTCCATTCGATCAATGTGTCTTTATGACCAAAAATGGATTCATTAACTGCATGATCTATAGATATTTTTTCTCCCTCAACCCGTAAATCTTTCGGGAGTTTGCTACCAGTAATAGGGTCACCCCATTTTTCTATAACCTCTTCCTCGGTCATGCCTGGTATCAGCTCATGTCCCTCAACAATAAGGGAGAAGTCGTCCACAGACTTAACCGTGTCCTCAGACAAAATCGTCTGAGGCAAAATCAGGAATAAAAAAATAATAAGATATCGGATAAATTTTTTCATTTTTTAAAAAAGTTTTTTGATTGCCTGAAGATCGCTCTTTTATATGCTGGAGCAGTAACGATTTTTCCGTTTTTATCCTGATAAACACGAGAAGGATTTTTCACAACGTGCCATGTACCAAAGCCCCGGAACTCTGCTCTTTTATTTTTCTTCAGCTCCTTGCGGATCGCATCAAAATTAAAATCTATTATGCGTTTGGATTCTGCAATGCTGAGATTAAATTTCTTTGCCATTATTCGAGAAAGATCATCCTTTATCATTTCTGTTTCCCCATAAGTGGTTCTATCTTTTCAACTAAAAGTTCTTCAATGTGTTTCGGGTGAAGTGCCTCTGTCTCAAGTCCGTAAAGCTCACCGTTAATACCGTTAGTTTTTTTCAGCCAGTTTTTATTTTTTGTTTCTGTCCCTTTAGGCAGAGGATATTTTCTCTTGTTTAATTCTTCTTCTGTTAAAAGATCAAGCCTCACCAGATCAAAAACTTCAACTGTTTTTATTCCGTAAAATCTCAAATGATCGACAAAGGAGTTCCGCACAACTGACCCTGACGGGTCATAGTCAACTAAAGAAAATAAATAAAACTTCTGTCTGACATCGATTCCTTTTGCTTTCATATCATCAATAAAATATTCCGCAGATAAAAGTGAAGGAACACCACCAAGAGAGATAACCGTTACACCATATTTTTTATTCAGTCGCATCAGGAAGGGAAACTGTCCCTCTTTTTCCGCAAAGACAATAATATGATAATTTTCCCCGATAATTTTTCGGTGTTTGTTATCATCCATAAAACCAATATCTTTATAACGCATCACATCTGCGTCTTTGATTAATTTGGTAAGCTGTTTTATAAGGCTGTTGTACTGGTCAAAGTCAGGATTTAGAACACCTGCTTCTGCTAACGTGCCTTTAATATATGCATACCAGAATGATCTTATGTTTCCATCAAAGAGTGGTTTCTTGTCAAAAACTCTTTCCTGTCTTTGCTGCCAGATTATATTCCGCAGAAGAAGATTTATATTGATTGGGTATTTTGTCGCACCCTGTGAAAAGTTTTCTAATAACCATTCTTTATTCTGGTCATGGATAGGAAGTTCAAATTGTCTTACTCCTTCTTTGCGGAGTTTTGCCCTTAACTGTGGTTTGATTGATTGAGCAAAACAGACACTTTGAAAACTAATGAAAACAACAAGAAAGATTCTTAATATCCTGAACATAAAACCTCCTTTTTGATCCCTGTTTATTTTTATTATAAATCTAAAATAACCTCTTGTAAACACCCGATAACCCGGGGGTTACAGGGCAATATTTAAAGATGTCATTTTAGTTAAAAAGGAGTGTTTTTGATGAAAATCAACTTCAATCGCTTGTAAGTTATCCATATCTAGGGATTTACGAGGCATCTAAAATAAATAAAAAAAGCCCGACATCTCAGTTGGGCTTTTTATGTTATCCAGATCGGGGATTTATAAATAGCAGTTACTTGGTGGGTGCTAAGAGTTAAGCTTCTTTTCTATAAAATCATACAAGCTTTCATCTGAAGTAAACTGCTCTGGATTTTCTATCTCTATTTTATTTTGCTTTGCAAATTCTAAAAGTATTTTTCGATAGTCCTCCGATTTTTCTTTATCAAGCTCTACTTTCAACCACATAGGGTCTTGCACACTGAGCTTTAATAAAGCACCTTGACTATTCCACACTTCATATTCTTCATTTTCAATATCAATTCTTTCTAAATCATTTTGCATCTCAGAAGCAGAAGAATATTTTGTTATATCGCCACAGTCTTTTTCTCTTAAAAAAACAGGAAATTTTATATTCATATTATAACCCTCCTTGCCAAGGACGATGTTTCTTAATCCCAGGTCGTCTGTGATAATGAGGTTTTTTTGCTTTCGGATTACTATTTTTCCAATCACCTAAAGGATTAACGCGAACATCTGGTGTTTTGCTGCCTGGTTTTGTTAATGTTATTTCTCCACCTTTCCATCCCACATCTGCAGAACCAATGGTGGTTATTCCTGCGACTTCCAAGCCAATTAAACCACCTGCAGTAACTGCTGCAGTAGTTGAGACTCCAAGTGCACCCCAATACATAGCTTTTGCACCTTTACCAGCACCAGCTTCATCAAGAATAGCTTGACCACTATTCTTGACAGCAGCGTCTAAAGTCTTTTTTGCTCCTTCATCATTACCAGTCAATTTTGCTGCAGCAGCACCCATTGTATCGCTGATTGACATTGATTGACGAGCGAAGGCTCCATCTAAATTAATAGGGTTCATTTCATGCAGAAAAGCTTTAAATATATTTGTGGTGTCATATTCATATAATCCAAGAGGGTCATTATATCGAACCGGATTATTGTTACAATATAAATAACGGTTAAACGAATGTGGATTTAACCATTCACCGTAGAGTGTAGCTTCACCATGTATAGCAGAATACCAGTTATTACGGTAGCTAATCCTCGGGTCATCCGGGCCCCTAGTAAATGGGTCAGGAGAAATGAAGCGGCCTGTGTCAGGGTCGTAGTACCTTGCGCGGTAGTACATGAGACCAAACTCTGATTCGTCTTCTCGTCCAGTGAAGCTGTAGCGGTTTTTATCGTTAGCAGGTGCGGTTTTCTTTTTACCGAAAGCTTCGTAGGTGTAGCTTGCTTTTAGTGCTCTGTTGCCATCTGACATCTTGCGAATTGAGCCTAGATGATCTGTATGGTAATATTCTTTTGCTCCATCAATAACACAAGATAACATTTGGTCAAGTTGGAGTTCGGTGTTATATATGTTTTTGACAGAATTATTACTGTTAAGGTCGGCTATTATATTTAATCCGTCATAGACATACTTAACTGTCTCACCGCCTGCAATCGATCTTCCGATGCGTCTTCCATTAGCGTCGTATGAGAAAGAGCAATTAGATCCACCCTGTTTGTTTATGTGGGTTAGGTCATACTCAAAATTATACACAAAAT
>JAGLFH010000004.1 GCA_023144635.1 Candidatus Auribacterota bacterium | reverse complement strand
GAATCTGCGCCAAGGTCATCTATGAAAGATGCATCTTCAACGACCTCATCAGCATTAACACCAAGCTGATTAATAATAATTTCTTTTACTTTTTCTTTAGTTTCAGACATCTTTTTTCCTCCTGTTCGTCCAACTACATTATTAAAACTACATTACCATTCCGCCATCTACAACTAATACCTGTCCTGTTATATATGATGCATATTCAGAACAAAGGAACATTATAGCATTTGAAACGCTTGCCGGATCCCCAAAAGATCCGAGTGGTATCAGCTCCTTCATCTTTAATGCAATATCTTCAGGAATCCTGTCTGTCATTGCTGTTTTTATAAAACCCGGAGCAACAGCATTAACCCGAATATTTCTTTTTGCAAGTTCCTTAGCTGACGACTTCGTCAGCGCTATAACACCGGCTTTAGAAGCCGAATAATTTGCCTGGCCTATATTTCCTATTAAACCTATTACTGAAGCTACGTTAACGATCTTTCCTTCACGCTGTTTCATCATAATTCGAGAACAAGCTTTAATAAAGTTAAAAGATCCCTTTAAATTGACATCAAGGACAAATTCCCAATCTTCAACTTTCATTTTCATTAAAAGACCGTCCCGGGTAACTCCGGCATTGTTGATTAGGATATCAATTTTACCGAAATTGTCAAGAATTTTGTTAACTGTTTCCTTAACTCCATCAGCATTTCTTACATCACAAATATATGATGCTGACTTTACTCCCTTATCTTTACAAAGTTCAGCAGTTTGGGCAACCTTGTCCTCCATAACATCACAAACAGCAATATTCGCACCTGCTTCAGCAAACTTAAGTGCTATCTCTCTTCCAATACCCTGACCAGCACCGGTTATAATAGCCGTTTGACCTGAAAAGTTCATTATCTTTTCTCCTTAAATTAAATAATGTTTTTATAAATTATTAATTTGATCTATTGCCTTTTCCAAACTTTCTATATTTTCAACATTTGAATATGGAAATTTTCTATCAATTCTTTTTAAAAGTCCCCCTAAAACTTTTCCAGGGCCTATTTCAATAAAATGCATAACACCTGATTCTATCATGAACCTTATACTTTTTTCCCACAAAACCGGACTTATGACCTGTTTTTTAAGAAGTTCTTTTATATCTTCTCCTGAAGAAAGAGTATCTGATGTAACATTAAAAACTATCTTACTTGCTGCATCCAAATTGAAGACAGCTGAATCGACATCATCAGAAAAATCTTCCATTGCACTTTTCATATAATCTGAATGAAAAGCACCTGCAACTTGAATCTCAATACTTCTTTTTGCTCCTTTAGTTTTCGATAATTCTATAACGTCTGCAACAACACTTTTATCACAAGACACAACTATCTGCCCTGGACAATTTAAATTTGCAATCGCACAAAAACCATTTATCTCCTTACATACTTGAGAGACTATTTCTTCTTCAAGCCCAAGTATTGAAACCATTGTTCCTGATTTTTTTTCACAGGCTTTTTGCATATGGGTTGCTCTTTTATGTACAAGAGAAAAAGTGCTTTCCATTCCAAGTACACCGGCGGCATAAAAAGCTGAATATTCACCAAGGCTTAAACCTGCAGTATAATCAAAAGTAAGTGATGGAACTTTATGTTTTAATACCTCAAATGCCATTATAGATACACTTAATATGCCGAGCTGGCTTGACAATGTTTCTTTCAATTTTTCAACCGGTCCGTTAAAGCAAAGATCATCTATGGGGTGACCTGTAATTTTTTTCGCGGTCTCAATTACATTACGGGCAATTTCAAAATTATCAAAAAGCTCTTTTCCCATACCAATATACTGTCCTCCCTGACCGGGAAAAAGAAGTGCGATTTTCTTTGTATCAGTCACTGATTATCCATACCTTCCAGCAATAATGATCCAAAAGTCAATCCTGCACCGAATGCAACCATAAGTATTTTTTGATTTCCATTATGCTTTTTAAGAACTCCGTCTAATCCTACAGAACTCGAGGCAGCAGACATATTACCGCAATCATGAACATTGAGATAAATTTTTTCCTGTGGTATCTTAAGCCTTTTTCCAACTGCTTTTATAATACGCATATTTGCCTGATGCGGTAAAAGACAATCAATTGATTCTGAGCTTATATTCGCTTTAGCAAGCACCTTTTCTGCGGATTCACACATATATTTTACAGCATATTTGTATACTTCCTGACCTTTCATCTTTAAAAAATGCATCTTATTTTTAATCGATTCTTCACTTGCCGGACAAAAAACGCCTCCACCCGGTACATTCAGGATATCAGTAAAACGTCCGTCTGTACCAAGAAAAAATTCTCCAATCTCCATATTCCCTCTTTCTCCTGAAACTATAGCTGCACCGGCACCATCACCGAAAAGAACACATGTAGATCTATCCTCCCAATCAGTAATCGCAGATAGTTTTTCTGCTGCTACAAGGAGAACATTCTTAAAGGCCCCACATTTAATAAATTGTGCCGCAGTAACAAGTGCATATATATATCCGGTACATGCTGCGCCTATATCAAAACAGGGAATCGAAGTAATACCTAACTTTTTTTGAATAAATGAAGCTGTTGAAGGAAATAACATATCCGGCGTTATTGTTGCAACTATAATTGCATCTATCTTATCATATGATATTCCTGCTTTTTCTATGGCTCTTTTAGCAGCAATAACCCCCATATCTGAAGTAGTTTCATTTTTAGCAGCAATATGACGTTTTTTAATGCCCGTTCTTGTTGTTATCCATTCGTCAGATGTTTCAACTATACTCTCAAGGTCTTTATTTGTTAAAATCTTTTCAGGCAAATATGCACCTGTCGATATGATTCTAGCTTTTATTGGTTCACTCATTATTTTGCTCATTTCTGATATTTTTTGATCTGTTTGGTAATTTCATCATTAATCTGACATTTTAATGCCTTTTTAGCAACATTTAAAGCATTCTTTATTGCAATATGTGATGAATTGCCATGTGCAATTATACAGGTTCCGTCTATACCAATAAGCGGTGCGCCTCCATATTCTTCATGATCAAGCCTGTTTTTTACACCTTTAAAAACACTTTTAAAAAACGGGGCTACTACTGGAGCCCATATTTTTTTCTTAACTTCTTCTTTTATTATTGTATTTATTGCTCCGGCAACAGATTCACTTACTTTTAAAATTACATTCCCGACAAAACCATCACAAACGATCACATCAACATTATCAGTAAAAGCATCATGGCCTTCAATATTTCCAAGATATTCCAGCTCCTCTACGCCTTCAAAATATTTATGTGTTTCCTTTATAAGTTCATTTCCTTTTGCCATTTCCTCTCCAATACTCATCAACCCTACCTTTGGTTTTTCTATTTCCATTATTTTTTTTGCAAAAACTTCTCCCATAACAGAGAATTGGAAAAGATGCTTTGGTTTACTTTCAGCATTAGCTCCTGCATCAATAAGTATCCAATAACCATTAGGACGAGGCATTATTGCAGCAATAGCAGGCCTGTCAATACCAGGAAGTGTACGAAGTTTCAGTGTAGAAGCAACAACTACAGCACCAGTGTTACCGGCAGAGACAACAGCATCAACCTTTTTTTCCTTTGCAAGATCCACCATTTTTGAAATAGACGAATCCTTTTTTCGTTTTATAGCAGCAACAGGACTTTCATCCATTTCTATTGTTTCACTGGCATGAACAATTTCAATGCGGCTCTTAGGATAATCAGGATTATTGGAAAGATAACTAGAGATAACATCTTCGCGACCTACGAGGACATAAGATACATCTTCTTTTTCCTCTAATGCAGCTAGGATTACTCCGTCAATAATGGCTTTTGGGGCATTATCTCCACCCATAGCATCAACGGCTATTTTCAACTTTACTCTCCAGAAACTTTTACGATTTCTTTATTTTTATAATATCCGCAACTCGGACAAATGAAATGTGGCTTTTTGGGTTGACCACAATGAGAACAAGTACCCAGACTAAGCACCTCAGCTTTATGATGTGAACGACGCATGTCACGCTTGCTTTTTGATGTTTTTCTTTTTGGAACAGCCATTTTTATTTCTCCTATTATTTTGCTAAAGCAGATACTTTCTTTGAAAGACGTGATTTATTTCTATCAGCATTCTTCTTGTGAAGAATATTCTTTTTTGCAGCTGTATCAAATTTTGAAGAAACTTTCTTTAAAAGAATCTCTGATTTTTCTTTATCCTTACTAGATATCAGTTCAAGTAATTTTTTCTTTTCGGTCCTTAACTCACTCTTAATACCTTTGTTGCGTTCAGTCTGCTTTTTTGTTTGTCTTACGTGCTTTTTTGAAGCTTTTAAATTTGGCATTATATCCTCCATATTATTTATTTAATTTAACTTATTTTTATATATTATCTTTAAAGTTTACTATTTAAGCAAAACTGTCTTTATACTAAATCATACATACTTTAGTCAAGCTTATTTTGTAACAATCCTTTTATGCCACTCAAAAAGTACCGGACTTGCAATAAAGATAGATGAATACGTTCCAACAACAACACCTACTAAAAGAGTAAATGCAAATCCGTTAATTACCACTCCACCAAAGAAATACAAAGATAAAACCACAAGAAGTGTTGTTAAGGATGTAAGCAATGTACGGCTTAGTGTCTGATTAATACTTTTGTTTATTATATCTTCATAACTTGCTTGTTTCATTAATTTTAAGTCTTCTCTAATTCGGTCAAATACTACTATTGTATCGTTTAGGCTATAACCTACAATAGTAAGCAATGCAGCTATAACAGGAAGGTTTATCTCCCGGCCACTTATCAACCCCATAACAGCAATGGCTCCAGTAGTCACAAGAACATCATGCACAAGTGCAACTATTGCTGCTATTGCAAACTTAAATTCAAATCGCCACGAAATATAAATAAGAATTCCAAGTATGGCAAATAAAAAAGCCCAGATAGCTGAGGTCTTCAACTCTTTTCCTATTGCAGGTCCTATTTGCTCAACTTTTTCAACTGAAAAACTTATTTCTTTAAGAGCATTTCCCAAGACCTCTTTTACCTTATTGACTTCCTGCATATTAGTCTTAAGAATAATCGCGTTCTTTTCTATCCCAAAATACTGGATAGTTGCTTTTTCAAGTCCAACTGTTGTTAATTTTTTCCGTATTTCGTCTATTTTGATACTTTCATCAAATTTTACAAGAATCCTTGTTCCGCCTGTAAAATCTATTCCGTATTTTTCATCACCTCTGCTGAAAAAGAAAAACATTCCAGTCAAAATCACTATAGTTGAAATAACATAGGTAACTTTACGAAAACTTAAGAACTTAATAGATGGCTCGGAAAAGAACTGGTTCATTTTAAGATTATTTACATTAAAGTATCCTGTCAAAAGATCTAAAACAGCCCTTGTAACAAAAAGAGCAGTAAACATGCTTATAACAATACCTATTGAAAGGGTAAGACCAAAACCTTTAATTGGCCCGGTTCCTTTCCAAATAAGTATAAGAGCAGTCAGCAGTGTAGTTACATTAGCATCCAAAATTGTCGTAAATGCTCTGTTATAACCATAAGTAATGGCTGTTTTTATTTTCTTACCGGTCTTAAGTTCTTCTCTTATTCGTTCAAAGATAAGTACATTTGCATCAACGGACATACCTATGGTAAGGATTATTCCTGCTATACCTGGAAGTGTTACAGTTACATCAAAAAAGGCAAGCCCGCCAAGAAGTATTATCAAGTTTAACATTAAAGCAAAATTTGCAATACATCCTGCAATCAAATAATATATAGCCATAAATACAACAACTACTATAAGTCCGTAAATAGCAGCATAAACACCTTTTTTTATTGAATCAGCACCAAGAGTAGGACTAACCGTAGTTTCATTTATGATCTTTACAGGTGCAGGAAGAGCACCGGTCTTAAGAAGAAAAGCCAATCTTTTTGCTTTATCAACACTCATATTACCGCTAATTACACCATGTTTATGAATAACTGATTTTATTACAGGAGCACTTACTACCAAACCATCAAGAACTATTGCAAGCCTTTTATCCTTATTTTCTTTTGTAACAAGAGTAAATATCTTGCTCCCTTCAGGATTAAATTCAATACCTACCATAGGCTCATTAAAATTCCCACCAAAAGTAACTGTTGCATTTGAAAGGTATTTACCGGTTAACTCAGGCTCTGTCTTAATAAGAATATCTTTTTCTTCAGGTTCTTCTCCATTATCACCTTTCATGAATTCTGCAATTCTATATCCTTCTAACTCATCACCACTTCTAGCCTTGCTAATATCTTCAGGATTATTATTAACAAGACAAAATTCAAGGAGTGCAGTCGTTTTTATAAGATCGCGTATTTTATCTATGTTTTTTACATTCGGTATCTGTACAAGAATACGTTTTCCGCTTATAGTTATATCACTTTCAAGGTTACCCATAGGGTCGATTCTATTTTTTAGGACTCGTCTTGTTCCTTCAACAACACCTTCAATATCAGTTTTTTCTAATCCTTCTGTCTGAACTTCAAGAATAAGATCTGTTCCACCCCGAAGATCCAAACCAAGATTTATATTCTCTTCAGGCGGCCAAAAAAGCCAAATTGATATAACTATTATGCCCACTATCAATAACCATTTCATTTTTAACGACTTGTCCATAAAACTGTTCCTTTTCCTTTGCTAATAAAATTTATTTCTTTTTTACAATTGTTGATATTGCGCTTTTATTTATTTCCAGCTTAACGTTCTCTGAGACCTTTATAACTGCAATATCTTCTTTAACACCGATAAGAGTACCATGAAGACCGCCAACAGTAATGACCTTGTCCCCTTTTTGCATAGCACCAAGCATATTATCATGTTCTTTCTGTTTTTTCTGCTGTGGTTTCCAAATAAATAAATAAAGTATGACGATCATTATACCAAACATAGGCATCATCATCATAAACTGCTGGGTACCAGATGGTTTTTTTGCTGCAATAGCAGAGATCTGTATCAAATTTATAATATCGTATACCATGATTAAACTCCCTAAATAATGTTATGTCTGTATTTATTGCTAAAAAGAAACTCTTATTATAGTCAAAAAAGTTAATAAATCAATAGCAAAGGAAAAATAATAACAATAATCAAATTCCAAATCTCAAACAATAATCAAAAATAAATTACCGAATGATTCAAACAAGCACCGCCCCTATCGAAGATCCGCCATCTTGTTGGGAGGACATACGTTTTATCTTTCTATTTTGATTATTTGATTATTGGTGTTTAATTCTACTGACTAAATCTTTAAATTCAATATCTTTTTCCTGATCCTCCATCGCGCAAAGTACTTGGTGGACATCCTTTACACCTTTAAAAGTCTTTATTTCTTCGGGCTTTTTTTGGTAAGGATCTATTTTCACAAAAGCTTGAGATCTCATTTCTTTTATCTGTGTAATATCTCCTGTAATTGATTCAAGGAACAAAACACCTTTTCTTATATCTAAATAGTTTGGAATGCCCTTAACAGGAAGCCATTTTAAAAGAGAATCTACTTTATAATAGTTTGACATCTTATTTAAAAGAGGAAGATCCTTAACATCTCTTTTTTCACCTGATGAATCAGTAAAAAGCTCTTCAAATCTTTTTGTTTTCAGACAAAGCCCTTCTACCAACATTTTTTTTCCACTTTCTTTATCTTTTAACCAGCTTCCGCCTTTTTGACCTTTTACATTCCACACACCTTCTACCAGAACATCAAAATCTTCATCTAAAAGACACTTCTTCGCAAAATTTATGCGTTCTATATCAACAATAAAAGATGTAAGTTTTGTCAGATCATCAATGTTTGAATTAGCCATTATAATGTCACGTTTCTTCGAATTTGATCTAATATGGCCTAACGGGCTTTTTTCTATTTTCACCAATTCATCATGTTCGTTTACAATAGATCCGATTTGGGGCATCGCTGTCTGCATGATAGTGTAACCGTGACCGAATGGCCTTATAAAATCATCCACTCTTCTCAAAACACCATCTTTAAAAACATGACCACAGAAACTATCCTGTATAATAAAAATTATATTTTCCTTTAAAAATCCGAAATAATTATTTGAAATAAAATCATCTAAAATAAGATCTTTTGAATTTTCATTGATATGGACAATGAAAAAAATATTTTTTATAACATCATCAATATTTTTCCCTCTTTTTTTAGCAAAACGTTCAAGAACAAGCCGGTATTGAAATATTTGACGAGCACCAAGTGTTATATCAATGAGCTTTTTATCTGAAAATTCTTTTAATCCTTTTTCAATAGCATTTATCTCTTTTTGAAGATCTGCTTTTTCTTTTTCATCAGTTAAACCCTTTAGTTCTTCCATACATGATAAAAGTACATTTTCAGCATTTTCTTTAAATGTAAATGAGTCAAAAGAATATTTTGAGCCGCCTTTCAAGATCTCAGCCGCCCTTGTAGCAGCTCCTGCAAAAAGAAATTGAAGGACAAGACCACCTTCGAGTATAAAATCTATAGTCTGTTCTTTTTCTGATAAAGCAGTATCTCCTGCAATAAGCTCATGTGCATCTGCTTTTTCAAGATCATACGGATAACTGTTTATCTCTTCAAGATCAAAGATCTCTCCATTTTTAGTAAGCTCCATTATCCTTTCCGGAATAAACTTTTCAAAAGTAGATCTATTTAAAAAAGCATTTATCTGTTCCATTATTGATCACCTTAGTAAGTTATCAGCTTTTAGCTGTCAGCCTTCAGCATAAACCATTTTTTTATCCTGATCCTGCACAGGGCCTTTAACCCAACACTTATCACTCAACATTCAACACTGCTTTTTTTGAGTCTTGAGTCTTGTGGCTTGAGTCTTGCTTGCCCTGAGTGGAATCGAAGGGTGGCTTAATTATTACTTTTTTAACCCATAATTTTCCATGGCCTTCAAAACGCACATGAAAATTAAGGACAAGATCCTTTTTTATTTCAAAAGGTAAAGTAAATTTTCTCCAATTATCTTTATCAAGTTCTTTAAAAAATATTTTCTTTTCGGCAAAGACATTTATCTCATACCCGTCTGTAACCTGGATTCTAGCAGCAGTAATATCTTTATTATTTAAATTATCACCTTTTAAATAAAAATCAGCCTTGTAGCTCCCTTTTTTATATAACCTATTTGGAGCAAACATTGCAGGCCCTTTTGGATATTCACTTGCATCAACAAACAAAGCGCTTTCATCTTTTTCTTCGTCCTCAAGAGTCCCAATAAAAATACCATCCGATGGAAAGACTTCCATTTTAGGATCTGATCTATCAGAAAATTTACAATACAAATAATCAAAAACAACTGTACCTGATCCTTTTTTTATAACATTAAATCTTATCCAACCTGGCTCACTTTGACTAAAAGATATTGGAATTTTATAATCCCCATCAGCTGTTTTAAATCGGGATATATTCTTAAAAAGTTTTTCTCTCTGCTCAACTATATTTTTCTTACGTGGTTCAATATCAAAGATCAAGCTAAGATCTTCATTTTCTTCTTCTATCTCAAGATTTATAAATCCATTGAATTTTCCATCTGGAAAATATTTATCTAAAAAAACAGCTGAATCCTCACTACCTGTTAAAAACATCGCACCTTTCGATGACATTCCATCTACTTTGAGGCGATAGCTTTGACCTTTTAAGGGTTTAAAAGTCTCACCTTCTGCTAAATAACCAAAAGGAAAAGTTATTTCACGATCTTTTTCATCATCAGAAGGATTTTTTATTAGTTCAAAAAGGTATAGCGGATCATGATAGATATTATATTTAAGATAAGGAGAATTTTTTAACCCTATTAAAGTAAAGCGCTGAGGAAACGGGCTGATCTTACGAGGAAAAGCTTCCTTATGAAAGACGATATCAGTAACACCAAGCTCATTTAATATCTTAAGTTCTTTTTCTGTTATCCTGCCAAGGTTCAATGAAAAAAGAGGATCAGCTACTTTTTTAATATAGTCTGCCGGAATGACCGGCTGATAACCGTTAACCATATATGTATCTGTCATTAATGAATAATATTGATAAAGTGATGACCAGCTGCTGTCTCCCGGCCAAACAGGTACATAAAGAACTTTCCCTTTTTTTTCTTTGCTTTTAAGTGCTTGAAGAACAGCGTTCTTATCATCCATAACACTCATCCCTACCCTGTATAGCATCATATACTCTGCAAAAATAAGAAGAATAAGCAACACTGCAACTTTCTTTTTGGAACTTATCCATTTAAAGGTCATTCCTACCAGAAATGAGAGTGAAAGCGATGAAAATATAATTATTTTTATAGGGCTTCTTATAAAATCAAAAAACGGGATTATTTTTCGACATATCTCAAATAAAGGAAGTATAGTAATATTAGGTCCAAAAGATAACAGATAAGATCCTAGAAAAACGCTTCCAAAAAACAACATACTGATATCCTGTTTTTCAACTATTTTTCTTTTAAAAAATGAAATAGCCCATAAAACAATGCTTAAAAAACCCAAAATAATTGAAATAAGTCCAGGATAAACATAACGTGATGAGTGTTCATTGAAAGGTTTTAAAATATCACTTAACTGTGGAGAAAACAGCTTAACTTCAACTATCTTTCTTCCCCCTTCAATTGCAGATGAATCAAGCGCGCCGCGTTTTACATACATCATGAAAGCAACACAAAATATCATTGAGAGTAACAAAGGCCAGCTAAAGAGAACTGCTTTTATGGAAAATTTACATACTTTTTGAAACTGCTTTTTTATTATTGAAAAAACTTTACCCCATTCACAAAGTTTAATAAATATAATAAATGAAAAAAAGTAAATGATCACAAAAAGAGCACCAAGAATAAATGCTAGGTTTTTCACCTCGAATATTTCCTGAATAAAATAAAGATAGAACAGATTAAATATTAAAGTTCGTTTAGAAACATCCTTTTTACATCTTTCAGGAGATCTTTCATTTAAAAACAATCTGTACAAAGTACATGAAATATAATTAATGAAATAATATATTAATACTGCAATAAGAACATTAATCAAAAAAACAATAAAGTTTAAGTTCTCTCTTCTGAAAGTATAATATTCGATGAAAACTATTAAAGATAACAATGCACTTACTGGATAAAAATCTTCTTTGGTCTTCGTTTTAAATGGACTGGGAATATCTGCAGAATATACACCTGCATCAATAACATTTAATCCAATATTTTCTCTTGATGTTACATACAAAATATATACTGGAATAAAGAGGAATAAAAAATATAAATAATGCGGTTCTGACAGAGCAAAAAACACAAGCACAATTCCTGCTCCCAAAGAAGAAAGAACGCTATTTACAGAAAATGCATGATCCAGTAAAAGTAAAAAAAGAGGTATATATGCCACCATCATTCCTGCCGGATGACCACCGTAAAGAGAAGCTATGCGGTATGGGAAAAAAACAAAAACTAGAGCTCCTGCAAATGCAAAGAAGCCTGTTATTGATAACCTTTTTAAATAAAAATAAGTAGAAAGAAAAGCAATTAGGAATGAAAGTACTACAAGGATATTATACGCACCCGCATACCCTAAAGGTGAAAGGATACTGAACATCGGGCCCTGAGGAGGAAAATAAGGGGTCATATACTTTGCTTTATAGGGTGTAGCAAACTGATATCCTTCTGTAAAAAAGGGTATTTTACCTGTCATCGCTTTTTCAAGCAATGCAAGATGATACAAAAATTGTATATGGTCTCCCTGAAAATTGCGCACAACTTGCATGCCATCTGCAGACTTGTGAGTATAAGGAATGCCCTCAAAAAAATGAGGGGCCATAGGAAACACAAAAATGCCCGTCATAATAACGGCAAGTAATAAAACAACTAAAATCTCTTTTGATATATTATTCTTCATCTAATTTAATATCTGTGTTATAAATTTTACCACTGTATTTTTACAGAAAATATGATAAAAAGCAAAATTATAAATCAAAAAGGATGGATTAAATGAAATTACTTGTAACAGGAGGAACCGGATTTACGGGTTCAGCACTTGTAGAGCATCTCATTTTAAAAGGCCATAAAATAGTTGTACTCGATAATCAAAAAGGAATCTTTTACGATTCTCTTATAAAAAAAGGTGCAAATATCATCATCGGCTCTGTAACTGACCGAGAAGCAGTTAAAAAAAGTCTTACCGATGTTGAAGGAGTCTTTCATCTTGCAGCAGCATTTAGAAAGATAAATGCGACCAATGAAACTTATTTAAACGTAAACAGAGACGGAACACGTATTATTTGTGAAGAATCGCTTAAACTTAATTTAAAGAAATTCGTTTACTGCTCTACTCAGGGTGTTCATGGAGATATTAAAAATCCTCCGGGTGATGAATCATCACCAATTGAGCCAGCAGATTTTTATCAATTTAGCAAATACGAGGGAGAAAAAGTTGTACAGGAATTCGCAAAAAAAGGCCTCAAATCCGTAATAATAAGGCCCACAGCTATTTATGGCCCTGGTGATCCGGAGCGTTTTGTCCATCTTTTTAAGCTTGCTAAAAAAAGAAGATTTATGATGTTTGGAAATGGAAAAGCTTTTTATCATCCTGTATATATTGACAACTTAAGTGATAGCTTCTGGTGTGCATTTGAAAGTGATAAAATAAATGCTGAAAGTTACTTAATCGCAGATGAGGAATATTTTGAAATAAAAGAACTTGTAAAAAGAGTAGGGATTGCTATTGATAAAGATGTTAAATTCATTCACCTGCCCTTCTTGCCTTTATATATAGCAGCATGTATTTGTGAATTTATATGTAAACCATTAAAAATATCGCCTCCTCTTTTCAGAAGAAGAGTTGACTGGTTCAGACAAAACCGCGCTTTTAAAATAGACAAAGCCAAAAAAGAGATCGGCTACGTTCCAAAAGTCGGCATTGATGAAGGTCTTAAGAAAACAGGCATTTGGTATAAAGAACAAGGATTAATATAATAGGCTATAGGCAATGGGTTATAAGTGATAGGTCAATCAAGGAGCACTTCGCTTATAAAAAGTGTTAACTTAAAGGTGCTTCCTTTAGAAGCAGATAATTTTAAAAAAATAGAAAAGAGACTATGTGATTTTCTAATTTTGTTCTTACTAAAACCTAGCACCTAGAACCTAATAAAAAGGTAGCAAATGGTAAGATATTTTCCATTACCTCCGATTAATAGCGATTTCCTTAGCAAGAGTGATACTTTTATTCTTTTTGAAACAGTAAAATGCGACAAAGAAAATTATAAAAGCTATTTATTTCTTGATCCTGTTGAATTAATTAATATTCAAAAATATGATGATATAAATATAGCTTTTAATAAAATAGAGAAACTCTCAAAAAAATATTTCCTTGCCGGTCTTTTTTCTTATGAACTCGGATACTTACTAGATAATCATCACATAAAAAACATAATTACAGATTTTCCGCTTATCTGCATGGGAGTGTTTAAAAAGGCCGTTATCTTTGATCATAAAAAGGGAAAGTTTTCAGAGAATATCCCTCATAGCCTTATTAAAAAAACTTCTCCTTCAAGACAAAGTTATTCTGTTCGTAATCTAGATCTAGATACTACAAAAGCAGCCTTTAATAAAAAGATACAGAACATAAAAAAAGAAATACGTTGTGGAAATACATATCAGGTAAATCTAACAGGTAAACTCCTCTTTGATTTTTCAGGTAATGAGTTTTCATTTTATAATGATCTTAAAATATCACAGCAAACATCATACAGTTCTTTTATGAAGATAGGCGGCAACACAATTCTCTCCATCTCTCCCGAACTTTTTTTTAAAAGAAATAAAAACAATATATATCTTCGTCCTATGAAAGGTACTGTAAAAAGAGGACGGACTAATCTTGAAGATGAAGATATCCTTAATTCTTTTCTATTGAACAAAAAAGAAAAAGCAGAAAACCTAATGATCGTCGATCTTATAAGAAATGATCTGGGAAGGATATGCAGAACAAGTTCGGTAAAGGTAAAAGATATTTTCAGAACAGAAAAATATAATTCTCTTTTTCAGATGACATCCACCATATCAGGTGTTTTGAAAAACAAGATATCATATTACGATATTTTTAAAAGCCTGTTCCCTAGTGGTTCAGTTACAGGTGCTCCAAAAATAAATACAATGAAGATCATAAAACGCCTTGAAAAGAAAAACCGAGAACTTTATTGCGGCGCGCTCGGGTTTATCACACCAAAATTAGAATCGGCTTTTAATATTCCGATAAGAACTGTTTCTATAAAAGCTAGCAAAGGATGCATGGGCATTGGAAGCGGTGTTGTGTGGGATTCAAAAATGGAAAAAGAATTTGAAGAATGGGCTCTTAAAAAAAACTTTCTATCAAACATAACACCTGATTTTCAGCTTATTGAAACTATACTTTGGAACAAAAGATACTGGCTTCTAAATAAACATTTAAAAAGGCTTAAAAATTCTTGCTTTTATTTTCAATTCCAATTTTTTAGAAACGATATTTTAAAAGAACTCAATAAATTAGAAAAGAGTTTTAAGAAATCTTTAAAATATAAAGTAAGATTGCTAATGAATAGAAATGGAAATTTTAATATCACAACTTCCATTTTAAAGAAAGCTACATTTAAAGAACCCAAAATTGCAATATCAAATATACAAACAGATGCCACAGATGTTTTTCTATATCATAAGACAACAATGAGAAATCTTTACAATGATGAATATAATGAATATAGATCAAAAGGCTATCTTGATGTACTTTTTTTTAATAAACACGGCTTTCTTACAGAAGGAGCAACCTCAAACGTATTCTTAATAAAAAATGGTAAGTGGTTTACGCCTTCTATAACTTCCGGAATATTAAACGGCACATGCAGAGAGCATATTATACAAAAAAGAAAAGTAGAGGAAAAGAAACTTAAACTTAAAGACCTGCTTACATGTGACGAAATAGTCATTACAAATTCGGTAAGAGGTATAATTAGAAATGTAAGGCTTATTCAAAAAATCTCTTATACCAAATAGCTACGTTCATAAGAGCCCATAGAATATGGTTGTGATTTTGTTTTCTTGATAGATGTTCATCAATAAGCAATTTAATATAATCCCCGTCAAGATGTTCTTTTATAACAGGTGAAGAGATAAGAAGATGTTCCATATAATCTTTCAGGTCTTCCCTAAGCCAGTTCTTTACAGGAAGACTGTATCCCTGTTTCCCGCGCCAGATAATATCATCAGGTAAAAAATTATTTTTCTTTAGAGCTTTTCTAAGGATGTACTTTGTTGTAAACTTTTTCAGTTTAAGTTCAGGCGGTATCGAAGCACAAAGTTCAACAACCTCATGGTCAAGAAATGGAACGCGTACTTCTAGTGACGTTGCCATACTCATTTTATCCACTTTCATAAGAACGCTATCTGCCATTGTAAGCTTAATATCTACATAAATATCCTTTTCAGCTGTAAGAGACGAGCCACAGCTCCGGGTAAAATGATATATTGGATCAAAAGGAGCAAACGAAACATTTTCCATTTTTTTTCTATTAAATATATTTTTTTCTACTTCAGGTCTCATAAAATACTGCCAGCGCATTGCACCCATCTCTTCAGGGTAAAGTGCACCTTCAACAAAACGTTTAAGCATATTTATTGCGCCCTTTTTTTGTCTTTGATCAGGAAGCAACATAATAAGAGGCCCTATGAGCTTTCTTTTAAAGAAAGACGGAAAAAGATTAAAATAGCGGTTCATTTTTGCCGCCTTAAATCGGTCATAGCCTAAAAATATTTCATCCCCGCCTTCTCCGCTAAGACAGACTTTAACTTGCTCGCGTGCTTTTTTGCTTATAAGATAAAACGGTATTGTAGATAAGTCAGTCATCGGCTCATCAAGATGATAAAGGCTTTTTTCAATATCTTCTGGAGATACAGAATCTATCATCAGCACATTGTGACCTGTTCCAAAATAATCAGACACCCGTTTTGCAAATGGGAGTTCTGAAAAAGTTTTATCTTTATAACCTATTGAAAAAGTTTGTAATTTTTTACCGTACATTTGGGATACAAAACCTACAACAGTACTGGAATCAAGTCCTCCTGATAAAAAAACACCCAAAGGAACATCACTAATAAGGCGTCTTTTTACAGAACGTTCTAATACTGAAAAGACTCTGTCTGCATGTTCTTCTTCACTAAGATCAACATGTTTAAAATCAAGATCCCAGTATTTTTCAATTTTAAGATCATTATTTTTAAAGATCGCAAAATGGCCCTGTCTTAACTTATAAATATCTTTAAACATTGTGCGCGGTGCAGGAACGAATTCATATCCAAGATAATGGTAAAGCGATTGAGGATCAACTTCTCTGTTCACACAATCAGATTCCAAAATACATTTTATTTCTGAACCAAAGATCAGTTTTCCATTTTTGAAATAATAATAAAGAGGTTTTATTCCTATTCGGTCTCTCGCAAGAAAAAGTTCTTTTTTTCTAGAATCCCATATTGCAAATCCAAACATCCCGTTAAATTTCTGAAGACATTTTGGACCATACTCTTCATAACTTTTTAAAACAACTTCTGTATCAGTATTACTTTTAAAGGAATATCCTTTATCAATAAGTTCTTTTTTTATTTCCGGGAAATTATATATCTCGCCGTTATATACTATCCAGCGCGATCCGTCATCACTGCACATCGGCTGGTTACCTTTTTCACTTAGATCAATAATACTCAAGCGCGCATTTCCAACAGACATTCCTTCAAAAGACTTTGAACCTTGAGCATCAGGCCCGCGGTGATGGATCTTTTTTGTCATCCTCTCTATTAAGGATTGATCCTTCCAGTTAAACCCGCATATACCGCACATAATATAACCTTTTTATTTTAAGAATTATCTACTGTCTCTTTTTTAGAGCTTCGTTTTGTTAATAATAAAACCCCGCCTATAAGCGCAAATATTATTAAGATCAATCTGTTGATCACAGAAAAACTTATTGCAAAAGTACCTGTTGCATTTGCATACTTAAGAAACCCCACAAGAAGCAGTTCTCTTATTCCAAGTCCATTTATCGATATTGGAACCATTGTAATTATCTCTATAACAGGAAAGAACATCAAAAAGAAGACAAAAGGCACGACTTTATGAGCTTGATGATCTATTACAAGTGAAACACCAATAAAATAATACGCTACAAGAATAATGAACTGCAAAACAATGCCAAACAAATAAGATTTTATAAACATTTTTTTATTTTTTCTAATATCTTCTATAGCAACACTGATAAGCTCTATTTTTTCATCCGTTAATATTTTTCGTGTGAACTTTATATATTTTCTGCAGACCAGGCAAAACTTAGGAACATATCTTGTAGAAAAAAGAAGTACAAATATTGCAGCAACTATTCCACCCATTGATAAAAGAAGTATACCTGGCACGGGAAGCTTATCACGAAAGAGAATAATAGATACAAAAGCTATCGTTATCATAGCAAGAAGTCCTGTAAATCTTTCAATAAATACAGTTGCAAGAGAATGTATCTTTTGAGCGCCTTCTTTAAAAAGCCCGTATATTTTATAAACATCTCCGCCAACGCTTCCCGGCATAAAAGTATTAAACCAGTAGCTTATAATATACATTTCAGCTATTTTCCAGAAAGATACTTTTATACCTAGATCTCTTAAAATTATACCCCAGCGGTAAATGCGCCCCAACAAGACTAAAGAACATGAAAAAAAAGCAAATATAAAAAAATAAATATTTGTCTCTTTAAGTGTAGAGATTATCTCTTTAGGTTCAAAAAGAATAAAAAGTAAAGCAAATGTGCCTAAGCCGAAACAAAGCTTGAACAAAAATATTCTTTTCTTTTTATCTTTTGGAAGTAACATGGCTTAAGTTACTTTGTCTTTCTTTATAGCTGCCATTGTAAAACAGTTAATACGGTTACCTATTATAAACCATATTAACTGGATCATTAATGTCGAAAACCAGCTTGGCCTTGGAAATTTTCTTATTTCATCTTTTACAAAATACCTGTACGCACCGGAGACTTTATTCATCATATAGCTTATAAACTGAACGATCGGAAAACCTGAAAAAGTCTTTTTAAACGCATGATATTCAGGTAGCGAATAAGCATAAAAATAATCACGAAGGCGAAGAGGGCCAAATGCTCCGGTATACTCAAGCTCATTTTTATCAAACCATTTTAAGACTTCTTCTGCAGTGTGGACACTTTCATGAGGAAAACCAAAAACATCATAGCTTATTGCTTCATAATTTGATTCGTGATACCTTTTGTTCATAGAATACATGAAAAATGGAAACAGTTTTCTACCTATTCTTGCACGCTTATCAATGTCATCTCCGCCAAGTATTTTGCAGATGTTTTGTTTTATTCTTAGTACAAATCTGCTGTATGCATTATAAAGGCTGACAATAACTACTCCGCCCGTTTTTGTTACTCTGCATAAGTTTTTAAAACCTTTTTCAGGGTCCCCCGTATGATGAAGTACTCCAACTGAATAAGCGTAATCAAAATACTCATCCTTAAATACTTCTTTATCAAGTTTCAGGATATCATGTTTTATAAAAGTAATATTCTCGAGTTTTGATTCTTTCTTCTTCCTGTTTGCTATTTCTAAAGAGCCATCGGAAAGATCTACGCCCACTACTTCCTTTGCTCCG
Organism: Candidatus Auribacterota bacterium; assembly: GCA_023144635.1. Taxonomy (GTDB): domain Bacteria; phylum Auribacterota; class JAFGBW01; order JAFGBW01; family JAFGJP01; genus JAGLFH01. The sequence goes on along the minus strand of JAGLFH010000004.1, from coordinate 16,746 downwards.
TTTGCTGCATACCATAGCGCATATTCTCCTGTACCGCAACCAAGCTCAATAACGCGTTTGCCAACAAAATCTTCTTTTCTTACGCCCAGCATGTGTAGGCGCCATCCCATTTCTTCATTAGTCTCACGTGATGCAGGCCATGGCTTTTTTGAATACATGCCTACAACTGTTTTCTGTATCTTTTTTATTCTTTCCTGTTCTTTTACATCTATCTGATCATTCATTCTTATTTTTCCCTTTCCGGTATTTTTTAACTTTTGCAGGTGTTCCAAGAGCTACAGCATAAGGTGGAATATTACCTTTGACAAGTGCTTTTGCTCCTATTATGGAACCTTTCTCAATATGAGCACCATCAAGTACAAACACACCTGCACCTAACCATACATCTTCTTCAATTATTATTCCTTTTCCTTCATAAAAACCCTGCTTTGACATTGGAACATCAAGTTTATCGCTTTTATAATCAGCACCGCCAATAATATATGAATATGCAGCTATTACACTTGTGCTGCCAATAGATATCTTACACTCATCAACTGAATGCACTGTAGTATTAGGGCCAATTGTAATATCGCTTCCTAATCTTATGCACCCGTTTTTACATCCAAATATTACATTTCTTGATAAAAAGACATTATCTCCAATAAATATTCCTTCACACTCATCACCTTTTGCATCCAAAACACAATTATCATCTACTATAACGCGGTTTCCTATCTCTATCTTTTTGGGATTACGGATGACAATATGCGCACCAAAGACAACCCCTTTACCTATCTTCCTGAAAAGCGGACGATATAAAACTGCTCTTAAGAAAAGGCCAAGAGCACCTGGAATATTACTAAAAAGTGTTGTAACTACCTCAAAATAAATGAAAAAGAGAAGACTGCTCGATCCTACCGAGATCTCTTTATATTTAGTAAAAAAACCTTTTTTCTTATCATCATAAATCTGATTCAAAATTTTTTTAGCCATAATTCTCTTATATTAAGATTATATATATTTAATATTAAGAACAGCAGTTTACAAAAAATGTAAGATTGCCGTCAATGATAAACTCGTAGGTAGTATTGCGTCGTGCGTGGTTCGTGGTTTGTTCGAGGAACGCTTCCGCCTTCGCATTAAGCTACGGCGAGACAGGTCGCTGATGATTTTAAAATTAGGACGCAGATTTTAGCAGATCTAAAAGATTGAAACATTTGTAGAGGCGATTCACGAATCGCACGTGTAAAGCACAAAATATTAAACAGAAAGAACAGGTTTAAAAACTAAACGGACAGAGGCAAGCCCTGTCCCTATCGTAGATCCGCCATTTTGTTGGGAGGACTACTTTTAATTTTAAATTCGTGTTTCTTTGCGTTTCTTCGCGGCTAAATAGGCTTCGCAGTTTTTAGTTATTAGTGGTTAGTAATTAGTTCATGGAGCCTTCGGCAGATGATTTAATATCGCACGGTAGTGCTCCTTGAACCAGTTAACTTTTTAACAAGTTAACCAATTAACCCATTTTTTCTCCGTGAACTCTGTGTTTTCTCTATGCCTCTTGCCTATGCGGCTACTATTTTTCAAAAAAAAGAAAAGGCGGATCATTGTCTCTGCCAAACAAAGATCCGCCCCAAGAAAGGAGGATTGATTGTTGATTTAAAAGAACGGGTTACTTTCTTTGTTTTTGATTTTATTACAATTTATGTGCACAGCCCATTGCCTATCGCCTATAGCCCATGACCTATTTATTATTGTTTCTCAAGTTTTACTTTATATTCGTTCCCCTCATCATCCATATAGAAAAGCTGTAAGTTCCCTGGTGTAGGAGTATATTCAGAAATAGGCACAGTTATGGAATCAGTTTTATCTGCATTAGGTGATGCATTGAAAGGATTACTATTAATAACACGAAATTCATCAATATAACCTTTAAACGCAGCATAACCATCATCTCCTATCTTTCCTATACACAAATCTCCTTCAACTCTATCAATGAAGCTGGTACTTGCATATGTTACCTGTTTTCCATTAAGAAAAACTCCAATATGCTTGATTGATCCATTTCCTTTGATAATTAAAGCCATATGATGCCACTTATTATTAGAAATACTTCCGCCAAAATCAGTATCAATCATCAATTTACCATTTGACTTAAAACGAAAGACAAGCCCTAAACCATACCTATTTATCAGCCACCATCTATTTCTTTTATCTTCCTGTTGCGAAACATAACATTCAACATCTTCAAAACCAGTATGATAAAACCAGAAATCAATAGTACAACTATCAGAATTGTTTCCACATATATCCCAATCATTACTATCAGAAATACTAAGATAATCACCATTAATAAACTGTATGGAGGACGCTCCAAATTTCTTTTCGTCAGCAGAGTGTAACATATCACCATATGCTTCTATTTGATGCAATTGTATTGAATCGATAAAATTATTATCCCCATTTTCTGTGTCTGAGTGAATCATCAATTTATAATCATCACCATACTCCTCAATACCTCTTTTAATAAATATCTTTCCAATATTTGCAGTTGCTGTTGGAGAAGTATCAACTTTTTCAACTCCGATTACACCACCTGCATAAAGATTTCCTGAAATAATAAATAAACACATAAATAAAAAAATCATTTTTTTCATTTTTTTTCTCCTTATTGCTTCAATAATTAAAACTGATTTTTTCTTAATTTTATTCAACTTTTCTCCATTTTAACTGCTGTTTTATTTAGCAATTAGTATACCATTTATACTTTTTTGTTGTTCTCATAACCACTTAAAAACAAGCTTGTTACACATTGCACCTTTTTTATCTATTTATCTTAGGAACAAGCTTGAAACATTTTAGATATAATTTAAAATTGATTTGTAATGATATGTAACAATTACTTTTTAATATTCAGGCTTTATAATTCTTACTTCTGCCTAACTTTATAAAATTTCTTGTTATCTCTTGAAGATATGGGGTTGAATCCTTTCATAGCAAATAAATAATAAGCAGTTCCAGAAAGGCTTTCTGTTTTTTTTCCACCTGGGGTACGCCAACCATGTCCGGTATCTGCATCCGGCTGACTTGCATATGGAAGGCACAGGTGAGTAACACCTGTTTTTGAAGATGCCACAATAAACATCTTTTGAAGTTCGTTTAAATAATATCTATATTTTTCAATATACTTTATTGATTGCTTTGCATTCCCCGTCGATCTTGTAAAATCAGCCATTATCTTATATGCTGCTATCATCTGTGCTGTCCACTCCGTTGATATTACTCCGCCTCTTCCCAAATTTCTTGCTTTTGCAAAATCAAATCCTGTTACATTGATTATCTGGCCATTACGGTTCCTGAAAGATACTGTTTCTTTACAGTTTTCTTCAGCATAAGAAATTATTGAAAAAGGATCCATGCTGTGCTTTATAAGCGCAGCGGGTCCAATAGCAGCTATTCCCCAGGAAAAAGTATCTGTTGCAATAGTGGAATCTCCTTTTCCCCGTTTAAAACGCTTACTCTTAGAATCATAAGCATGTTCTACTATCCATCCAAAAACTCTGTCACGTGATTTCATATACTCATTATTTTTGGTCGCAGCATAAAGCATGTTAAAAAAAGCATAAGCATCCAGATTATGCTCAGTACTGTACCAGCTTACCTCGGGGCCTCCCTTAAGGCCACCATCACTATCCATACTTTTTTGAAGCCATGTAGCTATTTTTCTTGCCATTTGAAGATAAGCAGGATCACCTGTTAAGAAAAAATACTGTACGGCAGAGATACCAAGCCATACATTGGGACCAACATGAACAACAAATTCAGCCGGGTCTCCTGATGTGTAATATCCGTTGTAATAAGCACCTAATTCGTCTTTCCCGGCAAAATTTTTATAAAAATCCAGAATTTTTTTTGCTCTTGCATCATTACCAAATAAACCAAAAGCAGTCACAGCAAGAGCCTGGTCGTACGTATACGAAACAGCTTCTACATCTTTATTTCCAGAAAAACTCGGGATAAGACCAAACTTCCTTGTTTGCTTCATCTTCATCCAGCTTAAAAGGCTTATTGCTGTTTTTTGATCAAGCTCAAAATCGGTTACTTTTTTTAACTGTTTTGTTGCAGCAAGCCGTCCTTTTTCTATAGCTGTAAGCCTGTCTTTAACAGATTTTCTCTCACTTTTTAACTGTTCTACTTCCTTTTTTAAAGAATCATCTTTAGATACTTCATCATACATCTTTCCAAACTTATTTATCTTTTGTTCTGCTTCTTTTAACTTTGCTAAAAGATCTTCTTCATTCTTGCGAAATTTCTCTATTTGGTTAGAATAAAAAGAACGGTCTTTAGCAATAGTGATGTTTTTCTGCTGGAGATCTACTGTTTTTTTCTCCAGGCCTTTTATCATATGATAGGAATATCCTACTCCTACAATTAATAATAAAATAAATACCTTTATTGCCTGAATCCTGTAAATTCCCATTTTGGCATGATGCAAAAGCTCATTTCTTACTTCCGGTTCGATCTTTGTATACTTAAGACCTAAATAATATTTTTCTCTTTTATCAGATTTGCTTACCCATGTTACTTCTGCTATCGCTGGATGCGTTTTATTATGCGGAGGGATATCCATTTTGATCATCAACTTATATTCTTTTTGAATGAGCTTCTCAACAAACGCGGGATCAAATTTGTTTATCTCAAGCTTTATACCGCCAAGAGATACATTTTTTGAAAATCCCTGATAAAAACCTCCCTCTACTTCATTTCCATCATTATCAAGTATCAAAACTTCAATAGGAAAGATAGAGTTTAAACGGACATAACGTCTTCTTTTTTTCTCATAATAATCTTTTGTTCTCTTAAACATAATTCCCCAAAACTTTTTTATAATATATTATTAATAAAATCGGAAAATAAAACAATGATTAATTAGATAATAAAGACAAGGCCTTTTAAAAGTCTTAGGAAATTTTGATGGGATCAGCAGTATGTACAGGATAAAAACGAATAAAAGAAAGTATTGAGTTATAGAAAAAGAAAATATGTTAAAATCATCTTCTTCTTGCCCGCCTACCCAGAGCGCACAAAATAAGTTGAATGAGCAGCTAACTTGTTTTCCTCTGATCCTCTTATCTGAATCCAACTTTTTACAATCATTGCCTTTCTCCAGCCTGTCTCGCCATACCTTTCCTACCTAGAAAGCCTTGTGCATAGCCTGAATACGAAGCAGGAAGGCTATGTGGCTTTGCCTCCGGCAGTTTTGGAGTGATCTTTTGAAACTTGTGTAAAATATGTTGTTACTTAGGACAAAGTCCCTTTTATTTTTCATGCTTACACAGACGCACGCCGTGCGTCTCTACATACATTATTTTTTACTCTGTGCTCTCTGTGGCTAGTTCTTTTTTTCTTAGTCATCCCCATATAGCTTTTATACTAGCTACAGCTGCAATTGCTGCAGTATCAGAACGAAGAACTTCTTCACCAAACGTATAAGCTTTTATGCCAATATTTTTAAATAAAACTACTTCTTCAGGAGAAAAATCACCTTCAGGGCCAATAAATAAAGCAACTTTTTTTAAAGAGTCACACTCCTTATCATCTATCAATCTTCTATTAGCATCTGGCAAAAATAAAAAAGTCCTGTCATATTCATTCCAATCATTTTTTTTTAAAATATTAATTAATGTTGGTATAGTAAAATCTATTTCCATGAAAGATGTCTGTTCTGATTGTTTTACTGCTTCACGTACAAGTTTTTTCAATCGTTCATGCCTATTTATAGAAATAGTTTTTGAAACGCTTCTATCACATATAACAGGAATAAACTTTTTCACTCCCAATTCAGTACATTTTGTAATAGCTGATTCCAGAGCTTTAAACTTTGTGTTGCCGAAAAAAACATGTATTTCAAAGGAATCTTTTCTTACTTCGATCTTTTCAAGAATACTTATGCTTACCGGAAAAGAAAGGTTCTCTATTCTGCCTTTATAGAGTTCTCCTGATTGTGAACAAAGTTCAACAATGTCATTTTTTTTGAAACGTTTAACATTAACAATATGGTGGGATTCATCATCGTTAAGAGTAACAATATCATTTTTATTAAGAGATGATTTTTTAATATATACTCTGTTATGCATGTTTTTTAGACTCCTACCACAAGACAAAAACCTAACCCCCATACCCCCATAATCATATTTTCATCTCTGATCTATCAAATCTGCGTTTATCTGCGTCCAATTCTGTTTTTTATTAATCATCCGCTTCCGAAGGAAGCACCTTCACTCACCACTCATAACTCAAAACTCACAACTTTTTCTCAGTGTCTTGAGTCTAATATCATTCACTAAGCTTTTTTATTTTTTTCTTTGATGCAGTAGTTAAAGGTAAATTCTTTTCACTTAAAGATTCCCCAAGATCACGGATCTGTCTTTTTAAAGAAGAAGATAAGTTAACAGGAATTTCCACTTTTACTCTTACAAGCAGATCTCCCCGCCTGTATCCGCGAAGAGGCTGAACACCTTTTCCTCTTACTCGAAAGATCTTTCCGCTTTGTGTACCTTCCGGTATTTTTAGCTTAATATTGCCACCATCAAGAAGCGGAATATCTATTTTACCGCCAAGCACAGCAACATCAAACGGAATATCTGCTTCCAAATAAAGATCGTCTTCAGATCTTTGAAAAAACTCATGATCAATCACCCGCACGAAAATATAAAGATCACCAGGAAGGCCTCCCTGAAGACCATCCTCACCTTCATTTGCAAGCTTTATGCGTGAACCTGTATCAATACCTGCCGGTATAGTTACAGTTATTCTCTTTGATTTATTTACGCGTCCCTGACCACGACAATTCGAGCACGGAGTTTTGACAACAGTACCTTCTCCGTTACATTTCGGGCAAGTTCTGCTAATACTAAAAAAACCTTGAGTTGTTCTAATATTTCCGCGTCCGCTGCAATCGATGCAAGTAGTTCTTCCTGTCCCTGATTTTGCACCTGTCCCTTTACACTGCGGGCAAGTTGAAAGTTTTGTAATTTCTATTTCTTTTTTTACTCCAAATGCCGCTTCTTTTAAAGAAAGCTGAATATCATATCGAAGGTCTGATCCTGGATATCCAGAAGAAGTCCTACGATTTCTACCTCCTCCTCCAAAAAGATCGCCAAAAATGCTTCCCGTCCCAAATTCCCCCATAAACGTCCTTAAGGCTTCTTCAAGATCAACTCCACCTCCTCCAAAACCACCACCAAAACCTCCACCAAAACCACCAGTTCCGCCAACCCCGGCATGACCAAACTGATCATAAGCAGCTTTTTTCTTATCATCACTTAAAACTTCATAAGCTTCAGATATTTCCTTAAATTTATCTTCAGCCCCCTTATTTCCTTGATTCTTATCAGGATGATACTGTATTGCCATCTTCCGGTATGCTTTTTTAAGCTCATCCTGACTTGCATTACGACTAACACCTAAAATATCGTAGTAATCTCTTTTATTTGCCATCTATTACTCCTCTTAAAACACTAATAACACGAATCAAATACAGAATAAACGCGAATTAAATCAAATTTCTATTTATACATACTATATAATTATTTAGAATCAAGATTATACGTAATACGTATTAACACGTCAAAGATAATTTAAATCTATTAATTTAGTTTTTAAAAAGCAAAAAATATATTATCTAAAAACACAAAACGATTAGTTCATTAATATATTGTATATCTATATACAACTATAACTTGTTTATATACATATAATTAAAATAACTTAAGTACTTTTCATAGGAAGATTTTTTAAGGCTAACATTAGAACAGAGTATATATTAATGGTGCAATTACAGACCCCTCGCCTAAAACAACAAGTGCACCAAGTAGAAGCAAAAAAATAAAAATAGGTGCTAACCACCATTTTTTACGCTCTTTTAAAAAATCCCAAAACTCAGCTATAATACTCATTTTGCTCATTATTTATTCTCCAATCAAATTCTAGCATAAAAAAACTACCCTGCATATTTTACAAGTCAAGTATACCATAAATGCCAGGTAAATATAAAAAGTTGTCATTTCTGCAAAAGCAGGGATCCAAGTAAATATATTATTTAATAACTAAACAGATGCGTGGCGGTCTTGCTTTTTTATGTTTAAGTACTGTAATATTGCTTTTTTAATTCGCCGAAGGTTGTCCCCTCCCTTGTTCTTTTTTTCATCTCCTTCGATTTCACTCAGGATATAAAATAGTGAGCCTGTCGAACTATGTGTCAATCTGTGTTCATCTGTGACTAAAATTCTTTAGAATTGCTTTTCATATCTTTTTTTATTATTTTCCTGCTCTTTTCTTAATATCCAGTAACTCTTAGTAGATCTATCCATTTTAACATCCAGAAAAGGCTTTCCAAATATCTTAGCTGCAATTCCGATAGGTGTTATAACTAAATAAAATAATAGACCTAAAACCAAATGGATCATAATAAAATTCATAATAAGGCCAAATTTCATCCATACTTTATATAACGGTTTTAAGATAAGAGGAAAAGCAAAAGCAGATAATAAAAAAATCCCTGCAGCAAAAATAAAATAATACCAGTTTGATTTATCCTTAAAAAATAAGATTATACCAAAAACAAGAAAAATAGATCCAAAAAGAATACCAAATTTTTTTAAATCTGATCTTTCACTTTTAATATTTTTTGTATTTTCTATTAACATGATCTTAATCCAACTCAAATTTCTTTAACCAATCAATATCTTTTTTCAAAGGTTTTTGTTCTTTTTTTTCAATCAGGAAATCACCCATTACAAGATAATCCATATTAGTTCTCATAAAACACATGTAAGCATCATCAGGTGTACACACTATCGGCTCACCCCTTACATTAAAAGAAGTATTAATAATTACAGGTGAACCACTCTTTTCATAAAAAGCATTTATTAAATCATGATAGAGTGGATTTGTCCTTTTACTTACTGTCTGCACTCTTGCAGAATAATCAACATGCGTAACAGCAGGAATGTTTGAACGCACAACATGTAATTTATCGACACCAAACAAACTTTTTTCATCATCTGTCATATCACGTCTTATTTCCTTTTTTACAGGAGCAACAAGAAGCATATATGGACTTTTCCCTTCAATATCAAAAAGATCTGTTGTTTTTTCTTCAATAACTGAAGGAGCAAATGGGCGAAAACTTTCCCTAAATTTTATTTTAAGGTTCATTGTCTCCTGCATTTTAGGAGACCGTGCATCACCTATAATGGAACGTGCACCCAATGCTCTAGGCCCAAACTCCATTCTTCCCTGAAACCAACCTATTACTTTTTCCTTTGCAATAAGATCAGCTATTATCTCAGGCAAATCTTCATGTTTAAGCATGGTAAAAGGAATATCGTTTTTAGTAAGATATTTTTCTATAACATTATTTTCATAAATCGGGCCTAAATATGAACCGCTTTGCGTATCATTTTTATCATCTGCTACTCTTTTATTCTCAAGATACTGGAACCACACTGACATTGCCGCACCGAGAGCACCTCCAGCATCACCTGCAGCAGGCTGTATCCATATATTTTCAAATGGGCCTTCACGAAGTATCCTTCCGTTTCCAACACAATTTAGCGCAACACCGCCTGCCAGACATAGATTTCTTTGTCCAGTAACTTTGTGAATATGTCGCGCCATACGGAGCATTATTTCCTCCGTTACATCCTGAACCGAACGGGCAAGGTCCATCTCACGTTGGGTTAATTTTGATTCAGGCTTCCTTGGAGGACCTCCAAAAAGATCATCAAATTTTTTATTTGTCATTGTAAGCCCGGTACAATAATTAAAATACTTCATATTAAGCTTAAATGAACCATCTTCTTTTAAATCAATAAGTTCATTAAAAATTATATCTTTATATTTTGGTTCTCCATATGGAGCAAGCCCCATAACTTTATATTCACCAGAATTAACTCTAAATCCAGTGTAATAAGTAAACGCTGAATATAAAAGCCCTACTGAATGAGGAAAATGAATATCTGCAATTATCTTTATATTATTCCCCTTACCAACCCCAAAGCTTGTTGTTGTCCACTCACCAACTCCGTCTATTGTTAAAAATGCTGCTTCATTAAAAGGTGATGGAAAAAATGCTGAAGCTGCGTGGGATTCATGATGTTCTGGAAACAATATCTGCCCCTCAAAATCAAGCTCTTCACGAATAAGATCTTTTATCCATAATTTCTTTTTTATCCAAAGAGGGATAGCTTTTACAAAAGAACTAATTCCAAAAGGTGCATATTCAAAATAAGTCTGAAGTATTCTTTCAAATTTCACAAAAGGTTTATCATAAAAAGCAACGTAATCAATATCTTTTCCAGTAATCCCGCTATTTTCTAAGCAAAATTTTACAGCGTTTACAGGAAAACGGTGATCATGTTTTTTTCTTGTAAATCGCTCTTCCTGAACAGCAGAAACAATGATGCCATCCTGCACAAGACATGCAGCACTATCATGATAATAAGCAGAAATTCCAAGTATATTCATTTTTTTATTTTAATTGTAATTCATCATAAAAAATAAAAAGAACCAAATCATCTCAAGATTTTCTAACTTCTAAAATTTTTATTCCACCTGAGAAGGCTTAATAAAGCCCAAAGTATTCTATGAGTATCTTGTTTATTAGATATATGAAAATTAATTAATTTTTGTATAATATCAGGGTCAAGATATCCAAACTGCTTCACTCTTGAAGGTGACAGCTCATCTCGAACCATATCTTTTAACTCTCCTCTAAACCAATTTCTGACAGGCATAGCAAATCCTCTTTTTGTTCTTTCAAAAAGTTTTGATGGAACATACCTTGAAAGAACTTTTTTTAATAACCATTTACTATTAAGTCCTTTCATTTTATATCTAATAGGTAAAGACTGTGAAAACTCCACCACTTTATGATCTAGAATCGGGACTCTGGCTTCTAAGCTTGTAGACATAGATGCAACATCAACCTTTTGTAATATATCATCTGCCATATAATATGCTGCATCAAGCCGGCAAAGCTTTGAAACAACATCAAGATCAGGAAAATCAGCACTTCTTCTCTCAAATAATTCCTGCATTTTTAGTATTTTGACATCTGAAAACATCAATGAACGATGCTCTCTTATAATACTTCTAAGGAAAGTAAAACCATTCATTAAATCTTTCTTTTTAATACTCTTGCCAATAACGGCATACTTTTTACTGCTCAATTTTGACATGAAGCTTCCGAGAGGGTTCCGGAGCACTTGCGGTATACGATAAAATATTTGTAAATATTTCCAGAGAGCATAATCTCGATAACCTGCAAAAAGTTCATCACCTCCATCCCCACTGAGCGCTACAGTGACATTTTCTCTTGCAAAACGGGAAACCAGCATAGTTGGAAGGCTTGAAAAATCTGCAAACGGCTCATCATAGCAAAACATATTATCATCAAGTAGATCAAGTAGATCACTGCTTTTCATTATTTTCTCATGATGATCAGTCTCGAGATGCTTTGCTATTCTAAGTGCATATAAAGATTCATCATAATCCTTCTCTTCAAATCCTATCGTAAATGTTTTTGGAGTAGAATTTGAGCATTGACACATAATAGCTGATACAAGTGAAGAGTCTATTCCGCCTGATAAAAAAGCTCCAAGCGGCACATCTGAGACTAATCTTGACTTTACAGCCTCACGAAGAATATGATCCAGCCTTTCGACCAGCTCGTCATCAGAAGATTTAGTAATAGAATTATCTATTTTAATTGAATCAATTTTCCAATAACAATTTTCTTTAAGTCCTTTTTCATCTATCCAAAGAGAATATCCCGGCTTTAACTTTTTTACGCCTTTTAAAATTGACCATGGCGCAGGAACATATCCACACTCTAGATAAAAGCCAAGCGCCTGCTCATCAATATCCCGCGAACACTCGGGATGCAACATAAGCGCTCCTAAGCGCGATGCAAATATACAAATATCATTATTATTAAGATAATAAAGCGGTTTTATACCTACTCTATCTCTCGCAATAAATAGGCCGTTACACTGTTTATCCCATATAGCAAAAGCAAACATCCCATTAAATCTTTCCACACATGCTTTTCCCCATAACCTATATGCTTTTAAGACAACCTCTGTATCAGAATTACTTTTAAATTTTATACTTTTCTTCTCGAGCTGCTCACGAATTTCCTTAAAGTTATATATTTCTCCATTGTAGACTATAACTGAACCTGTTTCTTCATCGACCATCGGCTGGTGACCATTTTTTGAAAGATCTATAATTGACAGCCTTCTATGACCAAACCCTATACGACCATCCAGCCATATCCCAGCATCATCAGGACCACGCGAAAACATCCTGTCTCTCATTTTAATTAGCAGATCCTGCATAACAGGTTTTCCACTTTTATTCAAAGTTCCTACGATTCCACACATAATAAAAACAAAACTCCACTTATTTTAATAACTATAAAAAAGATTATACTTTAAAAACCCAACTACCTCTTTAGATAATAACCTAATAGACCATTATTTTTTCCTGTACACTACTGTTTTTGAAAATTAATTCTTTCACTAATAAAAAAAACGACAAAAATTTCTAATTACAAATTGAACCAAAATTATTATTATATTAATAAATACATAATTATTAAGAAAATGAGCTAATACCTTAAACTAAAACTATTTCATATTCAACAAAAACAGCAATATATCGTTACCATTTTTAGCTTTTTGTTACCATACTGCCACAATATATTACATATTATTTTTGAATAAATCAAAGAATTAGGCGTCTATATTTTCAGTAAATCATTCATTTTAAAGAACTTATGTTTATACAAATATGATAAATTAACCTTCGGTACACTTAATGCATCACTAATTATTTATGAAATCTGCCAAAATACTTTTGATATTTCTTCCAATTATTATTACAAATCTCATCCTTAATAACTTACTTACTGAAAAAGATAATGTTGTTTTAAAAGATCAAGGAAATTTAATAGATTTTAACAAAAATTTATCTAAAAATACAGATATTCAGAACAACCACTCCCCTCTTTCTCTTAAAAAAAACAATTCTGATCAAGTAAAAGTTCCAGTGATTATATCAGATACAAAAAAAACATCCTTTGAAAAAGATAAAAATCTGTATACTTACAAAGGATACCATTCCGAAACAAGTTCTAATAAAGAGACATCACCACAAAAACTTATTGATCCACAAAAACTTATTGATGATCCAAAAGGTATACTTCTTCAAGCAGGAGGTTTTAAAACCGACAAAGGTGGAGTATTAATTCCCATTGAGCTATCCAAGGAAGAAATATTATCAGTTACTCCTGTTCGCTATCTAGTGCAGTTTACAGGCCCGATAGAACAAGTTTGGAAAAACGAACTTATTTCTCTTGGATACACTCTTGAACATTACGTTCCTAATAATACCTATATTATTAAAATGACATCTAACCAAAAAGATAGTCTTCTTTATATTTCATATATACAGTGGATAGGTTTATATCAGCCCGTTTTTAAAGTATCTAAAGCTCTTTTATATAAAAATGAAGAATTGTTAAAAAAAGCTAAAAGAAATGTTTCTCGATTCAAAAATAAAACAAATAATAAAAAAAATAACGAATCTGCTATCAAATATAAAGAAACTGAAATTCCTGATAGCCAAGAAAAAGTACTTCTCATGGTACAGAGTTTTAAAAATGAAAAATTATCAACACTACTCGCAATCGCCGATTCAATTGATGATGTTGATATTCTTCAGACAAGCGAGGCAAGAAAAAGTAAAATGCTTTTAAATGTACCAAAAGATATCCTTGATTCAGTTTACGTTGCACTTGCACAATCTGATGAAATTGAGTGGATAGAGCCTTACATCCCTCCTGAATTAGACAACAATGAGATGAGATGGGTTGTACAAAGCAATGTTCAAAATGAAACACCACTCTGGGATAAAGGCATTACTGGAGAAGGACAAATAGTCGGTGTTGGTGATACTGGACTTGATTATGATATGGTCTTTTTCTGGGATGCAACTGAAGGTATTCCTAATTCAACTGTAAATTTAAATCAAAGAAAAGTAATTTCTTACCATGACTTAGCAGGAAATGGTGACTGGGATAGACACGATCATGGAACACATGTATCAGGAACTATTCTTGGAAAATCACTATCTACGAACTCTCAATATAATGGTATTGCTTATGATGCAAAGCTTGTTATGCAGGATATTGCAGCAGGTGGATCACTCACCGGTATTCCTGCTGATCTTAATACATATTTCCAGCAAGCTTATGATGATGGTGCCAGAATTCATTCTAATTCATGGGGTGCTTCTGTAGGAGGCGCATATACATCTATGTCACAAGACGCAGATGAATTCATGTGGAACAATAAAGATTTTCTCATTTGCTTTTCTGCAGGTAATTCTGGATCTAGTGTCAATACTATAGGTTCACCGGGAACAGCAAAAAACATTATTACATCAGGCGCAAGTGAAAACGCTCAATCCGGTTTTGATCAAGAAGATGTAGCATATTTTTCAAGTAATGGTCCTACTGATGATGGTCGTATAAAACCAACAATAACAGCACCGGGTTATTTCATAATGTCTCCGGATAATGACGGGAATGTTTCAACTTACAATTCAGGTGTACGCAGCATGAGCGGAACAAGTATGTCCTGCCCTACTCACGCAGGAAGTGCAGCCCTTGTAAGACAATATTATATGGATGGTTTTTATCCAACAGGCATCAAAAACCCTAGCAATGCTTTTACTCCAAGTGCAGCTCTTATAAAAGCTACGATGACAAACTGCGCTAGTGAAATGACAGGTGATTATATTGATGGACCGATCCCAAGCACTGGTCAGGGTTGGGGAAGGATCCTACTAGACAGCACGCTATATTTTGCAGGCGATCCAGAGACCATCTGGATAGAGGATAATAATATAGGGCTTCAAACCGGAGAGAACAAAACTTATACTGTTTATTCTGACGGCACACAACCATTAAAAATAACTCTTGTATGGACAGACTATTACCCGTCATTAAGTTCAGCTATTCAGCTTGTAAATGATCTTGATATCACAGTCACTGCCCCAAACGGAATATTTAAAGGCAATGTTTTTAATAACGGTCAATCTGTAATAGGAGGATCAAGCGACCGCCTTAATGTTGTCGAGAACATACTTATAAAAAATCCATCACCTGGAGCATATACTGTTACAGTTAATGGATACAATATCCCTAACGGGCCTCAGCCTTATGCAATAGTAATAAAAGGAGTTCAGTTAACTTCCAGTATGGGAAGCGTCTATTTTGATAACAGCACCTACAGGTCAGATGCAACGGTTGAGCTTACAATTGTTGACAAAGATCTCAATACATCAGAAGAGATAGAAACTATTATTTCTTTTATATATTCTGATTCGGATAAAAAAGGAACCAATATCACACTCTTTGAGACAGGAACAAACACGGGAGTTTTCACGACTTCCTTCCAGATAGAAAATTTATTGACTGTAAATCATAATGATAAGATCTACGCAAAATATACGGACGAAGATACAGGAAAGGGAGAAACTCTAACTCTTACAGCTCAAGCATCAATAGATATCATAGCACCGGAAATAATCAATACTGTTGTCTTTTCTCTTGGTAAAGACATGGGATCTGTTAACTGGATGACAGATGAAATTTGTAACGGAACTGCTTTTTACAGAGAAAAAGGAACTATAGACTGGAGCACTTCTAAATCAACTTCAAATGAAACACATCACGGAATAGTACTGAACAATCTTAACTCTGCTACAACATACGAAGTAAAATTAACTTCAGTTGATGCAGCCGGAAACGAGACAAGTGATGATAATAACGGAGATTTTTATACCTTCACAACCGATGTGGAAATAGAAATATTTTCTGATGATGCAGAAAGCGGCCCTTCTAAATTTACCGTTTACGGTTCTAATTCAAATGGCGAAAACGGTATGTGGCATATAACAGATTATAAATCATCATCACCAAGCCATGCCTGGTATTACGGACTTGAAAGCACAAAAAATTACGATACAGGTTATTCTAATTATGGCTACCTTACAAGTGAAGCTATTGATCTTAGCGGTCTTAACAATGCCGTTCTCAAATTTAAGCACTCTTTAAAAACAGAAGATTGGGCTCCTTATGATGTAGCTAAAGTTCTCGTCTCTGAAGATAAAATAACATGGGTTAGTGTTTTCCAATCTACAAAATCAGCATCTCTCTGGGAAGAAGTGACATTAGAGCTTTCCTCTTATGTTGATAAGACTATTTATTTCCGTTTTTATTTTAATACCTTTGATTCTATCTACAATAACTATGAAGGATGGTTGATAGATGATATAAAGATATTAACAAGCTTTCCTGATGACGGCATTGCGCCGGCCATACCGACCAATCTTTCCATAGATGATCCGGGTGACAATACTCTGGTTCTTTCCTGGGATGCTAATTCTGAAATAGATTTAAGGGGATATAACATCTATAGAGATGGTGTTAAAATAAATCCGACTGCTGTAAAAACCAATATTTACACAGATAAAGACCTTACTCAAAGCACAGAATATTCATATGAAATAACTGCTCTTGACTGGACAACAAGAGAAAGCAATAAGACAAATGCTGTCACAGCTGTAGCCGGCGCTCCTCTTGCCCCTCAGAATCTCCTTGCCCAGAACGGTAATGAACAGATCACTCTTAAC
>JAGLFH010000039.1 GCA_023144635.1 Candidatus Auribacterota bacterium | reverse complement strand
CTAGTCTTTTTAAGCTTCAGGATGAAGTTGCTTATGCTCTTATTGGTGAGAGTGAAGTGGCAGGAAAATTTAAAAAAGTTCAAAAAGTAAATTATGATGTTTACAACCAGGTTGTTGAGATCATCAAAAAAGAATATGTTCATGATATTGATCTTGATACCTCAAACGCTCCTGATATTGAAGACCTCATAAACCAGATCGATGAATTTAGCTCCTTTCAGAGTAAAAAAGAAGTAGAAGAGATGAAGGCACTTAATAGTCAGGGCCTTATAGGTATTGGTATTACTATTAGGAAAGATGCTGGAACCATAGTTGTAATTAATGCTATTGGAAGATCACCGGCATCGCGTGCAGGTATAAGATCAGGTGACAGTATTGTAGAAATAAACGGTGAATCTACGAAAGGCATGTCTCTTATAGATGTTGTGTTTCGCATAAGAGGAACTGAAGGGACGTCAGTCACATTGAAGATACTGACAGATGAAGCAGAAACTCGTACGGTATCTGTTATAAGAGAAAAAATAACTTTTGTAAGTGTCGATAAATCCAAAATGCTTGATAAGCGCACCGCCTATATTAAAATGCAGATGTTCAGTACTACTGCTTCTCAAGAGTTGCTTGAAGAGCTGAAACGACTGAAAAAAAAAGGAATGAGAAGGCTTATCCTTGACTTGAGAAACAATTCCGGCGGCATGCTACAGGCCGGATGGGATGTAGCAGATATTTTTCTTAATAAGGGAAGAGTTCTTGCAAGGACAGAAACAAGGCTTACGCAGTTACCTTTTGAATTTAAATCTGAAAATAAGAAAACTATCAGCATTCCCGTAGTCATACTGATAAACAAAGGTACATCAGGTACTGCAGAAATAGTATCAGCCGCCTTAAAAGATAATAAAAGAGCCACACTTATGGGAGAACGAACTTTTGGAATAGGGCGTATGGATGGTTACTATCCTCTTGTTGATGGCTCTGCCTTGCGGTTTACAATTGCTTTTTATCTTACCCCTGAAAGCCATGTTATTGAAAAGGCTGGCGTTGAACCTGATATTGTTTGCAGCGAAAAAGAAGATGATCTTATAAAACGTGCACTTGAGTTTTTTTCAAAGTAAATGGAAAATATTACAATTCCACCCCGTAGGTGGAATTGTAGAGTCATATAAATAGCTCTAACTAAATGAAGTAACTAGCCATATATAATAAGGATATAAATAATGGAAAGAGACGTAGCGATTGTTTCAAGAGGTAGATTGGGAAATATCATATACAAAGAAAATGACCTGAATTTTGAAATGGAATATGAATTTGGTGGGGTTAATTGTGTTGCTATGATCAATGTTCCAACCAAAAGAGAGTGGGAAGAAAAGACTCCATTTAAAAAGAATCAAAGAAATGAAATATTAGTCTTTATTGCCAATGAAGTGATTAGGAATAAAGCACAAGGCTGTAATTACCTTATAACAGAAAATGAGATGTTTATCTTAGAACACAAAAAAGAAGAGAATAAATGATATTATCTTATATTGTTCTGGTTAAAAAAGTGGAGTGAAATATGAAACGTTTATTTCTTTTGGTTTTATTTACTGTTTTTATTTCATCGGGCTGTGCTGTTGATGTTGTGAGGACTTCGAACGCTTCGGTCTCTCGTGTGGGTACTGGTATCAAGCGGGTAGCGGTACTGGATTTCGAGTTCGACCGTGCAGAGACGGATGAAATTGCTTTAGGTAAGGCAAACAGGCCCAGAAATGCCGGTGCAATAATGGCAGATATCTTCATGGAACAGTTAATGGATACTGGTCGTTATGATTTTGTTGAAAGAAGGCAGGTCAAGCGTCTTCTTGATGAAAGGGGATTAAGCGTTTCAGGTATTCTGGAGAAGAAATCTCTTGATGAGATAGGAAAGATGCTTAACGTAGATGCACTTGTTGTGGGAGTAGTCTCTGACTTTTCTGATTACAATACTGGACTTATATGGGGAGCATGTGCGGCTTTTTCTGCCAGAATGGTTGATATAAATAGTGGTCTTGTAGTATGGTCAGTCAGTGCTAACAGAAACATCAACTTTACTAATGTTACGTCTGCTGCACAAATGGTCTCTAAAGATGCAGTAAAGCAGCTTTTGAAAAAGTTAAAAAGCAAAAAAAACAGAAAAAAATAAAAAAAAACAGGAAAAAGTCTAAAAAATAGCACATAATATATTATCAGGGGAAATAAAAGCCAAACTCAGGAATTTTAGCAATTTTCGGCTGTACCTGAGCAAAATATATAATATATTAATCGCTCTTATTTCCCCCCTTTTTTTTCTCTGTGCCCGTGCTTTTCTGTGGTTTCTTCTCTTTTTCTTTTACATGGTTCAGGCAGGCCCGTTGTATCCTATCGAAGATCCGTGGGAGGACACACGTTTTACTTTTTTTTTCATCATGAACCCTTTAACTTCTTTATTTACTTTCCTGTGTTTTCGTATATACTAACTGGTTTTAATGATATATAACGTTATTATAGGATGAAAACAAAATATTATGCCGAATAAGAAAAGAAGAAAAGATTTAAGAAATCTTGCTATTATTGCCCATGTTGACCATGGAAAGACTACCCTTGTAGATGCGCTTTTAAAATATACTGGTGCTCATGATTTCAAAGATGGCGAAGTCGCTATTATGGATTCCAACCCTCTTGAAAAAGAAAGGGGCATCACTATTTTTTCTAAAAATGTTTCTTTGCAGTATAAGGGAATACAGTGCAATCTTGTAGATACACCGGGCCATGCGGATTTTGGAAGTGAAGTAGAGCGAATTCTTAAAATGGTAGATGGTGTGCTTCTTTTGGTAGATGCATTTGAAGGCCCTATGCCTCAAACAAAATTTGTTTTAAAAAAATCTCTTGAGCTTCATCTTAAACCAATTCTTGTTATTAATAAACTTGATCGCCCTCATGCAAGACCTGATGAAGTGGCAGACTTGACCTTTGATCTTTTTTGTGAGCTCAATGCTACTGATGAACAATTGGATTTTCCTATTGTATATGCTTCAGGAAAAGACGGCTATGCCACACTTGACCTTGATGATGCGAGAGATTCCATGAAACCTCTTCTTGAGACTATCATACATAGGGTACTTCCTCCGGTAGCTGATCCAGAACGTCCGTTTCAGATGCTTGTGACCATGCTTGACTATGACTCCTATGTGGGGCGCATTGCAATTGGCAGGGTCTTTCACGGCTCTATTCGTGTTAGTGAACAGGTAGCTCTTGTTAAAAGAAACGGAAAAATATCAAAAAGCAAAGTTACAAAGATAATGAAATATAAAGGACTTAACCGTATTGAAGCAACGGATGCAACAGCAGGAGAGATAGTTTCCATTGCTGGTATTGACGATGTAGAAGTTGGAGAAACATTAGCATGTGTAAAAGAACCTTCTGGTCTTCCAACAATAAAAATTGATGAACCGACAATATCTATGAACTTTTCACATAACACTAGTCCGTTATCCGGAAAAGACGGGGGCAGGTTTCTGACATCGCGCCATATCAGAGAGAGGTTAGAGCATGAAGCCATGATAAATGTGGGTATAAAAGTAGAAGAAGTAGATAATGGAGAGCGCTTCAAAGTATCAGGAAGAGGTGAACTGCATCTTGCTATTCTTATTGAGACAATGCGCAGGGAAGGGTATGAAATGGAAGTTTCCCGCCCGCAGGTCATCTTGAAGAAAATGGGAAAGCAGACTCTGGAGCCTGTAGAAGAGTTAGTTATTGAAGTAAATGAAGAATATCAGGGTTATGTTATGCAGGCATTAGGTATCAGGAAAGCGGAAATGAAAAACATGAATACAACATCATTCGGCTCTATCCGAATGGAGTTCATCATAGCTTCCCGTGCATTGATCGGTTTTCGGAGCGAGTTTTTACAGATGACACGCGGAAACGGTATCATGTACCAGAATTTTCTGGAGTACCAGACTTTTAAGGGTGAAATGCCAACACGCGGAAGCGGTGTTCTAATATCTCAATCTGATGGTGTTGCTGTTGCCTATTCGCTATTTAATCTACAGCCTCGGGGTGAGATATTTATTAATCCCGGTGACAGGATTTATGAAGGTATGATAATAGGTGTTAACAATAAAGGTAACGATCTTGTGGTTAATGCACTTAAAGGAAAAAAACTTACCAATATGCGTGCCTCAGGCTCTGATGATGCAATCGCACTTATTCCTCCGCGCGAGATTACTCTTGAGTTTTCCCTTGAATTTATTGAAGATAATGAACTTGTCGAGATCACTCCAAAATTTATACGGCTTAGAAAACTTCACCTGAAAGAGGTTGAACGTAGAAGGGTCGGTCGCGGCCATAGACCGGATAGAAGATAGATAAATAATAAGCATTTAAGTGTATAAGATCTTTTAATAATCAAAAAAAATACATGGAAAATAAATAGTACTTATGCTAACTTACTATTAATATGTGAATAAGTCCTGTCTATTTAGAAAATATGAGGAACCCTTATCCTTTTATTAATAGTATCATAAAATCAAAAATAATTTGAAAAGGAGAAGAATAATGGTAGAGATGCCAAAAGAAAATTCTAGCTATTTAGAGATGGCATATTCATCTGTTAATGTTTTTTCTGATGATGGAAAGCTTGATGAAAGTGAATTGAACTTTTTATTGGGTCTTGCCTTAAAAGACGGAGAAATTGATGATGATGAGAAAAGAGTTTTAAAGAATATATTTGACCAAATCAAAGATGATTCAATTAGTGTATTAATGCAGGATAGACTCAAAGCAGTTAGAGAGAAGTATTCTATTTAAATTATTTATAGTTAAAATTAATTCATTACAAAAGGAGACATGATGAAGCTGTATGTAGGAAATTTATCGTATGAATTTACTGAAGAAGATTTAAAATTAGCTGTAGAACCATTTGGTCAACCAGAATCCGTTACCCTTATTAAAGATAAATATACTGGTAAATCAAAAGGATTTGGATTTGTTGAGATGGCATCTAAATCAGAGGGTCAGGCTGTAATAGATGGCCTAAATGGTAAAGAAATAAAAGGAAGACCGCTTACCGTAAATGAAGCTCGCCCTCGTGAAGATCGTGGTGGTGGTCGTGGCGGATATGGTGGCGGCGGCGGTGGCGGAAGTCGTGGTGGATATGGTGGCGGCGGCGGTGGAAGCAGAGGAGGAAGAAGTGGAGGACCAAAGGGTGGCGGCAATCGCTACTGATTATCGATATTCAACATAAATTATGATAATATAAATTTTGCTTTATAAGCATTCATGACTGCCTGAAGAAGTTCATCGCTTTTTCAGGTGGTTTTGTTTTTATGGTAGGTTTTTTAAAGAACGGAGAGAAGATGGCTTATATTGAATGGAGTGATGATTTTAGTGTTAATGTAAAAGAGATAGATTCACAACACAGAGTTCTTATTGACATGATAAACATGCTTTATGAAGCATTTATTGCTGAAAAAGGAAAGGATGTTCACAAAAAAGTGATTGATGGCATGATAGATTATGCAAGGATCCATTTTGAGACAGAACGTAAATATATGAAGCAATTTAACTTTCCAGGTTATGAAGAGCACAATAAAGAACACGAAATTTTTACGCAAAAAGCCATGGAGTTGCAGAAACAATTTAATGCTGCCGGTTTTATTCTTTCATCAAACATATTAAATTTTCTTAAAGATTGGTTAAAGAATCATATTCTTGGAACAGATAAGAAGTATTCAAACCATTTTAATGATAATGGTCTTTATTAATAATAAAAATAGAGGAACTATTTATTATTAATAGTTTTTCTTCATATTGTTTTGAAGGCCTTGGTTTTCTTTGGCTTTTTTTAAGGCTGAACGTGTTTCCTTATATATTTCTAATGTATCAGTAAAAGGCTTATCTTTTGATTTTATCTGTTTCTTGCTTTTCAGGGTTGCTTCTAAAAAGGACTCTACATTTAGTTTATAACTTTTGACCTCTCTTGAAAAAATGACAGGATATATAGCCATATTAACACCCCCGAGTGCAATATAATTATAACATATTATATTGCTATCTGTTATAAGATGTAAGGCAGAATTGGCTTTCCTTCCTTCGCGTTCTTAGCGGCTAAATCCTCTTTGCCTCCAGTGGCAAATCCGATATAATAACTAAAAACTTAGAGGAGAATACTTATGGATGAGAAACGAATAATTGTTACATGGGGAATGACGTTTAAAATATGCTTTGCATTTATCTGGAGATATCTAGCTTGCATAGTTTTCCTTGGTATGGTTTTTTCATTAATAACGAGAATTCTTGTTAAACTTGGAATAGGAAATCTTGTGTTTTACTTTGAACCCTTGATAGGTATTGCAGGCATTGGAATACTGCTTTTTTTAATAAAACATGTTTTACAGCGGGTATTAGATATTTATGTTAATCCTGAAAAGAAACCGTTAGGTTTTGGTATCTTTATTTAAACATATTCTAATTTACTCATTTCAGGCTTGCTCTGGATATAAGAAGCGTGAGCACTTCGACAAGCTCAGTGTAGACTCTGTCGAACTATTTGAGAATTGTTTTTTAAAACTATTATATACTATAATCTTGAGAACTTAAAAAAAGGATGCTTTATGAAAAAATGGAGTTTTGTTGTTATCATTTCGTTATGTTTATTAAATACATTTGGATGTTCCAAAAAATTAACGGATGAAAATAAAAAAGTATTAAGTAATACAGAAGAGTTTTTAAAAAAAGGAATGCATCTTACTGAGTTTGGTGATTATAGCCGTGCTTTAGAAGAATTTAAAAAAATAATAGATATTGAGCCTAAGAACTCTCTTGCATGGGCATTAGCAGGTTATATGAGATTTATTACAGATAACAATGATGAAGCAATAGAATTTTTGAAAAAGTCAATAGAACATGATTCCTCATCGATTCCTGCATGGGGTTGTTTAGCACGTACATATATAAAATTAGGTGTTAAAGAAAAAATAGATTCTACTCTTAATCGATTCTCTTCTTTGCAACCAAAAACTGCAATGGATTTCCATTTTCGTTCTTTATTATTCCGTACATTAGATCGTCCTCAGCTTTATATGAAAGATTGTGAAACAGCTCTTCAAATGGATCCGGATAATTCACTTTATTATTGTGAGAGGGGGTTTGCTAATAATGTGTTTGGAAAATTCGATAAAGCATTGAAAGATTACAATAAAGCTATAGAATTAAATCCTGAATCAAGTTTAGCTTATCTTCGTATCGGTTTTTTGTATCATCATAAAAAAGATTTTGAAAAGGCAATTGATGCTTATACAAAAGGTATAAACATCAACCCTAAAAATGATTTTCTTCGTTTTAAACGCGGGATAACATATCAGGGAATAAACGGAGAAATTGAAGCTCTTCAAGATTATTCTCATGCTATAAAGCTAAATCCAAAAAAGCCTGAATATTTTAATAGACGCGGTAATTTATATATAAAGATGAAGAGATATGAATTTGCCGTTATTGACATAAGCCGTGAGATAGAGCTTCGTCCGCACCAACAAGGGGGATACAACAATAGGGGGATAGCTTTAAGGGAACTGGAGAAATATGATGAAGCTGTTAAGGATTTCGAAAAAGCAATAGAGCTTTATCCTGAGTTCTGGTCAGCATATATGAACCTTGCCCATCTTTATGAGAAAATGAATAATAAAGAAAAAGCAATAGAGATTTTTGAGAAAGCTGTTTGGTCAGCCGAACAACAGTTTAATAAATATAAAACTCCGGAATTTGAAGAAAGAATACAAAAAACAAAAGACAAACTGGAAAAAGTAAAAAGCAAATAAAATAAGACTCAAGACTCAATTAAAAAAGCAAAAGATAAAAACCATAATATATTAACAAATATTTTACATCTACCTTATCTTTCTTCTTTTACACGGACACAGCACGCTGTGACCCTACATATTTTTTATGTTTTACAACGGGCGGGGACAAGCGCCGCCCCTACACATATTTTATGTTAACGAGATGTGATAAATCGCGTCTTTACAACATTTTTCGTGCTTTCCATTTTTTTCGTGTTTTAGTGGTTAATTCTTATAATCATCGCGCGCCTGTCTCGCCATAGTTTTCCTGTCTAGACGAAGCCTTGTGCGAAGTTGGAGGCATAGTCTGAACGTAGGCGGAAGCGCACCTTGACCTAATACCTAGAACCTATCACCTATAGCCTTTATCTTGTGCTTAACTTTAATATTGCTCTTTAGCGTAAATTTAGGATAATAGAACTTCTACTTGGAGTATATTAATGAAAATCACAAAGTATTTTATAGAGCATTTTAAATTAACCAATCTAATACTTGCTTTGATAATACTTGCGGGTTCGATATCAATTTTAACGCTTCCACGCCAGGATTCACCTAATATTAGTTTTAACATTTTAACTATTAATACTTTTTATCCGGGTGCATCTCCTGAAGATGTTGAGATCAATGTAACTGATCCAATTGAGGACGAGCTTGAAAGTGTAGATGGTATTGAAGAAATGTCATCTTATTCCATCGAAGGTATGTCATATATTGTTGTACAGCTTGATCCTGATGCTAAAAATACAGATCAGATAATGAATGATATTCGAAATGCCGTGGATCGTATCTCTGACTTACCTGTTGAAGTAACAGAAAGACCGCTGATAAACGAGATGAAATCTACTGATTTTCCTGTTTTAGAAGTAGCAGTGATTGGTGAAGATAATAAAGAAGATCTTTTAAGAAAAATAGCTAAGGATCTTGAATCAGAATTAAAATCATTGAAATCTGTCGGGGTTATTGAAAAAATTAATTATAGAAAAAGAGAAGTTAAAATACTTTGTGATTCAAAGAAAATGGAAGAGAGTAATGTTTCTTTTTCAAAAATATTGGGTGCTATAAGATCAAGGAATGTAAAGCTCTCCGGAGGTACTCTTGAATCTTTTGTTGATGAAAAGAAAGTTGTTACATTTTCTGAGTTCAATGAACTTAAAGATGTAGGTGATGTTATTGTCCGCAGTAATTTTTCAGGAAAAAATATTGTTGTTACTGATATAGCAGAGGTAAAGGAAGGTTTTAAAAAGAAAAGTATTTTTTGTAGAAGCAATGGAATAAACAGTATAAATCTTGTTGTTAAAAGAAAGGGAACAACAGATGTAATAAAATTGAGTGATAAAGCGAACAGTATTATAAAAAAATATCATGAAAATTATAAGGGCGAGGGAGTATCAGTTATCAAAGTAGTTGATTACTCTTATTACACAAGGAGCTTATTGAATATTGTTGGGAGAAATGCTTTTTTCGGGTTTATCCTTGTTGTTATATCGTTATTTATATTTTTGAATTTCCGTACTGCTTTTTGGGTTGCGCTTGGTATACCTTTATCAGTTTTTGGTGCTTATGTTTTCTTGCCGCTTTTTGGGATCAGCACTAACCAGATAACATTGATAACTATGATAATGGTTTTAGGAATGCTGGTTGATGATGCGATAGTAATTGCAGAAAACATAAACAGGCATATCGAGGCCGGATTAGATCCCAAAAGTGCTGCTCTTAAAGGTACAAGTGAAGTTTTTTATCCTGTGCTTGCTACTATTGCAACGACGATGCTTTGTTTTGTCCCAATGTTTTTTATGAAGGGTATCCTGGGTAAATTTGTCATAGGAATCCCGATTGTGGTCATACTTACGTTGCTGATGAGTCTTTTTGAATCAGTAACACTTCTTCCCGCGCATCTCGCCCATTCAAAAATATCAAAGACAAAAGAAAATTATCTGATAGCTAAATTCAGATTTTATTATACGAAATTCCTGCGAAAATGTTTACAAAGAAGATATGTTACTTTAGGTGTTATTTTAATTATTGTTATTACATCAGTAACCTTCTTCTCAAAGGTAAGTAAATTTAATTTGTTCCCTACTGAGGATTTTGATCTTTTTTATATTGTAATGGAGACTAAAATGGGAACCTCCCTTAATGAGACTTCAAAAAAGGTAAAAAAAGTAGAAGAAGTGATCTCAAAAATAACACCTGATCTAATGGTTGGATATAAAACAATAGTCGGAAACCATGCAACAGATGAAATGGTAACTGATCCTACTCTTCATGAAAACTGGGCACTCATAACTGTTTTTCTTCACCCGGCTTCAAAGAGAAACAGAAGAAGCGAAGATTTAATAGAAGAATTAAAGAAAAGTATAAATAAAACTGAATTTACTAAACTTGAAGTAAGAGAGATGCAGGATGGTCCTCCTGTTGGTTTAGCTATAACTATCCGTATTGTTTCAGATGATTTTAATTTATGTGAACTTCAAGAAAAAGATATTTTAAAATATCTTAATAATATAAAAGGTGTATATGATATTGATACTTCAAATAAATCTGGTAAAGAAGAAATAAGGCTAAAACTTAATTATGATACTATGGCAAAGGTCGGAATAACTGCAATAGATGTTTCAAATGCTGTAAGGATAGCTTATGACGGAAGAGTAGCGACCACAATTAGAAGGGACGGAGAAGAAATAGATTTTCGTGTTTTATTAAGAGATGACCAAAGGGGAAGCCAATCGATTTTAAATGAACTGCAGATACCTAATGATCAAAACAAACTTATAAAAGTTAAAAATATTGCTTTTATGGAAAAAGGGGAAGCAAAACAATCCATACTTCATTTTAATGGTAAGAAAGCAATATCTATAACAGCAAAAGTAAATGATGATATTACATCCAAAGAAGCTAATCTTTTAATAAAAAAAGAATTTGAAAAAAAGATATCAGCCATGCCAGGTATTGAAATAGTTTTTGGCGGCGAAGAAAAAGAAACAATGGAAAGTATGCAAAATTTTTATTTTGCATTTATTTGCGGGCTTTTAGCTATTTATTCTATACTGGTTTTACTTCTTGATTCATATATACAGCCGTTTTTGATAATGATAGCTATACCGTTTGGCTTTATAGGAGTATTTATTGCTTTTATTATTCATGACCTTCCTATCAGTTTTATAGGCATGATAGGTGCTTTAGGTATGATGGGAGTTGTAGTAAATGATTCTCTTGTTATGGTGACTTATCTTAATACTCTTCATAAAAAATATAATACTATTAATGTAGATATAATTATTGAAGGTGCAAGGACACGACTTAGGCCTGTGCTTTTAACAACAATAACGACAGTTTTAGGATTACTTCCAACTGTATATGGTTTTGGTGGAACAGAGCCGTTTTTAGTACCTATGGTGCTTGCTATGAGCTGGGGACTGATGTTTGCAACATTTATTACCCTTATACTTGTTCCGGTTCTCTATTCCTTTTTACAAAGAGATTTTCATGTAAAAGCATGAATCGTCGTTCGTGATTTTCTTTTACACGGGCGAAGGCTTATTATTTTACACCAAATCCTTTTCCCTCATGAACCCCATTTATCCTGAACCCTATGTGATTTAGGACGTGGTTCATGACCCATCTGTGTGAATCTGTGGCTAAATATTCTTTACTCCTTTCCTATTACAGCGTTGTAAGTTATAATGTTGCATGAAAGGAGCAGCTAATGATAAGCCTATGGGAATATAAAATAGATGAAAAGGAACATGGTCCTTATGGTGCTAATACTATTGAAAATCTTCTTAAAGATGGAACTCTTAACGGGGATAGCCTAATAAAGGGAAAATCTACCGGAGATGAATGGGTAAAGATATCAGAAACTCCCGAATTTTCAGGTAGTGCTGAGGTAACAAAAGAAGCAAAACAATCAGATAAAGAAAAACCATCTGAAAAAAAAGAAAAAATAAAATGTCCTAAATGTAAGCATAAATTTGACCCTGATACTGCAGATAAAGGAAAAGTAGAATTAAAATTATCTTATGTATGCCCTAAATGTAAAGTGCCGTTCATACCGGGTGAAAAGAGTAATAAAAAAAATAAAATAGAATGGCGACTATGTAGATCCGATGTTTTTGGCACAATGTACGGGCCGATACCTATCGCATGGATAATGGTTACAATAATCATTGTTGTTCTATATATGTATTTTTGGGACGACTTTATTGGACAAATAAAGAAACTGTAAAATAAATAAAGGTGCGCTTCCGCGCAATGATATAATTTTAGCCCCCCCCGCCTTCGCCTAGACAAGAAGGCTACGGCGAGGCAGGCAGATACACACGGATAAACACAGATAAAAAAGAAAGTGAGTCCTCTCCTAAAAAAATGGCGGATTTGCAATAGGATACCACGGGCATGCCCGAACCGCTGTAAAACGTGTGTCCTCCACAAAGCGCTGATGGATTAGTGTAGGGACGTCGCTAGTCTGCGCACGTGTAAAAAACGGAAACTTTTAGTTTTAATTATTTGAAAATTGTAATTTGTTATTTATTTGTTTATTGATGATTGAGATTTAATTTATTATGACAATTAGTGATGATTACATTTTATATGTCGCCCACCAGCTTAAATCTCTTGGTAATCTAACAGTTAAAAAGATGTTTGGTGGAGCCGGAATTTATTTTGAAAACGTTTTTTTTGCATTGATAGCAGATGATGTATTGTATTTTAAGGTAGATGAGACAAATAGAAAACATTATGAAAAAAAAGCTATGGGGCCGTTTAAGCCTTTTGATGATAAACCTTATACCATGCAGTATTATGAGGTTCCGGTAGATATTCTGGAAGATTCAGAAGAGTTATATAAATGGGCAATGGTATCATTTAATATAGGAAAAATTAAAAAAAATAAAAAACCGGCAAAGAAGAAAGCAAAAACACGTAAGAAAAAAAGATATAAGGAGTGAATATGAAATATATTATGTTTTTTATTGTACTGGTTCTATCTATAAGTTTTTGTGGAAATTTTGTTTTATCAGATGAGATAGAGGTAAAGAAAGAAATAATAACCCTATTAAAGACAAGGGATGATGCAGTAGCCAAAAAAGATGCTGAACTTTTTAGCTCAACAAAGCTAGATAATATTAAAAATGGAGCTACAAAAGGTTATATGAAATTATCAAGTCTTGAATCAGAATTATTAGGAATTGATTATTTAGATGAAAATTCAAAAGAGAAGGTGGTTGCTTTTGTGAAAGAGACCTATTTTTTTGATGGTAAGAAATCTCATATAGGCCATTTTATGTTTTTACTAGCAAAAGTTGATGCTAAATGGATAATATTTAGACAGATGTCAACTAAGGAAAGAGTAGTTAGGTATTAACAAGATCCTGCTTTTTCTATTGCACAGTGTTTTTAAGTGATCTTTGTGAGGAATTATTAATACTCATCTTCCGAAGGAAACTCCTTTCACGCATAACAGTCTACCCTGAGCTTGTCGAAGGGCACTACGCATGTCGCAAGACGAAAATTATTTAAGCGGTTTTAATTTTTTCTTTATGAATTTGCTTTTAGGGTCATTTTTTTCTTCTATATCTATACCCATATCATTAAGTTTTATTTCGCAGGCTTCAGCAACTTGCCATGCTCCGCTAATTGAAGGGTCGTATACTTGAGCAAATTTAAACTTTTTGATAACGGTCATATATTTTTTTTTAGCTTTTTCTGTTTTCCCGATTATCCTGTACATCTCGCCTTGTAAAAAATAGCTGTATGCAACATCATTAAGTGCCCAATATTTATCAGTTGTTTCTAGAGAAGCAAAATCCTTTAATTTTCTTTGCATGTTCCTTGCCTGAGATTGGTAAAGTGATATGCATCTTTGTGTATAGTACTTTAATCCTTTCCAGTCCCGAGCTTCAAGGCAAGTAGCAGCGCGTGCAACGAGTGCTTCAGAAGAAGTAACATTGTCATAAGCATAAATAGAATCAGTTAGAATAAATAAAATATAAAGAAATAATAAAAAACGAGTTACTTTCATTTTATGACCCCCATATAAGTATTTTGTTAAATTTTACCTCAAAAAATGGGATAGTACAAGACCCTACGCGAAATATGCAGGTTGCAGTTAGGCGGATTTAGAATATAAACATACCGCCAAAATCCTCAAGATCATTATCTCGCAGAGAAACACATTTCTTACCATATTTATTTGAAAACTTCTTTATTTTTATAAAATCAGGGTGTTTTTCAATTGATCCGAAAAAGTATAGGGTATCCTCAAAAGTGGTACATGTGCCCCCGATAAATCCAAAATTGTAATTTTCAAGTTTGATATGTCCTTTTGAAATAAGGCAAACATTCAGGTCTTCTTCGTGTAATGTTTTAGCAATACCTGCATCTTCTGTTATAAAAGCATTTTCTGATACCGGTATTATTGAACATCTTGTATATCCCTGATTTACATTTATAAGCCTTTTAATGCCGCTTTCTTTTAAAAAACATAAAATAGTCTTATCTGTAATATCAAGACGGTGAATAAAAAGATCATTCATTATTAGACAATTATAAAAGGCATCATGTGGGTATTCTTTATTAAGAATGTTTTCTCCTTTAAAAGTTACTACTCCAT
The DNA here is from genome assembly GCA_023144635.1 of Candidatus Auribacterota bacterium. GTDB lineage: Bacteria > Auribacterota > JAFGBW01 > JAFGBW01 > JAFGJP01 > JAGLFH01. Next base: position 28,378 of record JAGLFH010000039.1, on the reverse strand, counting down.
TCTCTTTTAGCTGTTTTAGGGTGTCTTTAGAAAGAGTGGGGCAATGTATTATGGTGTTTTTTGATGCTGTTGTAACAATATCAGGATGCGAATCCAGTGGAAACCTGACATCATTTGCTTCTCTTACAGGAATAAATATAATATTTGACTTAAATTCGATTTTTAGTCTTTCAAGAATATCTTTACTTGTGTAAGGATTTATAAGTGCTAACTTGTTTTTCATATAAGGCCTATGCAATATATATTATTATTTTAAATTATAGCATTTTTAGTATAATTCCTGTTATGAATACACAAGAACAATATATAAGGCCATTTGAAAGAAAATTAAATATATTTTTTTTATTGCTGATAATATTATCTTTTTCAATACATATTTTTATCTTTTTCAATTACACAAAAGATGCCGCTGAGATATCTAATGATAAAACAGAGAAGACTATTGTCCATGAAAAACTATTACGTTTAAAGACCGATAATACTGTTAAAACGGATAAGTTTCTTCCGTTAATTCTTCTTATTCTGTTTGCAACCGGTATAGGAATAAATGTTTTTATAGTCGTATTTTTGTTTATAGATAGAAGAAAGATAAAAGAATTTCTCTTTCCTTTTTCAGGTGCTGGAAAGAATATTCCTTTTGATTTTAAAGATTTTTATTTCTTTCTTATTTATGTTTTTACTTTGATTCAAATTTACAGACTTTGTATGTATTACATGAAGGATACTCTTCATCTTGCAAATGAATATATTAACAATGTTAATGTTGTAGCAGGAACTTTAGGCATACAGCTTATGATAGCTCTTTTTATTGTTTATTATTCTCGCTTAAAATATAAATATGATCCTGCTTTTATTGAAAACACCAAAAAATATTTTTTTAAGAATATTTTTAATACAATTATACTTTTTATAAGTCTTTATCCATGGATAATCATGTTTTCATTCCTTGGACTATATTTAAGTCAGCAGTTTGGAGTAAATGTACAAGATCCTGAGACAACGGAGATAATAGCAAAAAATCCTTGGAGCTTTTCTTCCATGTATTTGATTATTCATGCTGTTATAGGTGCTCCATTTTATGAGGAGTATATTTTTAGAGGATTTCTCTATAGCACGATTAAGAAAAGATGGGGGATAATGGCATCTATTTTACTAACATCTTTAATATTTGCTGCATCGCACATGAACTTTTTACAGTTTTTCTATATTTTTGGTCTGGGAATAGCTCTTGCGGTTATATATGAATCCACATCAAATCTATGGTTTCCTGTGATACTCCACAGCGTAAACAATATAATTGCGGTAATAGTAACCTTTATTTACCGGTCAAACTAAATCAATTTTATATGATCAAAGAATTAAAAAAAGGATATGTTCTTCTTGAGGTATTGATCAGTTTAGTTTTTATTATGCTTCTTTTGCCTATGATCGCTAAAATGCTCACAAGTTCTGTTTATATTATGGAAAAAAGTGTAACGGAATTTCATTTAAGGACACTTGCGGTAAAGAATGCAGAACTGGACATGCTTGATGATAAGACATCATTTTCAAATGGCAGAGTAAATATTAATTATGTTGAATATATATGGAAAAAGGAAAAGCATACATGGGATTCTTCGAGAGGGCTTTATCTTATGACCATAACAGTAAGAACTAATAAAAAAAATGAGTTATATGAATTATCTTATATCAAAAAAATATAAAGGGTTTACTTTGATTGAAGTAACATGTTATATGGTTATTTTGTCCTTTATAATGATATCTACTTTCTCCTTTCACTTTTATTACAAAAAAAGAGTGAACAGTTCATTAAAAGAAGTATCAAACCTTCGAAAAATAGAAAAGTTTGTAAATGTAATAAAAAGATCAGTTGATGATATAAGATCAAACTCTCCTGAAGCAAAAGTTGAATGTAGTGAAGGCCAGTTATTTTTTTCTACAAAAGAAGGAAAAGATTTTCTTTTTAAGTTTTCAGATAGTAATTTATTCTATTCACTGGAAAGAGCGGATATCAAAGAGCGTTCATTTAAATGTATGCTTCAAAAAGTAGACTTTTCTCTTATCAGTAAAAAGGAGAATAAAAAAGAAACTGTAAAAGACATTCAAGCAATAACAGCTGATTTTAAAATAGAAGATGGTTATGTCATATCATATGTAATATCGATGATGTGATAGTAAAAAAACAAAAGAGGGAGAAATTTAGCCACAGATACACACGGATAAACACAGATGGGTCATGAACCACGTAGGGTTCATGATGAACAAAAAATATTACGTAAGTAGGGTCAGGCCCGTATCTGACCGTGTAAAACGAAAGATAAAAGGTGAGTAGGGTACGGGCCTGCCCGTACCGCTGTAAAACGAAAAACGAAAAATTTATGTCATTCCTGCGAAGGCAGGAATCAAGGTAAAATGTAATAGATGCTAATTGCTGTTTATTTTATTTAGATTTTGATTTTCTTAATTAGCACAATTCGTGTGATTCCATTCGACTACGCTCACCACAGGTCGCTCCATTTGATTTAACTCATGACAAGCAGGACAAGTGAGGCTCAATTTATATAATATTGCACGACAGTGCACCTTGAACAAGTTAACTTTTAACAAGTTAACCAATTAACACTTTTTTTTTCTGTGAACTCTGTGGTGAATTTCTTTTGCTTTTATTTCTTTTATTTAGAATTTAGGATTTTGAATTTGATATTTGTTAATTGAGGATTGGAAATTACTTGTATTTTTCTGTTATTTGGGATTTAATATTGGTGTTTCTATTTTGCTTTTTGTTTTTTATCCTGAATCCTGAATTTTGTATCTGCCTTCTGCTTTTTCTTTCTTCTATTTTGCATTTACTACCTAGTACTTACTTTTTAGTACTTAGTTTTTGATTTTCATCTTTTTTCTGTTCTCTGTCTTTTGCTTTTTCTAGAGGCATCTTTCAAAAACGTAGATAACGTCTTTTTTATCGAACATTCTGGGATTATGTTTCATAGAAGATGATTTAAGGCTTTTTTCTATTATCTCATCTATATGTTCAGTAGTAGCGCCAAAATTTGATAGTTTCTTATCAAGTTCCATGTGCCGGAAGAGTTTTCGTATATAGTTTATTCCGGAAATAGCCTGTTCTTTTTTATTTGAATAAGTTTTATTTGTTAGAACATAAGATATCTCAGCATACTTTTCAAGGGCGCTGTCAAGGTTGTGTTCCATAACGACAGGAAGAAGTATAGCACAGACCATTCCATGAGATATCCTGTATCTTACACCTATACAATGAGCCATTCCATGTACAGCTCCAAGGCGGGAATTAGAAAAAGCAAGTGCTGCAAGGTTAGAACCTGTAAGAACATTTTTTCTTGCAGCAAGATCCATTGGTCTTTTGTATGCATCTATTAGGCTTTTACCAATAAGCTGAATTGCTTTTTTTGAAAGTTCATCAGTTTTTTCAGTAGAACCTATTGAGACAAATGCTTCAATGGCTTGCGCAAGGGCATCTGCACCTGAAGCTGCGGTTACATTTTGTGGTGCAGTTTCTGTAAGTCGGGCATCCAGTAAAGCATATTTTGGATACATATAGTCAGATCTTATACTTTTTTTTATGTTTTTATCAAAATCTGAAATAACTGCGTTTGGAGTAACTTCTGCACCGCTTCCTGCAGTTGTGGGAACAGTTATTAGAGGAATGCCTTTACTAATAGGTGTTATATCTTCATGAAAACATTTAAGAGGTTCCCTCTCATTACAAATTCCTGATGAAGCCTTTGCTACATCGATCACACTGCCTCCGCCAATACCTACGACTACATCAATAGATTCTTTCTTAATTATTTCAATGCATGACATTACATCATTTATATCTGCCTCAAATCCTTTTATAGCATAGAATAAATAAGGAATATTTTGCTCATTAAAAATGGTCTCAACTTTTTCTTTATGGCCGTAATGATAAAGGAAGTTCTTTCCGTGAACTATCAGAACCTTAGCTCCAACATTGAGTGTAATACCCGGAAGGCGATAGAATGAATCTATCTCGTCAATGATCTTAACAGGATTAATGAATTCTTTCATAATTAAATTGTATTTGGAGAAAAACTAGCCCTAATTTATCTAATTATAAAATAAACATTGAATTTGTAAAGCAATGTTATGAGAAAAAATATTTTTATTTATGTATTAACATATAATGTAAAACATAAATTTATATATAAAAAATAATGAAAAATGATGAGTTATCTTTTATAATACTATGATTATGATAATCATGGGAGTAGATCCAGGAAGCTATATAACCGGTTGGGGAGTAATTGAAGCCACTGGTTCAATGCTTAAATATATAGATTCTGGCAGCGTAGAAATACCTAAAGGAAAATTATTTTCCACGAGGCTGGAGAATATATATAGGTCTTTAATAGGAGTTACAGATAAATATTCACCGGAACAAGCAGCAATTGAAGATATATTTTTCTGCAAGAATGCAAAAAGTGCACTTGTTCTTGGGCATGCAAGAGGGGTTGCTTTGCTTGCATTAAAAAACGGTGGATGTGAAAATGTTTTTCAGTATTCACCCAGAAAGATAAAAATGTCGGTAGTCGGTGTAGGGAGTGCTGAAAAAAGACAGGTCCAGCACATGGTCAAATTGATACTTGGTCTTAAAAAAACTTTTAAACGTGAAGATGAAAGTGATGCGTTGGCAACAGCAATATGTCATGCTAACAATACTGGCAGGGTTACAAAAGATATTAAATTATTGTAACTTTAAATAAAATATAGAGAGAAAAAATGATAAGTTTTCTACATGGTGATCTTGTAAAAAAGCAACCTACCAGGATAGAGATTGATGTTCATGGGGTAGGATATGAAGTTATAATTCCACTCAGCACATTTGATAATCTTCCCATCCCAGGAAAGAAGTTACGTATTCTTATACATTATCAAGTACGTGAAGATGCGCATATTCTTTACGGGTTTAGTACAGATGAGGAGCGAGCTCTTTTTAGGATGATAATAAGTATTTCACGAATAGGTCCTAAAATAGCTTTAGGTGTTTTAAGTAATATGTCGGCAAGGGAGTTTTCAGAGGCTGTTGTAAGTGAAGATATTTCAACTATAGCAGGTATAGGAGGGATCGGCAAGAAAACAGCCGAGCGTATTATCATTGAACTAAAAGAAAAGATCCCTAAAATGTCATTCTCTTTAAATATGGGTGAAAAGGCTTATAAAGAAGTGGGGTCAGAAAAAGATGTAATACTTTTCGACGCTATCAGTGCTCTTGAGTCATTAGGATATAAAAGGACTTCTGTATATAAAACATGTCTTCAGATACTTAATGAAAAAGACTATACCACAGAAGAACTAATAAGAATTGCATTAAGGAGGATGTCTTGATGGACAGTGATGTCTTTAGAGATCTTAGTAAAAAGGATACGTTTCTTGACCGTGAGGTCCGTCCTAAAACACTGGAAGATTTTATAGGCCAGTCTCAGGTAAAAGAGAAGCTTTCAATTTTTATAGATGCTGCAGTTCAAAGAAAAGAATCGCTGGATCATACACTTTTTTCAGGACCTCCGGGACTTGGAAAGACAACACTTGCATATATCATCGCAAATGCTATGCAAACAGATATAAGGGTTACATCAGCGCCTGCTATTGAAAAGGCAGGAGATCTTGCAGGGCTTCTTACGAACCTCGAAGAAGGGAATGTTCTTTTTATTGATGAAATACACAGACTTAACCGTTCTGTTGAAGAGTATTTGTATTCAGCAATGGAAGATTACCGTTTAGATATTATAATAGATAAAGGTCCAAGTGCACGTACTATCAAGCTTGATATACCGCCTTTTACTTTAATTGGTGCAACAACGCGCTCTGGTCTTTTGACGTCACCTTTCAGGTCGCGTTTTGGAATTAAGATACGCCTTGATTTTTATCCTGAAGATGAGCTTGCAAGTATAGTAAAAAGAAGTTCTTCTATTCTTAAGATAAAGATCTCAGATAAGGGCGCAAAAGAGATTGCTGTCCGGTCGAGGGGGACACCTAGAATAGCGAATAATCTTTTAAGAAGGGTAAGGGATTTTGCTCAGGTAAAAGCAAACAATGAAATAGATGATAAAGTAGCTAATGATGCGCTTGAAATGCTGGAGATTGATTCAGAGGGTCTTGATCATATGGACAAAAAAATAATAAAGACCATTATAGAGCATTATGACGGTGGGCCTGTCGGAATAAATACTCTTTCTGTTTCTGTCGGAGAAGAAGAAGATACAATAGAGGAAGTTTATGAACCTTTTCTTATTCAGGCTGGTTTTTTAAAGAGGACTTCAAACGGAAGAATTGTTACTAAAAGAGCATATGAGCATTTTAATATTACACCAGCTAAGAAAATGGAAAATCAGATAGGTCTTTTTGATAATGAACCCGTTAAATGATTTCCTCAGCCTTTTATTTAAAATGAAAAAAAATAGTATTCTTATCTTATCTTTTTTTTACATCATTGTTTTTTTTCCATATATGTTGTGTGCGCAGGTGGATGTTCCTTTTAATGTTTTTTATGTATATAAGGATAGAAAATCAGAACTTAATCATTTTTATCCTACCGGCTGGATGGGGGATACTAAAACATTAAAAATAAAGGATGATGTAATAATAGAAGCAAAGACTATGAACACCTGCATAAGGATTGCATATGAGCCTAAAAAGAGTATTAATAATTCTGACTGGGCTGGTGTTTACTGGCAAAACCCACAGAACAACTGGGGAAAAGAGGAAGGGTCTTTTGATTTCACAGGTGCAAAAAAACTTACTTTTTTAGCAAAAGGCATGCAGGGGGGAGAGGTGGTAAGTAAATTCCAGCTAGGCGGTATCAGCGGTGAATTTCCGGATTCTTCAACTAAAGCTATATATAATGTTAAGCTTGACAGTTCATGGAGGCAATATTGTATTAAGATAGAAAAAGAGGATCTATCCTGCATAAGCGGTGGATTTTGTATTATATTGACCAAAAGAGACAATCCTGAAGGAATGACTTTTTTCATAGATGAGATAAAATATGAGTAAAATTATAAGAATTATCAGTATATGTATTGTTACGTTTATTTTTATAAATAATATGAGCGTTTTAAATGCAGATGAAAAAAATACTGGATCTTGCCAGAATGATTCTTTATTAATTCATTTAAGAAAAGGGTGTATTGTTGATAATGAAATAAAAACGTATAAAATAAGTGCTCTTTTCAAAGAGTTTTCATATGTTATAAAAGATATTTTGCTGTTAAAAGAATATCAATTGGATGAATTTGAAAAGATTAAAATGCAAGTGTTTATTATTACTTTAGATAAAAGAGTAACTGATCTTCAGGTGTTTTGTTCTATGCTTGAAGAGCAAAGCGATATTATATCTGTTGAACCTGTATATGATATTGAAAGATCAAAAATGAGTCATGACTAACGAAGATGTAAAAGAGTGATATGATAATGCAGGACTGGCATATCCATAATTTTGTTTCCCACGATGCATCTGGCCATGTAGATGATTTTGTTATTTCTGCATTGGAAAAAGGTCTTGATACAATAGTCTTTGCAAACCATCCTGAAAGAATGAACAGCTTAAATTCAGATTTTGAGATCAATATGGATCTTCTTCTTGATCTTTTAAAAAAAGAGAAAGAGGAAATTGATATAGCCCGCGAAAAATACGGTGAAAGGCTAAAAATATATCAGGGTATTGAGCTTGAGAATAGAGAAAGCCTTAAAAAGAGCAATGAGATATTGCTCGAAAAGTATAAGTTTGATGTTGTTATCGGATCTTGTCATGTCATAGGTAAACATAGTGTTTCTTCTAACCGTCATCTTTTCCAGTTTGAAAAAACAGATGAAGATACAATGTATAATCTTTTTTTTGATGAAGCATTAAAATTGATAGAAAGCTTTCCCTTTCAGATACTGGGCCATTTTGATATTGTAAAAAGATATGGAGTCGTTTATTATGGAACCTTTAATCTGGAGAAGTATTTATCAAGGATAAATGAGATATTTAATCTTTTAAAAGAAAAGAACATAGGGCTTGAAATAAACACTTCAGGTCTTTTTCAAAACCCAAAAGATTCTTATCCTTCTGAAGACATTGCTCTTAAAGCATTAGAGAAAGGTGTTCCTTTTGTGGTTACTGGTTCTGATGCACATAAGCCAGCTGATATTGCAAGAGGTTTTGATAGTCTTAAAGGAATATCAATGTATAATAAGGGATTAAGTTTTATAAAATAAAAGGTCATTAAATGAAAAAATTATCAAAAAAACTAAATGTTGTAGATAAAAGATTAGCTTCTCTTATAAAGCAGCATGTAAATATGGTAGAGAAAGCATTTCTTGATGCTAAGAAAAGGAACAAAAATCTTGATTTTCAAGAATTTATAACATCATATAAACATAAAAGAAGCTCTTCTTTGGTTTTGATGGATGAAAAAAAACTTATAAATGCAATATATACAGAAGTTGATTCATATCTTCTTAATAAATATGCAAAGACAAAGGTCTCTTTTTTGGGTCCTCCGGCAACGTTTACACATCAGGCTGCTAAAAATTATTTTGGAAGTTCAATAGAACTTATCCCTGAAAAAAGTATAGCAGATGTTTTTAAAGAAGTTGAAAAAGGAAACTGTAGCTTTGGTGTCGCACCGGTTGAAAATTCCGTAGAAGGTGCTGTCAATCATACTCTTGACCTTTTTATTTCTTCTGAAGTGCATATTCATTCAGAGGTTTTTTTATCAATAAAGCTGAATCTTCTTTCAAATTCTTCTTTAAAGAATGTAAAGTGTATTTATTCACGTTCAATTGTTTTCGGTCAGTGCAGAAACTGGCTTAAGAACAATTTGCCGGGAGCCAGGCTTGTCGATACGACCAGCACTGCCGAGGCAGTTAAGATGATAAAAAATAAAAAAAATTGCGGAGCTATAGGCAGTTCTCTTTGTTCTCAGATATATGGAGTTAATATAATAGCTGAAGCAATACATGATGATATAAATAATATGACAAGATTTCTTGTTATAAGTAAAAAGAAAAATCCAAAAGGTCGTAATAACAAGACATCCATTGTTTATCTTGTAAAAGATAAACCGGGTGTGCTTTTTGATTCTTTAAAACCATTTAAAAAACATGGTGTTAATCTTGTAAAGATAGAATCCCGTCCTTCAAAATTGCGGGCATGGGAATACTATTTCTTTGCTGATATGGACGGATACGAGACGGATCGTAAAGTGAAGCTTGCTTTAGAAGATCTTCGTAAAAAGTGTGTTTTCCTTAAAGTTTTGGGATCATATCCTGTTTCTTAAAACTTTTTATAATAAGAGGTTTATATGATTGATTTTTTAAAGAAGCTGCGTGAAAAAAAGCCAATTCCCAAGAAACGGTCACAGGCTGAAGATACTGGATTAAAAAAAAGGCTCAAGGAATCTTATTGGATTAAGTTCGGTATTATTTTTTTTACTTCCCTGATGCTTGCTTATCTTATTTCCGGCATTTCATTTCCAAGAGATGAAAAGATAGAGGATCTTTATAAGTTTTTTACTCTTGTTTTGGTTATCTTTTCTGTTCAGGGAGCTTTACAGGCATATTTCTGGTTTTGCCAAAAAGAGTTTTTTTTAAGTAATAAAAAGCAGTTTTTATTAAGTACTATTTTGCTTTTAACAGTTTTCTTACAGACAATACTTATTCGTGTTCCTCTATTTAATCAGGTATCTTACACAAGATATATATTTTTGGGGCCATTTGGAATTATATTGATGACTTTGTTTTTCGGTATGCGGTTATCATTTTTATATTCTTTTGTTATTGCTCTATTTTTAGGAATGATAAAGGGTACAATTCCTGATCCAGTTGTAATCATAACAGTAAATGCTGTCACCTCTGCTTTCTCATCTATATTTATGAAAGATGTGCGTAACCGTTATCAGATGACAAAAGCGGCTATTTACACAGGCATTATGACACTCTTTATTGTCATAATAATAAATTCAGTCGTAGGTATAGTAGATATTATGAATTTAAGAGACTATATGTTTGGAGCATTTTTTACAGGTTTTGCAGGTCTGGTATTGTTTATCTTTTTATACTTTTTTGAGCTGATGTTCCGCGAAGTAACAGATGTAAGCCTTCTTGAACTTTCTGACCTTAATCATAAATTATTAAAGGAGCTTGTCCTTAATGCGCCGGGAACATATCATCACAGTATTACAGTTGCAAATGTTGCAGAAGCGGCTGCTGAGGCAATAGGAGCTCGTTCTTTACTGGTGCGTGTAATGGCTTACTATCATGATATTGGAAAGCTGCTTAAACCGGAGTATTTTTCTGAGAACGAAATAGGTGCCAAGTCGATGCACGGTGAACTTTCTGCAAGCATGAGTTCTCTTATAATTATTTCTCATGTAAAGAATGGGATTGATACTGCAAAGCGCTATAACCTGCCCCGTGTTATTATAGATGCTATTAAAGAGCATCACGGTACATCTCTTGTCTATTTCTTTTATAAACAGGCACAGAAAGAAGCAGGAAACAGTGATGTAATCAAGGAAGAGAATTTTCGCTATCCGGGACCAAAGCCTCAATCAAAAGAAACAGCTATATTGTCAATAGCGGATACTATTGAAGCAGCATCCCGTTCTCTGGCAGAGCCTTCGCCTTCAAGGATCAAGGGGCTTGTCGGAGAGCTTATAAATGAGAAATACTTAAACGGTGAGCTTGATGAATGTACATTAACATTTAGGGAACTTAAAGTAATTAAGGACGTTATTATCAGAATGCTGACAGCAAGGTTCCACAAAAGGCCGGTCTATCCGGATAAAAAGAATGGATGATCCATCTTCAATAAGTATAAACATAACAGCTCCCAAAAAGATAAGTAAATATCTTGAGGAATTTAGAGAACTTGCGTCGATAGTTGCTTGCAAAGAGTATTCATTATGGCTAAAGAAAAAAGTTAAAAAGAATAAAAACCAAAAGATCCTAAGTATCCGCATCATTGCGAATAAGACCATCCAGACATTTAACAAGCGTTATCTTGGTATTGATAGTGCAACTGATGTTATTGCTTTTTCATATTTGGAAGAGATGGATACCTTAATCGTAGATACCATAGGAGATATTATTATTTCTCACGAAATGGCAATGAATAGCTGCAGGTCTTTTAAAAATTCATTTAAAAAAGAACTTTCATTATATATAATTCACGGTGTTTTGCATGTTTTTGGTTATGATGACATTACTGCTTCTAAAAAAGCAAAGATGTGGAAGAGGCAGGATTATTATACAAAAAAATATTTTGAAGATTGCGATGAGGTTTAATAAATTACTATGATAGCTTATTCTATTATTTTTTTAAGTTTTATTCTGGCATCCATAGCTGTTGGGTCGGAAACGGCTCTTAATAATTACCCGCGTGCAAAAATAAAATCTGTATTAGAACGTTTAGACAAACGACATGTTTATTTTAATTGCTCATCTCTTTTATATGTCTCACTTATTCTTGTAAGGACTATTGGATACATAATTATTGTAAGTATAACTACAGTTCTTTTATTTAGGATGGATCCTGCTGTTTCCAAGTACTGGATATTTGTTGGTATTATGTTTTTTATCTTTACGGTCCTTATTTTTGCAGGTCAAATCCTGCCGTCAGCAATAGCTGCAAAGAATCCTGAAAAATTCATTTCAAAAACATTTCCCCTTATTCAGTTCTATTATACTATTTTTAAACCGTTCAGTTCATTACTTGTAATGTCAGGAAAGGTCATTGCCGGCACAGGAACCCGATGTGTATATGGAGGTTTTATAACAGAAGAAGAGCTGATAGATGTGATAGATGCAGGGGAAAAAGAAGGTGCAATAGAAAAAGATGAAAAGATCATGCTTCGTTCGGTAATAGAGTTCGGGGATAAAATAGTGCGTGAAGTAATGATACCGCGAATAGATCTTGTATGTTTAGAAGAGACTTCAAGCATGGAAGATGTTATGAATATCTGTGAGACAGAAGGCTTTTCGCGGATACCTATATACAGAGAGAATGTAGACAATATAATAGGTATACTTTATACGCGTGATCTTTTGAAATTTTGGAAGGACCAGCATGGGAAAGGACATTCTTTTAGGGAGATACTTCATACTCCATTTTTTGTACCGGAGACAAAATTGATCTCAGATCTTTTTAGGGAATTTAAGAAAAAAAAGATACATATGGCTGTTGTTGTAGACGAGTACGGCGGTACAGCAGGGGTAATAACACTTGAAGACCTTATTGAGGAAATAGTAGGTGAGATCCATGATGAATATGATATTGAAGAAGAAAAACCTATAATAAAAGTATCTGATGGAGTGTTTATTATTCAGGCAAAGACACTTGTTGATGACATAAACAAAAACCTTGATTTAACTCTTGAAGAAAGCGATGATTTTGATACAATTGGTGGCTTTATAATAGATAAAATGGGGAAAATACCAAGAAGCGGTGAATTTGTAAGGGACTCTTTGCTTGAGTTTACGATTTTAGAAGCTGATGAGCGAAGTATAAAGAAGATAAAAATTAGAAAACTCGTAAAAGAAAAAAAAGAAGATGGAAAATAAAAATAAAGAAAAAAAAGGTTTTTGGGCAAGTATAGCTATTAAAAAGAACATTATAACAGGTCTTTTTATGGTAATGCCTATAGTCCTTTCCATTTCTGTTTTTGTCTTTTTGTTCAATTTTTTTGTGAATATTTTCCGTGTTGATCAAATAACTGAGATTTTACTAAAACGTTTTTCACTAGAAGAAGCTGATATAGAGCATTTAAAGATATATTTAATTGTTTTCGTTATACTTGTAATCATTTCATCTATTTACCTTATAGGGCTTTTCGCGCGCTATCTTTTTATGAGAAAAATACTCTCTTTGCTGGAGGTGGTTCTCTTTAGAATACCGATATTTAATAAGATATATATTGCATTAAAGCAGATATCTAATGCTGTTTGGGGAAATAAAGCTACTATCTTCAGGCGTGTAGTCCTTTTGGAATATCCGCGAAAAGGGCTTTTTACTATGGCTTTTTTAACTTTTAAGACAAAAGGTGAAATACTTCAGAAGGCAGGCGGCGAAAATGTATGTAATGTATTTGTCCCTACAACACCAAATCCTACATCGGGCTTTTTGATAATGGTTGCCGAAAAAGATATACAGTATCTTGATATGTCTGTAGAAGACGGGATGAAGCTTATAATCTCAGGAGGTGCAGTGATCCCGAGGATAATGAATGAGTCAAAGAACAATAATGATATTGATGGTGAAGGACAAATTGATGCTAAGGAAGTTGGAACAGAATGAATATTGATGATAAACTTTTAGATTATCTTTCTTCGCTTTCAAGGCTGAAGCTCAATGATGAGGAGAAAAAAGTAATAACTCCTCAACTGAAGGACATTGTTGAATATATTGAAAAGCTTGGAGAAATTGATGCTGATAATGTTGAGGCAATGGATCATATCCTTGATATAAAGAATGTGTATCGTGATGATGTTGCGCATGATTCTTATAAGAGGGAAGACATCGTTAAAAATGCACCAAAAACTGACGGAGAGTTTTTTGAGGTTCCGAAAATCCTTTAGAAGATGATGAGTTTTATTTAAGAAGTAAGAAGGGGTAAATCGTCTTACTTCTTTTTTGTAACGGAGTTTTTATATGAATATAAAAGATTACAGTGCTTTTGAGCTTTCAAAGCTAATAAGAGAAAAAAAAATAAAACCTACTGAAGTAATGCTTGATACAATAAAGGGCATAAATAAAGTTGACGGGGATATAAAAGCATTTTTACGCCTTGAAGAGGAGAAGGCATTTCATGATGCCGGAAAACTGGATAACAGTATTGATGAAAGCAAACTCCTTTGCGGTGTTCCAGTAGCCAATAAGGATAATATACTTATCAAAGGACGGGTCTCATCTTGCTCATCAAGAATATTAGAAAATTTTAACTCGATCTATAATGCGCATGTTATTGATTGTGTGCTAAATGATCAGGGACTTTTTGTTGGCAACACAAATATGGATGAATTTGCAATGGGTTCATCTACAGAGACTTCATATTATCAAAAGACATCAAATCCATGGGATAAAGAGAGAGTTCCCGGAGGGTCCAGCGGAGGATCGGCTGCAGCAGTAGGTGCTGGCGAAGTCCTGCTTGCTCTTGGCTCTGATACAGGTGGTTCAATACGTCAGCCTGCTTCATTTTGTGGTGTCGTTGGCCTAAAACCTACTTATGGACTTGTTTCGCGTTACGGTCTTGTCGCATTTGCATCATCTCTTGATCAGATAGGGACGATTTCTCAGGATGTAAAGGATTCAGCGCTTCTTTTAAGTGTGATAGCGGGGCATGATAAAAAAGATTCAACATCTTTTCCTTGCGGAAAAAGAAATTATGTAGATTCTCTTACCGGAGATATCAAAGGATTGAAAATAGGTATTCCAAAAGAATATTTTAGAGAGGGAATAAATAAAGAAGTAAAGGAAAATATTGAAAAAGGTATTAACTCGTTAGAAGGACTTGGTGCAGAGATGATACCTGTTTCTCTTCCTCATACCCAGTATGCAGTTGCGGCATATTATGTTCTTGCTACTGCGGAAGCAAGTTCTAATCTGGCAAGATATGATGGTGTTAAATATGGTTTCAGGGATCAAAAAGATAATGATCTTATAGATATGTATATTGAATCAAGGACAAAGGGATTTGGAACTGAAGTAAAACGCAGGATCTTGCTAGGAACATTTGTCTTGAGTTCCGGATATTATGATGCATATTACAAAAAGGCACAGAAAGTACGAACACTGATACTGCAGGATTTTAATGAAGTCTTTAAGAAAGTCGATATAGTGCTTACTCCTACATCACCTACAACAGCTTTTAAAATTGGAGAAAAAGCAACTAATCCACTTGAGATGTATTTAAGTGATATTTGTACAATATCGGTTAATCTTGCAGGGCTTCCTGCTATTTCGGTACCAAGTGGTTTTGATAAAGATAAAATGCCAATAGGCCTTCAGCTTATAGGCCCGGCATTTTCAGAAGAAAGCTTGCTTAACACAGCTTATACATTTGAACAAGGTGTTTTTAAAATAGATAAAAAAGAAAGAATATTATCATGAGTGATTGGGAAATAGTCATAGGTCTTGAAGTTCATGTGCATCTTGCAACGGAGTCAAAACTCTTTTGTTCATGTTCTGCAAAATTTGGTAGGGATGCGAATACTTCAGTTTGTCCGGTATGTCTAGGAATGCCTGGTGTGTTACCTGTTATGAATCGAAAAGCTGTAGAATATGCTATATTGACAGGCCTGATCCTAAATTGTGAAATACCTCTTTACAGTAAGATGGATAGAAAAAATTACTTTTATCCTGATTTGCCTAAGAATTATCAGGTATCCCAGTATGATAAGCCTTTTGCAATAAACGGTTATCTTGATGTAGATATAAACGGTTTTATTAAAAGGATCGGTATTACACGTGCTCATCTGGAAGAAGATGCAGGAAAAAACATACATGATGAATCTGGCAAGGGAAGCTCGTTTGTTGATTATAATAGAACAGGTGTTCCTTTACTGGAGATAGTAAGTGAACCTGATATGAGGGAGCCTATTGAAGCTTTTCATTATATGAAGATGATAAGGC
Source organism: Candidatus Auribacterota bacterium (assembly GCA_023144635.1). GTDB lineage: Bacteria > Auribacterota > JAFGBW01 > JAFGBW01 > JAFGJP01 > JAGLFH01. Next base: position 12,708 of record JAGLFH010000039.1, on the reverse strand, counting down.
AGATAGTTCGATACCTTGGTATTTCTGATGGAAACATGGAAGAGGGGTCTTTAAGGTGTGATGCTAATATTTCCTTACGCAAAAAGGGTGAGGTGGAGCTTGGCACAAAGACAGAGTTAAAAAATTTAAATTCATTTCGTCATGTACAAAAAGCCTTGGAACATGAAGCATTAAGACAGAAAAAACTGCTTGAAAAAGGTGAGAGCATAGTTCAGGAAACTCGTCTTTGGGACGATGGAAAGTCAAAGACGTTCTCTATGCGAACCAAAGAAGAAGCTCATGATTACAGATATTTTCCTGAACCTGATCTTGTACCATTTACGTTTTCAAAAAAAGAGATTGATCATTTAAAAGAAGGTTTACCAGAGCTTCCTTTAATGCGTAAAAAACGATTTATATCTGAACATGGACTTCCCTCATATGATGCAGGAGTCCTTACAGATGAGATGTTTTATGCGGATTATTACGAGGAAGTAGTTTCTTGTTTTCCTAATAAGAAAATGGTCAGTAACTGGATGATGGGTGAGTGGATGAGGGAGATGAACGCAATGGAAAAAGGTACGCAAAAATCTCCTGTAACTCCGATAAAATTAGCACAGCTATTGACTTTTGTTGATAAAGGGGTTATAAATGCTAAAATCGCAAAAGATGTCTTTAGCGAGATGTTTGCAAAGGGTTTTGATGCAAAAGAGATAATAAAGTCAAAAGGATTAGAGCAGATAGGAGACAGGGAGAAACTAAAGCAAATAGTATCAAAAGTCGTTGATGAAAATCCGCAGACTGTAGCAGATTATAAAAGCGGAAAAAAGCAGGCTGCCGGTTTCTTTGTGGGTCAAGTCATGAAAGAGACAAAAGGAAAAGCTAATCCTAAAATAGTTAATGAAATATTAAAAGAACTTTTGAGCTGATAATAAAGAGGAAGATATGAGATTGTTTGGAAAAAAAATAAGTTTTTCCGGTACAAAGAAAAAGATAATCCCAGATGGTCTCTGGATAAAATGTACTAAGTGTTCACAGGTAGTATTTAATAAAGAACTTGCATCACACAATAAAGTTTGTCCTCACTGCGGTTTTCATTTTACTATAAACGTTGTCGAGCGTATTGAGCTTTTGGCTGATCCGGGTACATTCCAGGAGTTCGATGGTGATCTTATATCTGAAGACCCTATTAACTTTAAAGGGCCGAAGACCTATAAGGAAAAGCTTGAGGAAGATCAGAAAAAGACCGGTCTTCTGGATGCTGCTGTTTGTGGAGTTTGCTCTATGGACGGCGTTAGTGTTTCTCTTAGTGTCACTGAGGCAGGGTTTATAATGGGCAGTATGGGGTCAGTTGTAGGGGAAAAAATAACCCGTGCGATAGAAAGAGGTATTGAAAAAAGGATACCTGTAATTATTATATCAGGTTCAGGCGGTGGTGCACGTATGTACGAAGGCTGTCTTTCTTTGATGCAGATGGCAAAGACTTCTGCTGCATTGCTGCGACTTAGGCAAGCAGGAATTCCTTTTATTTCAGTATTGACACACCCTACTATGGCAGGTATAATGGCAAGCTTTGCATCTCTGGGAGATGTTATTATAGCTGAGCCAGAGGCATTGGTGGGCTTTACAGGTCCAAGAGTTATTAAGCAGACCATAAAGCAGGAGTTGCCTCCGGGATTTCAGCGTTCAGAGTTCATGCTTGATCATGGACATATTGATTTGATCTGTAAAAGAAAAGATTTGAAAAATACGATTTCTGAGATATTGTTGTCTTTGACAGCTAATATCAGAGGTTAATAAGCCATTCCTTATTTTCATTTCATAATATCATATCTAATTTAGCAGGTTTTTTCTGTTTTTATTTGTTGTAGATATTCTATGGCATATGAATTGCACTTTCTTATGCAAGTCTATTTGTAAAAGACAGTTTTATATATATTTTGTTTAAAAATAATACAAAACACATAAAAAAGTGATGTTTTTAGGAGCATAAGTATGAGTACAGCTGAAAAAAATAAGAGACGTTTATTCTTAAATAAGAAGTTTCAGGCGTTTTTTGGCTTTTATGCTGTTGTAACGGTTTTTATAGCAATATTTGTAATGAGTGCTGAGTACATTCGGATGTTTGTCTCTGTGTTTTTAACTCATGCTGATCAGTTTGACCTGGATATGCCTCTTAAGATGATGATTTTTCTAGGATGGCTGCTTTTTACTTATTTGATCTTTTATGCATATTATAACGCAAGAATGTTAGGTGTTTTTAAAAGAATAACAGATGTATGTGAAAGAATTATACGTGGAGAAAATATACGCCTTGCATTTAGAACAGAAGATTCATTCGGTTTTGTTGCTGAAAAATTTAATGAACTTGTGGATGATTTCAAAGAAAGAGAAGAAAAATTTTCTAAAACTATTATAAAAGCAAAGAGTAGTCTTGAGGCCGTGTTATCTGATAAAAAGGATGTTCAAGAAGAAATACAAAAAATAATTAAAGAGATCGAGAAAGTAAACATTGATGAAAATATTATTAAAAAAAATAGTAATCCTGACAGCTGTTAGTTTTTATCTGTTTTTGACGAAAAGTGTATCTGCCGAAAATGCTATACCTGTTTTTTCATATCCACTTGAAAAAATAACACATGAAACAGGAAGTTTTGGTGAATTTAGAAAAGATCATTTTCATGCAGGAATAGATATTTCTACTAATGGTAAAACTGGTTGGAAAGTAATTTCTCCGGTAGATGGATATATCTCCCGAATAAAGGTATCTTCATTCGGTTATGGTAAAGCTCTTTATATAAAGACGCATGACGGGTCTTATGTGATAGTCTTTGCGCATTTAGAGTCATTTACTCCGGAAATAGATAAAGAAATACGTAAAAAACAGCTTGCAACCGGTAAGTATTTTCATGATATATATTTTAAAGAAACGCGTTATAAGGTCAGTAAAGGGGAAATAGTCGCTTATAGTGGTGATAGTGGAGGAGTATTTCCGCATCTTCATTTTGAAGTACGTAATAGTTTTGATCATCCTATACGTTTTTCTATTAAAGAACTAAGAAATATTGATAGAAAACCGCCTGTTTTAAAAGCAGTAGCTATCCAGCCGATGGAAGCAGATGCTGTTATAAACGGAAGACACGAGCCTGCATATTTTGCTCTCTATAAGAAAAAGAACGGTGAATATACATTAAAGGGTCAGGAGATAAATGCAAAAGGTAAGATAGGTATTTCGCTTTATGCTTTTGATGAATCAGGTGGAAATAAGCTTGGTCTTAATCATGTTGAAGTAATATCTGACAGGGAACCTTTTTCTGTAAATATAAACAGATTTTCATATGGTGAATATAAAAAACTGTTTTTTGCTTATTCCCGTAATGCTTATTTAAAAACACGTCAGGGTTATTTGAATTTATTTAACAAAAATATTAAACGCCTTACTTTTTATCAAGGAGAAGGTAATGGTATTTTTAATGTAACTAATGCCTCGTTACCTATAAAAATAAATGCTTATGATGAGAGCGGTAACAGGTCATGTGCAAAAATCACTCTTAATCCATATAAGAAAAAAGTACTGGATTATAGTAATGATATTATTATTCGTGATGACAGAATAATGTTCTTTTCAGATAAACCAGGAGAAGCGATAATCATTATTGACGGAACCCCTATTACTTCTAAGCTTAAAAAAATAGAGGATAAATTTTATACATTTACTTTTGATCCAAGAGACATTTTATCTTTTAGACGTTTAGATTGTCGAATTGTAAGTAATAAAGATATAGTTGTGAGTAAGAAAGTATTAAGTGTTATGCTTGAGAAGGATAGGGCCATAAAGACAATAAGTGATAGGTTTCTTATAGAAACAAGTCCTGAAACAGTTTTAGAAAAGGGGCTTATTTATATTATTGAAAAGAAAGATGTAGTAACGGAAAATCCTGAGTTAACAGTTTTAGATAAGACTGCTTTTGACCTTGAGCCTCGTGCACAGGCTTTTTGGGATCCTATAACTGTTGGAGTGAAGCTTGATAATAAAAAAGCAAAAGAGAATACTGCTTTATTTATGAAGTTATTTGATAAATGGGAATTTATTTCTAATAGAATAGAAAAAGGATTTCGTACGGCATCACTTATGACAGGGGGATTAATGGCTGTTTTTAAAGACAACATGGTTCCTTCGATAACTCTTCTTAACCCTAAAAAAGAAGGTTTGAAAAACAAATTAGAGATGATAACATTGGAGATCAAAGATGATGGATCCGGTATAGATTATGATTCATTACAGGTAAGAGTTAATGGAGAAAAAATACCTTTTGAAGTAAACACACGTTTTGATTTAGTTATGTTTAATACAGAAAATATTGATATAAGTGAAAATAAAGCAAATATATATGTAAGCGTTCTTGATAATACGGGTAACAAAAATGAAAAAGATTTTTCGTTATTTATTAGGTGATCTTAAAAAGAGCTTTAAGTTAGAAAAGCGGAGCTTTTATCGAAAAGAGTTTCATAAGAGTGTCGTCTTTATCGTTATTTCTAGGCATGAGGACGATAAGTCCTCAAAACAGCAGGAAGGAACAGCTCTTGATCTTTCGATACGAGGTATGTGCTTTTTAGTTAATCATCTGCGTTATGATGGTCTTCATGTTTGGAAGGATGACAGTTTTCTGGACCCGAATTATCTAAAAATTGCTTTTATGCTTCCCGGTTACAAAAATCCTATTGAAGTCCTTGCAGAGGTTGTAAGTTTTTCACTTGCCGGGCCGCGTTACATAAAACAATACAAGCTCGGAGTGAAATTTACTGATATAAAAAGTGATGCAAGAGAAGCTATAAAGAGATATATGGAAAAATAAAGAGTAAGGCGTATAGCGGTTGTGCGTTGTGCGTAGAGCGTTCAAGGAGCTTCCGTTCCGCCTTCGTCCATCAAAGGTGGACTATGGCGAGACAGGTCAACAACATTATAAATAGTGGACAAAGCAGTTCTTTTTTTAATTCGTGTAATTAGTGGTTAATTCTTTTTTTTTGAAATTTATAATAATTGCGCGGATGCGCTCCTTAACTTTAGGCATTTCAAATTTTAGGCACTTTAAACTTTCTTTATTCAATTCCCAAATAATGTTTTATTTTTTCAATAAGTTTTAGATTATCAAAAGGTTTTACTAAGTAGTCATTACATCCTTTTTCACATGCTTCTAAAACTAATTTTTCTTCAGAATTTGCAGAGATCATTATTATAGGTATACCTCTTTTTGAGTCAATCCTTTCTTCTTTGTTTCTTATTATTTCCAGAACTTCAAGTCCGTTCATCCCGGGTAAGGATATATCGAGTATGATAAGGTCAAAGTGCTCGTTTTTTCTTAAAGATTTATTGAACTTCTCAATAGCATCCAATGCTTGTCCTGATTCAGTGCAAACGGCTATCTTTTCTAAAGCTCTTTTGTAAAGGCTTCTTGCAGCGAAATCATCATCAATTATTAGTATTTTCTTCATTTTTAAGTAATATTATAATTATGGTTTATGTAAAGGTCATAATAGCATTAATTAACAAAAATATAAAATCAAAATACCAAAGATCTCTTATTCTATTAATAAAAAAGACACAAAGCTTGACAGTAATGTAATAAAATGTTATACTATAGTGGTATATTAGTCTCTTTTTAAAAAGCGTTGTAATAACGTTTTTTAGAGAGATACTATGAAAAGATCCCTAATTAAAGGACTTTACAAAATAATTGACAGAAGGGCACACCCGCGCTTCCGTGTTAATTATATTGCAGAGGTCTATTCAAATGAAAAAATAACAACAGCAACAGCCATAGATATATCTGTAGGTGGAATTGGTCTTCTATTAAATGAAGAGTTTAAAATAGGTGAGCTTTTAGATATAAGGATGGAATCTGATCTTTATGATGCCATACATAGTGAAATAAGAAATCTTATTTTGAACATAAAAACAGAATTTGTGTGGATTAAAAAAATAGGCAATTCTTACAGGGCAGGACTTAGAATAGTTGATGTTGATACAATTGATATTGAAAGGCTTAAAAGAAATATTGAGATAATAAAAGAAAGAATAAAAAAATAAATTGAGAATGAATAATTGATAATTGATAATTGATAATTATTGTGTCTGCAACGATATAATAGTTATTAGCTATTAGTTGTTAGTAATTAGCAAAAAACTTTTATTTTTTTTAAATCTGCATCCAATACCTATCACCTATTGCCTATAACCTGTTTTATTTTTACGGAGTTAATTTACTCTTCATCGCTTCCGGCCTGTCTCGCCATAGTCCACCAAAGGCGGAAGGAAGCACCATAATTTCTCATTTTTAATTTATTTTCTTACTTATCCCTTTCTATGCTATATTAATGTCTTAAAAACAGTTATTCTGGAGGATTGAAGGATGAATACAAAACTACTTCCGTATAGTCAATCATTAGGTCTTTTAACAGATCTTTATCAGCTTACGATGGCATACGGGTACTGGAAATCAGGTATGCATGAAAAAGAGGCTGTCTTTAATCTTTTCTTTAGAAAAAATCCTTTTGGTGGAGGTTTTAGTGTTGCATGCGGGCTTGCTTATGCTGTTGATTATCTTGAGAATTTTTCTTTTGATGATTCTGATATAGAATATTTATCATCGCTTAAGGGAAATGATAATAAAGTTCTTTTTGAAAAAGATTTTTTAGATTATCTAAAGAAGATGGATTTTAAATGTGATATTGATGCGATTCCTGAAGGTGAAATAGTTTTTCCTTTTGAGCCTTTAATAAGAGTAAAGGGTCCTATAATTCAAAGTCAGATATTAGAGACGGTCTTGCTGAATATTATTAACTTTCAAACCCTTATTGCTACGAAAGCTGCGCGTATGAGTATTGTAGCCATAAATGAACCAATACTGGAGTTTGGCTTGAGACGTGCTCAAGGCTTTGACGGTTCACTAGCCGCCAGTCGTGCCGCATATATTGGTGGCACAAGCGCTACATCTAATGTTCTTGCAGGTAAATTATTTGGTATTCCTGTTAAAGGAACACACGCTCATAGCTGGATAATGTCTTTTGATGATGAACTTGAGTCATTTAAAGCTTATGCAGCAGCCATGCCGAATAACTGTGTTTTTCTTGTTGATACTTATGACACAATAGAAGGGATAAAAAAAGCTGTTGTAGTTGGTAAAATGCTTCGAAAAGACGGATTTAAAATGGCTGGCATCAGGTTGGATTCCGGAGATCTTGCTTATTTGAGTATTGAAGCTCGTAAAATTCTTGATGAAAACGGATTTGATGATGCAAAGATCATTGCAACAAATGATCTGGATGAAATAATTCTTGATAGTTTAAAAGGACAGGGCGCTAAAATAGATATTTGGGGTATAGGAACAAAGCTTATTACTGCATATGGTCAACCTGCACTGGGAGGGGTATATAAGATGTCTGCTGTTCGTGCAAAGGGTGAAAAATGGAAATTTAAAGTAAAACTCTCAGAACAATCAATAAAAGTTTCTAATCCCGGCATTCAGCAAGTAAGAAGATATTTTAATGATACAGAAAATATTGGTGATGTTATTTATGATTGTGAAAAAGATCTTAGCAAAGGATGTATAATGGTAAGCCCGTTTGATATGACTAAACAGAAAAAGATCTCTCATGATACAGAATATAGAGATCTGCTTATACCTGTGTTTGAAAAAGGAAAGTTAGTGTATGATCTTCCTGATATACAAATGATAAAAGAGAAAACTATTAAAGATATAAAAAAGTTCCATTCAGGTATCAAGCGTTTGGTGAATCCTCATGAGTATCCTGTTGGGCTTGAAAAAACGCTATTTGCAATGAAGACCGATCTTATCCTTCAAAGTAGGGAAGGGGAATGTAAATAAACATGAAAAAAAAGAACAATGCATATTTAGATATTGAAACAACAGGCTTAGATCCGTCACTATGTTCACTTACGGTAATAGGTATATATTTTGAAAGGGGTAACAAAACTTCTTTTCATCAGCTGGTAGGAGAAAAAATTACAGCTGAAAGATTAAAAAAAGTTTTAAAAGGTGTTGCTTCTTTATATACATATAATGGTGCACGTTTCGATCTGCCGTTTATAAAATTAAAATTAGGGGTTGATCTAAAAAGAGACTGTATTCATAAGGATCTTATGTATCTTTGCTGGAAAAGGAATCTTTATGGCGGGCTTAAAAAAGTAGAACAAACATTAGGAATAAAAAGAAAATTAAAAGATATCGATGGCTGGGTTGCTGTCAAGCTCTGGCACCAGTACACAAAAAATGATGATGATGATGCGTTAAAAACATTACTTGCGTATAATAAAGAAGATTCTGTTAATCTGGCAAAATTAAGAAAAAGAATTGAATAAAGAAAGATTATGCCTGTAATAGAGCCTGTTATCAGGCCTCCATCTGAGAGTAAGAGTTTCCTTTTACAAATAACTACCGGATGTTCAAGTGATACTTGTACATTCTGCGGTGCGTATAAAGGAAAACCTTTTGCTATAAAGGAAAGGCAAGAGATCTATTCAGATATTGAAAGAGCAAGTAATGCTTTTGCCTATACAAGAAGGGTTTTCTTAATGGATGGGGATGCCCTTGTCATGAATAATAATAGATTATTGCCTATTCTAAAAAAGTTGCAAACATCTTTTCCAAGACTTGCCAGGATCTCAAGTTATGCAAATGGATATAATATAACCAAAAGAGATCACAACGAACTTTGCGAGCTTTATAATAATAAACTAAGCCTTATCTATATTGGGCTTGAGAGTGGTTCTCAACAGATTCTTGATAACTGCAAAAAGCGAACGAGCGTTAAAGAAATGAAAGATGCAGTTATAAAGGCAGGATGTGCAGATATAAAATCATCTGTTATGGTTCTTCTTGGTCTTGGAGGTAAAAAAAATTCTGCAGAACATATTGAAAAGACAATAGTTGCTTTAAATGAAATGCAGCCAAGGTATCTTTCTTTTTTATCTTTGATGCTAATACCAAAAACAGAGCTTTATAAAACAGCCGCAAGTGGAGAATTTAAGGAGCTTAATTCAAAAGAATTGCTTATGGAAACTCGTGATATTATAAAAGGCCTTGAACTTAATAAAACTATATTCAGATGTAATCATGCATCAAATTATTTTCCAATTGAAGGAAGATTCCCGCAGGATAAGGAAAAACTTATTAAGTTAATTGAAAAAGCTGTGAGCGGTAATATGTTCTTAAAACCTGATTTTTTAAGAGGTTTGTAAAATATAAGTTGGGACGATAAGTTAAAGTTTAACACAATAGGTTGAAATTGTGCTTTTTCTTTGAAGAATTTTTAATGAAAAAGTATTATAATTTATTAAAGTGGAGTAGATTATGTTCAATAAAATAATTATTAAGCTATTTGTGATAATGTTTTTTGTTTCAGTATCTGTAATATATGCAGATATTTTATGTCCTGAATGCGGTTTTAAGAATCTTTATGAAGATAGGTATTGTCTTGAATGTGCAACTGAGTTAAGAGAAATAACAAGTGAAGAAAAGGCAAAGCTTGAAGAAGAAGATAAAAAAAGGTCTGAACATAAGCAAAAAATTCTTAAGCTAAAAGGAAATATCGATAAAAAGATATCTATTATTGTAAAGAACGGAGAAACGGTTGATCTAGTGAAATATATTAAAAAGGGTAAAGTTACAATATTTGATTTTTATGCTGACTGGTGCGGGCCATGTAAAAGCCTTGCGCCAAAACTGGAAAGCTTTGTGAGAAAAACAGATGATGTGTGTTTAATGAAAATAAATATAAAAGCATGGGGCAGTCCGGTTGCACAGATGTACAATATAAGATCAGTCCCATCGATCTGGATATTTGATAAAAAAGGAAGATGTGCTGCGCAGGCAATAAACGGTATGCCAAAAATACAATATGTTGTTAATTCTATTTTAAAGGATAACTAGTTTTTGATTATAAAGATTGAAAATTATTTAAGATAAATAAGGAATAGAAAATGGGTGAAAAAACTATTTTATTAATTGACGATGCCGGAGCTTACAGGTATGTTTTAAGTTTTGATCTTAAAAAAAAAGGTTACAAAACTCTTTCTGCGCATAATGGTGAAAAGGGAATAGAACTTGCTGAGAATAATATCCCTGATCTGATACTTCTTGATGTCATGATGCCGGGAAAAATAAACGGATTTGAGACATGCCAAAAATTAAAGAGTCAAGAAAAAACAAAAGATATTCCTATAGTTTTGGTCACAGCAAGAGATGATCCTGATGATATAAGAAAAAGTGTTGAGCTCGGTGCTTCAGGTTATGTTGTAAAACCGTTTGCATTTAAAGAACTTTTAGTAAAGATCTTAGAGCTCATTGGTGAAGCATAATATCCCCGAATGTTTTTTTATCTATTTTATATCAAGAAAAATTTGATAAATAAAACAACATATCCTACAAAAATAATTCAATTGTAAATAATATTTGTGAATAAATTTTGTGATAAAAAGTTAACGAAGTAAAAGTTAAATTAATTTAGTATAGAGTTGTAATAAATAAAAAACATTCTGTTGTTTTTTTAAACAATTTATAATTTTTATTTCAAATATTTAATTTATTAAAAATGAGAAAACATCAATGTATTTCTTGAAATCCTGTTGATAACTTATTTTTATTTCACAATATATTTGTGTTTTTATTATTAAAAATATATTTAATTTAGTTTAACTTTTTTGTTTATAAACGAGCTAAAATAATTATAAGTAAATGCCGATATAAATATTATGAAAAAATATAAAAGTGCAATTGTTGGAACAGGCCGTATTGCCGGATATTTAGAAGATGATAAGTTAAGAGATCATCCTTGTACTCACGCAGGGACTTATCAATCGATAAAAAATGTCGAGCTTGTGTCAGTGGTTGGCAGAACAATAAATAAAGCAAAAAAATTTGCAAAAAGATTTAACATCCCGACATGGTATGAAACAATAGATAAGATGCTTAAAGACAATAGTGTTGATATTTTAAGCATTTGCACACCTGCTAGATTGCATGTTCCTTTTATTATTAAAGCAGCTGAATCAGGGAAAGTAAAAGCAGTTTATTGTGAAAAAGCATTAGCCTTAAGTCTTGATGAGGCAGATAAAGCTGTAGAAATTTGCAGTAAAAAAAATGTATTACTTATAGTCAATTATTTAAGAAGATGGTCATGTGATTATATTTGTACGAAAGAATTAATACAAACTGATGCAATCGGAGAAGTGCAAACTGTTTATGGAACATTTTCCGGAAATATAATGCATACGGGAACACACATGTTCGATATATTAATATATTTATTTGGTATGCCGCTTTCCGTAGAAGCAAGTATCGAAAAATTTGATTCAAAAAGATCTAAAAATTCAGGATATAAATTTGTTAAGGATGAGTATTTTGATGATCCTTCTGCCCGTGCGCATTTGATGTTTCCAAATGGGGTAGATGCTTTTATAAATGGATCGAAAAAAGATTATTTTATTTTTGAAATTGAAATAATAGGAAGTAAAGGAAGGATTCGTATTGGTAATTTTGTTAAGGAATTATGGCAAAGTTCTGTTGCTAAGCATTATACTGATTTTAGTGAACTGGAGCGCAAAAAATTTCCAGTTTGTATTGATGCTGAAAATGCATGGTTCAAAGCTGTCCAGAATATAATTTTGAAACTTAAAGGAAGGGCAGGTTTGGGAACAACAGGAAGGGACGCATGTAAAGCGATGGAAGTAGGCTTTGGGATGCTTATTTCTTCTTATCATTCGGGTAGCAGAATAACCTTTCCAATACAGGTTAGGGATATCAAAATTAATTCAAAATGAGAGTTATTCTAAAAGATGTTGTGTGTCGTGCGTTAAATGTGCCTTTGGCGAATGATTATAAATTTAATCACCACGTGATTCACCTTCGGTGAAAACGTGGCTTCGCAGATACAGGCGGATAAATACATAGGAAAAAGGTAAGTAGGGGCGGGCCTTGTGTCCGCCCGTATAAAAGTTACAGAGTTACGTGGTTCATGATGAACCATAAATTTATAATGCGTATCCTCCCAACAAGATGGCGGATCTTCGATAGGGATCAAACCTGCCTGAACCGCGGGATCAGTTAAAATGGTTAGAATTTGCCTTTGGATTTGATTATTGGTGCTTTTACTTCGGTTTTTACTATCTAGTATTTACTTTTTAGTACATACACCCTACGATACTTTCTTCTTTCCTCTGTTTTTTTAGGCCTTTTAATTTGTTTTGGATTTCGGATTTATTTATTGTCATACATTGATTTTATATGTAATATATACCTTATGAAGAAAATTCTCATAATAGAAGATGATAAATATTTCTTAGATATTCTTTATAGTCTATTAGAGGAAAAGAATTATGAAATAGATGTTGCAGAAGATGGAATGACTGCGATAAAGAAACTGCAGGGTGCTTCATTTGATATAATCCTTTTAGATAGACATCTTCCAGAAGTGGATGGAGAAGAGATCCTTAATCTTATAAAGATGCAGTCTACATCACCACGCGTTATAGTCATAACAGGTGATCCTCAGGAAGGAACAGAGGAAAGGGTGATGTTTCAGGGAGCAGATGCCTATTTAGAGAAGCCTTTTGAACTGAAAGCCCTTATAAAATTAATCGAAAAGAATTGAATCATTACAGGAGAATTTAAGTATGAGCGAAGGGAAAATTACAGCAAAAATCTTAATCGT
>JAGLFH010000038.1 GCA_023144635.1 Candidatus Auribacterota bacterium | reverse complement strand
AGGTTATGAAGTGGATGTTGCAGAAAATGGCGAAAAGGGTGTGGAAAAAATAAAAGACGGTAAATTCCAGTTAGTCGTTACAGATGTAAAGATGCCTGGAGTATCCGGCATTGATGTCCTTAAATCTGCAAAGAATATTGATAAGAATATTGATGTGATAATCATGACAGGTTATGCATCTGTTAATACAGCAGTTGAATCAATGAAACTGGGTGCAGTTGACTATATTACAAAGCCTTTTAATATAGACCAGATAAAAATGATCGTTGAACGTACCATAGAAAAGAGAAAAATGTCCCGCCAGATCGAGGAGGGTAAATTTTACCGCCAGCTAGTGAGTACAGATGTTCTTACTGATCTTTATAATCATAAATATTTTCACCAGCTTCTTGATTCTGAGATCTCAAGAGCTGAAAAGCATAAAAGAAATCTTTCAGTGATGATGATGGATCTTGATGACTTTTCTTCTTATAACGAGATCAACGGATATGCAGCGGGTGATCTTATTTTAAAAGAGGTAAGTTGGATATTAAAGAAACATGCTGAAACAAGTCAGCATATAGCACGTTTTAGTGGTCAGAAATTTGCTCTTATAATTCCTGAATGGACAAAGGATGAAGTAAGGCGTTTATCATCAGAAATAAGAACACTTATTGATGAAACTAAGTTTCAACATGAAGAAAAGGTTCCTCGTAGAGGAGTAACAGCAAGTATTGGAGTCGTTTTTTATCCTGATCACGGAGAAAATCGAAAAGAACTTTTAGAAAATCTAAAAGATTCTCTGAAAAAAGCAAAAGGTGACGGCGGAAATTGCGTTTGTATCTTTGATGAATAAGATATAAATTGAAAATTTAAAATGAAAATAGTAGGGGCGCTTTGCAAAGCGCCCTTTTGCTTTTTATTCATCTATAACCTAATACCTATAACCTTTATTAAACTTACTTTAATAATTTCTTTCATTATTTCTCATCTCTGACTATTATTGATTCAAAAATGAAGACAAAAAAAAACAATTCATTTATAACTCTTGTTAATGCCCAAAAGCATAATCTTAAAAATATAAATATAAAGATACCAAAACATTGTATTGTTGGTGTTACAGGTGTAAGCGGAAGCGGTAAATCATCACTTATCATTGATACTATATACGCCGAAGGACAAAGAAGATATATAGAATCTATGTCATCATATGCACGCCAATTCCTAAAACAGATCGAGTCATCAGAAGTTGAAAAAGTTGAGAACATTTGCCCTTCTATAGCTGTTACAGGTCAATCTAGCGGATTCAACGCAAGATCAACGGTTGGAACCATAACAGAAATAGATGACTTTCTAAGACTTTTATATACAAGGATTTCTGACATAAAATGCTCAAACTGCTCAAGTATTGTAAAAAGACATACTATAGATGAAATAGAAGAAGAATTAACAAAAAATTATAAAAAACAAAAAATTATAATAGGTATAGATCTAATTGATATGACAACAGATAAGTCGGTTTTGGATAAAAAGATACTTGAACTTTCAGGTTTTAAAAGGATCTATTCTAATAAGAAACTTATTCTTCTTGATGATATTAAAGAAAAGAAAGATCTAGATGATGCTATAGCAGTGATCGATAGGATATTTGTAATGGATACAAATAGATCCAGAATAACACGTACTCTTGAACTAGGAAAAAAAGCTTCTATAAACAGCATTATTACGGTTATTAATGAAAAGTTTGAGATAAAACGCTTTAGCGTTCAAAACAAATGCAGTCATTGCCGTCACCAATATGAAATACCTGATATCAGATTGTTTTCGTTTAACTCTCCCATAGGTGCTTGCACTGAATGTTCGGGATTTGGAAGAGTAATTCGCATTGATGAAAAAAAAGTCATTCCAGATGAAAATTTGAGCCTTGAAAAAAATGCACTTCGCCCTTTTTCAAAAGGCGCATATAGAAGATGGCAATACGCTTTGAAAAATGCGTGCAAGAAACATAAGATCCCGTACGATATTCCATACAAAAAGTTAAATGATGAACAAAAGAAAATCATATGGGACGGTACCAAAGGATATCGTGGTATAAATGGTTTTTTTAAAAAAATTGAAAGGAAAAAGTATAAGATACAAAACAGAGTGCTTATTGCGCGTTACAGAAAATATGATATCTGCGAAATATGTGAAGGACAAAGACTTAAACCATTAGCTATGAATTATATTGTTAGCGGCAAAACTATTGCTGACGTGCAGAAAATGCAGATAGATCATGCATTAGAATTTTTTAAATCTTTATCACTAACATCTTTTCAAAAGAAAGTAGCAAAACATGTGTTAGAAGAGATCATAGCGCGCCTTCAGTTTCTAAGTGATGTAGGGCTTCATTATTTAAACCTGCTAAGGCTTAGCCGTACTCTTTCAGGTGGTGAATTAAGACGTATTCAGTTATCCCAGGGTATTGGAAGAAACCTTTTTGATATTCTCTATATATTTGATGAACCAACAATAGGTCTGCATATTCATGATGTCTCAAAACTTATGAAAGCTATAAAAAAGCTAAAAAGCATGTACAATACCATCCTTATAATTGAACATGAAAGATCTGTTATAAAGGACTGTGACCACGTTATAGACCTTGGACCTTACGCAGGTATTCATGGAGGGGAAATTGTCTATGAAGGAACCGTTTCAGGCTTGCTAAGATCAAAAAAATCTTTAACAAGTGATTACTTGAGCGGCAAGAAAGAAATTAAAGTTAATAAAAATTTAAAGGTTTTACCTCCAAAAGATTCGTTTATTATTATAAAAGGAGCCCGTGAGAACAATCTTAAAAATATTACATGCAAAATACCTCTTGGTTTAATGGTTGCAGTAACAGGCGTAAGCGGTGCAGGAAAGAGTACTCTTGTTAAAGATGTGCTTTATAATTTTTATCAGAAAAATGTAAAGAAAGATCTGATTATACATGGAAAAGTAGATGAAATAACCGGCATTGATAAGATTAAAGAGATGTACTTTCTTGATCAGAATAAAATAGCCTCTACCCCAAAAGGAAATGTTGCTACCTTTTCAGGGGCACTTACAAAAATACGTAATGTATTTGCATCAACTCATGATGCAAAAAGAAACAAATTTTCCGCAGGCCATTTCTCCTTTAATTCAGAAAAAGGCAGATGCCCTAAATGCAACGGCTTAGGGTATGATCTAATAGATATGCAGTTTCTTACAGATGTAACAATACCATGTAAATTTTGTAATGGGACTAGATATAAGTCAGATATTTTAAAGGTAGAGTTTAATGGAAAGAACATAAATGATGTATTCAAAATGACAGTTGATGATGCAGATGATTTTTTTAGTGGATCAGGAACAGTTATGCGTGAACTTAAATGGCTAAAAGATTTTGGGTTAGCATACATATGTCTTGGACAAGCTCTTAATACACTATCTGCAGGTGAATCGCAAAGACTAAAACTATCAAAAATAGTAGGTAAAGCAAAAAAACAAAGTAAAGCTGTATATATTTTTGACGAACCAAGTATTGGACTGCATCCTCACGATCTTTTAGCTATCCTAAAGTGTCTTTATAGATTACGTGATGAAGGGAATACTGTAATTGTAGTAGAACATAACATTGATGTTATTAAAAACTGTGACCACATTATTGATATTGGACCTTTGGGAGGCGATAAGGGCGGTTTTATAGTTGCAACAGGGAACATTTTTGAAATAAAGAAGAATAAGAAATCTTTTACCGGTGCAGCATTGTAAAATAGGTTATAGGCAATAGGTTCTAGGTGATAGGTAGAGGAGCACTTCTGCCTACGTTTCAGACTACGCCTCCAACTTCGTTGAGACTAGAAGGCTTCGTCTAGACAGGAAAACTATGGCGAGACGGGCGTGCGATATTTTAAATTAAAAGTAAGTAGGGGCAGATCTCTGTGTCCGCCCGTATAAAGTTAAACGTAGAACGGCTTGAACCTTCTACTTATCACTTATCACTTTCTTCAGATTCTCTTCAAAAGGCGGATAGATAAGTCCTTTGTCAGTAATAAAGGCAGTTATATGACTATTATCAGTAACATCAAAAGCAGGATTATAAACATCTATTTCATTTGGAGCTGTTTGTGTTCCTGCAAAAGTCTTAAGTTCATAAGAATCTCGTTCTTCTATAGGAATATCTCTACCAGATTGTATTGCAAGATCAAAAGTAGAGGAGGGTGCTGCAACATAAAAAGGAATGTTAAAATGAGAGCAAAGTATACTAAGGCTCATAGTTCCTATTTTATTAGCAGTATCGCCGTTTGCTGCTATCCTGTCAGCTCCTACTATGACTTTGTCAATTTTACCCTGACTGATTACAAATCCGGCCATGGAGTCACTTATTAGAATAGTCTTTATTCCTGCATTTGCCAGTTCATAAGCAGTCAATCTTGCACCCTGTAAAAGAGGTCGTGTCTCATCTGCATATACAGTTATGTTTTTTCCCTGCTCGTGTGCTGAATATAAAGGACTTAAAGCAGTACCTAATCCCGAAGTAGCAAGTCCGCCGGCATTACAATGAGTTAAAATGGTTGAT
Organism: Candidatus Auribacterota bacterium; assembly: GCA_023144635.1. Classification (GTDB taxonomy): domain Bacteria; phylum Auribacterota; class JAFGBW01; order JAFGBW01; family JAFGJP01; genus JAGLFH01. Next base: position 20,091 of record JAGLFH010000038.1, on the reverse strand, counting down.
CCATCTTTTATAAGTTCGCTTCCGTATTTACCGATATTTTCAGACATGGCATAGTCTTCACTGAAAATTGTATTTGCTTCTTTTTCTAGAACAGAAAAGAATTCTTCTGTATCAATGTTTTTATCGCAGCTTTCAGCTTTTTTGATCATTCTTTTTACTGCCCATTCAAGGTTGACAGCAGTAGGTCTGGAACTTTGCAAATATTTTCCAGCTTCTTTTATAATAGAAAGCATATTATCAGTATCTTTCATACCTTTTTCACATAGAGCAACAAGAAGTCCATAAGAAGCAGTTATACCTATCAATGGTGCTCCTCTGACTTTTAATATTTTAATAGCGTTAAAAACATCTTTAACCGTTTTACATTGCTCATAACTGGTCTTTTGCGGCAAAAGAGTCTGATCGAGTATGTTGAGCTTTCGGTTCTTCCATTCAATCGGTTTTACGGGCATAATAAAAATCTCCTAACTAAATATTTCTTAAACTTTATGCGATTCTTGGTTTTATTCTTTTGCATTTATCCTTGAGTCTGTTTTATTTCTTATATCAGCGAAGCGTTCCTTGAACCAGTTAACTTTTTAACCAGCTAACTAATTAACGAACCACGAGTTTATATCACGGTTTCCAAAGGTACATAAGTTCAGGTACTTGAGTATCGAGTGTTATATTTACATCAATTGGTCTTCTGGCCTCTGTAAATAGATCCATAAAAGTTGTCATATGTTCATATCTGATTATTTTTAATTCTTTTTCATTGCATAATGATGATGTTTTTTTAACAACATCTTGCCAGTAACCGATCTCATCTATCAGATTATTTTCAATTGCTTCTTTACTTGAAAATATTCTTCCATCAGCAAGAAAGTCTAGCTTTGATAGCTCTATGTTACGGCTTTCTTTAACAATAGTTATAAATCTTTCGTGAAGTGTTTTGACCATATTCTCTAAAAGCTCTATCTGTTCATCAGATACATCCTTAAAAGGATTGAGCATATCTTTATTTTTCCCTGAAGCGATAGTGGTATCGGTGATGCCTATTTTTTCACTTAAAGATTTCCAGTTAAGTGTCTGTATGATAACACCTATTGAACCGATGATCGAAGTAGGTTCTGCAATTATATGGTCTCCTGCCATTGATATATAATAACCGCCTGAGGCTGCAATACTTTTCATAAACACGATCACTTTTCTATTTGAATCGCTTTTCTTAAAATTCATAAGAGCATGATATATTTCATCGCTTGGTGTAATTGCTCCTCCGGGTGATTCTACTTCCAGAATAATAGCTTTTACAAAAGAATCGTTCTTAGCTGCATTTATCTGGGATATTATATTTTCAATTTTGTCTTTTTTGGGAGTAAAGAGTCCTTTTTCTCTGCTTCTAAAAATAGTTCCTTTTATTTCTATTCTGACTGCTTTTGATGTACCTTTTCCATATGACCATATCTCTTTAAGTTTAGGAAATTCATCAATGGCTTTTTCAGATAAAGAATCACTTTTTCCCAAAACAGATGAAAATATCAAACCAAAATTTACCAGCATACTTCCTAAGAGGACGATTATTAAAAAAATGATAAACGACCAAAAAAACTTATGTGAACATTTTTTACTTTCCATGGCTTTAACTCCGTTATTAAATTTTAAAATTATAATTATATTATATTGACAAATAAAATTGATTCTATATTAAATATTTAAGTTTAATTAAGAGCTTTAATAGTAATAATAAATATTGTAATATACAAGGCTATAAAATCAAAAAACAACAAGAAAGAGAATAAAATGGGAACATTTGAAGAGATCGTAGAAAATAACCTTAAAGCAGTTTCAGAGTTCAAGGATCAGGGTATCAATCCATATGGCGGTAAATTTGCACGTACTGGCTCTGTAAAAGAATATGTTGAAAATTATGAAGAAGGAAAATCTGTAGAACTTGCTGGCAGGATAACAGCTATAAGAGATCATGGAAAGACAAAATTCTTTGATCTCAAAGATGAAACGGAAAAAATACAGCTTTATTTAAAAAAAGGTGTATATCCAGAGGATAAGTTCGAGATCATAAAAAAACTTTCTGTTGGTGATTTTATGGGTATAAAAGGGGAGTTATTAAAGACCCGTACAGGTGAGATCACTGTCAAAGTGACAGATTTTACGTTACTTTCAAAAGCCATAAGGCCTTTACCTGAAAAATGGCATGGTTTAAAAGATATTGAAGCAAGATACCGTCAAAGATATCTGGATTTGATATCAAATGATGATGTTAAAAATGTTTTTGTCAAAAGAATAACAATAATAAAAGCTATTAGAGAGTATCTTGATGATCTTGGCTGTATGGAAGTAGAAACACCGATGATGCAGTCTGTTCCTGGAGGTGCGCTAGCGCGTCCTTTTAAAACGTTTCATAATGCTCTTGATGCTGATCTTTATCTAAGAATAGCTCCTGAGCTTTTCCTTAAACGTCTTCTTGTTGGAGGATTTGAAAAGATATACGAGATAAACCGAAATTTCAGAAATGAAGGGCTTTCCAAAAAACACAATCCTGAATTCACGATGCTTGAAATATATATAGCTTATGATGATTATGTTGGGATGATGGAGCTTTGTGAAAAAATCATAAAGCATGCTGCTGGTGCTATAGGTGTAGAGGGCAAATTGACTTTTAACTCCTGTGAAATAGACATTTTTGCTGAATGGGAAAAAATAACATATATGGATGCACTTAAAAAGTATGCAGGCATTGATGAAAAGTGTGAGCTGGAAGATTTACAAAAGAAGGCTAAAGAGTTAGGGATCGATGATGTTTCAAAAAAAGATAAGTTTATTCTTTTTAATGATATTTTTGAGGACAAAGTTGAACCTAATCTTATTCAGCCGACATTTGTACTTGATTATCCCAAGGCTTTATGTCCGCTTGCAAAAGTAAGTGCAAAAAATCCTGAGATAACAGAGCGATTTGAGCTTTTTGTTGCAGGTAGTGAAATAGCAAATGCTTATAGCGAGCTTAATGATCCTGTAGAGCAAAAAGAGCGTTTTGAAAGACAGGTTGCTTCAATAGATCAGAAAGAGTTTGGGGAAAAGAAAGTCGATTATGATTATGTGAATGCTCTGGAATACGGTATGCCGCCTGCAGGAGGATTGGGAATAGGTATTGACCGTTTGGTCATGCTTCTTACTTCAAGTGAATCAATAAAAGATGTAATTCTTTTTCCGCAGTTGCGGCCTCAGGCATGATCAAAATAAAAAAGTAGTTAATTTGATTATTCATAAATTAAGAGATAACGGATAATGATATTTGAATCATATTTAAGCCTTAAGTATCTTTTTTGTAAAAGAAAAGAGAAATTCATTTCTTTAATAGCTTTTCTTTCCATTGGCGGAGTAACCATATCAGTAATGTCTTTGATAGTCGTTATCGCTGTTATGAGTGGTTTTAGTGAAAACTTCAAAGAGAAAATAATAGGAATGAATCCTCATATAGTGGTGTCTACAGACGGCCTTGTTCAGGCTTATGATGACAATGTTAAAAGAATAGAAAAAATACCAGGTATAACAGGTGTTTATCCATATGTTGAAGGTCAGGCAATGCTCCACCACAACAATAAAATACATGGAATTTTACTTAAAGGAATTTATTCAGGAAGCAAGGATATCACTTCTATTAATAAGTACTTACATAAAGGTGTATCAACTGTAGGAGATGGTGAGATCCTTCTTGGGTATGATCTTGCAAAGGATCTTTTAGTTAATGTTGGTGATAGCATTACTATACTCTCTCCGGCATACGGATATTCCGGAAATGACTTCCCGCCTAGTATTACATTTCTTATTAAAGGAATATTTAAAAGTGATTATCAATATGATTCCACTTTAGTCTTTATTACTTTAAAAGATTCCCAAAAATTATATGGGCTATTACCCAGCCAGGTACATGGAATAGGGATTGAGATCGATGATGTTGAAAAAGCTCATATATTTAAACAAAAAATTGCGGATTATATACGGGAGGGTTGGTTTGTAAAGAGCTGGATGGATATAAATAAGAATTTTTTTGCAGCACTTAAAACTGAAAAGAACGTAATGTTCATTCTTTTAACGCTTGCTGTTCTGGTTGCAGCAACCAATATAGTCAGTACTCTTGTAATGGTCGTTCTTGAGAAGACAAAAGAGATAGGTATTCTTAAATCAATGGGAATGTCTGATTTTGGCATTATGAAAATATTTGTTTTTGAAGGCGCTTTCATAGGGCTTACCGGATCATTGCTTGGTGGTGTTTTTGGAATAGTTTTTGTTTACTGGCTTGATGCAATAGAATCTGTAGTGTCAAAATTAACTGGTTTAGAGGTGTTTCCAAGAGATGTCTATTACTTTGACAGCATTCCGGCAAAACTTGAGGTCATGGATGTAACAATGATACTAGTAATTGCTTTTGTGGTCACTATGCTTGCGGCATTATATCCTGCATGGAAAGCATCAAAACTTAGCCCTGTTGAGGCAATAAGATATGAGTGAAATATTGAGGGCAGAGAAAATATCTAAAAGATTTAAAATAGGTGATAAATATGTTGATGCACTTAATAGTGTAGATTTGAGCTTTAGTAAGGGAGAATGTGTAAGCATCATGGGGCCGTCTGGCTCAGGTAAAAGTACGCTTTTGTACCTTTTGGGACTTATTGACACGTTAAGTATGGGACATATTTACTTTAATGGACAAAAAATAAGTTCTCTGAGTTCTAGGAAAAAAGCTCATTTCAGAAGCATGCATATAGGATTTATCTTTCAATCTTTTTATTTGTTACCTGAACTCAACTGTTTGCAGAATGTGTGCTTGCCTGCATTTATACAGGATAAAAAAAATTTTTGGAAAAAGAATGAGTTTGCTAAAAAGGCAAGAAATATGCTTATTAAGGTTGGGCTGGAGGAAAGAATATTGCATAAACCAACAGAACTCTCAGGAGGCGAGATGCAAAGGGTCGCGATATGCAGAAGTCTGATGAATGAACCTTCTGTAATACTTGCTGATGAACCTACAGGCAATCTTGATTCAAAAAATTCAGATATGATAGCAAATATGCTGCAAAGTATTAGTAAAAAAGAAAATAAAACAGTAATTATTGCTACACATAATGAAAGTCTTGCTCATAGAGCAGATAAAATTGTAATATTAAAAGACGGAATGATTCAATAATAATAACAGTAATAAATGAAAGCAGGTACACATGAAATGCGATATGTGTAAGGTTCATGATGCAGTTGTCCACTATGCAGAAGTAGTTAATGGTGAAATAAAAAAGCTGAATATTTGTGAAAGTTGTGCTAAAGAAAAAGGATTTGGTGTAGAGGTGTCTTTTTCTCTTAGCGACATGCTTGGTGGTATGGTTAAAGATTCTGCAAAGGGACTGGAGCCTTCTCAAGCTGACAATGCGAAATGTAAAGATTGTGGTATGGCTTTTGATGAGTTCAAAAAAACAGGTCGTTTGGGATGTGATAATTGTTATGTTGTCTTTGAAAAGAGGCTTATATCTATACTTGATACGATCCACAAACATACCAGGCATCGCGGAAAGACCCCGAGTGCCTTCAAAGAGAAATATATAAAGATTGAAAAGATAAGAGAGCTTAATAAAAAGCTTAAAGATGCGGTTGATAGAGAAAATTATGAAGCAGCAGCAGTATTAAGAGATAAGATAAAAGATCTTAACTTAAAAATCAATCAGGAGATACCTACTAAATGATCAGCATACTTTTAAATAAAAACTCAGAGTGGTTGATGGGTGATGGTCCTGAGGTTGATTATGTTATGAGTACGCGCATAAGACTTGCCAGAAATATTGCTGGATATCCTTTCCCGCGGAAATTAGCAATAGAAAATAAGAATCAGATAGTAAAAATGTCTGAGGCTGTATTCTCCTCTTCTAAATTGTTAAGCAGTGATGCTTTGCTTATAAATATGCATGAAATCGATGAGATCGACAGGCAGTTTCTTATGGAGCGTCATTTAATAAGTCCTGAGATGGTTTCTCTTGGAGAAGGCAGTGCGGTTGCAATATCAAAAGAAGAAAATTTAAGCGTTATGTTAAATGAAGAAGATCATTTAAGAATACAGGTATTAAAGTCCGGATTGCAGCTTAAAGAGGTCTGGACAATGGCAAGCTCTATAGACGATGAATTGGATAAGGGGCTTCCTTATGCTTTTAGCGGACGATTCGGATATTTAACGGCATGTCCTACAAATGTAGGTACAGGAATACGTGTAAGTGTGATGATGCATCTTCCTGGTCTTGTCTATTCAAAGCAGATAAATAAGATACTTCAGGCTGCAATGAAGCTTGGTCTAGCAGTACGCGGGCTTTATGGAGAAGGATCTGAAGCTCTTGGAAATCTTTTTCAGATATCTAACCAGTCTTCGCTTGGAATACATGAGCAGGACATTATAAAGAATCTCAAAAAAATAATAGATCAGGTAATAACACATGAAAAAAATGCAAGAATGTTTTTATTAAATAACAGCCTTCGTCAGCTTGAGGATAAGGTAGGAAGGTCATTCGGAATATTGAGAAATGCCCGTATAATAAGTTCTAAAGAAAGCATAGGCCTTTTTTCTACTTTACGTATGGGTATCGATCTTGGTCTTATTAATGACATTCCTCGTTCTATTATCAACCAATTGTTTATTATTACCCAGCCTGCTCATCTTCAGAGATATTTCGAAAAAATTCTGGATACAGGTGAAAGGGATGTTAAGAGGGCTAATCTTATAAGAGAAAAGTTAAAGGGATTACATTAACAATTAAATAAAAATTAAAAATGCGTATATTGAAGGGAGAATCTAAATGTTTGACAGGTTTACGAATAGAGCAAGACAGGTAATAATAATAGCACGTAAAGAAGCAGATCGTTTTAATCATAATTATATTGGAACAGAGCATATCTTGCTTGGTCTTATTAAGCTGGGACAGGGAGTAGCGGTTAACGTTTTAAGGAGAATAGGGCTTGATTTTGAAACTGTCAGGATGGAAGTTGAAAAAGCTGTTGGAAAAGGTCCAGAGACAAAAATATCAGGAGAGATCCCATTAACTTCAAGAGCAAAAAAAGTAATAGAATATGCTGTTGAGGAAGCAACATCTTTGAATCACAGTTATGTGGGAACAGAGCATATCCTTTTAGGCCTTTTACGTGAAGAGGAGGGAGTTGCAGCAAGAGTCCTTTCAAATCTTGAAATAGATATTGAGACTGCCCGTGAAGAAATATTAAAAGAGCTAGGCACTGCTTATGGTAATTCTATGTTGAATCCTCAAAGCGGTACAAGCATGGGGGGGCAGGCAACAGCTCAAGAATTTCAAAAATCAGAGACTCCTGCTCTACAGGCATTTGGAAGAGATCTTACAAAAATGGCTCATGATCTAAAACTTGATCCTGTTATTGGGCGCCAAAAAGAAATTGAGAGAATTATTCAAATACTTTGCAGGCGTACAAAAAATAATCCGGTTTTAATAGGTGAGGCAGGTGTTGGTAAAACAGCAATAGTTGAAGGCCTGGCGCAGCATATTGTAGATGGTAATGTTCCTGAAATATTGAGGGATAAAAAATTAATAACACTTGACCTTGCTTTGATGATAGCAGGTACAAAATATCGCGGACAGTTTGAAGAAAGAATAAAAGCTGTTATGGATGAGATCAGAAAATCTACAAAAATCCTGCTTTTTATAGATGAATTCCACACTATTGTAGGTGCAGGTGCTGCAGAGGGCGCAATAGATGCCAGTAATATTTTAAAACCGGCACTATCAAGAGGCGAACTGCAGTGTATAGGAGCAACTACATACGATGAATACAGAAAATACATTGAAAAGGACTCGGCACTTGAAAGACGTTTTCAGCCTATTCATGTTGATGCTCCTCAAATAGAAGAAACATATTTGATTCTTCAGGGTATAAAAGAGAAATATGAGATCCATCATAATGCAAGATATACTGATGAGGCGTTGATGGCAGCAGCAGAACTTTCAGACAGATATATTACAGGAAGGTTCTTGCCTGATAAGGCTATTGATGTCATGGATGAAGCAGGTTCAAGATGCAGAATATCAGCCATGACAAGGCCGCCTGATCTTAAGAGTATTGAACAGGAGATTGAACAGGCAAGAAGGGAAAAGGAACAATCCATACGAAATCAGGAATATGAAAAAGCGGCTGCATTAAGAGACAAAGAAAAAGAAATAAGAGAACGTCTTGATAAAACACTTAATGATTGGAAAAGCAAGGAAAAGGAAAATGAAGTAGTTGTCGATGAAGAAGATGTTATCCATATTGTAAGTAAGTGGACAGGTGTTCCGCTTACAAGGTTAGAAGAGGGGGAGTCGAAAAAACTGCTTCATATGGAAGATGACCTGAAAAAACGTATAGTTGGTCAAGATGTCGCAGTAAATACTATTTCAAGAGCATTGAGGCGTTCACGTGCTGATCTTAAAGATCCGAAAAGGCCGATAGGTTCTTTTCTTTTCTTGGGACCAACTGGAGTTGGAAAGACGCTTCTTGGAAAAGCTCTTGCAGAGTTTATGTTTGGTAATGAAGAGGCCATCATAACAATTGATATGTCGGAATATATGGAAAAGCATAACGCATCCCGTCTAATGGGATCTCCTCCGGGCTATGTAGGTTATGAAGAAGGCGGCCAGTTAAGTGAACAGGTAAGAAGAAGGCCTTATTCGGTCGTTCTTTTTGATGAGGTTGAAAAAGCTCACCCTGAAGTAATGAACCTGCTTCTGCAGGTTTTGGAAGAGGGCAAGCTTACAGACTCTCTTGGAAGGGTTGTTGATTTTAGAAATACAATCATTATCATGACAAGTAATGTTGGTGTGGATATCATCAAAAAGCAGAATAAGATGGGTTTTGCTACTTCAGAGGCATCTTTTGATTATGAAAACATGAAAACAAAGATCATGGAAAGGGTCAAAAAGAAATTTAAACCGGAATTTTTAAACAGGATAGATGATATGATCGTTTTCCAGACTTTGAGAAAAGAACATCTTATGATGATAGTTGATATAGAGCTTGCAGCTCTTATAAAGCGTTTAAGTAAAAGAAATCTAAAGCTTGTTTTATCTAAAAAAGTAAAGGAATTTCTGATAAGCAAAGGTACGGATCTTCTCTACGGTGCTCGCCCTTTAAAGCGTGCTATCCAGAAATTCATAGAAGATCCTCTGGCTGAAAAAATACTTGAGGCCGGTGAATTAGCAAGAGATAAAAATATAAAAACAAGTATAAAAAAAGATGCTATTTCGTTTCAGGGAATATAAGTGTGCGTGTTGTTAAAAATATTGTACGTGTGCTTGCAATTATATGCCTTATTGTACTGATTTTTGTTTTTGGTGTTGAGACAGGATCATTGTCTCCAATACTTTTTAAACATCATATTTGTAAACTGCAAAATACAATAAAGGGTTCTCACTTTAAAAGGTTTTTTATACGAAGCATAAAAGGCGGCACGGTCTGGGATATAAATGTAACTGATACTGATATTATCTGGAAAAAAGATGATCACATCGTTGCCTTTAAGGCTCCTTATATTTCAACAGGTTTTAAATGGAAAGATGTACTTTTTGCAAAAGATGGCCATGATGTTCCTGCGAGGGTCACTATTTTTTACCCATCCTTCGAGGTGAAAATATCAGAAGAAGAAGCAGATGCTTTTCTCCTTAATAATTTTCTCATGCTTTTTAATAATAAAATAACCATACCTGTAAAAAACATTCAGGAATATATTGATTTTGATCTTGAGAGTATTGATATAATAAATGGAAATATTGTTTTTATTACTAATAAAGGTAGAAAAATAACAGTAGAGGATTTTAGCACCACTTATAAAAATGTGGCTTCGCTAAGCAAAAAAAAAGAAAGCACTAAAGAAATATTCTCATTAATGGGAAAGCTTCTTAACAAGAAAGTATTCTTATCCTTTATAAACAAAGAAGATATAAGTGATGTGTTTTCAATAACAGAGGACCTTTTTTTTAATAAGAACATGGTTGTAAATGTTAAACATGACCATAAAAAGAAAAGTTCGGATATTTCTCTTTTTCTTGAGGATCTTTTTTTAATAGAGGGCAATATAGAATATCTTGATGGTTACACGTTTCGTTCAAGCGGTAAAATTAAGCCCGAGAACATATTTTGGAAAGAATCTAATACTAATAAAATTCTGTGGCGTATTCTTAAAGAGGTAGATCCTTTCAGGTATGATTGTTCTTATTATCTAACAGGCTCAAAAAGCGGCTTAAAAATAAATTTGACGTTAACAGAAGCACAAGGGAAAAAGTTTTGTTTTATTATTTTTAAGATATCTGATACTTCAAAAATAGAGTTTGATATAAATATATCAGGTTCTGTTATAGCAAAAGGAACATATGATACCGTTAAGAATGAAGTGTTTGCAAATGTGAATTTTCATGAAGTTAAGATAAGTCGTGGTATGTTTTATTTGGGAATAGAAAAAAACATTGAGCTTTCGGGTGTCTTTGATGGTAGCCTTGGTCTAACTGGTCCGATCAATCAGCTAACTTTAAACGGGAAGATAAATATTGGTAAAGGTTCTTTTTTAACAATGGATTTTCTCAAAGCAGAGTTTAACTTCTCTGGTACAGGGCGTTTTATTTTTCTTGAGGATTCAAAGTTTGTAAGAGAGAATGGAGATATACCGGTTGTAGGCTATTTTGACCTAGGATTGAAAAATATGTTAAGAAATGTTAAAATCAAACCTAAGAACAGTCTTGTCTGGAGCGGGATAGATTTTATACGTGATAAAGAGGGCAAAACATATACGCTTGAGAAGGCTCTTTCTGATAAGTTAACACTAAAAGTTTTAAGAGAGTTTGGGGAAAAGCCGGAATCTGTAAGTAAAGATGAAATGGAATTCAAAATTGAACTTGATCTTGACGGCAGTAATAAATTTTTTTACAAGCAGGATGATGAAAAAGATTTTCTTGGATTGGAAAGGACAATAAAATTTTGATCTCTTTTTTTCAAAAAATAGGTGAGTCGATTTTAGACGACATAAGAAGTGTTGGTAAATTCAGCCTTGTTGCATTTAATTTTTTAAAAAAGCTTTATACCGCTCCCCCAAGGTTTAGGATAATACTTGATCAGCTTTACGAGATAGGTTATAAATCTCTGCCGGTTGTTGCCATTACAGGAGCTTTTACAGGAATGGTCCTGGCAGTTCAATCTTATTATCAGTTTCATCAGATCTCTATGGAAACGGCAATAGGTATACTTATTGGCTTATCTATGACAAATGAGTTAGGTCCGGTTTTAACAGCGCTTATGGTAGCAGGGAGAGTCGGTGCGAGCATGGCAGCACAATTAGGGACAATGAAAGTAACGGAGCAGATAGATGCTTTAAATACCCTTGCTGTAGATCCTGTTAGTTATCTTGTTGCGCCCAGGCTTATAGCAGGAATTTTTATGATACCTATATTGACGGTTTTTTCCATTTTCATAGGTATTTTAGGCGGTTATTTTATAAGCGTTGAGCTTCTCCAGATAAATAAGACATTTTTTGTTAATAATATGCTGGATTTTACAGGCGTAATGGATTTTCTTAACGGGCTTACAAAATCTGTAGTTTTTGCATTGATCATTATAATTATTAGCTGTTATAAAGGTATAATAGCTGATGACGGAGCCGAAGGTGTTGGAAAAGCGACAACAGAGGCAGTAGTCTTTTCCTGTATTTCAATATTAATATCGGATTTCTTTTTATCAATAATACTTACATAATATGATATTTATTAAAAATTTAAAAAAATCTTTAGGTGGTAAAAAGGTTCTTGACGGTGTTAACCTTCATGTAAAAAAAGGTGAGATCCTTGTCATTATGGGACGAAGCGGAGAAGGAAAGAGTGTGCTTTTAAAGCTCATTATAGGTCTTCTTGCTCCTGATAGCGGATCGATCTATATAGATGGTATTGATATAACTTCTCTTAACGAAAAAGAGTTAAATGATGTACGTAAAAGATTTGGAATGCTTTTTCAATCTGCTGCTCTTTTTGATTATATGACAGTTTTGGGTAATGTCGGTTTTTCATATGTTGAACATACAAATTTAAGGTCTTGTGAAATAAGAAATCTGGTTGAAGAAAAACTTGAAATGGTTGATCTAAAGGATGTTATTGATAAGAAGCCCAATGAACTGAGTGGTGGAATGAAAAAACGTGTTGGATTAGCGCGGGCAATTGCTATGAATCCAAAGATAATGCTTTATGATGAGCCGACTACAGGACTTGATCCTATTACCGGTAAGACTATTGATGAATTAATAGTCCGTTTAAAAAAGAAACTTTCAACAACGGGTGTTGCTGTAACGCATGATCTTAAAAGTGCATTTCGTATTGCTGATAGAATTGCATTTCTTGATAAGGGGAAAATAGTGGGTATTTATAGGCCTGATAAAATAAATGAAGCAAAAGAAGAAATAGTAAGAAAATTTATATCGCAGTAAGTCAGATGACAGAAGACAGAAAAAAGATGAAAAGCAAAAACTAAGTACTAGAAAGTAAGTACTAGGTAGTAAAAGCAAAATAGAAGATAGAAAATAGAAATAAAATACTAGAAGATAAAGTAGGAAAGTAAGAAGATAGATGACTAAAAATAAGTGTTGAGTGATGAGTTTCCGCCTTCGGCGGATTGGATTTATTTAGATTTATTATAATTAAGATTAAAAAAAGAGGTGCTTTATATGAAACCAAAAAAAATTGAGATGGCAGTTGGTTTGTTTGTTGTTGTCGGCATGTTCTTGATCGCGACAATGATAATTAGATTCGGAAGTGAAGATTATTTTGCTTACAAAGACGCGATAAATTTTAGTGTTCATTTTAATTTTGCTGATGGTATTCTTGAAAAAGCCCCTGTTCGTTATGCCGGTGTTGACGTAGGTGAGATAAAAAGTTTAAGGCTGACAGATAATCCAAAGCAAAGGGTTATTGTCGATCTTATTATTAAAAAAGGTGTCAATGTTAGAGAAAAAGATAAATTTATGATAAATTCTTTAGGGCTTATGACAGAGTTGTATGTTGAAATCATTCCCGGTGATCCGACTGCTAATCTTGTAGATCAGGGGGCCTTGCTTCCGGGCACAGATCCTGTAGCTCTTCAAGAGGTCATCAATAGCGCAAAAAAAGTACTGGAAGAATTAGAAAAAGGTGTGCAGATCTTTAGTGAGGACGAGACAAAGGAAAACATAAAGTATACTTTACGTAATATGCGTAAACTCAGTGAAGATATTAAAGATGTATCAGGAAATCTTGAAGAAGGTATCGGGATAATGCGAAACCTTTTTGTTAATAATGAAGAAAACATAACGATCTCTATTTCTGAATTTAAAGATAACATTAAAGGTATGAGAAAGTCTGTAGAGGCAATGGAACGTATCTTTGCCCGAGTTGAAAGAGGAGAAGGCTTGATCGGAAAACTTGTAATGGATGAAAAAACTTCCACTGTTTTTTCTGAAAATATTGAAAAAGTAAAAATACTTTTAGATGACCTTCATGATATAAGTATGACCATGAAAGAAGGCGAAGGTACTATAGGAATGTTTTTAAATGATGAGGAAGTTTCCGAAAAACTTAAAAAACTTATAATAGAGATAGAAAAAAATCCTTGGAAACTGTTAAGAAAAAAATAGAACATTTAATGTACATAGTATTTAAATTTTATTTTGGAGAATGATATGAAGAAGATATTTTATATAGGTATGCTCTTTTTGACAATTTTTATTTTACTTTTTTCTACTGATATAATCGCAGACAATTACAAGTTTCCTAAAATAACAATTAATAATGGGAAGCTATATGCAGGTGGAGAAGAATTATTATTGAAAACTGTTGGATATGCAGGTTTAAGGCCTGGAAAAGACCATACTGACCCATTCACATACAAAGAGCATGGCTATAAATTGATGGAAATGGACATGAAGCGTATTAAGGAAGCAGGGTTTAATGCTATAAGGACATGGGATTTAGGAGATGAAAAAATAATAGAACTTGCTGAGAAAAACGGGCTATGGGTAGTTGGTGGAATATGGACTTCTCAAAAAATACAGCTTAGCAGTAACTATTTTACAAGGAATAGCATATTAACTATAAAAAAGAGAGCAAAAAAATATTCTAAATATTCAAATATTGCTATGTTACTTATATTGAATGAACCTTGTCCGGGTGTGTTATTGGGACAGGAAGAGGAAAAAGTAAAAAAATATTTTAATGATATAGTGGAAGCTGCAAAAGAAGTTTGTCCTGGTGTTCCTGTTTCATTTTCTAATTGGCCAAACGCTGCCTTTATAGATACTGCTACATGGGATATTGTAAGTTACAATATTTATGCGTCTTCAACAACAATTTTTCAGAAAAGTATAGGATTCCGGGGGTATATTAGCGGGATAAAAAACCTAGATCCTAATAAGAAACCTTTTTTTATTTCTGAAAGTACTTATTACTCACCTGCTCCTAAGAAATTGCCTGATGATTTTACAGCATCTCATCATGTTAAAAATGAAAATGAACAGTCTTTTAAGACAATACGTGATCTTAACGACCTTGCTCAGCTTGATCTAGCGGGTTTTACCATAATGCAGTGGATGGATAATTGGAGTGTTTCAGCTATCTATCCACAGCTTCAGCATTTGATAAAAAATACATCTAGAAACAAATATATTCATGACGATATTAATGAGGAATGGGGAGGGTTGTTGTCTCTAGATAAAGATGTTTTGGGAACTCCGCGTAAGGTATATAAAGATCTTTCAAAAATAAATCAGGCTATTGTTGTGAAACCTAATTCTGAAAAGTTGTATAGTAATAAAATACCTATTAAAATATATGTTGAAGATAAAGTAAAAAGAGCAGTTCTATCTATTGATAATAAAAAATTAGGGCTTTTAAAAAGAGTTAGTCCTCATTGGATTGAGAAGGAAATATCACTCAAATTTCCTGCATCTCCTGAGATAAAAAAGCTTATTATGAAGGTAGATTTGTATGGTGAAGATAATTCTTTTATCTGTGCAATTAAAAGGAATATATGGATATGTAGTCAAAATAAAATACCGGTTTTGGAGATAACTACTACTAAAGATAAAATGAATTGGCCTACATTTAATATTAAATTAACTGATCCAAATGGAAAACCTGTTTCAAAGGCTAAGATAACATGGGGAATTCTTAATGCTTTAAACTGGAAACAGGAAGAAGGCCATTTGATTACAGATGACTCCGGCAAAGTTTCTTTTGAAAGCCCTATGCATGGCCCTCTTTTGATTGTTGGAGCAGGATATCAATATTCTGAGAATGGCTTTAATAAAAAGTGTACAGATCTTATTTACTTTAAAAATAATTAAAATATTTAATATTATTTTTGAATATAAAAATTATCTATTTCTTCAAATGATAGCTGAGAATGTTCTGAATAAATAATAAAACCTTCTTTGTTCTTTTTAATATTCAAAGAGCTTGGTTTTGTTAATCTTCCGGCGCGTATACATAAAACAGTTTTGTTTACGCCAGAGGAAAAAAATGATTTAGAATACGGTAGGGCTGAAGGTTTTAGATTGAGGCATTTTTCAGCTGGAATGTTTTTGTGACTGATTATGGAATTATTATCAAAAGATGTTAATTCTGACCAAAGATCACCTGATGATAGAGTTATTATCTTATCTTTTTTATTTATATCTAATTTACTATTTATTGTGATGTTAAATCCTGAGTAAATGTAATTATAACGTTGTTCACAAATTATATTACTTATTAGTATATAGCCATTATTAACAGGTATTATGGTTGAGAAGGCTTTTAGATCATTTAGAGAATTATTTTTCCAGGACACATGAATAATATTATTCCCGGGTGAACTGACTTTGCATATTCGATCTTTAATGAAATAAGAATTATTACTTAAAATAACGAAAGAGTTGTCAATAAACATTTCATCTAAAGTCTGCAGAAAAATATTTGAATAAGAAAAACGATTATATTTCATATTATAATGGCGTGTAGAATTAATGCTGCCATTTAATATGAAGTTATGATGTTTTTCATTGTTTTGAATATATATATTTAATTCTTTCAAATAAATATTTTTAACTACATCCTTTATATTATTAGAAGAAACGATCTCTGATCTCCAAAAAGGATGTTCTTTCGGAAGAAGAAGAAAAGAAAATGCCTTAAATGCCCAGTAAGGGCTTCCATAACCTGAATAAGTATCCAAGACAGCATTAAGAGGTTTAGTAAATCCCATGTTTAGCATTCCAGATTCATCAAGAATACCTGATTCTAAAAAATTATTTATTGTGGAAGCAGTTATACTTTTTATATGTGAGTACCTTTGCTCAGGTATAATATTAAGAGCGATACCCAATCCAAAACAGGAAAGCATACTAAAACGATATAGAAGTGACCTGCCCCAGCAAATAGGAAGATCGTTTTTGCTAAAAAAATAAATATAATTATCGAAAAATATCTGTGCTCTTTTTTTGATGTTTTCTTGTATATCTAAAAAATCATCTTTTGCGATCCAGCAGAATAAGAGACCGTAATAATGCATTGCCCAAGAGTTATAATGATCAAAAATGGTTTCATCAGGGTTAGTGCTGTCATTATACCAACCGTCACCTGAATAAAGCTTATTTATTCCTTCGAAAAGAGAATAAATATTATTGTTGTTTTCTTTTTTGTCATATCTGAATAAAAATAAATAGTGAAAGATCTTAAACCATAACCAGTTATTTGCATGGCATGGTCTTTTAAGAGAAGACTTAATATGATTTATTACATTCTTTTGACTTTTATGAGGAAGAGTATCCCACAATTTATCCTTATTAATAAGAAAAGTAATAATAATGGAAGTGTTTTCAGCAATAACTTGATTTGACCATAAAGATGTCCAACAATATTTTGATGCAGGATCAGAGCCTGTTGTTATAAGGTCAATATAAATATTTTTTAGATTATTTTCATCATTGTTCTTTAAGAAAAAACCTAATCCGATAAATGTTCTGGCAATTGCTTCATAAGTGTCGCAATTTAAGCCATTTGAACTGATCTTAAAATAGTTTTTTTGTTTTTTTATGTATTTTAATTTAGGAGAATATGAGTGATTTGTGAATTTAGTCGTTAAAAAGATAAATAGATTTTCAAATGATTCTCGGGTTCCATTTATCTGAGGAATTGTTTTGCGATATTCTGAATAACTTGTATTTAAATTACTTTTAAAGAGGGTACGTTTCAGGTAATTAATTGTATTAAAAACAAATTTTGCAGAATAATTCTTTAAAAGAAAAGTCTTTTCACCTTTAGATACCTTTTTAAAACTGGTGATAAATTCTTTAGCGTATTTTAATATTAGCATTTTATTGTTACTGCAAAAGCAAGATTTTCATGTTTTATCTTCTTCAGGCTTTAAAAGAAATTCTTTAAGACGGTAAAATAAAGCAAAAGATGTAAGCATTCTATAAAATTTGTTAGAATAATAATTTGAACGAAATAGCCATGAAGCAACCTTAAGTGCAATTTTATAAAAATGCCTGCGTCCTTTGAAAACATTGTATTCGAATAGAACAAAATTTTGTTGAATTTGTTTTCTTGAAAAATCTGGAAGATCTAGTGTTGCTTTATATCTTTCCATTTCTGGATCAAGTGAAGAACCAAGAAGTCCTTGTTCTTTTGCTGCAAGATAAAGATCACAGCCAGGATAAGGAAAAAAGATTTGAAGTTCTGCTATACTTGGATTGGCTTCCCTGCAAAAATCAATAGTTTCCTTAAAATCATTAATTGTTTCACCAACAATTCCAATAAGAACATAATAATTAACTTTTAGCCCATATTTTTTAGCTATATTTGTAGCAAGTAAAATATCTTCATTAGATTCGTTTCGTTTTAGTATATCTCGACGTACTCTCTCACTGCCGGATTCTAAGCCGACATTAATTCTCTGAATATTGCATTTTTTCATTGCTTTAAAAAGATTATCAAGATTTTCCGGTTTTGAATTAGGAGTGATCCTGAGGTTTACTTCAAATTTTAAAGGTTGAATAGTACGAGTATTCAACTCTTCCAACTTACCACATAGTTCAAGTGCCCAATTTAAATTAACTCCGAAGGTCTCTATTTCCAGATGAAAACTTTGAATTTTGGGGAATTTAGCTGATGTTTCCTCAAGTTCTTTTATTATGTTTTCGGGAGAACGAGTCCGCACATATTTACCACTACTTACTTTTCTTATAGCATGATTAGAGCAATAGGTACAAAGATATGGGCAGCCACGCCCAAGTAGAATAGAACCTTGAGAATCAGGGTAATATATCAATTCTTGCCACATGTCCTTATCAGGAAAAGGCAAGCTGTCAAGATCTTGAATGAAAGGCCTAGTAGGGTTTTTTTCTACATTTTTTCCATTTTTTATCCATAAATTATTAATGTTTGTTGGATAAATATTTTTTTCTAATTGTTCTACGAGTTCAAATAAGGGTTTTTCTCCTTCTCCGAGACATAAAGCATTAAAAGAATTCTTTTTCATGTCATTTAAGGCTTCTTCAGGAAAGATCGTTATATGTGTGCCGCCAATAATAAGAAAAATATCAGGATAAGATGATTTTACATGCTTAGAAATATTTAAAGCAAATGGATACTGGGTTGCAGTTGCAGAAAAACATATCAACTTAGGCTTGAAATTGTCAATTAGTTTATCTATATTTTGAATGTTTGTTGATCTTGTTGAAACGAATAATTTAGTAATGTGGCCATGTGTTTTTAAATATGAACTTATGTAAGATATTCCAAAAGCAATGTTTTCCTGTCTCTGTAGAGGCTTTTCTTCAGATTGGGCATCTTGTGTGGTATAAACAAATAGTATATTCATTATAATTCCTTTTAATTAATATTAATTCATATAGTTTAAATTTACAATATAAAAAATAAATGTTAAGATATATAAAAAGTTATGACCCATCGTTAAAGGCTGTTTTTATGAGATTAAATTATTTATTTTATGTGTTTATTACAATGATTTTAGGAATTTTGTTTGTTACTCAAAGCTATTTGATCCTTTTTTTGTTTTTGGGAGTGATCATTTTAGCTAACATTAGACATTTAAACAGAGACATTGTTGTTTTTATAGTAGTTGCATTAACGCCTTTAGAACGTGTCATACCTTTTTTCACATTAACTCTTCCTCAAATATTGATGATTAAATACTTTGTCCTTATATTTTTAATGCTCTTTTGGCTGCTTAAAGAAAAGAATGTCTGCTTTCCTGTAAAAGATAGAAAATATATAAATTATTGGATTGGTGCCTTTTTTTCACTTATATTTTTAAGTACGGTCAATTCAATTAACATTTTTGAAAGCATAAAAGGAACTTTACCTATTGCTACAGGTTTTATAGCATTTTTGTTCTTTTACAACTATTTTAAATCGGAAATTGAACTTAGGAAAGTAATGTATCTATTTCTTTTAATAACTTTTATCGTTTCTCTTATAGCTTGTCTTCAGCTTATAATCATAAAATTTAATGTCCTTAATTTTTTAGAATCATTTATTCTTCCTCCTCGTTTACGTGCTTTCAGCAGGATGAAATATATGAGCGAAATGCCTGATCTTATTAGAATAAGCGGGACTTTTTATCATCCTAATCTATTTGGTTCATTTTTGAACTATATGTTTTTCTTTTCTATATTGGTATTGATGCAGAAAAAACTTAGTAAGCTATGGAGACTCATAGCAATATCATCTACAGTTCTGACTGTGATCTCAATCTATGGAACAAATTCAAGAAGTACTATTTTAGGAATATTGTGCGGTTTGACTTTTATTTTATTCTGGAAAAAAAGAAAATTGTTTATTTGGGGGCTCTTGGTCTCTATTTTGTTTTCTTCAACATTATTATTTACAGGGCTTTTAAATGAAAATATTGAAGATTCAGTTCATAGTGGAAGAGGAATCTCATATAGAGATATTATATGGAAAAATGCTTTTGGAATAATTTTAGAAAGCCCGATACTTGGTTACGGAATAAATACTTATCCGTATGTTCATAGTCAAAATATAG
>JAGLFH010000037.1 GCA_023144635.1 Candidatus Auribacterota bacterium | reverse complement strand
TTTAATTTAGCATAATGTCTCCAGCATCATTTGCTAAAGCAAATGGGTTATCTGATTTACTGGTTATCCAGTTAACTAGTTAACAAATTAACAAGATAACTAAGTAGGGGGCCACTGAATTCAACGTTATGTACAGATGTCAACATCAAGCACATTTAAATTGGAACAGGAGAAGATAAATGGCAAAATCTAATTATTCATTTGAAAAGCGAAGGAAAGAGCTTGCGAAAAAGAAAAAAAAGGAAGAAAAGAGTAAAAGGAAATTGGGTCAAGGTACTAAAGAGACTCAGGCCGAACAGCCTCCAATAGCGGGTGATCAGGATACACCCACTGATAATGGTATCTAATACAAAATGCGATAAGGGGTCAGCCTTTGCCTGTCCGCCTTTGGCGGGAAATGTGAAATGAAAAAAACCACATAACTAGTCGTTGTCCGCCGCGGCGGAACCGGCGGGACGTGCCCACAATACACGTTTTACTCGGGCTCCTCCCTGCCTCGATGAAGCCTCGGCGAAAGCGGGCGGGGGCAGCTGCAAAGTCCTCACATCTTTACCCTTAGGAATTTGAAAAATTCCAAGGTTTTAGTCCTCTTGAGGATTTTGGGACAAAATAGTAGAGGGAACTCAGACGTTAGGTTGAATTTAAAGATAATTGACAGGAGAAAATATTATGACGAGAGAACATAAGAATGCAGTTTCGGCAAGGGAAGCCGAGAAGACACATGTGAGCCAAATGGAGGATACTAACGTGCTTGCAGCAAAACCATTTCTTGATGGTACAAATCTGAGTGTCGAGCTTGCCTATGTTGAGATAGCCATTTTTAGCGCCATTGTAGCAAGCCTTCCCGTTGGACCTGGTGCACTTATCCTAGATCTTGGTGCTGGGTCGTGCTGGGTCAGCGCTTGGCTGCGTAAACTCAAGTACCGGACGTGTTCTTTGGACATCTGCACGGATATGCTTCGCATTGGACGTCGCCGGATGGGACCGGACAGTTGGGTCTGTACTGGTGACATGGCGGAAATACCTCTTTGCGACAATAGCGTCGATGCGGTTATCTGCTACGCTGCTTTGCACCATGTGCCGAACTGGCAGCAAGTTCTTAGCGAAGTCCATCGAGTTCTTCGTCCCGGTGGTGTGTTCGTTATGCAAGAGCCGGGACGGGGGCACAGCAAGCGAGGAGAGTCCATTATGCAGATGGAGCAGTTTGGTGTTCTTGAGCAAGAGCTTCCCCCTCGTTTGCTGGTGAGAGCTTGTCGAGAAGCCGGTTTTACAAGGACCATTGTAAGGCCGGTAGCCGAACTTTCTCACGACCTTACACGCATCTTTCCGCCCGAACCTTTTACAGGAAAAGCACCTCGCGTATTCATGGTGAAGTGGCTGAGGCGTGTGTTAATCACAATGGTTGAGCATCTCCTGAATCTATGGACGACTATTCATCTGGTGGTCGCCATTAAAGGCACGCCGTATGCCGACTCTCGACGTCCCTACACGATGGTGTTTCGGTTCCGGGATATCGATTTTCCAACTCAGATTAGGCCATCATATCGCACGCCATTTCGTGTGAGTATCGAGAATATGGGTCTGACGCGGTGGCTGGCCGATGAATCCGCATCCGATATGGGTGGTGTAGGTAGGGTTAGGCTAGGCATCTCCTTGTTGGATGAGAAAAGAAGAATCGTCGACCTCGATTTCTTGCGTGTATCCCTCCCACGGGACATCGATCCCGGAGAGACCGTGGAGCTGACTGGAGAACTTCCACCGTTTGAACACGCTGGCCGAGCTGGTTTTAGACTGGACATGGTCTCTGAGGGTGTTTTCTGGTTCTCTGACAGGGGAAGTAAACCACGATACTTCGACGTTGTGATACACGAGTAATTTGAGAATGATCATAGAAAATTGGGGACGGTTCTCCTTTAAATTAGGTCTATTTAGCATCATTGATAATCAAGGTTGGAACTATAAATCTGCCTAACCATTCGTTGTCCGCCGAAGGAGGTGTGATATGGCAACTAATTTAGCGTTGGACGACAAATTAATCATGCAGGCTTTAAAAGTAGGTCACCATAAAACTAAAAGAGAAGCAGTAACCACTGCCCTCAAAGAATACATAGCTCACAAAAAACAATTAGCTATTAAAAAGCTTTTTGGGGTTATTGACTTTGACCCAAGTTATGACTACAAAAAGGCAAGGAAGCAGTGAAAGTATTAGTAGATACTTGTATATGGTCGGCTGTACTGCGTCATAAAAAACCTGATTCAGCATTAATAAAAAAAATGAAAGACCTTATAGATGATGGACGAGTTACAATCGTTGGACCAATCAGACAAGAATTATTGTCGGAGGTGTACAATCTTAAGCAATTTAATCATCTTAAAGAAATACTTTCTTCCTTTGAAGATATCCCTCTAAAAACAAAACATTTCGTAACAGCTGCCGAATTTAGCAACACCTGCCGAGCCAAAGGAATACAAGGTTCAACCATAGATTATTTAATCTGTGCAGTAGCACATTTAGAAAATCTTACAATTTTTACTACAGATAAAGATTTTGAACATTACAAAAAATATTTATCTATACAATTAATAAAATAAATCTATCTAACCATTCGTTGTCCGCTGCAGCGGAACCGTAAAAACGCTAGCCTGTCTTGAGCGTAGTCGAAGGACGCGTTTTTATTCCCTCGCGTTGCTCGGCGGCAAGCTGCAAAGTCCTCACATCTTTATTTTGGGACAAAATAGTAGAGGGAACTCTAACGTTAGGTGGAAAGAATAAAAAAGGAATCGCTGAATTAATGGAAGGTAATATCGATGTATTCAGACATATCACCCATTACTCATTTCACTTGTTAGTGCCATTTGTATTTGCAAAGCTATTTTGGAAGAAGAATTGGCGGAAGGCAGGGCTCATAATGGTGGCTACGATGCTCATAGATTTGGATCATTTGCTGGCCAATCCTATTTTTGACCCCAGTCGTTGCAGTATAGGTTTTCACCTGCTCCATACTCTGTGGGCATGGATTTTTTATTGTGGCCTTTTGGCGGTTCCTTCCTGGAAGTGGCGTGCAGTATCCGTGGGATGTTTATGGCATCTATGTACGGATTTCATTGATTGTATACTCGGTGGGTTATGGTCCTGACTAGTTCCAGGCTAAGGGGGCAGGTGCAAAGTCCTCACATCTTTACCCTTAGGAATTTGAAAAATTCCAAGGTTTTAGTCCTCTTGAGGATTTTGGGACAAAATAGTAGAGGCATAGTCCCCAGCGCTTCATTGTGCGAAGCAGAATGGCAGGGGGAACTTTAACGTTAGATAAATGATATTTAATGGGGTGGGTAATTATGTTTTCAGAAGACTCAAGAAAATTCATTCAGAAACGAAATAAATGGAATAAATGGGACTTAATAGTAAGTCTCTTAATTCTTGCATTTGGTATCGGTTTTCTCATAAAATCTTTTTTTGGTGATTCAAAATTTGACATTGCCCTTTACGGTTTTATCTGTGGATCTGCACTTTGTTGGTTTGTTAATGCATGCATAACTTTAAAATGGCTAAAAATATTAAAGGAAGTTAAGAAAGATAATAAAATAGAAAATTAGTAGATAAATCTACCTAACTAGTCGTTGTCCGCCGCGGCGGAACAGTGACACTCGTTTTACTCGTGCCCCTCCCTGCCTCGATGAAGCCTCGACGAAAGCGGGTCGCCTCCTGAATTCAACGTTATATGGCTTAACTTCAAATTAGTATTTGCAACTTTCATATAACAAAACTTATTATTAGAAAAACGAAGTTTCAAAGCATTAAATTATAAAACAGGAGGAATACTTATGAAACGTTTCAAGTTTTTTTACTTATTTGTTCTCTTCTTCGTTATTACTGTCACAGTTTATGCTCAATCTATAAAAGAAGGTATCTCTTCCAAAGACATCACTCAACTCATTGCGGGAAAATGGGAAATAGCGCCGAACAAGCGTGCATCGAAAGGGTCGATTACTTTTGATAAAAATGGCAGCTATGAAATGCACGAGCAGTTACATGATGGATCGGGAGTGGGTACAAAAGGCGAATATAAACTAAACAACAATTTGAAACCCATAAGAATAGATCTTTGTTTGGGTAAATGCGGTAAGCCAGGATCTGAATGGACAACTCGTTTTGGAATCATAAGAGTTTTGTCGGATGGAAAGTTAGAGATTTGTACTTCGCCTGATGGCAAATACCCATCAGAATTCTCGGATGATATATCGGATAAATATACAATGATACTTACCAGAGTAAAATAGGTGAACTTTCACGTTAGATTGCCTGAAAAAAGTATAAAGTGATGAAATTAATAAGAAAAAAAAGTGTTTTATTGTTTTTCATTTTCGGAAGCATTATATATTTTGTAATTAATTCTATTATCGTGTTTAAAGGAAAAGGTCTTTCAAGTAGAGTTCCAATAATTAATAACTGCATAGAATCAGAATGGGTGGTTAATGAATCAAATCTAAATAAAGATAATTTCAATGAATTTATTATAAATGGTTATACTGTAAAAATGCCTTATCCCGATCGAGCTGTCGTATCTGATCAAATAATAGTATTCTATTTTATCAATGAACAGTCTTCTTTAATTATAACTCCTGGTTTTGCACAGAAGAATAATCAATCTGATAGAGCATTAATAGAAATGTTGCTTAAAAATAAAACAGAAAATAAAGACTTAAAAAGAATAAGAAAAATTAAATTTATATTCAATATTTCTGATAGTGATAACGATTATGATTTATTAAGTAAAATTTATAATACAAAAACTGATGACCTCAAATTACATGGTTTATTACATAATAATATAAAAAATATTTGTTATCTTATAATTAAAACAGCTGTTTTACCATTAAACGATAGAATCTATAAAGTTAGCCAAAAATATTACGATGGTTTTATCTTTGATCTTAATAATAGTTATATTATTCAGTTGTTTGATAGAGAACATCATCAATCATTGGAAATAAACATATTTAGCGAAGATGATAATATTTTGTTTAAAAAAGAAGATGTAAGCTACTTAATAAATAACTTAAATTATTTGGAGAGTGAAGATAGTAATAAAATCAATAAAAGCTATATTGATGAAGCTAAAATAAATATTGATAACAGTAACTGGAATAAAGCATCAATATTTCTATCTCTTGCAATAAATAATTCTAAAAAGGATGTAATAGGCCTTGAATTAATGTTATTAGATGTTCTTAATAAAATAGGTAAAGGAGAATATGAGGGTTATCTAATTTCATTAAAAACGAAATATCGAAATAAAAAGGAATTATCAAAAGTATTAGAAGCATCATCAAAATACAATCAATCTAACTAGTCGTTGTCCGCCGAAGGAGGAAACTTTCACGTTAGGTGATGAATATTTATTATGAAAGACATTATTCCAATTATAATCGTAATATTAATTAAATGGTTACTTCTTAGAGTTCTTGCTCGAAGAATTTCTGGTGTAGAGTTATCTTATGTTAAAACAATAGTTATAATTTTAATCACTTTGTTCTTTGCTGGTATTGGAGGGTTTTTAGTTCATCATTTTACTGGTGTACCACCATTTGGTGAAAAAGATTTAAAATATTTACTTGTATCACTTTTCATTGAAACAATTTGTTATGGTTTACTTATTAAAGATCCTGCAATTGGTAGAGTGGGTTTTGTTCAAGGTTTTAAAATTGCATTTTATTCATATATTGTCGTAATAGTTGTAGCTTTGTTGACTTTTCCAATAATAATGAGTTTTATAACTTAATTTTTACCTCATTTTTGAATAAAGTATTAAATCCATGGCGTTTATTTTATAATAGAAAAAAAATGAACCAATTCATATATGCTATAAAACAGATTACACTTAATGACTTTGTTGTTTTAGGGATTATTAATATTCCTGTTCTGTTTTTAATTTTTAAACTATTTTATGGACCGTTTTCATCCTTTTGGGAAGATTTGGACAATAGCGAATATAATGCATTACAGGAAGAAGTCTCTTGGTGGAATGTGCTAGTTTCTGATTTGCGATTTTATTTAATTATTTTTATATATATTGTTTTTGTCTTCTCTGAATTTAGTATTATAAAGATTTATTTTCCAGGTGTTCTTTTGTTTTTACGTCAGTTTAAGATTTTTTAATAACCTAATTAATCATTACATCATTTGCTAAAGCAAATGTGTTACAATGTTTTAAAAGCTTTTTAACCCCTTAACACTTTAAATAAATTTAGGGTCGCTGTCTGTACTAAGCGACCTGTGGTGAGCATAGTCGAACCAAATCGAAGTGAACTTTCTCGTTAGATATAAGTTAAATAAAAAACAATAATATAATGAAAAATATAGCTACAATTCTAATACCTGCCTTTTTCTTACTTTTTGTTTTTACAGGTATTTTAGAAGCATTTGGAGCAGCAAACACTATAATCACTTATTTATTTTTTAGTTCTTTAATAATGTTACCAATACTTTCATTAGTATTTACTGTTACATACTCGGATCGAAAAGATTGTGGTGAGAATAAAAGTAGTAAATAACATGAAGAAAATATTATTCCGTATATCTATACTTATATTATTTGTTCTTTCCATTTTCTATTTCTCAACTACATATCGTAGCAAAAAAACAGTTAAGGTTTTATTTATTGGTAATAGCTTAATTTCTACAAATAACCTACCAGGCATGGTTGCTGATATTGCAAAATCTCATGGCTATAGAGTGATATATGATTCACATACACCTGGTGGAGCAAGGCTTAAAAATCATAATTCTGATGCAAAAGTATTACAAAAAATAAAAGAGAGATCCTGGGATTTCGTTGTATTTCAAGAGCAAGGCCAATACCCGGGATTTTCGAAAAAACAGCTTTCGAGGGATGTCTTTCCATATGCGAAGCGTTTAGCGCAAAAGGTAAAAAAGGCAAATGACCGATCAAAAGTCGTGTTTTATATGACTATGGCTCGTTGCAATGGAGATTCTGATAATAAGAATGTGTCACTTGAGCTACTTACATATGAAGGCACACAAAAGCGGGTTAATAGATGTTATCTTGAAATGGGGAAGGACAACAAAGCATTGATAGCTCCTGTGGGTGAAGTGTGGAGAGTCGTTCGCGAAAAAAAACCAAGACTGAACCTATATTCTGATGGTATTCATCCTAATGTAACGGGTACATATTTAGCTGCCTGTGTATTTTATACTACTTTATTTGATGAACCATCTGTTGGATCCAAAATATCTTCTGGCGTAGACCATACAACAGCTCAATATATTCAGGAAGTTGTTGATAGAATAGTTCTTAAACAGAAAGGAAGAAGAGCTGTTTCATTTAAGTAAACATTATGCAGGATAATCAGAAAAAATTTAAAAGCCCTCCAAAAAAATATCAGCCCAAGGGACTTTCTATTCTCTATGAAGATCATGATATTCTGGTTGTGGATAAAACATGTGGTCTATTAACAGTGAGTAATGAGAAAGTGCGAGAAAATACAGCTTATTATCTTTTAAATAATTACGTGCGTAAAGGGAATCATAAATCAAGAAACCGGATATTTATCGTACATCGTCTGGATAGAGATACCTCTGGTATCCTCGTTTTTGCTAAAAATGAAAAGGCCAAACATTATCTTCAGGAGGAGTGGCAGGGATTTAATAAAAAGTATTATGCTGTAATATATGGAATGTTGCCGAAAAAAGAAGGGGTGATTACTTCATATCTTGCAGAAAACCATGTTCTTAAAATGTATTCTGTTGATGATCCTAAAAAAGGTAAGCTATCCAAGACGGGGTATAAAGTCCTGAAAGAATCAAAAAAGTACAGTCTGCTTGAAATAGATCTGCTTACAGGTAGGAAAAATCAGATCCGGGTCCATTTTTCGGAAGAAGGCTGTCCTATAGTTGGAGATAAAAAATATGGAAAAAAGGAAAAGGGTATAAAAAAACTGAACCTTCATGCGGGTTCCATAACAATATTACATCCCTATACAAAAAAGAAGATGACCTTTGAAACAAAAGTTCCTTCTTATTTTAAATTATTTGTAAATAGTTAACGATGATAAATTTTTTATTGATACTAAATAAATAACTTTGAAAAGGACAATCAAATATATGCAAAAAGTCGTCATATTTGTGGACGTTCAAAATATTTACTACACTACAAAAGAGTTTCACAATTGTCATTTCAACTATAATGCATTTTGGGCTAAAGTGACTTCAAACAGGAAAGTCATGAAAGCGATTGCTTATGCCATTGATAGAGGTGATGAAAAGCAGAAACAATTTCAAAACATACTTAAGAAAATTGGCTTTGAAATAAAACTAAAACCTTTTATTCAAAGAAGTGATGGCTCTGCAAAGGGTGATTGGGATGTTGGCATAACGCTTGATGTTATGGAATATGCAAAAAAATCAAACGTAGTTGTGTTAGCATCTGGGGATGGTGATTTTGACTTATTGGTAAATAAAATCAGAAAAGACTTTGGTGTATTTGTTGAAGTGTATGGCGTGGCTAAACTTACAGCTGTATCTTTGATTAATTCGGCGTCAAAGTTTGTATCAATTGAAGATGATTTGCTATTAAAAACTACAAGATAACGGCTAATGATAAATTGAGGTTAAAAACCGAATCAAAGTAAACTCTAACATTAGGTTTTTTAGTAGGATGCTGAACATCATCATGCATGGGGCTGGAGCAAAAACAAAAAGTTTTTTTATGTATATAAATACACAGATCTAATTTTGGCCGATTTTTCATGAGAAAACTTTTTCCTGTAGAGAAACAATCAAGGGATTGGAATACCTTATATAAGGATATACGGAGAACCTAACAAATTATTCAACTGGATTGTACGTTATGGTACTATATAAAAATTATGAACGTAGATAAAATAATGAGCAAAACCATTGTCACTGTCGAAATGGATGATTCGTTGAGGATTGTTAAAGAAATTTTCGATAACACTCGTTTCCATCATTTGCTTGTAGTTGAAGCAGGTAAATTGTTTGGGGTGATCTCGGACAGAGACCTTTTAAAAGCCTTAAGCCCAAACATTGGAACTGCGGCTGAAACAGACAGGGATGCAGCAACCCTAAATAAGAGAGTACATCAAATAGTGTCAAGAAGACCTATTACTTTATTGCTAGGATCAGGAATTTATGATGCAATAGGCATTTTCAATGATCACAATATTTCTTGTATACCTATTGTCGATGAAGAGCGTAAACCAGTTGGGTTAATAAGCTGGCGAGATATACTAAAAGCAATTGAGGCAAATCGGGGCGAGCTATCATAATGAGGAAAAACAAGTGGACGCAAAAGCCCTGCTGTTTATTAAATCGTTATGCTAACAGAAGAAAAAAGGAGAGAAAATTATGATTATCAAAAAACTATCTGAAGTCGGAATTATGGATAATGCACATGGTGTTGACGCTAGAAATCTATACAATACAAATGATGCTATGATCACAATTATTACATTAGAACCCGGGCAATCATTGAAGCGCCATATTACTCCGGTTGATGTGGCATTTTATGTGCTTCAAGGAACTGGGATCGTGGAAGTTGCTGACGAGAAGATGGAAGTCACAATAGGCACTCTTGTTGAAAGCCCGAAAGATATCATCCAT
Organism: Candidatus Auribacterota bacterium; assembly: GCA_023144635.1. Lineage (GTDB taxonomy): Bacteria > Auribacterota > JAFGBW01 > JAFGBW01 > JAFGJP01 > JAGLFH01. Next base: position 91,072 of record JAGLFH010000037.1, on the reverse strand, counting down.
TGCTGGTATAATGAAAGCAGCAGTCCACTGCAGTTCATGGTAGTGAAAGCTCCCAGGCCAGCAAAGAAAACTGTGTTTATAGGAACTTGAGGTTATGCCTAACAGTCTACACCTGAGAGCAAAAATAAATTATGTTTTTAGTTTGAAAGAAGGCTCAAATGTCATTAATTGAATGGAATGAACGTTATATTTTTAATATTAGAGAAATAGATGATCAGCATAAGAAATTAGTTGGTATGCTTAATGAACTATATGATGCACATAATGAAGGTAAAGTAATTAAAATCATGATTAATATTATTAGACGTCTCATTGAATATACAAAATACCATTTTTCAACAGAAGAAAAATATTTTGATCAATTTGATTATCCAGAAAAAGTTGAACACAAACAGGAACATAAAGAATTTTGTGAAACAGTATTAGATTTTGAGAAGAAAATTAAAAATGGAGAAGTCCTTTTATCTTCAGAGGTTTTAAGTTTTTTGAAAGAATGGTTGATCTCTCATTTAGAAGGCACTGATAAAAAGTATGTACCATTCTTAATTGAGAAGGGTATTAATAAAAAATAGAGCCAAATAATTAATGTTTGCAGCGGACGCGAAAACTCTGCCCTTAGACAAAATTCAAGGAGTAAAAATATATGAAATATGACTTTGATTTAATTTGTATCGGGCTAGGTCCTGCAGGAATGGCTGTCTCTATAATGGGGACGGAAATGGGCCTGAAAGTCTGTGCAATTGAAAAAGATAAAATTGGTGGAGAATGTATGAATGTAGGGTGTATACCCAGCAAATCTCTGCTTAGAATTTCTAAATTCAGACACTCATCATCAAAGCTCAAAGAAATGGACTTGATGAATGGAGAAATACCAAACATCAAATCTCCTTTCTCAAAAATAGCTGATTATTTAGACTATATTTCCAACAAAAAAACATTGAAGATGTTTAAAAAAGTGGATCTTATTATGGGTGAGGGATCCGCAAGTTTTGTAGATTCACATACAATTAAGGTTGGCGAGAGATCTATTACTGCCCAAAGGATATTTATTGCAACGGGCACTGAACCTATGGTTCCTCCGATTGACGGCCTTTCAAATATAGATATTCTTACTAATAAAAATATATTCGATTTAACAGAAATCCCTAAAAGTATGACAATAATTGGTGGTGGTGCCATCGGTTGTGAAATGGCTCAGGCGTTCACCAGGCTTGGTACTAAGTGCATCATTGTACATATGGATGATTTTCTTATTCCTCTTGGTGACAAAGAAGCAGGCGATTTACTCGAAGATGTTTTTAAAAAAGAGGGTATTGAAGTTTATAATTCAAAAAAAATAATAAACGTAAAAAAAGAGGGTAACGAAATATGTCTGTACACAGAGGATGGCATTTGTCTTAAATCTGAGAAAATGCTGCTGGCTGCAGGAAGGAAAGTTGATCTTGATGCATTAAAACTTAACAATGCAGGTGTAAAATACAATAAGCGTGCCATAGAGGTTGATGCAAAATACAGAACATCCGTCAAACATATTTATGCTGTGGGAGATTGTAATGGTGGTGTCATGCTTTCTCACGCTGCAATGCATCAAGGCATGTTTGCAATTATGAATGCTGTAAGTCCTTTTGCATTGTTCCAATATAAAAATTATGTTATTCCATGGACAGTTTTTACAGAACCTCAAGTTTCATCTGTTGGAATGACAGAAGAAGAGATTAAGGGAAAAGGAATTAACTATGAGACACATATTGCAAAATATGAGGATTATGGTGCTGCAATTGCGGAAAATGTCGGCGTTGGTTTTGTTAAGGTATTCACAAATTCTTTTGGTAAAGTTTTTGGCGTAAGCATTATTGGTGATGGTTCAGGAGAAATGATAAATGAATGGGCCCTTATAATTCAAAAAAAGATTAGATTACATAGTATTTTATTTTTAGCACATTCATTTCCTACTATGGGTTTTTTGAGCAAACGCGTTGCGGAAATGTGGATGATGAAAAAAATGAATAGTTTTTTAATGCAAAAGTTATGCAGATTTTTTTATAGAAAAGTATAAAAACCAGATAACAAATTGTTGTCCGCCTGTGGCTGAACCAGCCAAAACGCAATTTGTCCTGCCAAATTACATCAGTCAATCTTCTAAGTATTTTTTCAGCTTAAAATCTAAAACTATTCAATATCATGTTTGACATTGAATGTAGAATGACGTAAAATATTAAGTGTTGATTTAGTAGATAGGTGTAAATGAGGTCTACTTAAAGTCTATTTTTTACATCCAACTTTGGGAAGGTGTAACATGAGAAGGACAGAGATCTTCAGAAAACAGCATTCCGATATTTTATCTCATATGACAAAAATAAAACCTTTATTAAGGGAAGAAGAATTTAATAAAGATATTTTTATAAACAGCAACGCAGTTTTAGTTTTAATAGGAAGGATAACAGCACATATTATTATAGAAGATAAAACAATATATTCTGATGCTCTTGGGCATGAAAATGTAGATGTACAATCAGCAGCAAAAAAATTGAACAATGAAATGGAAAACATGAGAGAGATGTTTAATAATTATAGGAATAGATGGAAAAATCTTGATGCTATAAAAAAAGATATCAGCTCTTTTTTAAAAGAAAGTAAAATATTTTTTAAGTGCCTTTCAGGACTAATAGAAAAAGAAGAATACGAATTATTTACCTTAATCGATAATATCTAGATTAATTTATTCCTTTTTATATAGTTATAATATTAAAAATGAAAAAGCCAATTATAAATTATCCCTGTAAATGGTCATATAAAGTTATTGGTTCAGATCAAGCTTTTTTAGCAGAAGAAATTTTAAATAAACTAAAACATATAAAATTTGAAATAAATCTAAGCAACCAAAGTAGCCAAGGAACGTATGTTTCGTTTAAGATTGAAGCATACGTTAATAGTGAAAATGAACGTATTGATATCTTCAATGTTTTAAAAGATATTCCTACCGTTAAATTTGTTATTTAATAAAAGAATAAAAAATAAGAAGATCATATGAAATGCCCATCATGCCAATCTGAATTAAAAAGATATAATAAAAATGGTGTTTTTATTAATACGTGTCCAATTTGTCATGGCTCTTGGGTTGATGATAGTCGTAGATTAAAAGAATACATAGTATATTTATTACTGGAAAATAATAACATTCCTGTTGCTAAAGTAGAATTACATAAAAAACCTATAACTATAAGACAAGTTGATCACCCTAAGAGATCTTGTCCTGTATGCAATTGTAAATTAACAACTTTCAATTATGGCTATGATTCCAACATTATTTTAGATAAATGTGATGCTTGTAATGGTCTATGGATGGATAAAGATGAACTTTTTAAAATAGCTGTTTATTTAAAAGGTAATCCGACAATTGAGGCTTATGGAGATGCCTTAGTTCAATCTACGCAGGAGAGAATTGAAATAGAGAAAAAGCTAAATGATTTAGAGGCTTGAATTTACGTTTTCCTTTTCCGTCAAATTTTATTTTTTGCTTTTCTTCGTGTCTCCATTCGACTCATTTCATTCAGTTCGACTGCGCTCACTGCAGGTTGCTCAGGATGGTGAGCGTAGTCGAACCACTTCGTGGCTAAATTGTTTTTTCTTTTTTTACAATATCGCGCGTCTGCGCACCTTAACTCAACACTCAACACTTCTTTTATCTTTTTCTTCCCTCAACCCCTCTGTGTCCTTCCCTTGACTCCTATACGTTTATTATTATTATAGGTATTTGACTAAAAACTGATCTTATTTTATAGTAGAGCTCATGGGTAAAATAAATCAAGAATCCTTCATTTATCTAACAGAAGAAGATTTTTCTAAATATTTTTCTACAATAGCTTTAGATCCTAAATTTAAAAATGCTTTAGAAATATTCAAAGAAGGAGAACTTTATAAATTACAAACCAATGAAGAGATCAAAAATATTCTAGCCGGTATTGCCCGTACAAACAAAGTAACAATTGATGATGCTTTTTTATTATTAATGAAAGCATCAACATCTTTAAGTATTGATAGAGAAAAATTAAATAGAGCTGCTGATATATACAAACAAGCTTCCAATTTAAAAAAGGAAGGTAAATTAGAAGAAGCAGCGAAGCAATATCTTAAATCAATTGATCTATGTTTAAATAAAACATACATGCGGAAAATGAAAGGCGGAGCTTACTTTCATCTGGCAGATATGGCCAAAACCTTAAAAGATGAGCAAGGCTATAAAACATACCTAAAGCTCTGTTTACTATTTTATCCCGAACATAATTTAGCTCAAAAATATGCTAAAAATAATTAGTAGTAGTTGTTTAATTAAATAAATATTAAATTAGTTAAAAATATTTAGATATTTATGATAATATATAGTTTGCTCATAGTTTGTTCAATGTTAAGGAGGTTATTAGGATGTCGGGAAGGATCAAACAAATAATAAATCAGATACTTGATAAAAAATCAAACGGAAGTGATCTTATAAAACTTACATTAAAGACTAAATTTGTACTTAAAGGAATAGATCCTGATAAATATTCTGAAGTATCTTCAGATGATCCTGCTGTTTTAGAAAAACTGAAAAGTGTTGCTCAGGATTTTGATGTAGAAGTTGATTTTAACTAGATTTTCTTATTAAGGAGGCACCACATGGGTATTATTACAGCTTATTCTAATAAGCAGTCTGTTACTGAAGCCGTAAATGATATCAAAAATACTTTTTCAAATGTTGATCCTAAGCTTATCGTGTATTTTGCTTCATCTTCATTTGAAGGTGAACTTTTAAGTAAAGAGATGAAAAATAGTTTTTCTGACACCGATATGTTTGGATGTTCTACTGCCGGGGAAATAGTATCCGGTAAAATGCTAAAAAACAGTATTGTTGCAATGTCTCTTGATAAAGAAGTTATAAGTGATGTTAAAATCGAGGTTCTTGAGAATATCAGCGAAGATGCAGAGAAAAGTGTAGAAGATGCTTTTAATTCTTTTGAAAATAAATTGGGCTCAAAGATGAGTGATCTTTCGCCCAAGGAATACGTTGGAATTATTCTTATAGACGGACTTAGCGTAGTAGAAGAAAAGGTAATGGATAAAATAGGCGTTCGTACAAACATAATGTTTATAGGTGGTTCTGCAGGCGATGACTGTAAGTTTGAAAAAACATTTGTCTATGCAAATGGAAAATCATATCCAAATTCAGCAGTACTTGTCTTGTTAAAACCAAGCAATGGTTTTGATTATATTAAAACTCAAAGTTTTTGCCCCATGAAAGATATAATACTTAAAGCAACAAAAGTAAATGAAGCAAGCCGTGAGATACTTGAGTTTAACGAAAAGCCTGCAGCAGAGGTTTATTCTGAAGTTCTTGGGACAACAGTTGATAAAGTAAGTGATAAATTTATGCATAATCCTGTCGGCCTTCTTGTTGGTGATGATATATTTGTGCGTAGTCCTCAGCAGATAAAAGAAAATAGTATGGTTTTCTATTGTGCTGTTGGTGAGGGAATGGAACTTGCTTTGCTTGAAGCAACAGATATTATTAAAGATACAAAAGAAGCTGTAGATAATAAAAAAAATGAATTAGGAAACATAAGCGGTATTATAAATTTTAACTGTATTTTAAGGACTCTTGAGCTGGAACAGAAAGATCTTACTGGTGCCTATGGGGAACTTTTTACAGATATCCCTACAATAGGGTTCAGTACTTATGGGGAAGAGTTTATAGGCCATATTAATCAAACTGCGACTATGTTGATATTTAAATAGGCTTTTTTGTCTTTATTTACTAAGAATTAATAAAAATTATTTCGGATATTTTTATGAAATATTCAATTTCCTCAATTAGTTTTTAATTTGTTTTACCTGATGTGGTTACAAAATTACTTAAGTAGTTCGTTGCGCTGCGAAATATTCAGTAGATCTTTCTTTCTACCGTAGTAAGCAAGTGGATGATTCTTTTGCTTATAGGGTCAATTATCTTAAGTTCTTGCTTTGCAAGTGAGATTGTTCCCTCGTTTTTCATATGGACAAGTCTGCTGAGAGATTCGTGAAACTCTAGATGTATCTTTTCAAGTTCCTTTACCTCTTGAATATCCCCAAAGTGTGTTAAACCTTCTTTTGAAAGCCATTTCCCTAAATAACAACAGCATTTTTCTGAGAGTATATTACTTTCAGGAATATCTTCCATGCCTTGCAGGTATGAACGTAATTTTAAAGGCCATACTATATTATCTGTTATCTCTTTTGAAAGGCTTACTTTTGGCATTTTTTTGCTATCACTCCAAACTATTATAACCTATTTTTTAAAAAAAGTCAAATGCAACCGGCCTTAAGTTGTATTGTAACTGCCTTGATTGTAGTATTTTATCAATATATGTTATTTTATTAACAGCTATTTTATTTTAATGGTAAAATATTTCTCGCCAAGAGGAAAAAAAATTTATAAATTATACAAAAATAGTTTAATTATATTATCCGGAGGAAATTAATGGATTTTATCATATATAAAAACAATAAGTTGTCTTTTTCAAAGTTAAAAGGCATAAAGACCGGCCTTATTTTCTTTTTTATTTTAGCAACCGGTCTTTTTTTAACAAATAGTAACTTTTCTTTTGCATCTGATAATGAAAAAAGGATTATTGGTATTGATTATGGTCCTTTTAGAAAAGGTCAGGATCCTTCCAAGGGAGTCTTTCCCTCTTCCTTGCAGCTTTGTGAAGACATGGAGATTCTTAAACATGTTGCAGATATAATAAGGATCTATTCTGTAGATCATGGACATGAAGAGATTTTAAAATGTGCTGCAGATGCTGGCATTGAAGTCGTTACAGGTGCATGGCTTACTCATAATGAAAAAAATAACCATGAGCAAATTGAAAACCTTGTACGCATTGCAAATACTTATAACAACATACCATTTATTGTTGTTGGTAATGAGGGTATATTCAGATTTGGTAAAGGGTGGCCCGAAGGTTATGCGAAGGGAGTTGTAATAGAACATATAAAGAGAATTAAGCAGCAGGTTGATTGTCCTGTAACAACGTCTGAGCCGTGGAGTATTTGGAGAGATAATCCTGATCTTGTACATGCTGTAGATTTTATCTTTTTAAACATTCATCCATATTGGGAAGAAATAGATATTGATAAAGCAATTGACCACACGTTTAATAAATTCATGGAAATCAAAAACAAGTATAAGTTTAAAAAAATTATCATCAGTGAAACGGGATGGCCGAGTGATGGTGATGCAAATGGTGCTTCTGTAGCAAGTATAGAAAATCAAAAAAAGTTTTTAGAAGGTTTTTTAGAATTAGCAAAAAAAGAAAAAATAGATTTCTTCTTTTTTTCTGCTTTTGATGAAGAATATAAAGTAAAAGAACCAAATCGAGTAGGCCCTCACTGGGGGATATATTTTGCAGATGGCACGAAGAAGCATTATATAGATACTCTTAAAGATAAAACGGATAGTTTTCCTGAGATAATGCCGATAATTTCCATTAATCAAGATCAAAAGATTCGAGGAAGGAGATAAAAAATTAAAAACATATTTCGAAACCTTTTAAAACAAGTTGGTGTTTTTAAATTATATTCTCAAATCATATTTACTTTTTTCATAATTTTTGTAGCTGTGTTTTTGCTTCTATATCCTGCAATAATATCTTTTAAAATATATTTTGATAAAAATGTCAGGAATGGTGAGTTTCCAAAAATAACTTTGCCATGGTTTAAAAATACATCGCATCGTTATCAAAAATGGGCAAAAAAATATATGGAAACAGGATTTGCTTCATCTGTTGATTCTGAAGATGTGGCAGGAACAGAATGGCCTATATTCGGATCTGTTTTTTATCTTTTAACTGCAGAAGAAATACAAAGCCATATAAAAGATAAGGATTCTTGTCAGATAAAAGAAATAACTCTTTTAATACAAAAAACAGCAGATATTGCAGCAGATGTCATCACTGATCCTAAAACAGGAAATTGGGTAAAAGAAAAATGGGGATCCTCATATTTAACTAAAAAAAATCTTTTTTATAGAATGCTTTTAATAATGGGATTATCAAGCTATGAAAAAGTAACGGGTAATAAGCGTTACCGGAAAATGCTTTATGATCAGACAACGTCTCTTGGTCGTGAACTTTTAAACGCACCGTCTCATTTGCTTGATGATTATCCGGGTGAATGCTATCCGAATGATGTTGTTTGGGCTGTTGCATCTATTATTAGAGCAGATAAATTATTAGGAACAGACCATTCGGCTTTAAAAAGTAAATTAATAGATGTCCTAAAGAAATATTCACTAACAAATGAAGGTCTCCCAGGTTTTATAGTAGATGAAAAGACTGCGCGTCCTCTTGGCATTGCTAGAGGGTGCGGTAACTCAGGCATACTTATGTTTGTACCAGAACTTGATATGATCTCGGCTGATAAGTGGTTTAAGATGCATGACAAATATTTCTGGCAGGAAGATCGGTTTTTTGCTGGCTATCGTGAGGCCAGTATTAAACATAATGGTTTATATGAGGATGTAGATTCAGGGCCTGTTCTTTTTGGTTATGGAACAGTTGCATCGGCATTTGGAGTAGGTGCAGCACGTACAATGGGGCGTTTTGATAGAAGTGTTCCAATAATGCTTGAAGCGTCAGTTTTTTCATGGCCAACACCTTTTGGATGTCTTATCCCAAGCCTGATGGGAAGTAAAGCTGCAGATTCATCATGCCTTGGTGAAATAGCCATGCTTTTTTGCATGACACGTCCTGTAATGGCAGAAAAAAAGACTTCTTACAAAGGAAATGGTCCGGGAAGTTTCTGGATACTTTCATCATTTTATTTAATTGGTGCTATAGTTTTGTTGTCTGAAGAATTTAGGATCTGGAGAAAATTGATAAAAAAGTTAAACAGGTCATAGGTAATGGGTTATAGGTGATAGGTCAAGGAGTCTTCCGCCTTCGCTGATGATTATAAATTTAGACAGGATTTACAGGATAAAAAAGAATCAGAGGAAAAAAGTAAGAAGTAAAAAGTGTGTAGGGGCGGATTCTAAATCCGCCCTTGTAAAATGTAAACGCATGTAGGGACAGGTCTCTGTGCCTGTCCGTGTAAAAGCACAAAATACTATTACGTATGTCATTCCTGCGAATGCCAGCGACCTTGCCGCTAGGCAGGAATCTAGGTAAAAAGTAGTAGGGGCGAAAAATCTTTCGCCCATGTAATGTAAAAAGAAAAGCTTTTCTTCGTGTTCCTTCCCGTTCTACGCCAAGGCTACGACGAGACAATGAGGCCTCGCTAAAGCTTTAGCGAAAGCGGGCGTGCCCTTCGTGGTGAAGTAGTTTTTCCTTTCAAAAATATAAATTAAGGTTTAAAATACATTTCATATAGAGTTATAAAGTATTCAAGGGGATGTTATGAATCCAAAAACAATAATAAGTGTATTTTTTTGTATGGTTTTTGCTGTTTTTTGTCTTGAAGGATGCGATTCCACTTCAACTGCAGTAAAGAAAGATACTCCCCGCATAATTAATGTAGATGCAAGTATTATCGGTACGTGGAAAATAGTAGAAACAAATGCAATGGGTAGCGATTTGGATATGGTAACTACCTATGCTTTTACGGAAGATGGTAAATGCAGGAAAAAAAATATTTTTGATGGATATGCTGAAGAAATAATGGGTGTTTATTCTTTGTTGAAAAATACACTTACTATTGATTTTGAAAACAATGTAAATGAGACTTTTGAATTTTCTTTTGAATCAAAAGATAAACTAAAAATGATAATTATTGTTGATCAAACAAAGTTGATATATTCTCTTGACCGCCAAAAAGTATTTACCAATATCCCAAAAACAGAATAATCAATTATCTAACCCGTTTCCCTTTAATTTCTTTTTGATTTTTAAAAGAATTGATACAATACTGACCTATGATCTTAATACAGAAAATCAGCAAACAATATGGGGACCAGGTTATTTTTGATGATGTTTCTTTTTGCATCAATCCCCGTGAACGTGTTGGTCTTGTAGGCAGAAATGGGCACGGCAAGACTACACTCTTTAACTTGATTACAGGGAAAGAGCCTTGTGATAAAGGCACCATCAGTCTTCCAAAAGACTACCGTATAGGTTATTTGAGCCAGCATATAAGTTTTAGTGCTAAAACTGTTCTTGAAGAAGGTTGTCTTGGGCTTCCTAAGCATGAAAACTTAAACGAGTGGAAAGTAAAGAAAGTCCTTGCTGGACTTGGTTTTCTTGAAGAGGATTTTTTACGTGATCCTCTGGAATTTTCCGGTGGTTATAAAATACGTCTTAATCTTGCAAAAGTGCTTGTATCAAATCCTAATTTGTTATTGCTTGATGAACCTACTAACTTTCTTGATATTGTTTCTATAAGGTGGCTGGAACGTTTTTTAAATTCTTGGCGCGGTGAATGTGTAATAGTCAGTCACGACAGATGTTTTATGGACAGCGTTGTAACTCATATAGTGGGTATTCATAGAAAAAATGTTAAAAAATGTACTGGCTTAACCGGTAATTATTATGAAAGGGTCTCAAAAGAAGAAGAGGTTTATGAAAAACAGCGTATCAATATTGAAAAGAAACACAAGAAGACAAATGAGTTTATAAATAAATTTAGAGCCAAAGCGAGAAGGGCATCATTGGTACAATCTCGTGTAAAGCGAATTAGAAAAGAGCAGGAGCTGGAAAAACTGGATAAAATATCAACTCTTTCGTTCTCTTTTAATTTTGCCTCTTTTCCGGCAAAATATGTAATGGATATTGCTGATCTCAGTTTTTCTTATTCCGATGATTCTCCAAAACTAATAGATAATTTTAATCTTGCTGTGGCAAAAAATGATAGAATTTGCATTATCGGAAAAAATGGTAAAGGTAAGACAACGCTTTTAAAGCTGCTCGCAGAAAGACTCAACCCTAAGAATGGTCAGGTTCGTTACCACCCTCAAACTAAAAAAGCTTATTTTGAGCAGGGTGACACTGCAAACTTAAGAGATGATTTGAGTGTTGAAGAAGAAATTTTATCCTGCCGATCTGGAAGTGATAACAAAAGAAGCAGGGATATCTGCGGCTTAATGATGTTTTCCGGAGATAATGCTCTTAAAAAAATAAGTGTTTTATCAGGAGGAGAAAGATGCCGTGTCCTCCTTGGTAAAATGCTTGTAACACCGGCAAATGTACTTTTACTTGATGAACCTACCCATCATCTTGATATGGAATCATGTGAGGGAATAATAGATGCAGTAGATAATTTTGACGGTGCATCAGTGATCGTTACTCATAATGAAGAGTTTTTATATAGGGTTGCAAAAAAGCTGATCGTTTTTCACGATAACGGATTATTTATTTATCATGGAGGTTATGAAGATTTTCTTGATGAAGTAGGTTGGGGAGATACTAACGGTGACCTTACAAAGGAAAAGTCTGAGGATAAAAATGGAATTAATAAATCAGTATCAATAAAACAGAAAAAGAAAGCTCGGGCAGAATTTATAAATAGGCGTTCAAGAGTATTGACTCCATATAAAAACAAAATCCCATTACTGGAAAAAGAGATTGAGGAAAGAGAAAAAGTTTTAAAAGAAAAGATGGAAGCTCTTATAGATGCTTCTAACTCTTCAAATATAAGTGCTATATCCGAACTATCAAGGTTCGTTCAGGAATTACAGGGTCTAATAGATACTGGTTATGAAGAACTTGGAAAAACAACAGAAGTATATGAGGAAAAAATTAAGGAATTTGAAGAGGAAGAACAGATGTTCTGAAAAGTATCTGCCCTACTATTTTTTATGATATAATTTAGTAAAACCTTATGGAGGTCTGAAATAAAAAAGATAATACATTTAAGTGATATACATGTTGGTTTTGAGAATATGGGAGAAAGATTCAAGTGTATATTAGAAAGTATTATTTTTTTAAAAGAACCTGCTAAGGATTATGTGATAGTAATAACTGGTGATCTGGTCGAAAACGCAATAGACCCTTCTAATTATCTTGAAGCAAGGATGTATATAAGAAAACTTGAATCAGCAGGTTTTACTGTGCTTGTAGTTCCCGGAAATCATGATTACGGAACAGCTTCCAAAAGCTCTAAAAAATTTGTTTCGCTTTTTAAAGAAAAGATCTTAGAAAATTCAAATGTACAATATCCAAAGCTCGATATTATAGATAATATAGCATTTATAGGTATTGATTCTATGGCAGAGGAGATCCATTGGTATAACAGGCTTTTTGCTGAAGGTCAAATCGGAACAAATCAGCTGGATCGTCTTAGCAAAGTACTTACACTTAAAGAGGTAAAGAATAGTAAATATATAGTTGTATATATGCATCACCATCCTTTTGATCCGCTTCCTTTCCATGAACTTAAGGATTCAAAAGAACTTGGAAATGTTTTAATGGAAAATGGAAACATTGATGCTCTGCTTTACGGTCATAATCATTTAGGCAAAAAAAGGCATGGTAAATGGGGGATTAAACGTTGCTATGATGCCGGATCTACTACAAGAAAGAGAAACACAGCAGGTTATCATAGAGTAATTGATCTATCTAAGGAGCCGATATTTGATTATGATGCAGATTTCCATGGTAATTACTAAGATTACTCAAATATTTTTTATAAATTAATAATAGAAAGGAATTATTATGAGATTTATTATTTCACTTTTCATGTTGCAATTATTTTTTATCTTTTTTTGTCATACTTCTTTTGCAGAAAATGTTTTATCAAAACTCGAACCCCCACAAGATAAGGTCCTTCTAATAATCGGTCAGGATAATAAGACCATAGAAACATATATTGATGATACAGGAAACATCCCCGGCGGTTTCATGATATATACTTCGATTCAGGATATGGATGGACTAAATTATATTTCAAAGGATTATGGGTCAGGTACATTCTATGCTGATGAGCTTTTGAATAAGTATCCGTTTACTGTTATCCAGATAGGGCTTTACATGGTAGATGCTTTATCAAAGACTTATGAAGGCCTGTATGATGACAATATAGTTTTATTAGCAGGCTGGCTTAAAAAGGTTAAAGTACCCGTATATCTTCGTATAGGGTATGAATTCAATGGCCCGCACAATCATCATGATCCTGAAGAATATAAAAAAGCTTATTGTTATCTTGTAGATAAGCTAAAAGATGCAGGAGTAAATAATACAGCTTATGTGTGGCATGCACACGGTCATCAGGTAGAACCTGACCTTATCAAATGGTATCCGGGAGATGCTTATGTTGATTGGATAGGTCTTTCCTATTTCAGCCAGCCTGAAGATATGATGGAACCTGTCATAGCGTTTGCAAAAAAATATAATAAACCTGTGATGATAGGAGAAGCTACGCCGAAGGGAATGAGTACATCTCTTGATAAAACAGGCTGGGAAGCATGGTATAAATTATTTTTCAAGTTTGTAAAAAAGCATAATATTAAAGCTATTAGTTATATAAACAGCAATTGGGAAGACCAGCCTATGTGGGTGGGGCAGGGTTGGGGAGATGCACGTGTCCAGGCAAATGAATATATAAAAGAACACTGGCTAGAAGAAATAAATAAAGATATATATTTAAAATCTACCGATAAACTTTTTAAACAGCTTGGATATGAGTGACAGAAATCAGAAGGCAGATAGCAGATAATAGAAAAAACAAAAATAGTCGATAGACAATAGTCCATAGTAAATGGTTAAAAGATAAAAGTAAAACGTATAATGTTGTCATCACGTAGTTTACTTGTCCGCCATCTTGTTGGGAGAGACCGCGGAAGCCAGGTAAAAAAACCAGAAAATGTGAAATTAATGAGCTTTCGGCGATATAATATTAATTAACCACGAATTACTTTTCCTCTCGTGTTTTTCCTTGGTCATTATTATAATAATCAGCGGAGCGTTCCTTTAACCAGTTAACTTTTTAATGAGTTAACCAATTAACTGATCTTTTTCTTCTGTTTTGCCTTAATCTTGTGTTTTTCTCTTGCTTTTTCTATCTTCTATCCTCTGCGAAGCCACGTTTTCGCCAAAGACGAATCATGTGGTTTTCTGTTATCTGCCCTCTGTCTTCTGTCATCTGATTTTTATATCACTATTTGCAAATATAATATATTCATAGTAATATACTATTTCTTTAATATGTAACAACATTATAAGGGGAATTATGGATAAACGCGAAAAAGCAGTACTTTTTGTTTGTACAGGAAATTCTTGCCGTTCTCAGATGGCAGAAGGATATATGAAAGAAGTACTTAAAAATATAAATAAAATGGATGTTATAGTATATTCTGCAGGACTTGCCGCGTATGAAGGGTCTTCTCCAAGTGCTCATGCAATCCAGGTTTTATCAGACGTTGCTCTTGATATAAGTGGAAATAAAGCAAAGCCTGTAACAGGTGCACTTGTGGAAGCATCAGATATTATACTTGGAATGACATGGTCACATGTAAGGGAACTTGAAGAAAGGTTTCCTGAAAGTAAAAAAAAGATTTATCTTTTAAGAGAATTTGAGGAAAATCATAATCCTAAAGATCCTGATGTTTTTGATCCAATAGGTCTTCCAATGCATGCTTATGAAAATTGTTTTGAATTAATGAAACCAGCAATAGAAAAGGTGGCTGATATTATATGAAAATAGCAATTGCCAGTGATCATGGAGGATTTGAGTTAAAAGAATTTGTAAAAGAATATCTTCTAAAAAAAGAATATGAAGTTGATGATTTTGGATGTCCCAATAAAGATTCTGTAGATTACCCTGATTTTGGTATAAAGGCAGCGCGTGCAGTAGCAGATAAAAAGGCAGATAAAGGAATAGTTATTTGTACAACAGGTATTGGAATGTCTATGGTTGCTAATAAGGTACGTGGAATAAGAGCTGCACTTTGTAGAACTCCAAAAGCGGCAGAAATGAGCAGGAAGCACAATGATGCTAACGTGCTTGCTCTTGGAGGTGCTTTTGTAGAGGATAAAACAGCAGTTGAAATATTGGATATCTGGCTTAATACAGAATTTGAGGGCGGAAGGCATGGAAGACGTGTGGATAAGATAACTGATATCGAGAGGAGCAATAATGATGGAATATCTTGAGAGAACTGATCCGGAAGTGTTTCAGGCTGTTAGAAATGAAATTAAACGCCAGCAAAATGGTCTTGAGCTTATAGCATCGGAAAATTTTACATCACGTGCTGTTTTTGAAGCACAGGGTTCTGTCCTTACTAATAAGTATGCAGAAGGATATCCGGGAAAAAGATGGTATAACGGATGTGAATATATGGATGTAGTTGAATCTCTTGCTATAGAAAGGGCTAAAGAACTTTTTAAAGCAGAGTATGCTAATGTTCAGCCTCATTCAGGATCTCAGGCTAATATGGCTGCATATTTTGCTATCATTAAACCAGGAGACAAGATACTTGCAATGAGTCTTGATCACGGAGGACATTTGACTCATGGTCATAAAATGAATTTTTCAGGAAGATTATTTCAGATCATTGCTTATGGTGTTTCAAAAGAAACAGAAATGATCGATTATGATGAATTAGAAAAAATGGCTGTAGATGAAAAACCTCAAATGATACTTGCCGGTGCTTCTGCGTATCCTAGAATAATTGATTTTAAAAGATTGCGTGAAATTGCAGATAAAATAAATGCTTTTCTTGTTGTAGATATGGCACATATTGCAGGCCTTGTTGCAGCCGGACTTCATCCTAATCCTTGTGAATACTGTGATATTGTAACAACAACAACTCACAAAACACTTCGTGGCCCACGAGGGGGGCTTATTCTTGCTAAAGAAAAATATGCTAAGGATATAAACATGCACGTTTTCCCGGGCATACAGGGTGGCCCGCTTATGCATGTTATAGCTGCAAAAGCAGTTGCACTTAAAGAAGCATTAACAGATGAATTTAAACTTTATCAGAAGAGAATAATAGAAAATGCAAAACAACTTGCTTCTTCTTTAGAGGAGCTAGGCTTAAGGATAGTCTCAGGTGGTACTGATAATCATCTCATGCTTGTTGACCTTAGAAGTATAAACATGACAGGAAAAGATGCTGCAAATTTACTGTATAAGTCAGAGATAACTGTAAATAAAAATCTTATTCCTTTTGATCCTCAGTCTCCTTTTGTAACAAGTGGTATAAGGGTAGGTACACCTGCTGTTACTACGCGCGGTATGGGCGTGGAAGAAATGAAACTTATAGCACAGTTTATTTCGCAAACTTTGAAATCAGGTGGTAGAGATGCTGAAATTCAGAAAGTAAAAGATTCTGTTCATGCACTTTGCAAAAAATTTCCTCTTTATGAAGGAATATAAAAACTCGTGGTTCGTCGTTTGGTGTTCGTGAAAGGAGCCTTCGACGACATTAAAATAAAAAATAAAATATATGTAGGGACAGGTCTCTGTGCCTGTCCGTGTGAAAGAACAAAAGGCAATTAGCCACAAATGGAAAAGTAAAAAGTTAGTAGGGGCGTATTGCAATACGCCCGTGTATGATATGTCTTGAATCTAATTTGATATTTAGAATTTGTTTTTTACTTGTGTAATTTGAAAAAGACCACCACCCCGTAGGTGTAATTTGTTTACTCCTGCGGGGTGGAGAAACTTTAACGTATTTTAGTCACTTTTTTTGATCTTTTTATTTATTGCATCAATAATATAAATCAGTTATAAAGGAAGACATATTATGAAATGCCCTTTTTGCGGACATCTCAATGACAGAGTAATAGATTCACGGCTTTCTCCTGAAGGGGATAAAATAAGGCGTAGGCGTGAATGTATTAAATGTGATAGTCGGTTTACTACTTATGAAAAAACCGAAGAAGTTCCTGTAAAAGTTATAAAAAAAGATAAAAGCCGTGAAAATTTTGACCGTGTAAAATTGTTTGGTGGTATTTCTAGAGCTTGTGAAAAAAGACCGGTCAGCACAGAACAAATAGAGGAGATAGTTACAGAAATTGAAAAGTATATTAACAGGAACGCATTAAAGGAAATCCAGTCTGATGTTATTGGTGAAATGGTAATAAAAAAACTTCAGAAAATAGATGAAGTAGCATATGTCCGCTTTGCTTCTGTCTATAGACAGTTTAAGGATATAAATCAGTTTATGAGTGAACTGCAGTTGCTTTTAAATCAAAGTAAAAAGGAAAAATGAGCAATTTTAGCAGAAAACATGAGCGCATAGAAACTCATATAGTGCTTTTTTATAAGGGCTTATATGATGAGAAATTTAACTCTTCCCAGCTTCTTGATATAAGTAGAAGCGGAATGCAGTTTACAACAGCAAAAGATTATCCCCCAAACACTCCAATCGAGATCAATGTACTTGTACCTACAAGCTATCCTGATAAGCTTAATATAAAAGGAATTGTTCTTCATTCTCGCGAAAAAATGAAGGATATGTTGTATAATACTGGAATCAAATTTACTGAGAATACTCCGGAGATAACTGAAGAAATAAATGATTATCTTGATTATTTAGGTGCCGATAAGGGTGATGCAGAAGAGAATGCTGAAAAAGCTTCTTTCTTGAATCATGAAAACCGCCGTTATAAACGTTTAAAATCTCAGGTTATTATTCAATATATTGAACTTGGCTCAGGCAGTATAAAAACATCTCAGATAGTTGATATATCATCAGGTGGATTATTATTTAACAGTGATATAGAAATAAAGGAAGGCTGTCAAATAAGGATGAAAATGATAGTACCTACAAGTTTTCCTAATCCTATCAAACTTGAAGGAATTATAAGGCATTCCAGAAAAGTAATGGATGGCCAGTTGTATCAGAATGGTATGGAGTTTTCAAAGGAATATTCTGAAGCGCTGGAAGAAGTTTTTAAATACATTACATATTTAGAAAAAAGAGAGGAAAATCCTGGAAGTTCATACTAGTTCTTAATCTTTGACCTTGCCAGCGAATTTCTGTTGTTTTATGAAATATTTATGTGTTTTGATCGTCTATATCTATGTATAAGAAGTTTAAAAAGAATGAAAATTCAGCACGGACATAGATGGAAACAGTTAATTAGTTAGCTGGTTAAAAAGTTAATTGGTTCAAGGAGCACTTCGTGCGATTATTATAAAATTCACCGCCATCCTGTCCTGAGTGAATAAAGTAAATCAAAGGGAAGGACACAAAAGGGGCATGAACCACATAGGGTTCATGATGAAAGTAAAATGTGAGTAGGGTGCGGGCTTGCCCGTACCGTGTAAAAAATAAGGAACCACGAATTAACGGCGAATAGAAAAGAGAAAAAATAAATGTATGTAGGGGAGGTGCTTGCCTCCTCCCGCTATAAAACGTAAAATGTTGTCATTGCGAGGAGATGCGACGCGGCAAACCCCGAAGGAAGGATTTGATATGAAAAAAATAATTTTTACTTTATTAATTTGTTTTTTAATAGTGCCTGTTGTTGTTGCAGACAATTCATGGCTGGATATATTTAATCAAGGATCACAAAGTAACCGATCGGGTTATGAATGCCCGAGCTGCCGTTACCAGAATAAATCTAATGCTAATTATTGTGCGGGGTGTGGTGCAAAACTAACATCATCAACAAATTCATCATATTCTCAAAATGTATATTGTCCGCATTGTCACAGAAATTTTGGTTTAAACACAAGTAATACGATTGCTCTTTGCCAGAATTGTGGAGCGCGTAATAAGTCTAATAGTTCTTTTTGTGTTAATTGCGGAAGAAAACTGAACACTGATCAATTTTTTGTTAATTGCCCGCATTGCAGACAAGGTTTTGATGTAAGTCTTTCTCATTCTTCAAACCCCAGTATACGTTGTACTCATTGCAAAAGATGGTATGGTTCAAATAATAGCAGTTGTCCCGGTTGTACACGTCAGAAATCAAGTCACAATCCTATTGTAAAAAAACATAGTTCGCAGGTTTTGATCGCTTCTTTTACTAAGGCTAATTATGATAAAAAAGTTGGAAAGTATAATGTAAGTGCTTATACGGGTGGCAGAAGTTTTTCAAAGATAATTGTAGATGTCAATATTACTGAAAAGCATGCAATAATAATAAATACGATTAAAGTTTATTATAATGGCGCATGGCATCCCTATGCTCAGAATGGACGTTTATCTCAGGGAAAAAATATTTTTAATGTACCAATTCCTCAAGGTGCAAGTGATGTTGTTTTTTCATTTGCTCACGGTAGAGGATCACAGGTAAAAGTTTTTTTAGAATAATGTTTTCTTGATTTATTTTATTGACAAAAAGCATAAATATTTTGCACTATATTATTAGTATTAAATAGAGTAAAGATTATATACCGCTTTTTTATTCTTATACTCTGTGTGGTAAATAGTAAAAAGGAGGTAGTTGTAATGGCAAAGGGTAAGGTAAAATGGTTCAACAACAAAAAGGGTTATGGATTTATTACTCCTGAAGAAGGAAACGATGTATTCGTACATTTTTCTGCTGTTCAGGGTGATGACTATAAATCTTTGGAAGAGGGTCAGGATGTTGAATTTGATGTTGAAGAGGGCCCCAAAGGAGAACAAGCCAAAAACGTAGTAAAATTATAAGCAAAAAATAAATAAAAAGCCCGGCTAATTAGTCGGGCTTTTTTAGTAAACAAACTTGTTTATACTTTTTTTCAAATAGTGATTTATCTAAAACATAAAACTTCAATAAGAGAGACTTAATGTGAATATTAAAGAGATCCTTGAAAAGTGCAGTGGGTTAAAAATACATGAAGAAAGAGCTAATTCTGATGAATATATAGAAGTAGTTGTTGCAAATACTGAAATAGACAAGTGGCACGAAGCATGTGCTTCACTTCTTGGTGATGCTGCAAAACCTGCAGGAACTTCACCCAGTAAAGAGGTTCTTAAATTAACTGATGATTTCGGTGGTGTTTCAAGAAACCAGACCTTATATTCGAAATCTCTTGATGAGGGTACGGTTATAGCAATGTTTTGGCCTTGGGGGAATGGTACCCAGACAACTATTAAGATTGCCCGTTTGAAGTAAAAATAAGGTAATAATTAAGTTATAGCTTTAGAGATGAACCTTTTTTTAAGAATCAAGGAATTCTTTTATTTTAGCCTCGGTAACAGCTCCGTGACGTAGTATTTTATATTTATTTCCATCTGTTTCAACAACAGTAGAATCTTTTCCAAAGTCACAAGGACCTGCATCTAGCACAGCATCTATTTTATTCTCAAAATAGGATATTACTTCCTGTGAAGTCGTTGGGCTTTTTTTTGATGATGGATTTGCGCTTGGAGCAAAAACAGGACAATCGCATTTTTCAAGAAAAAGACTGGCGGTTTTATGGTTAGGTATCCTTATACCGAGTTTTTTCTTCTTTATATCATCATAATAGACAACTGTTATTGGTCCGGGACAAAAATGATTGAAAAAACTTTTTAATTTGTCGTTTATATTGCCTGAAAATAAAAAAAATTGTTCCAGTGAACCAAAGTGATAAGAATAAGGTTTATCAACAGCACGCTTTTTAAGCTCGTATAACTTTTGTATGGTTTCAGGTTTTTTGGCAGATACTGCAATTCCGTAGACAGTTTCAGTTGGAAAAGCTACAAGTCCACCTTCCCTTACAATTTTAGCAGCTTTGTCAATTGTGGCTAAATCTGGGTTTTTAGCATCAAGATAAAAAACTTTCACAAAGGAGATTCTCCCTTTTTCATCTTTTGTGATGCTTCTTCTATTTCTTTTCGCATGTTTTCTTTATATGCTTTGAACTTATCAGTCAGTGTATTATCTGAAAGAGCAAGTATTTTTATTGCCAGAAGGGCGGCATTTACTGAACCATTTATTGCTACTGCAGCAACAGGTACACCTTTAGGCATCTGAGCAGTAGATAAAAGAGCATCCATACCACCAAGTCCCTGTGCTGAGCTTAAAGGAATTCCTATTACAGGTAGATCTGTATGAGCAGCAACTACACCTGCAAGATGAGCTGACATACCTGCACCGCATATAATTATTTTTAATCCTCTTTTTGCAGCTGTTTTTGCATATTCAGCTACTTTTTCAGGAGTTCTGTGAGCTGACATTATTTCCATTTCATAACCAAGATCAAAAGAATCAAGGACATCAGCTGCTTTTTTCATAGTATTAAAATCACTTTTACTTCCCATTATTATAGAAACGATAGGTGTAGCCATATTAAATCCTCCTTTTTTCAAACATATAAAAGTGCCTAAAGTGCACTAAAGTTTAAAGTACTTAAAGTTATTGGTGTGCTTTACAGCACAATATAGTAAAAGAACAAAAAATAAAACGTTGTCATCCCGCGACTTGATCGCGGGATCTAGATAAATTTATTTTTACAGTTTAACAACGGTTCAGGCAGCTATTTTTACACGGGCGCAGTCAAGCAGCGCCCCTACTTACTTTTTCACTATCTTACACGGTTCAGGCAGGCCAGAACCCTACATATATTTTACCTTTTATCCTCTAACCATTGACTATGGACTTTTGACTCACGACTTTCTTGCTTTTTTTATCTTACTTATAAACAATACCGATATCTTTTCTATAATAAATATCAGTAAACTTAATTTTTGTGAGAGCATTATATGCTTTTTCTCTAGCAATATCAAAATTAGCTCCAAGTGAAGATACGGCAAGAACTCTGCCTCCTGATGTGACTATATCATTATCAAGCTTTTCACATCCGGCAGTGAAGCAAAAGCAATCATCATCCTTTCTTGCTTCATCTATTCCGTTTATTGTATATCCTTTTTTATATGATCCTGGATATCCTGCTGATGCAGCAACAACTGCAACGCAAGCTTTATCTGTCCATTCTATATGAACATCCTTAAGTCCTTCTCCTTTTGCCACAGCTTCAATAGGGTCAATAAGGTCTGATGTCATGCGTGGTAATACTGCCTGTGTTTCAGGGTCTCCGAACCTTACATTAAACTCAAGCACTTTAGGACCCGTTTCAGTTATCATTAATCCTACGTAAAGAATTCCTTTATATGTGATTCCTTGTGTTTTTAATGATGTAAGAGTTTTTTTAATTATTTTTATCACATCTTCCATATCTTCATCGGGAAACATTGAAACCGGAGAATAAGCTCCCATGCCGCCTGTATTCGGGCCTTTATTTCCATCAAAAATTGGTTTGTGATCTTGAGAAGGTACAAGAAGTTTAAAGTCAGTTCCTGAGCAGATAGCAAGAATAGATACTTCATAACCTTTAAGTTGTTCTTCAATGATTACGGTGTTTCCTGCATCACCAAATTCTTTTTGTTCCATTATTCTTTTGAGAGCCTCAATAGCTTCTCTTTCCGTATCAGCCAGAATAACTCCCTTTCCTGCTGCAAGGCCGTCAGCTTTTATAACTACAGGCCTTCTAATTGTATGAATATGGGCAAGAGCATTTTCATAATTATCAAATATTGCACCATCTGCTGTAGGTATTCCGTTATCGAGAAGTATTTTTTTAGAAAAGGCTTTGCTTCCTTCAAGCTGAGCTGCTTTTTGTGATGGTCCGAAAACTGGTAAACCTTCTTTTTCAAAAACATCAGTTATTCCTAGTACAAGTGGGGCTTCAGGTCCAACAATAGTAATATCTATTTTTTGTTCTTTTGCAAATTCTTTAAGTTTTTCAATATTAGTTGCGCCTATGTTTACCCTTTCCGCTATGTGATCATTACCGGCATTTCCGGGAGCCATAAATATTTTTTTCACCTTATCACTTTGTGAAATTTTCCAAGCAAGAGTAGATTCTCGTCCTCCGCTACCGATGATAAGTACTTTCATGATATTTTCCTTTTATTTTTTTTATTGGGCGATTCATGAATCGCCCCTATCGCAGATCCGCCAGCGCTTTGTGGAGGACTACCTTTTATATCTTTTTTTCTTCGTGTCTAAATAGCTTCTGCTTCTTCTAGTGTCTAAAGTGACGCATTTTTGTAAAGACCATAGCTATGTTATGTTCATCGCAAGCCTTTATTACTTCTTCATCTCTTATTGATCCACCGGGTTGTATTATTGCAGTTACTCCAGCTTCTGCTGCAGCATCTACTCCGTCTCTAAATGGAAAAAAAGCATCAGATGCAAGAACAGAACCTTTAACTTCTTTTTGTGCTTTCATTATTGCGATTTTTGAAGAATCAACACGGCTCATCTGTCCTGCGCCAATACCTACAGTTTCACCTTTTTTTACATATACGATTGCATTTGATTTTACGTGTTTTACAACCTTCCATCCAAATTCAAGTGCTTCCTTCTCTTCATCTGTAGGAGCTCTTTTTGTAGCAACTTCATAATTTTCTGCATCTCCTATAGAAATATTTCTTTCCTGCACAAGTATTCCGCCGCTTACTTTTTTAACATCTATTGAAGCAGCGCGCTTCTTTTTGTTTTTGCACCACTCATCAAGTCCGGGAAGCGTAAGAAGACGTAAGTTTTTTTTCTTTGTAAGTATTTCAATTGCTTTTTCGTGGAAAGCAGGTGCAATTACACCTTCTACAAAATAGTTAGATATTTCTTGGGAAGTTTTTTCATCTACTGTAGTGTTTATTGCTATAACGCTTCCAAAAGCTGATGTAGGGTCTGTTGCCCAGGCTTTTTTAAATACTTCTGATAACTCTTCCTCACCTTCAGCACATCCGCAAGGGTTTGTATGTTTGACAACAACAACAGCAGGTTTGGAGAATTCCTTAACTAGGTCAAGAGCTCCGTCAAAATCTATTATGTTATTAAAAGAAAGTTCTTTTCCATGAAGCTGTTTAGCATTCGTTATTGGTTGTTCACTGGTCCATTTTGATCCGTCAGAATAATATGCTGCTTTTTGGTGTGGATTTTCACCGTAGCGGAGGTCTTGGATCTTGTCTCCTGAAAGAACTATTTCATCCGGCATACTTTCATCTTCCATATCTCGGGAGAGAAAAGAATTGATAGCAGCATCATATGATGAAGTCAGCCTAAAAACATCTCGTGCCAGTTTTTTACGTGTATCAAGGGATACATCCCCATTAGTTTCCATTTCATTTTGTATATTTTCATATTGGGATGGGGAAGATACCAGAACAACACTTTCAAAATTCTTTGCACCGCTTCTAAGCATAGAAGGTCCGCCGATATCTATGTTTTCAATAACTTCCATAAAAGATTTACTTGTGTCTTTTGAAACCTTTTTAAAAGGATACAGGTTGACTACTACCATATCAATAGGAAGAATATTATTGTCTTTCATCTGGGTAAGGTGTTTATCGTTATTCCTTAATGCAAGTAATCCGCCATGTACTTTAGGATGAAGCGTTTTTACTCTGCCGTCCATCATTTCTGGAAAACCTGTATACTCGCTTATTTCCGTGACTTTAAGGCCTTCGGATTTAAGCAATTTATATGTTCCTCCGGTAGAAATAAGTTCTATGCCTTTTTCTGTTAGAAAACGTGTAAAATCAACAACTCCTGTTTTGTCAGATACACTGACAAGTGCTCTTTTGATCTCTGCCATGAACTTCCTCTTTGGTTAAATATTCTCTAGTTTAAAACAGTTTTTTGGTTACCAGTTATTATCTTTCCAATTACAGATGCTTCGGGGTAAAATTCTTTTGCTATTTTAAGTATTGCTTCCGAGTCATTTTTTTCAGCAACAATTACAAGACCTATACCCATATTAAAGACTCTGTACATCTCAGATTCATCTACGGGTCCCCAAGTTTTCATAAGATCAAATATTTGGGGTACAGGCATTGTGTCTTTATTTATTTCAGCACTGCAATTTAATGGAAGTATTCTAGGAATGTTTTCTATAACTCCGCCTCCGGTTATATGGGCGATACCATTTATTTGAGTTTTATCAAAAAGTTCTTTTAATACCTTGCAGTATGAACGATGAGGCTTTAAAAGCTCAATTGCTATTGTATTTTCAAGTTCATCTATTTTTGTATTTGGGGCAAATTTTTTAATATCAAATATTATTTTACGGGCAAGAGTGTATCCGTTAGTATGAAGACCATTTGAAGGCAGTCCTATTAAAACGTTATCGCAAGTTATTTTGCTTCCGTCTATGATGTTTTTTTTGTCAACGATCCCTACAATAGTTCCCACAAGATCATATTCGCCTTCTTTATAAACATCGGGCATTTCTGCAGTCTCTCCGCCAATAAGAGCGCATCCTGACTCAATGCAGGCATCCTTCATTCCTTCTACTAATTGAAGCATGATCTGGTGAGATAATTTTCCACAGCCAATATAATCAAGAAAAAAAAGCGGGTGTGCACCTTGCACCATAATGTCGTTTACACAATGAGATACAATATCGATGCCGATATTTTTATGTAAGTTTGCAGCAACAGCGACTTTTATTTTTGTTCCGACCCCATCAGTGCTGGAAACAAGTACAGGTTCCTTAAAGGGAAGTGAGGATATATCAAAAAGTCCTCCAAACTGTCCAATATTTGTTAATACATTATTATTGAAAGTTTTTTTTGCATGGTTTTTAATGCTTTCTACAAATTTTTTACCCATCGAGATATCAACCCCTGTATCAGAGTAAGAAATATTTTTCTTTTCATTTTCTTGGTTCATATTACCACCATCTATTTTTTATTTGCGTTAATTAGTTTTTCAATTCGCGTCTAACATATTTGCGTCTACTGGATCTCAGTGATCAATGTTCCTTTTTCATGAATGAATTTTGTTGTACTTTTATCAAATTTTACAGGATAGTTTCCGTCAAAACAGGCACAGCAAAACTCATCTTGATCACCTTCTAATGCTTTTAAAAGGCCCGGTTGACTTAAATAATCTATAGAATCAACATTAAGAAATCCTTTTATAGCTTGCATGTCATTATTTGCAGCCAGAAGCTCACTTTCAGACGGGAAATCAATTCCGTATACACATCTATGACGGTGTGGCGGACAGGAAATTCGCATATGTATTTCTTTTGCTCCTGCTTCCCTTAGGCTCCTTACACGGCTTCTGCTTGTAGTGCCTCTAACAATAGAATCATCAATAACAACAATGCGTTTACCTTTAATAATATTTTTAACAGGATTCAGTTTTATTTTAACGGCAAAATCTCTTACATTTTGTGAAGGTTGAATAAAGGTTCTTCCTATATAATGATTTCTTATTATGCCCATCTCAAACGGAATTCCTGATTCTTCTGCATAACCAAGGGCCGCAGAGTTTCCAGAGTCAGGAACAGGTATGACCATATCTGCTTCTACCGGATGTTCTTTTGCAAGTTGTCTCCCCATATTTTTTCTCATAACGTGTACGCTTTTGCCATCGATTATGCTGTCAGGACGGGCAAAGTAAATATGTTCAAAGATACAGAATGATTTTTTTTGTTTTTCCCCGGGTATCCTGTCAGAGATAATACCGTTATCTGAGATATACACTATTTCTCCGGGTTCAACATCTCTTATAAATTCAGCACCTATAAGATCAAGCGCACATGTTTCAGAAGAAAGTATGTGTGAATATCCGAGTTTTCCAATACAAAGAGGTCTGAATCCGTTTGGATCACGAACACCAATAAGGAGTCCTTTTCTTATAAGCCCTAAAGAATAAGCTCCTTGTATTTGTGAAAGTGCATTTTTTAATTTATCTTTAAAGTCTTTTGCTTTATCTCTTGCGATCAAGTGAAGAATAATTTCACTGTCGACTGTTGTTTGAAAGATAGAGCCTTCTGCTTCAAGCTCATTTCTTAATTTTCCTGCATTTACAAGATTTCCGTTATGTGATATTCCAAGTTCTCCTCCTGCATAACTAATAAGAAGAGGTTGAGCATTTTTCTGCATTGATGAACCTGTTGTAGAATATCTTACGTGCCCCAGAGCATAATTGCCTGTAAGGCTGTCAAGAAATCTCTTTTTAAAGATCTTACCGACAAGCCCCATGTTCTTATATATTTTTAATTCGTCTTTGCTTCCTGAAATTATTCCGGCACTTTCCTGTCCCCTGTGCTGAAGGGCAAAAAGACCTAGGTAAGTAAGTTCACTTGCATCTTCTTTTCCATAGATGCCGAAGATACCGCATTCATCTTTTGGTCTGTCGGTGTAATTTTTCATAATTTTAGCTTTTAGTAGAAATTGTTTTTCAAGTTAGTTGTTAGTTAAATATAAAAGTAAAATTTCGTTATTGCGAACTCTGATTTTTGCTTAGTTTTGCTTGCAAAGCTAAGCAGTAGGGTGCTACGTGAGTCACGTTCCACGTGTCAACGTGGTCACGTGAAAGCAACCTCAATAATTTGTTAAATGTAATTCTATTCTTTCTGTCCTCTGTCTTCTGTTCTTGTTTTTATCCTGTATCTTGTATCTATCTTCGCACGAAGTGCTCCTTCAACTCATCACTCAAAACTTAACACTCAACACTTTTTTAAAGCACTCCTATCATCCAGGAATCAAAAAGATCATTAATAGATCTTTCTATTAATTTTTTTCCTTTAGCTGAAATAATAAGATCTTTTTCTTCAGTAACTTTGCCGATTTCACAGAATGGAACGCGATAATTTGCACTAAAATTCATGAAATCTTTAATTTTATCTTTTTTAATGGAAAGTATTATACGTGATTGTGTCTCTCCAAAAAGAGCACTTGTATTATTTACTATTTCATATGGAAGTTCTATTGCAGCTCCAAGATGTCCAAGGGAAGAAAAACAGCATTCTGCTAAAGATACCGCAAGTCCGCCTTCTGAAATGTCATGAGCAGAACTAACAAATCCGCTTTTAATAGATTCTCTACAAAAGCTCTGAATATTGTATTCCATTTCAAGGTCGCATGCTGGGGGTGTTCCAATTGAGACACCTTCTATTACGTTCATGTATTCAGAGGCACCTAATTCTTCTCCTACAGGCCCAAGGAGTACTATCATATCACCTGCTTCCTTAAAAAATTGAGAAGTTATGTGTTCTTTTTTTTCTATTAATCCCACCATTCCTATTACAGGAGTGGGGAAGACAGCACCATCAGGATTTTGGTTATAGAAGCTGACATTTCCTCCTGTTACAGGTGTGTCAAATTTAATGCAGGCCTCACTCATGCCTTTTATGGCCAGATTGAACTGCCAGTAAACATCACTATTATATGGATTACCAAAATTAAGGCAGTTAGTAACGGCAATTGGTGTTGCTCCGCTGCATGTAAGATTTCTTGCTGCTTCGCTAACAGCTATTTTTGCTCCTGTAAATGGATCTCCGTAGCAGTAACGTCCATTACAATCAGTAGTCATGGCAAGGATCTTGTCTGCTTCTTTTACTAAAAGTACTGCAGCATCAGAACCCGGAAGAACAGTAGAATTTGTTTTTACCATATGATCATACTGCTCGTATATTTCATGTTTACTTGCAATATTTGGTGATGAGAGAAGTTTTGATAGAGAATTATTATGATCTAAATTATTTTTAGCAAGTGCTTTTTCAATATCTTTATCATTTTGCTCTTTGAGTTTGCTGAAATAATCTGCCTCAATAACTTTTCTTGTATATTCAGGAACATTGTCCGTAAGGTCTTTTGCTTTTACATCAGCAACGATTTCACCGTTGTTGCGGACGATCATTTTTTCTCCGTCAATAACTGTTCCTATTTGAACAGCATGAAGATCCCATTTTTCAAATATATCATTAACTTCTTTTTCTCTTCCTTTTTTGACGATAACAAGCATACGTTCCTGTGATTCTGAACACAGGATCTCGTAAGGTATCATTCCTTCTTCACGCTGTGGCACGAGGGAAAGGTCTACATCAGTTCCTGCGTTACCTCTACTTGCCGTCTCAGAACAGGAACATGCAAGGCCTGCTGCACCCATATCCTGAATACCAACAACAGCACCGGTCTTTAAGAGTTCAAGGCATGCTTCCATAAGAAGCTTTTCCATAAAAGGATCTCCTACTTGAACAGCAGAGCGTCTTTCTTCAGAAGAATCATCAAGGTCTTCTGATGCAAACGTTGCTCCATGAATTCCATCACGTCCTGTAGCCGCTCCTACATAAAACACAGGATTACCTACACCTGTAGCCGCTCCTTTTGCAAGATGTTCATGTCTTAATATTCCAAGGCAAAAGGCGTTAACAAGAGGATTTGTTTCATAGGACGAATCGAAAAAAGTCTCCCCTGCTATTGTGGGAAGTCCAATGCAGTTTCCATAATGAGCAATACCTGCAACTACTCCATTTGCTAACCATTTTGTACGTGGCTTTGATGGATCACCGAATCTTAATGAATCCATTACAGCGATCGGTTTTGCTCCCATAGTAAAAATATCACGTATTATACCGCCTACACCTGTAGCTGCTCCCTGAAAAGGTTCAATAGCAGAAGGGTGGTTGTGAGATTCTATTTTAAAGGATATTGCCCAGCCGTCGCCAATATCTATAACACCGGCATTTTCTTCTCCGGCTCCGACAAGTATGTTATCTCCGGTGTTTGGTAATGTTTTTAAAAGAGGTTTGCTGTTCTTATAACTACAGTGTTCTGACCACATTACCGAAAAAAGTCCAAGCTCGGTAAAATTCATTTCTCTATTTCCGAGCATCTTTTTTATATTTACATGTTCTTCAGGAGAAATACCGTGTTCTTCTACAAGTTTGTCAGTTACGGGTTGATCTTTATACATAAATAGCTCCTAATTCTGCTTAATAAAATTTTTCATGGATAAAAATATAGATTGTCCGTCCACGGAACCTAAATTAGCGTTGCAGCACCTTTCAGGATGCGGCATCATTCCGAGAACATTTTTCTCTTTGTTGCAGATACCGGCTATATTTTCAACTGAACCATTGGGATTTGTATTATCATCAGTTTTTCCATCTTTATTAGAATACTTAAATACTATTTGGTTATTCTTTTTTAACTCATCAAGTCCGTTATTATCTATATAATAATTTCCTTCTCCGTGAGCGATAGGAATGTTTAATGTATTATGATCTTTAGTTTCTATAGTAAAAGGTGTAGATGAATTCTCTACTTTTAGAGATACGTATTTGCATATAAAACTTAAATGTTTGTTCTTAAGCATAGCTCCGGGAAGCAGTCCTGCTTCCAAAAGGATTTGAAAGCCATTACATATCCCGATCACAAGTTTTCCCTTTTTAGCAAAGTCGATAACTGAATTCATAACAGGTGAAAATCGCGCAATGGACCCTACTCTTAAATAATCTCCGTAACTGAATCCGCCCGGAAGGACGATTGCGTCCAGATCATCGATTTCAGTTGATTTGTGCCATATATATCTGACATCAACGCCAATATCATTTTTAAGAGCCCAGTAACAGTCTTCATTACAATTAGAACCGGGAAAAACAACAACTCCGAACTTCATATTAGATTCCTTTATTTTTCAGGTTTCAGGGAATGGCATTATATACATTTTATATATAATAAACAAGGGATTTTTATGTAAGACTCAAGACTCAAGACACCAGACTCAAGACTGAAGAAAAAGCCCGGAAAGCAGAGGACAGAGGGGGAGAAAATAGGGGTATTCGTAATTTGTCTTTCGTGTTCTTCGTGAATGGATCTTAGACTCCGCTCAGAATAAACTCCATCGAATAACCTTGAACGCTGTAACCCTTTCTTACTTTCACATTTTATCTTTTACACGGTTCAGGCAGGCCAGAACCCTACTCACATTTTACCTTTTACTTTTTCTGTTTATCCTGAACCCTATGTGGTTTAGGACGTGGTTCATGACTCTGTGTTCTCTCCATTTACGAACTACGAACCCCGAATCACGCTTTTAATGTTTTTTTATCTCGCTTTCCTGTCTCGCCATAGTTTTAACGAAGGCGGAAGCGCTCCTTGAACGAACCACGAATCCCGAACGACGAATGACGTTTTTTATTACGCAGTGCTCCTTGAACGCATAACTCACAACGCATCACGCACCACGTTTTATTGAGTCTTATTTTTCGATTATAAAAGTAACAGGGCCGTCATTTATGCTTGTAACTTCCATGTGGGATCGGAATTTACCTGTATATACCGGAATAGAAGATTCTTTTAGCTTATTTACGAAGTATTTGAATAGTTCATTAGCTGTTTCAGGAGAGGCACTTTCATCAAAACCCGGTCTTTTGCCTTTTCTGCAATTTCCGTAAAGAGTAAATTGTGGAACTACCATTAAGCTTCCCTTTACATCGATTAAAGACCTGTTCATTTTCCCAAATTCATCTTCAAATATCCTGAGGCTTAAGATTTTATCTGCAAGCCAGTCAGCATTTTTTTTATTATCTTCTTTAGCAGCAGCAAAATATATGAGAGTACCTTTATTCATGCTAGCGATTTCTTTTCCATCAACAAACACAGAAGCTTTTTTAACACGCTGGGCAACAATCTTCATTATAGTACTCCAAATTAAAAAAATATTTTTAAAAATGATGATAATAATATATACTATTCAAACTTTTAAAAAGCAAAGTTTTTTATAATTAAAACATATAAGAATTTCCTTTTTTAAAAAAAGTGAATTAACCGCGAAGTTCACGAAGAAGGCACGAAGGGAAAAAAAGAGGAAGTGTGTATCAAAAAAAGGCAGCTTTGCTGCCTCTTAGTAATTCTTAGTGTCCCTTAGTGGCTAAAAAAAGTCCCCGTCGTAGACGGGTTAATTAAAAGTAAAAGAGAGGTATTTATATGGCAAAAGAGATAGGATATGTTTTCATTAATCCGTATTCCCTAAGAAAATCCCGCACAGGTGGTATTATAAGCCGGCTTCTTGCAAGAACGCAACTTGAGCTTATAGGTGCAAGGATGTTTGCTCCTTCAAAAAAAATGATAGATGAATATGTTGAGGCAATAAGAGAAGTTATAACAGATAAAAAACATAAGGCAAAGGTAAGAGAGTTATTTGTTAAATACTTGTACGAAAACTATGCGCCTGATAAAGTCACCGGAGAAAGAAAGCGTGTGATGTGTCTTCTTTTTAAAGGTGACGAGGCAGTTGAAAAATTAAAAAACGTTGTTGGGGCTGTATCAACAGATAGCGGCGGTGAGACTATACGTGAGACTTATGGTGATTATATTCAGGATGTGGATGGAAATATAAAATATTTTGAGCCTGCAGTAGTAACCGGTGTTTCAATTAGTGAGACAAAAAAACAATTAGAAATACTTGCAAAGTATAGTGATAAAGAAGGTGGTCTTCTTGAAGATGTAGTAAGCTATCGTAAAATGGAAAAGGTTCAGAAAACGCTTGTACTTATAAAGCCCGATAATTTTAGATTTCCTTCAGGCCGTCCCGGTAATATTATAGATTCTTTTTCAAGGACAGGTCTTTTTATAATAGGTGCAAAAGTCCTTCAGATGAGTGTTTCTCAGGCAGAAGAGTTTTACGGGCCTGTAAAAGAAGTTTTGAGGGAAAAATTGAAATTTATGGTAAGAAATAAAGTAGAGAATTCTTTGAATGATGCATTCCCTTTTGATATTCCTTCAAAACTAGTAGATTCTATCACAGAGAAGTTAAAGGGATTAAATGCTGAAACGAGTTTTAATCAAATCGTTAATTTTATGACAGGATATGATCTGACAAAGTCGATATCTGCAAAAGAAAAAAAAGCACGTGGTAAAGTAAAATGTCTTGCTCTTTGTTATCAGGGATATAATGCTATTGAAAAAATACGTGATCAGCTTGGTTCTACAGATCCTTCAAAAGCTGCAGTTTCTACGGTCAGAAAAGAATTTGGTCAGAATGTTATGGAAAACACTGCTCATGCTTCTGATTCTCCGAAAAATGCTTTGCGTGAAATGAAAATAATAGGAATTAAAGAGAATTATTTTAAAAAAGTAATAAAGGAGTATTTATAATGAAGATTTCAAAAAGAATATCGCGTATAGAGGCTTCTCCTACACTTGCTATAACAAGCAAAGCAAAAAAAATGAAAAGCGAGGGGCTTGATGTAATAAGTTTTGGTGCAGGGGAGCCGGATTTTGATACACCTTCTCTTGTTAAGGAAAGTATCAAAAAAGCATTAGATGAAGGTTTTACAAAATATACTCCGGCAACCGGAACATTAAGATTAAAAGAGCTTGTGTGTGAAAAATTTAAAAAAGATAACGGGCTTGATTATTTGCCGGAAAATGTAGTTATATCATGTGGAGCTAAGCATTCTATATTTAATATAATACTTACTCTTATAGATTCGGATGATGAAGTACTTATACCTGATCCATACTGGGTAAGTTATCCTGAGATGGTAAAGCTTGCAGGAGGAAAACCGATTTCAGTAAAGTGCCATGAAGAAAACGGCTTCAGGCTTACTGCAGAAGAGATATCTTGCAAAATAACATCCCGCACAAAGCTTCTTATAATCAATAGTCCGTGTAATCCTACCGGGGCTGTTTATAAAAAAGAAGATCTTGAGAAAATCGCTGAACTTTGCGTTAAGAAAAATATTATTGTAATATCTGATGAGATCTATGAAAAGATCATATATTCTCCTGCAACACATGTATCGATTGCTTCTCTTAACGAAGATATATTTAAGCAGACAATCGTTGTAAACGGATGTTCAAAATCATATTCAATGACAGGTCTTCGAATAGGCTATATTGCAGGACCTGTTGAGGTAGTAAAAGGTATATCAAAGCTTCAGAGCCACAGTACTTCAAATCCAGTGTCTATTATAATGCGGGGATTAGAAAATTCTTTTTGGGTGGATGACGAGATAAATAAGATGAGACAGGCTTTTGAAAAAAGGCGCGATTATATTGTAAACCGTCTTGGAGACATACCGGGTATAACCTGTAATATTCCTGAAGGAGCTTTTTATGTTTTCCCAAATATAAAAGAACTTGGACTGGGATCATTTGAATTTGCAGAGAAAATACTTAAAGAAAAAAATGTTGCAGTAGTACCGGGTAAAGCATTTGGAGTAGATGAAAATATAAGGCTTTCTTATGCATCTGATGAAGAGACAATAAAGCGCGGACTTGATCGTATTGAAGAGTTTGCTAAAGAGTTGAGCAAGTAAAAAAGGAAGGAGAAATTGATGTCTATTATAGAGTTAAAAGACGATGGTACTCTTGTTGTGCCTGATAAACCGGTAATACCTTATATTGAAGGTGATGGCATTGGGCCGGATATATGGAGAGCCACAAGATCTGTTATTGATGCTTCTATAAAGAAAGCCTATAACGGAAAGAAAGAGATCGAATGGAAACAGATCTATGCAGGTGAAAAGGCCAATGAAAAAATGGGTGATTATTTGCCTGATGAGACTTTGGAAGAAATAAAAAAATATCGTGTGGCAATCAAAGGGCCTTTAACAACTCCTGTTGGTGGAGGAATAAGAAGCCTTAATGTTGCTATTAGGCAAAAGTTGGAACTTTATGCTTGTGTGCGTCCTGTTCAGTATATTCCTGGAGTACCAAGTCCTGTTAAAGCGCCAGAGAAAGTTGATATGATAATTTTTCGTGAAAATACTGAAGATGTTTATGCTGGTATTGAATGGAGCAGTAAAAGTGATGAAGCAGAAAAAGTATTAAGCTTTTTAAATAAAGAGATGGGGTGTAATATACGTACTTCATCTGGTATTGGAATAAAACCTATATCTCCTGAAGGAACAAGACGTCTTGTCCATAAAGCAATACAATATGCAATTGATAATGGCCGTGACTCCGTGACTTTAGTTCATAAAGGTAATATTATGAAATTTACAGAAGGGGCGTTCCGTGATTGGGGATACATGGAAGCAAAAGAGAATTTTGGTGATAAAACGATATCAGAAGAAGAGTTATGGAAAGAGCATGATGGGAAAATGCCTGCGGGTAAAATTCTCATAAAGGACAGAATAGCTGATGCTATGTTCCAGCAGATATTGCTTCGTCCTTTGGAGTACAGCGTACTTGCAATGCCTAATCTTAATGGTGATTATATGTCAGATGCGCTTGCAGCTCAGGTAGGAGGACTTGGTCTTGCTCCCGGTGCTAATATAGGAGATGGCATAGCTGTTTTTGAAGCTACACACGGAACAGCTCCGAAATATGCTGGCGAGGATAAAGTCAATCCGGGCTCACTCATACTTTCTGCAAAACTTATGCTTGAATATATGGGATGGAAGGAAGCAGCTCATCTAATATTTGTTGGTATTAGCGGTGCGATCCACAAAAAAACAGTTACATATGATCTGCACAGACAGATAGAAGGTGCAACACTTCTTAAGTGTTCAGAATTTGCAGAAAAAATAATCGAAAATATGTAATTCAATTTAAATTTTATCAGAAGCATGTTTTATAAGCGAATAACTTATGAAACATGCTTCTTTTGTTTTATCCAATATTCGGAAATCCTTTGATTTTTTTATGTAACTGGATTACTGTATTTATAAACATAATAAT
Organism: Candidatus Auribacterota bacterium; assembly: GCA_023144635.1. Lineage (GTDB taxonomy): Bacteria > Auribacterota > JAFGBW01 > JAFGBW01 > JAFGJP01 > JAGLFH01. The sequence goes on along the minus strand of JAGLFH010000037.1, from coordinate 55,773 downwards.
AAAAAGGAGAAATAGTATGTCAGAAAAAAAGGGCGGTTGCTGGAAGCTATTTGCAATAGGTTGTGTCGTGGTTGTTTTATTAGGTGGAATAGGCGGATATCTTGCTTTTAAGAATCTTCCTAAACTGGCAGCTATAGGTATAGAAAAAGCTTCAGATGCAATGTTAAAGGAACTGGGTCTTCCTGAAGAAGAATTTAAAAAAGCTAAAAGTGCTATAAGTTCTTTTACTCAAGATATACGTGATGGAAAAATAAGTGCTCAGCAGGGAGCAGCTATAATGGAAGCACTTGCTCAGGAATCTCTTGTGGGTGCTATTATGGTACGTGGTTTTGAAGCAGGCTATATAGAGAAATCAAAATTGACAGCAGAAGAAAAAACAGCAGCCCGGATAACTCTTTCTCGCGCTATGCATGGTATGGTAAAAGAAAACATTAATGGTAATCAGCTAGAATCTGCAATGGAATCAATAATGGTTACATCTCAAACTTCAGGTGGTAACACCAATAAGAATTTCAAAAAAGTAGTAACAGATGAAGAGCTTAAAACAGCTTTAAAAAAGATTAAATCACTTGCAGATAATGCAGGTATTCCTAACAAGGAATATAAGGCAGATATAGGACAGCTCATAAAAGATGCAATAGCAAAAGGAATGGCTAAAGTTCCTGCTGGTGCACCTGTAACACAATAATAAATAAAAGTTGCACAGACCACACAGATTGGAAAAACCAGAAGACAGAAAAAAATAAAAGCAAAAAACATAAAAGGTATGTAGGGGCGGATTCTAAATCCGCCCTTGTAAAACGGTAAAAAAGTTAGTCCTCCACAAAGTGCTGGCGAATCTGCGATAGGGGCGAATTATAAATCCGCCAATTACGAATCACGATTTTTTAGAGATGATATCAAATGTCTCTGTTGCTATTACTAGTTCTTCATTTGTTTTGATGGCCATTGCATAAATGCTGGAATCTTCTGTGGATATTATAATTTCATTATTATTATTTGCTTCAGTATCTAAGATCAGGCCAAGGTAACTAAAGTTTTTAAGTATTTTTTCTCTGATATAAAAGCTGTTTTCTCCTATTCCGGCAGTAAACACAATAACATCTACCCCATTCATAGCAGCAGCATAGGCACCTATATATTTTTGTATTCTATATACATACATCTCTATTCCGTTTATTGCATCGATGCTGCCTTGTTTAGCTTCTTGAAGGACATCTCTCATATCTCTTTTTCCGGTTAATGCTAATAGCCCGCCCTTTTTATTCATAAGGATATTGACTTCCTCATGCGTCATGTCTTGTGTTTCCATAATATAAATTGGTATGAATGGGTCAAGATCACCGCAGCGTGTTCCCATAATTATTCCTTCTAAAGGAGTAAATCCCATTGAAGTATCAACTGATTTACCATCTAAAAATGCTGTAATAGATCCACCGTTACCAAGATGACATGTTATAATTTTTAGTTCCTTTAGTGATTTACCGACTGTTTCTGCTGCTTTTTTTGAAACATATCCGTGCGATGTTCCATGAAACCCGTATCTTCTAATAGCATATTTTTTATATTGTTCAATAGATAAGCCGTATAAATATGCTTTTGGCGGCATTGTCTGATGAATAGCAGTATCAAAAACTGCTACCTGTGGAACAGAGGGGAGAGTTTTACTTGTTGCTTCTATTCCAAGGAGGTTAGGCGGGTTGTGAAGGGGGGCAAGTTCAGAGTTTTTTTTAATAGCTTCTATCACCTGTTTGCCAACAAGAACAGAGCCTGTAAAATCTTCACCTCCGTGTACAACTCTATGCCCGACACCTTCTACTTCGCTGATGTTTTCAATAACGCCATGCTGATGGTCGACAAGTAGTTTATGAATCGCATCTATTGCTGTTGTATGATTTGGAAGATCCATATCAATAATAGCTTCCTCCTCATCATTTTTTTTATGCTGTATATATGCTCCGCTTATTCCTATTCTGTCTGCTACTCCTTTTGCAAGAACAGTATATTCATCATGAGTGTGAACGTTAAATAATTCATATTTTATAGATGAGGATCCTGAATTGATTACTAGAATTTTCATGTTTAACTTTTAACCCTTCTTATTCATTTTCTTTTTGTTGGCATTGAACTACCGTTATTGCTGTTACTCCGACAATATCATCTATGCTGCATCCTCTAGAAAGATCATTTACAGGTCTTTTAAGCCCCTGTAATATTGGACCAAAAGCAGATGCTCCGCATAATCTTTGTACAAGCTTATAAGCAATGTTTCCAGCATTCAGATCAGGAAATACAAGAACCTTTGCATTTCCCTGCAAAATACTTCCGGGACATTTTTTGATCGCAACACTTGGGACTATTGCAGCATCTCCCTGAAGCTCGCCGTCTATCTTTATTGGCAGATCAGGATATAGCTGGGCTATTTTTTCCTGAGCTATTTTTGTTGCTCTGACTATTTTATTTGTCATCTGGCTCTCTGCTGATCCTTTGGTGGAATATGACAGAAGCGCAACAGCAGGTTCAATATCAAATTGAAGAGCGGTTAGTGCACTTTGTATTGCCATATCAGCAAGTTGTTTATCATTAGGATCTTCAACAAGCCCGCAATCTGCAAATATCAGTGTTTTTTCATCAAAACACATGAAGAACATGCTGGATACAATAGATGTCTTTCTTGAAGCTTTTATTATTTGCAAAGCAGGTCTTACTGTATCAGCAGTTGAATGTGATGCTCCTGATATAAGAGCATCAGCCATTTTATCGTATACTAAAAGAGTACCAAAATAATTGTTCTGTTTTACAAATTCCTTTGCCTGTTCAATAGAAATTCCTTTATGTTTTCTTAAAATATAAAAGAGTTCTACAAAATGAGGGATGTCATGTGATTTAGTAGGATCAACTATAGAGATGTTTTCTTTCGAATATCCTTTTTCATCATAAAAATTAGATATCTTATCTTCATCGCCAAGAATAGTTATCTTTGCAATTTTTTCTTTTGTAATTACGTGCGCTGCTTCAAGGATACGCGTATCCTCTCCTTCCGGAAACACGATATGTTTAGGATCTTTTTTTGCTTTTTCAATAATATTTTTAATGAATGCGCGTTGAAGACTCACTATGTTTCCCTCCGAGAATAAATTTACTAGAAGTTGAAATAACTTATTTGACAGCAGTAAATTATAAATTTTTTTACGTAAAAATAAATACTAATAAATCAGTTGAATTTTTATGTTAACAATCAGTATTTTATTTGTCAATTGTAATTGTAGAAAGTAGAAAAAAAGAGTTCAAGGATTCGAGGTTTCAAGTGAAAAACAACAAAATAAAAAGTGAGTCCTCCTCAAAGCGCTGGCGGATCTGCGATAGCCGTAAACCACGTAGGGTTTACGGTCATGAACCCCACGTGGTTCATGAGGGCAAGGATTTGGTGTAAAATAAGCGAACCGCCCTTGTAAAACATAAAAAGTAGAATGTGAGTAGGGGCGCCGCTAGCCTGCGCCCGCTGTAAAGCGTAGTATAAAAAACCACCCCGTAGGTGTTACTTGGTTACTCCTGCGGGGTGATTTATTTATTTTTAATTTTTCTTTTGTTTTTTTCTGACTATGGTCTATTGACCACGGTCCATGGACATTTATTCTTTATTATTCTTTTCTATCTTGTGCTTTTCCCCTTGAGTCTAAAGTCTTTTGCTTTTATTTATCGTGTATCTTGTATCGTGCATCTTCTGTTTTTTTGTCCCTCGTCCTTCATCCCTCGATTTTTTTCTGTTCTCTGCTTTTTATTTTATATCGCGGAGCGCTCAATTCACGAACCCCGAATCACGAACGACGAACAACGCTTTTGAGTCTTGTGCCTTTTGTTATTTCTTCTTTGTTTTAGGTCTTTGGATTCTGAGGTTTTGCTTGAGTCTTGTGTCTGTATCAGTACAGGATTATTCCCATAAGTTCGTCTGCAGATCCTTTGTGAAGCCTGATTAAAATTTTATGTTGCTTGTGTGCTTTTCCAGTATTACCAAGAAGAGTATAAATGACACCTAAATTATAGATAGCATCAATATGATTTGGTTTGTGCAGTATAACTTTCTTAAAATTCTTTTTTGCTTTTTCATAATTATTTAATTTAGCATGTACTACGCCTTTATAGTAATAAGGTTCAATATTCTTATCATCAGTGCGTATTGCCTCATTATAATAGAACAATGCTTTTTCAAAATCTTTTTTCTCTTCAGATATAAAGCCGAGCATTATGTATGCATCTGTGTAATTATTATCAAGAAGAATAGTTTTATTAAATATCTCTGATGCTTTTTCTTTATTGTCTAAGTAATAGTAAGCAAGCCCAAGATTATGATGTAATTTAACCGAATCAGGTTTCATTTTAATTGCAGCAATACATTCTTTTTCAGCTTGCTCTTTTTTACCTGTTTTACTATAGAATATTCCAAGGTTGGAACGAAGAAAAGCGTTCTCGGGATATTTTGAAAGAGCTTTATTATAGATCTCTTCTGCTTCTTCAAATTCTCCTGTAACCGCAATTGCATTGCAAAGATCATTTATTACATCGATTCTTTCTGGAATCAGGCGGAGTGCTTTTTTTAAAGATAGGATTGCTTCATCATAATTATTAATAGAAGTATAGGCTTTACCTATTATTCTATGTCCGTCAGCATTGTCAGGTTCTTTTGTAAGGGATTTTTTGAGACAGTTAATTGCATCAGAATAAAGGCCTTTTTGGTAGTAAATAAGCCCAAGCTGTGTCTCTGCCTCTAAGTTATCGTTATTAAGACTTAAAACTTCATGGAAATTTTTTTCTGCTTCAAGAGGTTTATCAATATTTAAATAGATATTTCCGAGCATCAAATAAGAATCAATGTCGTCAGGAACTGTTTGGATAATTTCGTCTAGAGATATTATGGCATCTTCATATTCACCGAACTTATAATATACTTTTGCAAGATTTCGTATATATTCTACGTTGTTATTGCTAAGATAAACAGCTTCCTGACAAGCTTCAATAGCTTTATCTTTTTTATTAAGTTCAGAGTAGGAAATTCCTAAATAAGAATAAACTTCTGGAGATCTTTGCTTTCTTTTTATTGCTTTTTCAAATGCGTTAGCAGATTGTGTGAAATTATTAAGTTTAAATTCCGAAATTCCGAGTCTTTTTAGTGCCTTTCCATCTCTTGGGGCAAGTTCTACAGCTTTTTTAAATTTATCTTGAGCTTCTTTAAATTTTTTAATATTAAAATAAGAATCTCCCAGAAGGAAAAGAATGTGGGCATCATCTTTTTTAAATTTTAGTGCATTACTAAATGCAATTGCTGCTTTATCAAATTGTTTTAACTCATAAAAACATAATCCGAGATTTTTGTAGGCTTCAATGTTTTTTGGCTCGATCAAAACTACTTTAGAAAAAGCACCTGCTGCTAACAGGTGTTTTTTTTGTTTAAAATAGGAATGACCGATATAAAGATGGGCAGAGGTATTATTTTTATCGAGATCAATGATCTCTTTATATGTATTGATTGCTTTTGGGAAATTATTTTGATCATAATAGACTTGTGCAAGGCGTATTCTTGCTTCCAAATAGTCAGGATTGATTTCTATAGCTTTTTTAAAAGCATTTTCTGCTTTGGGCATTTTATTCAAGATGCGAAATGATGTTCCAAGATAAAAGAATAATTCAGGGTCATTTTTACTTATTTTAATTGCTTTTTTGTAAAGGTTTACAGCTTTTAAATAATCTCCTTTTTGAAACAAAATATTTCCAAGATTTTTATAAGCTCCAGTGTGTCCTTTATTAAGCTTTATGGTGTTTTTAAATGCATTTTGGCTTTTATCATATTCTTTTAAGTTTTGATAGCTTATTCCAAGGTGAAAATATGCATCAGCATGATCCTTTTTCAGTTCAATCGCTTTATTAAGAGAGTTAACGGCATCTTCATATTTTTTTGATTTTTTATAAGCTAGCCCAAGATAATAATAGATGTCGGGGTTTTCAGGATCTAACAAAAGAGCTTTTTCATAATGAGGCAGAGCAGAACTGTGAAATCCTATGCCTTCATAAGATCTCGCAAGGCATATTCTGATAGAGCTATTATCCGGATATTTTTTTACAGCTTTTTCAAATACTTTTATAGAATCTTGTAACCTATCAATATTTAAAAAACTTTTCCCAAGATGAAGATATAGGCCAGCACTTTCTTCATTTGAATTTAAAGCTTCGCTGTAAGCTGTTATTGCTTTTGGGTACTCTTTAAGATTGAGGAACGCTTCTCCAATATAAAAATAGAGCTTTCCTGTGTAATCGGGTTTTTCCTTTTTAGGTATTATAATATTCACTGCTTTTTGAAGATGGGGGAGTGCTTCTTTATACTGTTCTTTATTTATATAGCTGATTCCCATTTGGAAGTGTGAATCAGGATAAGTCGGGTCTATCGTTATTGCTTTATTAAATGATTCAACTGCATTTTCAAATTTATCAAGCTTAACAAGGACAATGCCTCGATAGTAGTGTGCTAACATGTAAACAGGTTCTTCATTTGTTGCTTCAAGAAATGAGTTGTTTGAATCAATGTATCGTTTAAGATCCAAATATATAAGCCCCTGATAAAAATATGCTTCAGCAGAATGGGAGTTTAATTTTATGGCTTTTTTTAAAGAATTTAGAGCATCCTTTCTTTTGTTTTTTTCTTTAAAAATTATTCCTAATTTAAGGTGGGCATCAAAACATTTTGGCTTTAGCTTAATAACAAGAATAAACTTTTCATATGCTTTATCAATATCATTTAACTTAAAATGAACATTTCCGATTCCAAGGAGAGCAAAAACATGATTTGGTTCCAATATAATAGCTTTTTCGTATTCGTAAAGAGCTTTACCAAATTCTTCTTCTTCAAAAAATAAATTACCCTGTTCATAATATTTATCAGCATTGGTATCTGTTAGTACATCTTTGTTTGGGATAAAAAGGAAAAGGCATATAAAAAAAATAATATAAAGAAAACGAAATTGTATTCGTATTGATGTATTCATGATTATATTTAATATTATAAGATAAAAGATTAATTCGCACTAAAAAAATTATATATACGACTCTGTTTTTCGATATTAGAGGTTTTTTTATTTTTTATAAGTCCCACAAATCATTTGCTTTACATGCTTTTCTGTATTAAAATTTATAAAAGGTACTCTATGAAAGATAAAGTAATAGGCGGATGCAGGATAATTCGGAAAATCGGTGAAGGGGGTATGGGCATTGTTTATGAGGCCGAGCAGTTATCCCTTGGCAGGAAAGTAGCTCTAAAACTTTTATCTTCTCAGTTTGTGAAAGAAAGAGATTATGAAGAGCGTTTTATAAGAGAAGCAAGATCTGCTGCACGAATAAACCACTCCAATGTTGTTCAAATTTATAATACCGGTAAGGAAGATAATAACCTTTATCTTGTAATGGAGTACGTTGATGGAGAAACTCTTCAGAAAAAGATCCTTGATAATCCATTGATCTCGCCAAAGGAAATGGCATTGATAATGAAAAGTATTGCTGAAGCACTTTTTCAGGCTGAAAAACGAAAGATCGTTCACAGAGATATGAAACCTTCAAATATAATGGTAACTTCCGCAGGAGTATTGAAGGTCATGGATTTTGGTCTTGCAAAGGCAATTGATACACATTCAACACTTACCGGAACAGGAAAGCTTTTAGGGACACCTTATTACATGAGCCCTGAACAGATAAATGGTGCAGATGTGGATAGTCGCAGCGATATTTACTCAACAGGTGTTATTCTTTATTTTATGCTTACAAAAAAGAAACCGTTTAAGGGTGACCTTTATACGGTTATTCAACAGCATTTAAATACTTCACGTCCGGATCCTAAAGATTTAAATCCTGACACTCCTGATTTCTTAAGGCGTATTTATTTCAAAATGACAAAAGTAAAACCTGAAGACCGTTTTCAGTCTTTTAAGGATGTTGTTAAGGAGTTAGATAAAAATCTGTTACGTATAAGTCCAAATCAGAAAAAGAAAGCAGATACTGATCTTGGAACAATTATTACTGTTTTGCCCCAGAAAAAGAAGGAAGCTTCTGCACCAGAAAAGAGTAAGGAAGCATCTTCTCCTTCAATTAAAAAGATGTTTTATGTTCTCTCCGGTGTATTCTTTGTTTTTATTATTGCTGTTATTCTTTTTGCACTTTTTTCAAAGAAGAGTCCAAAAGTTGTATCTTCAGTACCTGCTGTGGAAGAGTCCAATCAAGTTAAAGATAAGCAAGTCAAAAAAATCGCAAAAAAAGGATCTGTTAATCTTCATGGTGCATTACTTGTAAAAGATGATGCTTTAAATGGTAAGGTGTTCTTTAAGGGGAAATGTACAACATGTGGAAATGTACAGCAAAAGACGCGTGAATCATTAAGGCCTGCTTTATTTAAAAAACGCCTTAATGTTAGTAAATGTGATAAATGCGGAAAAAAAGATGTTATTGTGATTGAAAATTTGAAGTAAATACAAACTAACAAATTACTTTAACCTTTACTTCTTTTTATAATTTATTTATATTAATTTTAATGGTTGAAATAAAAAAGATCTTATTGATAGACGACAGTCCGACTGTCCGCATGGTAATGGGTTCTTCATTAGAAGCGAAAGGATTCCTGATCATGTATGAGCAGACAGCAGAGGCTGGTCTGAAATCTGCTTTTGAACAAAAGCCCAATCTTATTCTTCTTGATATTATGCTTCCTGACAAAAATGGCTTTGAAGTATTACAGGAACTGAAGCAAAATGATATAACAAAAGATATTCCTGTTATTATTTTAACCGGAAAATCAAGTGGTGAAGAAGTAGTAAAAGGCCGTCAATTAGGTGCTGATGATTTTTGTGTAAAGTTAAGCACCACCCCGAATATTATGTCCGATAAAGTCATAAAGCTTATTGGCGAATAAAACCTGGCTTACGAAGTTCTTAAATGCTTTTTAAATTTCTGTTTCACTCCTGTTTTTTTAAATAATATTAAGTACATTATGATATAATATTTTAGTGTGTTTTAATGTAAGTTAGAGGGACGGAGTCTGTCTATAGCTTTTAAGAACTTATTGAATTTCAACTGTTTCGTTATACTCGCTAAAGATTCCTCAGCGTATGGAAAAAATACGCTTGCGTCATATTCACTCGCAAGCCTCACATTTAAAACACACTAAGTTCTTAAAAGCTACAGACAACAGACAAAGTTAAATAAGTTTATCTTTTTATGTGATGCCTTGCATATACAGCACACTTAGATTGTGAATAATAGTTTGGAGGAACTTTTATTAAAATTAAAGAATTAACAACTCAGTTAATTTAAATTTATTGGAGAGGGGAATGAAAGCAACTATTATAATATTTCTACTTTTTATCAGTACTGTTTGTTTTGCTGATGAAAGGATATCAGATGTTGACCATATTATTAAACCACTTGTTGGAAAACGTATTCAGATAGATGGTATAGCATGGGGTGCTTTTGCTAAAGGGCTTGGTGAAAGAGTTGTTCTATCATCTGGTGATAAGATATATCTTTCAGGAAAAGAATATTTAAAGAAACATACGGAAGGTAAATTGGTACGTATTATTGGTGTTCTTTCTATTAAAAAAGTGAAACCGGTTTCCAAATATGAGCAAGGGTATACAAGCAGTTTTATTTACTATTCTTTAGAAGTTGAATCTTTTGAATTGATTGATGTAGTAGAAAATGAATTTCCAAAAGAAGTATAAAAAAGGAGGTTAGTTTTGACAGAAGAAATAGAAAAAGATTTTTCTCTTGAGATAAAAAAACTTAATAGAAAAAGAACTTTAGGACTTGGCTTCTTTGGCTTGATGTTATTAGCAATAATAGTTGTAGCTGTAGTTACAGAAATTAAAAATATAAGATTTAATCCGCTACTTATAATGCCATTTGTAATGTCAGGTGTATTTGTAGCTACATATTCCATAAGTTCAAAATGCCCGAAATGCGGGAAACATTTTTACGGAATACCAATAAGAGCTTTTTATGCATCTTCTTGTTATCACTGTAAATGTGGAGGGAACAATTAATAAAATAAAAAAAAGAACAATTGCTCTAAGCTTTTTATTTATTATCGCAATTCTGATATTTTCATATTATTCAGGTTTTTTGCGAGGAAAGTCTTCAGGATTTATTGAAGGGAAAAAGGAAGGATTTTCAAAGGGGGTAAGGTACGGTTGGGATAAAATAGCTGTAGAGCCTGTAACGGATGATCTGTTTCTTATCTTTAAAAAGAAAAAAGTACAATGGTCAGAAATAGCTACAAATATAGATAAAGTCTTTAAGCCTTTTCTTGAAAAGAGTCCTCCTGAAATAGTCGGGACATTTCCTGTACCCGGAAATTATAAAGGTACTGATATAAGTAAGATCATTTTTGATAGAAAACAAATAACTTTTCCTGAAGAAGGTGATTACTATTTAAGGACTACAATGGGTAACTTTAAAATATTGATCCTTGAAGATGAAATGGAAGTAGAAAAAGAAATTTTATCAATAGCTTCCTTTGTTGCAAAAAACTCTGTTCATTCAAAATCCGATGCTTCAATTGAAATGATGAAAAAGCATGGTGCAACTTCATGTGTGCCTCAAAATTTGCTTAGAAAATTTTTTGCAAGTGATCAGCCTCTTTGCTTACATTGCGGTAATATAACGAAATTCTTAAACTTTTTGATGTCAAAAAGTGGCTATAAAACAAAAGAGATTTATTTAAAACCTGAAAAAGGTGAAGTGGGCCATGTTGTCAGTGAAGTGTTATCAACATCTTCAAAAAGATGGCTTATGATAGATACTGATTATGGAGCGATAGTAAAAGATAAAGAAAGTAACTGGCTTTCAGTTAAGGAGCTTGCACAGGTTTTAAAAAATGATCAACTAAAAGATTTGCAGGTTATGAACATCGGCAGCAAAAAGTGGCTCAAAAATGAGTATAATCTTGCTGTTCCTTTTATGTCTCAGTTTGCATGGACTATAGATAAAATGTCCGAAAAAAATACTGTTATTTCAGATGAATATGTTTATATGTTAAAAGAGCATACCTACAGATATCTTGAGTATGAAAATTGAGCTGTTTTTTTACAAAAAAACACTCAAAAAAGCAGTCAAAGACTTCCTTTTTAATGTATTTAATTGTATAATATTATAAGAATAAATATATATTTTTCAAATTTTATGTAAAGTTGTTAATGCTGTTGTACTAGTGTTTTACGAATAAAAATAGAAGCTGGGATAAAATATGAAAAAAATATACGAAAGATCAGGTTTTACTTTAGTAGAAATCATGATAGTCGTAGCGATAATAGGCCTTCTTGTTGCCATTGGAATGCCATCTTTTTTAAGGGCCAGAAAAAATGCCAGAGTAGCTCGCGTAGCTAAAAATATAAAGGTTTTTGCTGATGCTTTCCAGATGTACTGTATGGAAGAAGGGAAATATCCTCTTGATACTCACCTTATATATCCGGCCAGTATGCAGGGGTATATAACTGAAAATAGCTGGAATTCAGATGCTTTAGGAGGTAGTTATAACTGGGAGGGGCCTTCATGGGGTGAAGGCGGCGGTTATGATTATGCAGGTATAGCTCTTTTTGAAACAAAAGCTACTACAGATGAGCTTGAAGCACTTGATTCTTTACTTGATGATGGTGACTTATCTACAGGCACATTCCGGCTAACTGATAACGGACGTTATACGTACATTATAGAAGAAAGATAATTCATTTCTATCCTTCATAAATTGTTTTCTCTTTATTTCTAATCATTGCAAGTATTCTAAAATAAGTCTAAAATTTAAAAAATGAATAAAAAACCTGAAACAGCTTCGAGACTGGTTATAATTTTCACCTTTATTATAGGTATTATTTGTGCGGCTTGTTTCCGCTCACTTACTGTTATAGATAAGCTTTATCCCCACCTTGTAAGGCCTGTATGGTATTTTGCTGTTATTGGTTATATCTATTTTTTTGCATATAGAGGTTATATATCTAAAAAAAGAAAAAGAATAATCAGAAAAAATGATCTTATTGCAAAAATAGAATGTGAAAAGGAGATTTCTGTTGAAGACAGGTATCTTATTTCATACATATTATCATCTCTTGTTAAAACAAAAGAAGGTATTAACTACTTTTTTATTTTCTTTATGTCGATACTGGCTGTTATCCTGGATCTATTAATCTCAAAATGATCGATTATTCTGTTATTATTCCCAGCTTTAATGAAGAGACTTGGCTTCCAAAGTCTTTAAAAGCATTAAATGAAGCTATGAAAAAAATAGATTTTTTGGGTGAGGTCATTGTTGTTGATAACAATTCTTCTGATAAAACTTCTAAAGTAGCGAAAGAGTATGGTGCAAAGGTAGTTTTTGAACCAGTAAACCAGATATCACGTGCCAGGAATAAAGGTGGAAATATAGCAAAGGGTAAATATCTTGTTTTTTTAGATGCAGATACTGTCTTATCAAAAGATCTTTTACAAGATGCTTTAAAAAAATTATCAACAGGAACTTGTTGTGGCGGCGGAGTAATCGTAACAATGGATAAACCAATAGGTTTTTTTGCAGGAACTCTTATGAGTCTATGGACTTTTGCATCAGTAAAATTTTCTTTAGCTGCAGGGTGTTTTGTTTTTTGCCTTAGGCAAGCGTTTGATGATATCGGAGGATTTAGCGAGAAAGTTTATGCAAGTGAGGAAATATGGTTTTCAAGAAATATGTTTGTTTGGGGTAAAAAAAGAAAAATGTCATTTGATATAATTACCGATCATCCTGTAACTACATCAAATAGAAGAATAGAAAATCCAATACGTGCTTTTTTAATGGTTTTTGTTCTTATTCTATTTCCTTTTGGAATATGCTTTAAATCGGTTTGTTCTTTACTCTGGTATAATAAAGAACAAAAGAAAATTTAAAAAGGATGAAAATGAAAAAACTAATGGAGAATTAGTGTTTTAATTATTTCTTTGGATTTTAAACCAAAAATTGTATTATTAAAACTTGAAAGTCCACTCTGGACACGATTTTCTTAAACATAATATTTAATTAGAAAAGGTAATAAAAATGAGCAAATTAAAAGTAGGCGGTTTTGTTAAAATGCTGAAAGTGCCGGAAGAAGTCTATAAGTTATCAAAAGAAATAGTATCATATCTTGAAAACAATGTAGGCAAAGCTCTAAAAGTTACAAACGTAAGCCCTGATGGGCATATTGAAGTCAAACTCGGAAGAATACCAAATCTCGGAAATAATCACAAAATATGGATAGAATCTGAGTTAGTTGAACCTGTTTTAATATTAGATGACAGTTCTATCTGATAAATTAATCTCTTCAATCAATTTCTAATATGAAACCTAATTATAAACTTATTTTATTTATCATTTTATTTGCAATTACTTTTTGTTTTAAAGAGATCCATGCAGATTTATATAAGAACAATATTGATGGTTTTTTAAAATGGATAACAAAGAACTCTGATCCTGATACCGGTCTTCCATATAGCCATGTTGGTGATAAAAGGTTTGAAAAATGGTGTATTACTTATGATGCGGCAGTGGTAGCTTTAGCTTATACTGCATCGGGTAACATTGATAAGGCAAAAAAAATAATAGATCTTTATATGTCAAAAGAAAATGTATGGAGACTAGGAGGGCTTATAGGTGGGGTTTTTGCGTATGAACCTAATGCAGGAGTAAGCTGGCTTGTATGGTCTGGTGAGAACCTTTGGATGGGAATTGCATCTTTTCATCTTTATAAAGCAACGGGTGAGAAGAAATACTTAAGTTTTGCCATTAAGCTAGCTGATTTTAATTTATCTTTACAGAATAAGGATAAAACAGATATTAATTACGGTGGCATCCCTTTGGGGCCAAAGGGAGACCCTATATATCCAAAGGATCAGGCAATCGTAACTTCAGATATTTTTGAAAAAATGCCGGATTATAGCTTTACGGAAATCTTTGCAACCGAGCATAACATAGATGCATATGCTTTGTTTAATTTGCTTTATCAGGAAACAAAAAATGAAAAATACAATTCTGCTAATAAAAATATTTTAATTTGGATAAAAAAAGCGGGTTTTAATAAAACCCAGCAACGATTTAATAGAGGTTGCAGAAAGGAACCTGATGAAAATGTTGCTACAGATGTTCAAACTTGGGGTATTTCAGCTCTTGGTGTGGAAGTGCTGGATACTATAGAGGCCGGACTTGCGATAAATATTATTGAGTTTGTAGAAAATAATTGTGTATCCATTGTAAGTTTTATAAAGCCTGACGGGAAAGAAGTTTTCGTAAAAGGTGCTGATTTTATTGATAAAAAAACAGCCAAAAAGTTAAATAGAGAAGTGCTTGTATCACCCGAGTGGACATTTCAGCTAATAAATGCATATCAAAGATTATCAAGTGATTTTGAAAGGTTAGGTAAAAATGAAAGATCAAATAGATACTCCAAAAAAAGGCTTGAACTATTGAAAAGCATGATGGAGCTTGCAATAGATGATAATGGGACTTTTTGTTATCCTTATGCAACTTTACCGGATGTGCCGAAAGGTCATGGTTTTAATACTCCTAAAAAAGGTAATTTAAGTGTGATAGGAGCGGCACAGGCTATATTAAGTATCTTAAATTATGATCCGCTTGTATATGGATTCTAACGATAAAATAATAGTTTTATTGATAAAATTTTTAGAAACTGTTATTTTATGATTGAGCTACAAATAAAATTTTAATAAAAAAAAGAGTTTTTGTACTATGGATAAGAAACTGGTTTTAGTTATTGATGATCAAGAGGATTTAAGGTTTATTCTTAAGTTTGACCTCCAGAAAAATGGGTATGAAGTTATTCAGGCAGGCAGTGGTGAAGAGGGTATAGAAAAAGCGAGAACAAGTAGGCCTGATATAATATTGCTTGATAGAAAAATGCCCGGGATAGACGGAGTTGAAACATGCAGAAAATTAAAAAGAGATGATTTAACAAAGGATATTCCTGTTCTAATGATTTCCGGTAGATCTCTTGTCGAGGAATTAAAAGAGGCGTTGCAGGTAGGAGCAGCAGGATATATAGTAAAACCTTTCAAATTTGAAGATGTGATCAGTAAAATTTCAGAAGTTTTAAATCCCGCCTAGGTAAGACAGATATATAAAGTTTTAAATGCCTAAAGTGAGCTAAAGTACTTAAAATTATGGTGTCTGCGACGCATTATTTTAATTAACCACAAAAACCACGAAGAGAAAAACATAAAAGTATGTAGGGGCGTATTGCAATACGCCCGTATAAAAAGTAATAAAAAAGAAAACGTTATCATTGCGAGAAGCAGTAAATCATTGTGATTTATTGCGACGAAGCAACCCCCGTAAAAGGTTTAAAATTCGAAACCAAAACGTATGTCATCCCGCGTGTTTAACCGCGGGATCCACGCAAAATGTAAATTGTAATTTTTCCTTACACAGTTATCTTTTTTTTTATAATTATCGCGCTTCAGTGCTCCTTGAACCAGTTAACTATTTAACAAGTAAACCAATTAACTGTTCTTCCCTCTGTCCTCACTTATATGGATTATATTTTTTATAAGTATCAAAAGCCCTATCATTCTTTATTGAAAATCTTTTTTTCTCATTATCTGCATTGTTAATATCTATTTCAGCAGAAATCATATTTTTCCTGCCTGAACTTTCTATAATATTTCCAAAAGGGCCTATAATTGAAGTACCGCCTTTATAGTTTTGGTAAGGCGAGGAACCTTTTCTATTTACTCCAAAAATAAAGCACTGATTTTCAATTGCTCTTGCTCGAAGAAGTGTTTCCCAGTGGTGATGTCTTGTCTCCGGCCAGTTTGCAATTACAAATATACCGGTTACATTTTTCTCATAAAGTATCCTGAATAGTTCAGGAAATCTTAAGTCAAAACAGATAACAACTGCAAACAATTTCCCTTTTACCTTAAATGTAGAAATATTTTTGCCTCTTGAATAAAATGTTTTTTCTTTGCCTGGTGTAAAAAGATGAGACTTGTCATAACGAACAATTCTTTTCCCATTGGAAGAAAAGACAAGTGCACTGTTGGTTGGCCTTTTTTTATTACTTGTTTTTATTATTGATGAGCCTATTACAAAAGAGCTATATTCTTTGGCAAGGAAGGATAAAAATGATGATGTTGGTCCTTTTTCATCTTCGGCAAGGTTACGCGAATTCAATGTAAACCCTGTTGCGAAATATTCCGGAAGGCAGATAATGCTTCCTTTTTTAATGCGGTTTTTCTTTAAAATCGATAAGACTTTTTTAAAATTTTTTTCCCTTTTTTCCCAGGAAATTGAAAATTGTAATAAATGAACATTTAAACGTTTTTTTATCATATTTTATTACTTTTATTTAATTGAACATATTATAAAGTCTTATAAAAATTAAGACCAGGCAAAATATTGGTTAAGTATTTTTGTTTTTCAAAAAAGAACTTTTTAACTGGCCGCAAGCTGCTTTTATGTCCACGCCTCTTTCTTTTCTTATGGTGGTATTGATGCCGAACTTTTTAAGGATGTTACTGAAAGTTTTTATTTGACCATTATCTGATCGCATAAATTCTGATGAATTTACAGGGTTGTAAGGAATTAAATTTACTCTGCATTTCCAGCCCTTTAGTCTTTTTGAAAGTGATATTGCATGTTTTTCAGAGTCATTTATCCCTTTTAAAAGGATGTATTCAAAGCTGACATATTTTTTTGCTTTTTTATTATAATAACGACAGGCTTTTAATATATCTTCTATTGGATATTTTTTGTTTATGGGTACTATTTGAGAGCGAAGTGAATTTTCGCTTGCATGAAGTGATATCGAAAGCCGTGCCTGTATGTTTTCATCAGCAAAGCGTTTTATCGCTTCTGGGATCCCTACAGTTGAAACAGTGATTCTTCTTGCTCCTATGTTAAGAGCATGTTTTGAATTTATGATACGGATCGCCTGCATTAAATTGTTATAATTTTCAAAAGGCTCTCCCATTCCCATAACAACAATATTTCCGATACTTTCTCCGGTTAATTTCTGTATTATCAGGATCTGTTCTATTATTTCTCCGGCTGAAAGATCTCGTTTAAAACCACTTTCACCTGTTGCGCAAAAACGACATCTCATTTTGCATCCTGATTGGGATGATATGCATTGTGTGTTGTGTGATGATGACGGAATAAAAACTGTTTCTATATATGTTTTATTCAAAAATTCTAAAAGAAATTTAATGGTTCCATCCTTACTGGAACTTTTATTTATGACCTTACAAGTATAAATATAGAAATGTTTTTTAAGAAAATCTTTAAGGTTTAAAGGAATGGGCATCATCTCAAAGGTATTTGCGCCTTCTTTCCATATTGCGTGTTGTATCTGGGAGGCTCTATATGCCTTAAAACCATTTGATGTCATAATGGCTTTTAGCTTTTCAGTATCAATAAGTTTTATGTCATTTTTTTCCATGGTGACCTAAAAACTACAAAGGACAGCATTTGAATGCTGTCCTTTGTAGTATATTATTAAATTCACTCATTAATCTTGATTATCTTCGTCTTCAAAAGATTAATCATAGTCATAGTTATCATCATCTTCAGCATCATCATCTGTTTCATTATCTTCAAAATCATCCCCTAGGTCATCTTCAAAATCATCTTCAATTACCCTCATTAAGCCCTCCTTTAAATTTAGAGTAATTATTATGTTTGAAAACGTTTTGGTCAATAATAATAATTATTATTTGATTTAGAAAGATGTTAGCTTATAGTAAATGTAAGAGAAAATTAAAGATATGATACCACTTAATGATATAAACCCTCATCAAAAACCTCCTCTTATGACAGGGGCTATCATAATTGTAAGTGCTCTAGTTTTTCTGTATGAAAAATCACTCTCAAAGGATGCTTTACAGAGGTTTTTTGCGATTTACGGTATGGTTCCTGCCCGCTATATTGATCTTAATTGGGCAATGGAAAGAGCTCTTCTGCAGTATAATCCATTACCGTTTATTACAAATATGTTCCTTCATGGTGGGTGGATGCATTTTTTTGTGAACATGTGGACGCTTTGGCTTTTTGGAGACAATGTGGAAGATCATGTAGGTCATGTTGGGTTTCTGGTTTTTTATATACTTTGTGGAGTTATTGCAAATATGGCACATTTTTTATTTAATATTCATTCAGCTGTTCCTATAATAGGTGCTTCAGGGGCAATAGCAGCTGTCATGGGGGCTTATATGCTAATATTTCCAAGGGCAAGAATAGTTGTCCTTGTTCCTGTTTTTTTCATACCTTATTTTTTAGAAGTTCCTGCATTTTTTTATTTTGGGTTATGGTTACTTATACAGATATTTTCAGCTTTGTCTTCGCAAGATTCATTATCATCAGGAGGCGTTGCTTGGTGGGCTCACATAGGAGGATTTATTATGGGGGTCTTTTTGCTGTCGTTTTTCAGAAAAAAGAAGAGGATATCATTTCTGTATGACAATTGATCCTTTAGCTTTAATCTAAAAGTTATTTATAGTAAAATATTTAATATAAAACACAGGAAAAAATATGAAGAATTTCTTAATTTTCATTATGGTAGTATTGCTGATAATCATAATAGGCTCTTATTTTTCAGAGAATATTTATTTCAGTGAAAACAAAGGGTTTGAGCAGATTGTCATGATAATAAAAAAGGACAGTCAGGTCATTAAGGGAAAGTTATTGTATTTTAACGGTAAAAGATATCTTGTAAAGATGAGTGATAATAAAACAGAAAAAGTCAATGTTTCAGAAATAAAAAGAGTCTATATACAGTCAAAAAAAACTGGTTCTAAAGCAAAAGAAGCTGATCCAGGCTTAAAAGAAAGTCCACAGCCAAGAAAGAAATTATTAGGTAATGTTGCAAGAATAAAAACCATATCAAAGGGCAGCAAGGTAAACATTAAAAGTAATACAGTAAGGGGGTACGTTGTTGTCTTTGATTTTTATGCTGATTGGTGCGGTCCGTGTAAAGTGTTGGGCCCTAAGCTTGAAGATCTAATAAAAAAATATGATGATGTTATCTTAAGAAAGATAAACATTGATAATTGGGGTAGTCCTGTTGCAAAACAGCACAAGATAACATCTATACCCAGTGTCAGCGTATATGATAAAAAAGGGCATATGGTAGGTTCTTCGACATCAAATTTTTCGGTAATCAAAAAAAACATAGAAAAATCCCGTTCAAGATAAGTTGTATTTTTGATTTTTTTTCATTTTCTTCAAAAATTCATGTAAGTATCAAAAATATGCATAGTAGTGTTTATTTGATCAATATATGAAATAATAGTTATTATGTTGTAACTCAGGGAGATAGGTATATATTAAATATTAATTAGAAGTTGACATTTTATATGTATTATGTTAAACTATATTTAAATAACAATAATACATTACAGAAAACGGGCTATGAAAGAATTTAAAAAAATTGTTACCAGATTAACAGAGATCTTTTTTAAAAGATTTTTTATTTTTACATTAATTTTTATTTTTTTTACAGGATTATTTTTCCTTAAAATAATTTTTCTTCCCAAATATCGCTCAGAAGCTGAAATAATGATCAGCCCTAATCTTTCTTTAACATCAGTTGAAACTCCTGCAATGGAAGCTCAGGGTGCGCTTGTCTATATGAAAACTAATGTGGCTCTTTTAAAAAGCGATGCTGTGCTTCGTGAAGTAGTGGAGCAGCTAAATCTTGTTGATGATATAAAATATGATTATTTTCAACTTACTGTTGGAAGGCTGCTTGATAATATAATGGACAAATATGCTACTGAAAAAGACCTTAAAGATAAAAAAGAGCGAAAAATAAGAAAAAAAATAAAAGTTTTAAAAAAGAATATACTAAAGATAAAAAATGAGCCTTTTACTTTTATATCAAAAATAAAAGCAGAGTATTCTTACCGGGATAAGGTCGATAAAATAGTATCTGTTCTCATATCAGAGTATTCAAAAAAACTTCTTGATATTATGCATAGTGAAGCAAAATTGCAGTATGACTTTGTTCTTGCTGAAGCAGAAAGATCCCGACGTGAGTTTCATGATATTCAGGACCAGATGGAAAGGTTTCAAAGAGAATATAATATAGCACTTAGCGATTCTCTTGCATTGGAAGCAAAAATAGATCTTGAAACGTTAAGCCGTTATAATTCAGAGCTTAATATTGTAGCAATCTCTATCAAAGAAAAGACAGCAATTATCAAAAACTTAAAAGAGAAGTTTACTAAATATGCATCAAATTTAAAAAAATCAGATGAGATGTTTGATTCTTCATCTATTATAGAATCGCGTAATGCACTTGTCTCTTTAGAACATGAGTATTTTAACGTACAGCGAAATAGATATGCTACACCTGGTGCTGCTGAATCAATACGCAGGCAGATCAATGAACTGAAAAAACAGATGAAAGATAAGATAAGGCGAATGGTAAATGATAATTATGACAATCTTCCAACAGAGCCTTTTATTCAGGATATTTTAAAAGGTATTATTGAAAATGAATCCGAAAAATATGCATTGATCTCAAAGAAAGAAGCGCTCAAAGATATAGTTGATATCTATGAGAGAAAATTAAAAGATCTTCCGGCTTTGGAAATGGAGATGGTAAGGTTCAAAATGGATCTTACGACTGCTCAAAAAGTTTACCAGTTCCTTATTAAGGAGCAGCAGAAGAACAGAATAATAATGAATAAGGAGCAGCTTCAAGTCGTTAAAATAATTTCTCCTGCTTTGCCTCCTGTAAAGACATCAGGGAAATTTATCATTCTGGCATTGTGTCTGGGCTCTGCATGTGCAGTATGTCTCTTTATCATAATTTTTATAGATCTTCCTCAACGAAGGATAAGGTCAAAAGAAGATCTTGCTGAATTTCAAAAAGGTATATCTTCAATGCGTACTGTACCGAAGTTCCCGTCTGTACATATGGGGCATAAAGTATTTGCAGAAAGAAATATCAGAGATTTTACAAGGACGTTATATTCAAACACGAATGGAAGTTCACTTGTTGTGCAAGTTATCAGCATAAACGGTAAAGAAGGGAAGTCGTTTTTGTTGCATCACTGGGCAGTTTTCCTGAATAAACTTGGTCTTAAGCCGGTGATAATAAATCTTAATACATCGGGAAGTGCTCAGTATCCAAATCTTGAAGAAGTGACTTCAAATGAAGAGGATTCTTTTCAGGCAGAGGATGTGGATGAAGATAAATTAGAAAAGATAATGACAAAAAAAACAAAAGACGGTATAGATTATTTCTATGCAGGCGGTAAGGGGGTCTCTCCTGTTGAATATTATCTCCTTGCGCATTTAAAAGATTTTATTCCTATTCTTAGGCGTCATTATAAAGTGATATTTATTGAAAATACACCGACTCATTTGTCTGACGACTGGCAGACAGTCATACCTCATGCAGATATGACACTTCTTGTTACTCAGTATGATAAAACTTCTATAGAAGATGTAGAGGCTTTCTTTAAATCAAAACTGGTTCATGGTCGAAATGTTCATGTTTTTATTGCAAAGAAAAGTTCACATATTCCAGTATTTCCTTTTATTGACAAGATCTGGAGGTAACTCCTTATAATGAATGTTTTTATTAACTTGTTTACGTGGGGTAGAAGAAATTTTACTGAAAGATCAAACTGAAAAACTTTTAATCTTTTTTTTTATAATCCTTTTTGCAGGATGGTGCATAAGCTTTTTTTCAAATTATAACTATCTGTATACAATTGCTATTATTGGTGGTGTTTTTTTAATAGCTCTTATCTTTTTTAAGCCTGATATTGCGGTTGCGCTGATATTTCTAATGATGTATTTTCAGAACTCACCTGTTGATGAAATATCTTTTGCAATACCGGTCATGACTCCTATAATCATAATTATATTTTGTATCATATGGTCATTAAAGAGAAATGCAGAGCCTATAGTAAAGATTCGTCTTAAATATTTTGGGTTTACGAAAAAATTTCTTTTTCTTCTGGTTACTTTTTTCCTCTTATCAACAATTAATGCAGAAAATCCCTCAAAGACTTTTATTCGCGGCCTAGGAATGCTTCTTCTTCCTTTGTTTATGCTAGCTTTAAGTGATTATTTTAATGAAAAAAGGAAAGTTTCAGTATTTATTAGGAACCTTTGTCTGGTCGTTACTTTTCTGGCTCTTTTCGGTATATTGCAGTGGATAGTTGTCAGAAAACAAAAATTTCTTTTTCTTCAGGATTATATAGTTCCCATAGGTTGGCAGAATATAGCTTTAAAAATTGGCTGGCAGGCAAGTGATTTAAAACAGTTTAAAGCCAGTTCTGTTTTTTTTCATCAGAATATTTTTGGTGCTGTACTTGCATCCATTGCGCCGATAGCCCTTGTTTTGTTTTTTGTGAATAAGAAGCGCTCATTAAAGATCTTTTATGGTTTTTTGTTTGCTTGCATAGCTTTTGCACAGCTTATTGCTTCTAGCAGAGGAGGGCTTCTTAATATGATGATAGGGTGCGGGATAGTGCTTCTATATGTCCGTCCTAAACATTTGTGGAAGATGGTCTTTGCAGGTGTATCATCAGTCGTAGCCGTTATTATGATTTATCTGGAGAAGATCATATTTCTTCTGCGTTTAAAATCAGGGCTTAGCGGAAGGGGGCAGATATGGGATTATTCTTTAAGAATGATAGAGCGTTCTCCGTTGTTTGGAGTAGGGTTTTTGAATATGGGAGAGGAGTTTTATAAACAGTTTGGTCCAGCCTATATTATTGATATGATGCTGTTCTTTGACAAGCTCAAGTATGCTACTAAAGAGATAGAATTTCATAATTTTCATGCTCATAATCTTTTTCTAAACCTTTCAGTGGAAATGGGTGTTTTTGCAGGACTGACAGCACTAATATTTTACATTGTTCTTATATATAAGATGTTTTTATTTATTTCAAAAGAAAAACTAAAAAAAGATGAAAAATTAATATCAGTAGCTTTACTGGGTGTTTTCGTAGGATCATTTGTGCATTCTTTTGTAGATACGAATACATTGCATTATATCTTTTTTCATGTTGTTCTGATTGTAGCAATAGAGAAACATTATATTATGCGTCTTATTGATAAAAATTATGGATAAAAAAGCAAAAGCCTTTCACACCACCCGCCCCGGCGGACTTTTAGCACGTTCACAGAGAACACAGAGTCATGAACCATAGAAAGTAAAAGTATGTAGGGACAGGGCTTGTCCCTGTCCGTGTGAAAGATAATAAAGCTCTTAATCCTATTGATCTGCGTCCCATATTTTCTCTGATGTTACCTGAATTGTGAAAACATACAAGGGGCGAAAAATCTTTCGCCCATGTAAAAAAAATAAAAATAATGGTGTCTTCGACGACATTAAAATAAAATAAAAAAGAAAAGAAAAATATAAAAAGTGAGCAGCGGTACGCGGGGGCGCCTGCCCGTACCACTGTAAAAGTAGTAGGGGCACAGCGTGCTGTGCCCGTGTAGAAGTATAAAACGTACGTCATTCCTGCGGAAGCAGGAATCTAGGAAAAGGTTTTTTTAAATTTAGTTTTTTTCGTGCTTTTCCGTAGTGAAATATTAATATTTGCTTCCGCCACGTGAGTCACGTTCCACGTGTCAACGTGGTCACGTGAAAGGAAGCACCTTGAACGCACCACTCTCAACGCATCACACGCACTACGCTTTCATGTGTCTCCCCCCCGCCTTCGTCCACCTTTGGTAGATTATGGCGAGACAGGCTGTGGCTAATAGCCTTTTCTGTTTCTTATTTCTTCTATTATGATATCTATTGTTTTTGCATTACCTGTAGAAAAACAGTTTTTAATATTTTTTTCAAATCTTGGAATATTTTTCAAAAAGTTTTTAATGGAAGGCAGTATATTTCCTTTAGCTTCTATTGATTTACCGTAACCCATATTTTCCAGAAAGTGTGCATTTAAAAATTGCTCGAACTGATTGGGTTGATAAAGTGCTAAAACAGGTTTTTGGAGAGCAAGTGCTTCGGCAATCAAAGTGTGCCCTGATGTGGCAATAACGCATTTACAATCTTTTAGATCTTCAAGAAAAACATCAGGATCTATTTTTTTGTGTATTATGTTTTTATGTTTTTTACCATCTGCTGCTGGGAACCCTGAAATAATAAAATTTTCTTCTGTTATTTCACTAAGAAGAGGTTCTATCCAGCTAAAAGATTCATCCATGACATAAACAAGTACAAAGTCCTTTTTTAAGTTTGTCTTTCTAGAGTTTTCAATGTTTTCTCTTATTATTGGTCCGACAAAGATATTATTTTTTTTATTTTTTTTAACTGGAGGTATAAAAAAGGAAGTAATGATGTTGATTAGAGCGCGAGATGAGATCATATGTATTCCTAAAACAGCGGAAAGGTGATTTAATCTTTCTTTTAAAGGTACAGGGTATTTTGTTTCTGTAATAATGCCCTGATGGTTTATATTTATAAGGGGTATTTTCAGCTTCTTTATAATTTTTGGGACAAAATATTCAAAATCGCATAAACAAAGTACCGGTGAAAAACTTATGATTTGTTCCTTTATTGAAATGAAGTTTTTCTTGTTGAGCATGATCCTTAAATTTTTTAAAAAGGTAGAAAAAGGCTTTACTGCACCTTTTTTATAAGAGTAACTTAAGTGAGGTATTTTAGTTACATCCAATCCTGATTCGTTTAAAAAATAAAAAGCTTTTCCACCGCAAAAATAATGGATTTTAAGGAGAGGGAGTCGGGTGGTAAGCTCTTTGTGAATGGCAAGAGCAACGGTTGCATGCCCTCTTCCTTCACCGGAAAGGCTGTATATAATGTGTATTGGTTTTTCCAATTTCAATTATGTGGATTATTTTTAAAGAACTCAAGAAGTGCTTTTCTTATACCTACCGCAGCTTTTTGACGGAATTTATCTTTCTTAAGCTGTTTTTCTTCCCACCAGTTTGTAATAAAAGCCACTTCAATAAGTATTGAAGGAACATCTAGGATCTTTAATACTTTGAAGCCGGCTTTTCTTACATGCATATCTTTTGTTCCTAATTGTGCCAGAAGATATTTTAATGTTATATCAGCCAATTTACGGCTTTGCTTCATGGTTTTTGCCATGGTATGATTTGCGTCTGCAAGTGAGTTATTCATGTAGTTTCCGTTAAAAACATAATCACCCTGTGTGAGGGATCGTTTAATAGTAAAATTTTCGCCTTTTTTTGAAAGAATATAAACTGCTGTACCATTTATATCTCTGTCCTTATTACCATCACAGTGTATGCTTATTAAAACATCTGGTTTATATCGCTTTGCAATTTTTTTCCTTTTCTTTAAAGAAACAAACTTGTCGGTAGTCCTTGTCATAAAAACCTTGAATTTTTTAGTTTTTTCCAGCTCTTTTTTAAGTTTTAGGGAAATATCAAGAGTTACCTCTTTTTCAGCTATTCCGCTGGGGCCTGATGCTCCTTGGTCCTTTCCGCCGTGTCCAGGATCAATAACAATGGTCTTAACAGGAAATGTGTTGTTGGCAGTGGAGGTAAAAGGTGCGGTAAACAAGACTAAAGCTACAATAAAAAAACAGCATATTTTGAATTTAATACTATTAGTAAAATAAAAAGAAGCCATTCTAAATAATATAGAGTATTTTCCTGTTTAATTCAAGCTATCAAACATTATATAGCTTAAAAAACACGTTATAATAAGCAAAATAGAATAGGTTTAGGGCCTGCTTCTCTTAAAAAACTAATTGTTAAGCAAAATAATCAACAATATGACTATTTGTAAAATAATATAATATATCTAGATAATTTTAAAGTAGCTATAAGTGGTTATATTGCAAGGCATAACAATGAAAATTACTGGTTTAATTGATTTTTTATGAAAAGTATGGTATAATACTAATATATAAAAGTGTTAATTAATTAATGGTGGGGATATATGCTGGACATAGCTGAAAAAAAAATCAATATATCTATTAATAAGCTGCTGCTTTATATAGGCTTTTTTATATCATTAATTGCTTTTATGGGATCTATTTTAACTTATATATCAGAGGAGGCAAAAGCCCAGACCTTATTTGAAAAAAATGAAAATGCCAAACAACTAATAGTTTAATATAGATTTGCGGCCAAGGATGGCGGCCGTGTGAGGCAGGACTTTTGAATTGATGACCCTTCTTCTTCCACCTATCAGATATTCAAGTTCTGCCTCTTTTTTTTATTTATTTAAATTGTTAGCACCCGCCTTCGCCTATGAATAAATAATAAATTTTGTATCTGTGTTCTTGGTGCTTTACCCTTGCGTTCCATTCACGAAACCCGAATGACGGCTTTTAGGATTTTGTTTTGTTATTTGTTTTTTTGATTATTGGAATTTAATTTTATGTGCTGCAAGGCTGACTTTGTAATTGTCTGGGTTTACTTTATTGATTTGCTCAAAAGGGTTAGATTTCTAATTCAGCTTTGTTTATGTAGAAGATATTTAAAGGAAATAGTATTTGTTTGAGATTTTAAATTTGGTTTGATGTTTTTTTATTTTGTATCTTGTTTTTTCTTTTCTTCTGTTCTCTGACCTCTGATTTCTGGCTATGGTCTATGGACTATCGACAATTGACTTAGATTAAAGAGTTTATGTTTCTTATTCAGCTTTATTTATGAAAGAAATATTTAAAGGAAATAGTATTTTACAAGTCAAATGCGCTGCAGATGTGAGGCATCAAACATTGTGCTGTATTCTTATACTGGAAATGTTTGATAACAAAGCAGATGTAGTGCAGAGGGCTTGCCTTTAGGTAAACAAAGCTTAAAAAAAATGATCTATTTCATTATAAGAAAGATGCGAGGGAGTCTCTGACTTTGTAATTATCTGATTCTACTTTATTGATTTCTTTAAAGAGATTATAGCCATAATTAAGCTTTGTTTATAAAATATTATTTCCTTTTTGGTGTCCACTTAGCCTTATAACATTCAAGAATTTTATTTATAAGTTCTTTTTTAATATAAGCTATATTTTCTTCTCTGGATTTTCCATCACGTACTTTATAAAGAATATCGTCAGCTTTAAGCTCTTTAGCTCTTTTTACAAAATGGCCGTCTTGTTGCTGTGCATATGCAGTCAGCATTATAACGCTTACCTGTGGATATTTAGATTTTATTACTTTTAGGGTTTGAAATCCATCCATCTCCGGCATCTCATAATCCAGAACAACTATATCAGGTGCTCCCTCTTCTTCAATTCTGTTTAAGACCATCTTGCCGCTGTAAGCAGTTCCGACAACAGTTATATCGGGATGCTCTGAGAGTAAAGATGAAAGTATGCTCCTGAATGGAAGAGAGTCATCAACGATCATTACTTTGATATTTGAATCCATAAAAAGCTCCTGTTGCGTGTTTATATATATGATTATATAAATATGAGGAGTATTTTGAAACAATAAAAATTAAAGTATTCAAAAAATTTCTCGTTGACTATATAATCTTAATAAAGATAGTATCATTATATTATAAAAAGGGTCGAAATGGATAAAAATCTCGAGAAGAATGATTCATATTCAATTAATGAACGCAGGCAATACACGCGTATTCCTTTTTCTTTCCCTGTACGCTTTAAAGAATGTGGATATGATAAAGACAATCTTAAAGAAGAAGGCCTTTCGCAGTATGCATATACGAACAATATAAGTGCTGGCGGTGTTCAGCTAAAGCTTCCCTTAAGGATCAAGGCTGGAAAATATATAAAAATGAAATTAACTTTACCTATATATTCTGACTGTAAGATCATAAATGTTCTAGGACAGGTAGTCTGGTCGCGCCTTGACGAAATAGAAAAAAAATATGCTATTGGAATTCAGTTTTTAAACATAGATGATATAGATAAAATAACTTTAGAAGAATTTATTCATGAATCAATTAAAGATGCTAAATAATCAACATAATAATGAAACCTCACAAGCTAACCCTTCGACAAAGTTTAAGGCAGTCACCCATGGCACTTCACGCATCTACTCTGTGAAATCTCGCCGAAGCATATCCGTTGCGGAGGCGGGTAAACGCAAGTTTGTTCATTTTTTTATTTCACGTATTGTATTTTTGTTTATCTTTTTAATATCTGTTTTCTTTTTTCCTGTTAATTTTTCGTCAGCTTCTCCTCAAAACGAACAAAAGATCTGTTATTGGGAAGCAGTAAAAAATGGAAAAAAAAGCATTCTTTTTGGAACTATGCACATTCTTCCGGGTTCATATCTTAGGAATTTAAGAAAAAAAATAATATCAAGTGATGTCATAATCGTAGAAATAAATGATTTTTCTGAAGCACTTAATAAAATAAGTGTTGCAGGTCAGTTTAAAGGCAATAAGACATTAAAAACATCTATCTCACAGCAATTATATTCAAAAGTAATGAGGTTCTTTTCAAAGTTTGGATTACCTCGCCAGTTTACTAATAAATGTAAGCCATGGTACCTTGGTATGCTTGCACAACAGTTCCAGAGTCAGGAATTTATTAATTTACTGGATCTGCCAATGGATCTTTATGTAATACAACTGGCTCAGAAAAATAAAATAAAAACTGTCGGGCTTGAAACTGTAGATGATCAGGTATCTTATTTTGAGGAGCTTTCTCCAAAAATTCAAGAAACTTTTCTTGAAGAATCTGTTGATCCTAAAACTAAAAAGGAACTGGTTCAGTTAAAGAACCTTTATGTTAGCGGGAACGTAAAAAAGATCGAAGATGTTTTAATCGAAAGCATTTCAAAAAATGAGACTAAAGAACTATATGAAAAAATATATACTGAAAGAAATCACCGTATGAACAGAGCGGTTTTACCTTATCTTAATAAAGGAAATGCTTTTATTGCAATAGGCTTTGGGCATCTTGTGACAAAGACTGGTATGGTGAAATTTCTCAAGAGTAATGGCTTTCAGGTTAAAAGAAAGTTTCTCACATGGGGAAAAAGAGAAAAAAGTTCACAAAAGAAGTTTCATAAAGTTAACAATTAATAAAAAGGAGATGTCTTATGAATAATGAAATGAATCCATCCATTCCTGCAAGTGAACCGTCTAATGGAGCGCCTATTCAAACACCTAGTCAGCCGCCAGCTAAAAAAAAGAGTCCGCTTAAATGGATACTTATTGGAGGGTGCGGATGTATAGTAATAATAATCCTTTTCGTTGCACTTCTTTCCGGTGGTATATTTATGGGAATAAAATCTGGAAGAGAAGTTGCAGATCCTCTTATCAGTAAACAGGCAGCTGCAATTGAAAACGGTGATATTGATGCAGCATATGCGCTTTGTTCAGATGACTTTAAAGCAGGAACTGATAGAGCAGCATATGAGAATTTTATTAATGCCGCTAAAGCCGTTTTAACAATACCTCTCAACGATTACACCTTTAATAGTGTTAATCGCACCAATAATGTCCTTACTATGCAGGGAACAGCTAAAATGAGTGATGGTAATACCATTGGTGTTGAATATCAGTTTATAAAAAAGGGTGAGGAATGGTATTTTCTTAACATTAAAATAGGGAACTGATATTTCTAGAAAACAAGTAATCACCACGAAGGACACGAAGAGCACGAAGAAAAGATTTGATAAATTATCAAATCAAGAATAGGATGTGTTATCAATGAACCTTTGGTTTTTGGTACTGGATTGCTAAAATCAACTTATGAGTAATGTTTAGCTTTTGGATTAGAAAAAAAATACCCTTTAAATTATAGAATTTTCTTTTTGTTCAAGATGATAGAAAATACTTTGATTGTGAATTGAAAAAATTACAACTATTCATAAGGTTCATTCTCTTGCTTGTATGAATTTAGTAAAATTTATAATAGGATTATTGATAGATTTTGGTGCTTTTATATTAAAAATAGATCTTAAAAGATATATTTTATAAAGTTCTTCGTGTCCTTCGTGGTGAAATCAGATGGATTGGGCTTATTTCAGTTGGTATATAATTACAGGTTTAGACTTTACTTCATTTTTAAATGAAAAGTCAGGGTAGAACCTACCGCTTATTCCGAATACAAATTGAAATATGCTGTAACCTCTTTCTTCTTTTATGAGGAGTAGATAATAATCTACTCCTCGTATATTTTCATGAATAGCTTTATAATATAAACCAATATATGGACCGTTTGTTTGCGGATAACTTGAAAGAAAGACGATTTCTTTAATTAACCCAAGTTCTTCTTTAGCGCTGTTTATGCTTTCTTTAAATTCTGATCTTTTTCCATCCTGCTTTGCCGGAGGATAAAAATATTCAAAAGCATTGTCTGTGTTGTTCTTTGCAAGTTCCTGCATAAAGATGTCAGATATTTTTCTTGCCTGCCCAATATTATGTTTAGATTTTTTTACTACTATTTTACCAGACTTTAAAAAATGGATTATAAAAATAAGGAAAGCAACAACCAGGATATATTTGATGATTCTTCCTACTAATAATTCCTTCATTTAAAAAATTTCCTTAAAAAAGAGTTATTTATCCCAAAATTTTTACTTGTCGAGAGTAGTGTAGATGCACTGCTAAATGTTCAGGTAGGCAGTTTATTATTTAGCCAATTATTAAATATTTCTTCTTTTGCCTGTTCAATATATTTTATTTTTACTCCAATATCCCATTTTTTACCTGCTATACATTCATTTGTCCTTACTACATTGCCTATCATGGCAACGGTCTCATTGTGAGATGGTTTTGAACAAAATCGGAGTTTCATCTGGATAGTTACGCCAACTGTTAGGCATTCAAATGATGAAAAAAGAATGCCTCCTTTAGAAACATTTTTGGAGTGAACATAACCGGAGCGTGCCATATCAACACTGCCGTCAGCTTTAAGGACAGAGTATGCTATAACATTTTCTGTATCTACTCGTACGAAATGCCTTTTTTCATCGTAATCCATTATCACCCCCTTGTTAGAATGTAATGATAAAGATGATTATAACCTTTTTCTTTATTCAAAAAACATTTTTTTACATGTTCATGGGTGATGTTTTATATTTTTGCTTAGAGCGTTTTTTTCTTTTTTTCTTTTGTTTTCGTACTTTTTCTTGGCTTTTATTTATTTTGCTTAGTTTACCTTTTTTTAGATCTTCGATTTTTTCAAGTAAAAGACGTCTGGCAAGAAAACGGTTTAACGATAATGATCTTTCTTTTTGGCACTTAACAGTTATACCTGTGGGTAGATGCTTTAGAATAACACATGTTGAGCTTTTATTTATTTTCTGACCTCCTTTTCCATGACCTTTTACAAAATTCTCGGCGAGATCTTTTTCCTTAACATCAAGCTCATTCATCATATTAATAAGTTTTTCTTCTTTTTTAGGAGAAATCTTAAAAAATGTCATTTTTCACTTCTTGTTTTCAGGATATTTTGCATTAAATCCTGTATATTTGAACCATGTAGAAATATATTCCATATGAAAAAATGCATAAAAGAGCAAAAAAAACAAAAAATTGTTTGAACAATTATTACTATTATAGTAGATTTTAATTCTTTTATATAATCATAAAAAATAAAAATGGAGAGAAAATATGTCTGAAAGTCCTCATTTTAAGATAGGGGATACTGCAAGTCTAACAAAGACTTTTACTCAACAAGATGTGGATTCTTTTGCTGAGCTTTCAATGGATAAGAATCCTTTGCATGTAGATGAAGAAGCAGCTTCAAAATCTATATTTGGGAAAAGGGTCATACACGGTATTCTTCAGACAGGGCTTATTTCTGCAGTATTAGGTAATCAATTACCTGGGCCAGGATCAATATATAGAGAGCAGCAACTTGTGTTTAAAAAGCCTGCTTTTCCAGGTGATACTCTTACGGCAAAAGTAGAGGTAATAGAAATTAATGAACGCATTGGTATTATTATATGCCGTACGACAGTAAAAAACCAAAATGGAGATTTGCTGATAAACGGAAAAGCAAAAGGCATAATAGATAAAATTAAGAATTAAAATAAAGATAAAGAGTGCTTAAAGTGCACTAAAGTTACAAGTGCCTAAAATTAAGGTCCTTCGACTCGTTTCACTTGCTCAGGATTTAAATGCGCTTCCGCGCGACATTAAAAACAGAAAAAAAAGTTGTCATCCCGCGACTTGCCTGTCCGCCATCTTGTTGGAAGGAATCGCGGGACCTACGTAAAAGAAAAAGTTTTTTTGTTATCTGTAAATTATCTTCTGTTTTTTTATCTGCGTCCTATTTCTCTTTTGCTTTTTTAAATATGTTGCGCATCGCGCACCATAACTTCACACTTCAAATTTCACATTTTAATTTCTCTCTTTTTTCTTTTCTCTCCCCAACCCTTCTTTTTTTTGTGTCTTTGTGACTCTGTGGCTAAATCTTCTACCTTCTGTACTCTGTCTTTATCTTGTCTCTTTTGTTTTTTCTGTATTCTGTTTTCTAACCTCTGTCTTCTGCTTTTTATTGCCAGTATCCCGGTATCCATGTACTAACATATGTTGTTGAATAATATCCTGCAACCCAGATCCTTGTATGATATCCGTGGGATGTCTTTACCTTCTTCCTTCTTCCGCATTTATTCCATACCCATTCATACCTTGGAGAGACCCAATGCTTTTTATAATAGCCGTTTACCCAGACCTGCTGAGGGATTGATTCGTAATGTCCGGGTATCCACAACTGCTGAGGTCGTCCACGATATACTCTTTGACCTCTATAGCAATTATTGGAGTATCCCGGTGATGAATATGATACTGTTGAATATGTATAATCATTATCAAATGCATCGGTTAAAAGCTTTAAGCCAACGACTCCTGCAAAGATCTTTCCCGCTGTAGCCCAGCCCTCATCGTCTGCAACTGCTGACTGGGTAGGTATTAACAGCAGACCAAGAACCAGGATCAAAGAAACTGATATTATGTATGCTTTGTTCATTTGACGCCTCCTATAATATGGATTTTCATGTTTTGTTAACTATTATGACGATCGAGAATGAAAATTTATTCAAAAAAATAAAATATTATGGCTATATATAAGTCTTAATTAAATAAATTGTAATATCATTGTTATTTTTGAATAATGGAACATGGAAAATAAATTTTTTATATAATATTCAAGATGTTGTATTTCCACTTTAATTGGGATATACATGAATAAACTGCAAATTTAACACGTCAAATATTATGGAAAGCAATAAACAAAGAGATTTAAGAATAATTGAAAGCGTACTTGCTGGTAATATACATGATTATGAAGATATCTTAACACGCTATCGCAATAAAATATGTTCTGTATGTTACGCCGTTGTACATAATTACGAAGATGCAATGGACCTTTCTCAAGAAGTCTTTTTAAAAGCGTTCAAGAATTTAAAAAAATTCAGCGGAAGGTCGGCTTTCTACACTTGGCTTTACACTATAGCCATGAATGCTTCAAAAGATTTCAGAAGAAAAAAAGTGCGTTTAAAGAAAGTAGAACCATATGAAGGACAGGTTTTAAATGATGAAGGCAAGTCGTCATATGGCCCAAGAGAGATGCTTGGAAATAAGGAAGCAGGTAAGATTATAACTGAGGCAATAGATGAGCTTCCAGAGGAGCAGAAACAGGTGATTATATTAAGAGAAATAAGTGGATTATCGTATAATGAGATTGCAGAGCAGTTAAAATGTTCAGAAGGAACAGTTATGTCGCGACTGCATTATGCACGAAAAAAGCTTCAGGAAAAGCTTAGGTCTTACAAGGAAGTGTTTGATGAAAAACAATAAATGTAATTTCCCGGTTAGTGATCTGGAAAAATATTATGATGATTTTGTATCAGAAGAAGAGAGAATTTATATTGAAAAACATATAAGTTCATGCAGTCATTGTGCCGGATATATTGAAGACCTAAAATTGGTTACAGATACAATAAAAGAAAAATTTTCTATTACACCGGATAATCGATTTAATAGAGAAATAATGGAAAAGATTTATGTTGATGCTCAAGAAAATAAAGAGCTTCCAAAGAGAAAATCAATAATACCGTTTTCTGGAATGATTCAGTATATGATTAGAAATAAAGCGTTTACTGCTGTTGCAGCAAGTTTTTTATTAATAATATTAACTTTTGTGATGAAGGAAAATTATGGTTCTTTTTCCTCAGCAGAAGGAATATGTGTCGTAGATTATGTACATGCACCTGATAATAATACTTTAGTCTTTGAAGCTGATAATAACACAAAGATCGTATGGGTTTTTGACGAGGGAGTGAAAAAATGAATAAATATATATTAAAGATCATTTTATTAGGTTTTTTGATTTTTGTTCCAAATATACTTTACGCGCAGGAAGTGCCTGTTGGTATTGATATGATCCTTGCATCAGAGAACAATTCCTATATAGACAGTCGTTTAGCGGGTATTCGTGGACAATTAGATAGCATTTTCCGCTTTTCATCTTATGAGCTTTTCATGCATAAAGAGCTTATATGCAGGATGGGTAAGATAGAAAAAATATCTTTACCTGCAGGGAAAATGTTTTACTTAAAACCGTTATTTTTTCAGGGAAACGTAATAGTAATGCAGGCTAAGATATTAAGCGGAAACAGATTAGTTGTTGATACACAGTTTCGTGTCTCTCCTGGAGGCTCTTTTTTTGTAGGCGGACCCAAAACAGATAAGGGCGTAATAATCCTTCTTATCAAGGTACATTGATAAATTAGTTTTGCGTTATGCGTAGTGCGTCTTGCGTTTAAGGAACACTGGCGCGATATTGTAAAAAAGAAAAAAACGGAAAAACCACGTTTTGTTTTTTCCGTGTCTTCTCCGTGCTTTTCCGTGGTTAAAGCTATAATTATCTAGCGAAGCATTCCTTTTTTCCATATAATGCATCTATGGAATCTCTTCAAATACTTGAAAAAGTTAATAGTTATGTATGGGGAACCCCCACGATTTTACTTCTTGTAGGAACAGGGATCTATCTCACTATTATTTTAAAGGGTATACAGTTTAGAAAACTTTTTGCTGCGCTTAATCTTGCATTTGTAAAAAGAAAAGAAAAAGACGGAGAGGGAGATATAAGTCATTTTCAAGCTCTAATGACTGCTATGGCAGCAACAGTAGGGACTGGAAACATTGTAGGTGTTGCAACGGCAATAGCTGTCGGCGGTCCGGGTGCACTTTTTTGGATGTGGGTAATAGCTCTTTTTGGTATGGCTACAAAATATTCAGAAGCAATTTTGGCAGTAAAATATAGAAGGAAAGATGCAAAAGGAAGGATGTGCGGAGGTCCGATGTATTATCTTGCAGACGGACTTAATATGAAATGGCTTGGAATATTATTTGCTGTTTTTACTGCAATTGCTACTTTTGGTATTGGAAACATGGTGCAGAGCAATAGTGTTGCAGATAGTTTTTCAAGAACATTTAGTTTTAACCCTGTTTATACAGGTATAATTTTAAGCGTTCTTACAGGTATTGTGATCATTGGCGGTATCAAGAGTATTGCCAGAGTATCCAGCTTTTTAACTCCGTTTATGGTTCTCGTTTATGTTTCTTGTTCCATGTATGTTATTTTTTTAAACATTGGAAAAGTACCTGAAGTTATTTTACTTATTCTTAAAAGTGCTTTTCATCCCACACCGGCTGTAGGAGGATTTGCAGGTGCTATTGTGATGCAGGCAGTTAAAAAAGGTGTATCCCGTGGTATATTTTCAAATGAATCAGGTATGGGAAGCGCAGCTATTGCAGCAGCAGCAGCAAAGACGAAATCTCCGGGTGCTCAGGCTCTTGTTTCAATGACCCAGACATTTATTGATACTATTATTGTCTGTTCAATGACAGGTTTTGTCATAATAGTCAGTGGAGCATGGAAAAGCGGTCAGAATGGAGTGGAACTCACAATATCATCCTTTAATACAGTGCTTGGTGGAGGGAAATTAGGTGGATATATTGTTTCATTTGGGCTTATTACTTTTTCTTTCTCAACCTTGATAGGCTGGTCATATTATGGAGAAAAGGCAATGGAATTTCTTTTTAGTGACAAAGTAATACTGCCTTATCGTGTGGTTTTTTGTATTTTTGTATATATAGGTGCTGTTTCAAAATTGACGGTCGTCTGGACGTTTTCAGATATTATGAACGGTCTTATGATTATACCGAACTTGATAGCATTATTGGGATTAAGTCATATAATTGTAAAAGAATCCAAAAAATATGCTGAACAAAAATAAAAAATTTTTCAAAGGAATGAATATGAAAAAAAATAAAATGTTAGTTGTGCTTTTTTTTATGGTTTTGTTTTTATCTACTTCTTGTTCTACATTTAAAAAGAAACAAGAAGATCCTAATAATTACCGAACTTTTAACACTGTTCCATCAAGTAATTTTAAGGGGGATAATAAAACAAGCGTAAAGTATATTGATCATTTAGAAAGCGTAATAAAAAAACAACCTGATAATCTTTCGGCTTATTTTGAATTAGGAGGAATGTATTTTAAGAAAAGAGATCTAAAAAGATCTGCAAAGATATATGAAAAGATAGTTAACCATAAAAAAGCTGTGTGGCAGGAAAAAGCAGCTGCTTGTTTAAGAATAGCTAAAATAGAAGAGCTTAAAAAAGACTATAAGAAAGCACTTAAGTGGTATGATAAAGGAGTAGAAATTGAAGGTTTCAAAGGTACTTATGTGATAGGAAATAAGGGGCTTATTTTTGAAAAGATGAATGAATATGAAAAAGCATCTGAGATTTACAAGCATATACTTAGAAGACAAAATCTATCTTCTAAAGAAATAAAAGTATTCAGAGAGCGTTTAGAAGCGATTCGTTTTTTAAAGCAGTTAAGAAGATATTAATATCAGTTTAGGCTTTTTCAAAAAATAAAAAAAGAGGATCATATAAAAATGAAAAGTGGAAAAATAATCTGTGTGATAGGCGGAACCAGCGGTATAGGAAAAGCAATAGCTCATGGTTTTGTAAGAAATGGTGATACGGTTATAGTATCCGGAAGAGATTATGGTAAATTAACAAAAACTTTTGATGAACTAAAATCAGCTGGAAACTTTACTGATATTAAGCAGGAATGTGATGTCCGGAAAAAATCAAGCCTTGAAAAGCTGTGCAATAAAATTATTTCAAATCATAAAAAGATAGATGTTCTTGTGGTCTCTTCAGGTATCCATAAAAAACAAAAAGCACTTGATATGTCTTTAAAGGATTGGAAAGAAATAATAGATCTAAACCTAACCGGAACTTTTTTAGCTGATCAGGTATTTGGTAAGGTAATGGTTAAGAAAAAGAAAGGATGCATTATAAATATTGGTTCACTTGCATCTTTTGTAGCGCTTACTGATGTTTCTGCTTATTCTGCAAGTAAGGGCGGTGTGGTAATGCTTACAAAAAGCCTTGCTGTTGAATGGGCTAAAAAAGGTGTACGGGTAAATGCTATAATTCCGGGTGTTGTAAGAACAGAGCTCAATAAAAAAGCACTGCAGGATCCCAAGAGGCTTAATAATATAATAGGTAATACTCCAATGGGTCGTCTTGGTGATGCTAATGAAATAGTAAGCACAGCACTTTATCTTGGCAATTCTGCATCTTCATTTGTAACCGGTGCGTGTATTCCAGTTGACGGAGGTTTTCTTGCTTGGGCAGGTTTCTAAGAAAACGTTATGCGTGATGCGTCATTCGTGTTTCGTTAAAGGAGCTTCCTTCGGAAGCGGATGATAAGATGTTTAACCACGAAAAAGTACGGAAGAAAAAAAGTGAGTAGGGTACTGGCCTGCCTGTACCGTGTAAAAGATCGCCATTGTTATGAATTTTGTCCTGCGTCATTCTCTTATCCATGCCTTGCAATCACAATCATTTTTGTTCCCTCGCAACGATATTTTAAAAAAATGTGACCAAATAATACATTAAAAAACAGAAAAGCACGGAAAGAGTTAAAAGTAAAAATTCGACAGGATAACAGGATAAACAAGATTAAATAAAAATAAAATGTGTGTAGGGGAGGGGCTTGCCTCCTCCCATGTAAAGATCAAATATTAATCAAGATAAAAAATAAAACGTGTGTTAAAAAACCACCCCGTAGGTGTAACTAGTTTACTCCTGCGGGGTGGTTCATTATTTTCTAATTTTTATTTTTTCCTCTGTGCTCGTGCTGAAAGTCCGCTGAAGGAGGATGTCCTCTGTGGCTAAATATTTTAATACTCTGTGCGAAGCACACCATTATTTGTAATTTGACATTTGTAATTTGTAATTTTGATATTAATTATAGACGCACACCGTGCGCCTATAATTAATATCTCCCTGTTATTCTTATAAATATGCCGTGGTTATCGTAATCATCCATGTTTGTAAGATCATCGTCAAAGTCAGTAAAATTATATCCTGCTGATACATAAAAGTTTTCTTTTATGCTTTTTCGGATATCTACTAAAAAACCCTGTTTTTGATCTTTGGCAGTCTGGTTGCAAAGTATACGGTATTCAGAAAAGAGAGCCCAGTTTTTAATAAATTCATATTCAATTCCTGTAAGGAAAAGATATGTATCAGTTTCCTGCCAGTCTCTGGCACCCACTTTTTCGTTCATCATGCGGTATGCAAGTTTAGAGCTTAATTGTATTTTAGGGTAAAGATCATATGTGCCTTCTAAAGCAAAGACATGTTTTCTTGAATTCATTGTCTCTACAAAATCAATTCTTGATGCAAGCGGCAGTTCATGAATGAAAGTATAACGCCCTAAAAGGTTTAATTTATCATATGAGATCGGTCTGTATGCAAAACCGGTGGAAAGTTCTGTAAAATCAAAATAATGTGAATCAGATTGAAGATTGGTAGTATATCCGAGTCCTCCTTTGAAGATTAAACTCAAATTTTCTTTAAATCTATAAAGAAGATTATCTTCGAAATATAACTGTCTTATTTTCACATTTGATGAGTTATTAAAATCTTCGCGCCATTCCATTTTACCTGATATCTTTAATATCTCAGGGTCTATAAAGCTATAGCGTAATGTTGCTGCCTCACGTGATATTGATTCATTATATCTTCCTCTATCAACAGTGTTTTGTTCGTATCCTACACCAATAGAAAAAGAATCATTTATTCTTATTTCACTATCTAGAACATTACCGTTTAAAAGTTGTTCATTATAATAAGAATAATCTTTCGATATCTTCATGGTTGAATTTTCGCTTAATAAATATTTTTTTGTAAATGAAACAGTCTGAAAATGTTCTTCTTTATCATATGTGCCGGTCTCAAAACTTATAAAGCTTTCTTCTTCAGAATCTTTGTCAACAAGAAGGCTCAATGCGATGGATTGTCCTATGGTACCTTTCTTTCCTTCCAAAGTTATATCAGTGTTATCAAAAAGTGGTAAAGAGGTTCCCAGTGTTAGGGAATCATTAGCTTCTCCTTCTAATGTACTTTGTAAAATTGTATAAGTATGGATAGAATCTGTAAATTGGTATCCGGCGCGTATGGCAATTAATTGTTCACCTCGTGCAGGGAGAGAACCAAGATATTTCAAACCTTTAAATACTTCACCAACATCCTGATACTGGTATTCAATACGTCCGTCTAATTTATCTATTTTCCCTTCTGCAAAAAGGTTAGTTGTATGAGAGCGGTTGGTAACAGCAACTGTTTTTGCTACTTCAGACTCTGTTAAAGATTCTGTTGTTACATGAGTAAGTCCGGTAGTAACAGTATCATTTACCTTGTAAGTTGCGGTTGCATTATAACTAGAGCTTCCCTGCGTCGTTAAACTGCCAAGTGCGCTGTAGCCGGGATCAGTTTCTGAATAAGATCCAGATATATTAAGTTTATTATCAATAAGAGCAGTATTGCCACTAAAAGAGTAAGATGCTCCTTTACTTCCCTTTTTAAAATCTGCATCCTGCGTGGTAAGAGTAACACCGCCATCGTAACTAACCCCTCCACCTTGAAAGGATTCTTTTGAATCACTATAAGATGCTGTTAAGCTTGTACCCTGATTAAAATTGTAAGTAATGTCGCTGGAATAAAGTTCATAATCATTATCAGGCCTTTCTTCAGTAATTCCCTGCACGCCAATTTTAATGTGATCCCCAAAAGTTTTATCAACGCGTGCACCAAAAGAATCGCGTGCAAGAAGTGATGCCGTCTCATATTCATAATCAACAACAAGTACGGGCTGAGCGCCACTTGTTACATCATTGCTTATAATAGTATGATCATAGTTCCAGTAGGAAGATGAAAGGGGCCTTGTTAGTATGATTCTTCCCTCATCGTAATCTATTTTATAATCTACTTCCTCCGTTAGTGTTCTTGAAGTTACGGGCGATTTTGTAAGTCGGTCACGAAACTGAATTTGTAGTTTTTCGCTTCCTTCTATTACATAATCGTTACCCAAAATATAAATAGAGCTTCCTGTTCCTATGAACTCTTCGTGTGTAGATTGATGGTCTGAAATTGCATAGAAAACTTGCGCTTCTAATTTCTTCTGTCCAAATGAATTTGCATCCATGCTCTTGTAATGTACAAGTCCGCCGCTTGTAACTCTTCTGTATGAGGTCATATCTATTTCAATATTTCCCCATTTTGCAAATGACTCATCTTTTTCAATAACTAAATAGAGCATGTTAGTTGTTTCTGTTGCATCAAAGTTTACGATAGACCCATCTCCGTAGATCGGATAATATTTTTCAGGATCAAGGTTTGTAAAAAGCCTGTGTTGGTGAAAATATTTTTGGTCTTTTGACATTCGTGCAGAATCAAAAGAAGCTTTAATAAGATATTCACCTTTAATTTTTCCTCTTAAATAAAAAGCTCCGCGTCCGTCTGCTGTAAACCCGTCATCATAGAAACTGTCTTTTTCAACCATTTCAAAGCTTCCGCTAAAACTGTTCTGTCTTAAAGTTGTTTCACCTAGTGCAACAATGAAAAAGTCAGATAAAATATGATCGGCTTGAGGTTTTTCTCCTTTAACAACAGAGAAATTAACTTTTTTGTGTCCGCCTTCAGTCATTTCAAAGTATTTACCGTGATTGTCTGTTACTGTGTAGCCTTTTGGCAGAGTCTCAGTATCTACTTTAATAATATGACGTCCCTTTAGCATATTAGGAATATGGTAAAGGCCGTTTCTATCTGTTGTAACTTCAATTCCGTATTCAGATGCTACTGTTACATTTTCTATTCCAGTCTCACCTGCATCCTGAACGCCGTTTTCGTTTTTATCATAAAAGATCTTACCAAGTACTGTTCCTAACGTGAAAAGAGGCTCTGGCATTACTTCAAAAGGAGCAGAGTCAGTATTGCTTATCTGTGCATTTGAATTTGCATCACGGCATACTGCTTCACTTGCATATCTGCCATAACTGAGTCCTGTAGGAATTATCATCTGATAACTTATATTTATACTTTTTGCAGCAGGAACGGATCCAATATTAAATATAAGATCTTTACCGCTTCTTGTAGGGTCGTTAGTAAGAGTACTATCTTTATAAGAAGATCCATTAATGTATTTGAGTCCTCCAACGATTTTATCAAATAGCTTTACATCTGTTACATCAGCAAACCAGTAGGGGTTTGAAATGCGTACATTAAAAGTCAGTATTTCGCCTATGCTTGCTTTCTTTTTATTGACTGTTTTTGTGATAGTAAGGTAAGGCGTGCTGTCAACAGGGATATCAATTATCTGATCTATCCCGTCAAGAACAACAAAATCTTCTCCATGATCTCCTGGTGTTACAGATTCTTTTCTTGTAGAAGGAAAATAGTACCCTGTTTTGTTTGCGACTATATTAAACCAGCCGGGAAGGACATTAAAGCTGAATGCAGATCCAAGCGTACTTGCCTCTACAGTTGTCGAATCTTTAGGATATAGTGCAATAGTCGTTCCTCCTACTCTTTCTCCTGTTACAGAGTCATAGATTGTTCCTTTTATTATAGGATCTGCTCCTTCCTGATATTCAATAGCACCTATATCATATTGAGCTGTTCCGCTATTATCACCGTCTGCCGGCCTGGGGTCTCCGTTGTAATCTTCTCCGATAAGTGATCCTGTGCCACCAGTATCAATAAGCTGTGATGATGACGGAGAATCTTCAGGAGTGTAATTACTCCCTGGATTTACATAAAGTTGAGATTGTGTTTGAGTAAGGTCTATATTTCCATCTGTTCCAATTGTAATATTACCATTTCCGTTAAATCCCTGACTTTGCTGGATTCCGTTATTATGTTCACTTATTGTTCCTGCAACCGCGTTTTGTGTTGCAGAGCTTGATGTGAATGCATTGTTATCTACAAAAGCAGTTCCGCTTGCTACGACATTTACCCAACTACTGCTTGCACTATTATCATCAAGCGTATTAAAAAAGAAGTTCAGATCATTAGTATTAAA
Organism: Candidatus Auribacterota bacterium; assembly: GCA_023144635.1. Classification (GTDB taxonomy): domain Bacteria; phylum Auribacterota; class JAFGBW01; order JAFGBW01; family JAFGJP01; genus JAGLFH01. The sequence goes on along the minus strand of JAGLFH010000037.1, from coordinate 13,436 downwards.
ATCTATTAAAGGGCTTGATGTTGAAGTATTCCCGTATATAAGATTATTTTCAAAATTGGCTTGATCAAGACCTAATAGATCTAACATCTCAAAACTGCAAGTGTTGCCATTAAACTTTGATTTAAAAATTTCAAAGTCATTTGGGCTTGTTAGGTTCACACTTAATAATCTGGTAGCTGTATTACTGTCAAAAATACAATTATAAATACGTGTGGAAACATTGCTTCCCGATTGCCAAAGCAAAGAACTACATCCATCGTTGTCTATAAAAGTAACTCCCTGCATTTGTAGCTGAACATTGTTTGCATTGCACAGAATAACATCATCACCAGTAGTGTCATTGTTTTGAAAAGTTGTATTAAAAAGTTGAAAATCAATATATGCCCCGGTTATGTTTATTGGTTCACCTAGAGGACAATTTTTAATTGTAGAGTTATTAAAAAGTTCAAATTTCTTGACGCTTCCGGTATTATTTGAATATTGAATAGCGTTTACAGTCATATCATCAATTACAATGTTTTCTCCAAGAAAATGTGCATTTGATATAGATACTCCTCTTCCTGCATCCTGCAGGATCAATCCTTTTAAATGAAGTTCATTAGGCATTTTTGTTGAATCTCCGGTATAGGATATAAGCGTGATGCCTGAGTTACCTCCATCAAGCGTTGCGTTTCCTGAACCGTATGATGACCAGTTTACAAGCCATGTTGTTGCTGGAAGGCTGATTGTTGATGCTACAGAATATGTAGTAGGTTCCAACCATATAACAACGAGATCTGCAGTTGATAGAAGATTTGCAGCTGTATCACGAGCTTTTGCTATTGTCGCAAAAGGGGCAGTACTTGATCCATTATTGGTGTCCGCACCTGTTGAAGGAGAAACATAAATATATGCCGGCATTTTTGATTGATCTATAGTTAAAAAACCATAACCCACATTCCCGTATTTATCAGTTACAACGCATTTTACATCAAAGACTGTTGCAGCAGTCTCTGGTATTACTAAAGTTACAAATTTTCCGGTTCCTGTAATAAATGGTTCAGTTGCATTCTCAATGCTCCATACATAGGTAAAACCTGTATCCCAGTCATTTTCATGAAAGCACTCAAGCGGTATCTGAATAGGGTAGTCAAAACTGTCAGGTAAACCCGCAAACTCCGGCTGTACGACAAATGCGCCTGTATAATCAGGCGGAGGAGGAGGTACAAGAGGGTCTACATAATCATCTCCAAAAGGATCAAATGGATCGTATGGTTCTATCGGCGGAAGATCTGGGTTATTAGGATCAAAAGGGTCAATACCAACAGGTCCTGGTCCTGGATCTGGTCCTATCGGGTTACCACTAAGGTCTACGACCTCTCCGTTTTCATTTACGTATAGAGGCTGTCCGTCCGGACCTAAGAGAGGTTCTCCGTTTTCATCTAAAATTGGTTGTAATTCATCGATGGGGACACCTGGATTTACCGGATCACCATTAATATCTACTATTTCACCGTTATCATTTAGGTATAAGGGTTGTCCGTCCGGACCTAAGAGAGGTTCTCCATCTGGTCCTAATACCTCTCCTAATTCATTGGTAGGGGGTTGGTCACCTGGCGGCACTATTTCCATCATTTGCTGATCTGTTAAAACAGTTCCGTCAGGTGTTACCCATCCGTCTTGATCTGCATCAAAGATATATTCTTTTCCATCAGGGCCGACTATTACATCTCCTGTCTGAGGCCCGGGAGGCATAATTTCCATCATTTCAGTATCACTTATAACAGTTCCATCAGGAGATACCCATCCATCTTGTTCACTATCAAATTTGTATTCAGTCCCGTCAGGCCCTACAAGAACATCTCCGTCCTTAGGTCCGCCCATAGGAGTTGGTCCCATATCAGGTACGACTTCACCATTTGGTCCTACCCATCCGCCTTTTTCCGCATCAAAAATATATTCTTTTCCGTCGGGTCCGACTATTACATCACCTGTCTGAGGCCCTGGAGGTATAATTTCCATCATTTCAGTATCAGATATAACAGTTCCATCAGGAGATACCCATCCGCCTTTATCCTCATCATAAATATATTTTTCTCCGTTAGGTCCAATTATTTCATCACCTGTCTGGGGGGTATGCAGCATCGGGGCTATATCTTTAATTATTTCACCATCCGGTCCTACCCATCCACCTTTTTCACTATCAAAGACATATTCTTTTCCATCAGGGCCAAGTATAATATCTCCGTCTTGAGGCACATAGTTTTCTCCGCCCGGCATAAATTGTGCGGCATCATCTATGGAAATAAATTCACCCTCTGGTCCAACGAATCCGCCTTTATCTTCATCATAAATATATTTTTTTCCATCGGGCCCGATAATTTCATCACCGTCTTTAAGCTCCATCTCATCCGGAGTTAGATCTTCTAATGAATCAAGATTACCCTCTCTTATTGCATCAACTATTTTTTGAGCCATTTCCTCATACTGCTCTCTTACTTTTGGATCAAGCATTTTAGGAAGCTCAGGTAATCCATCCGGCCATACAGCTGAGTGTTCACCCTCACTTAGTTCGACTATTTTTTGTTCAATAAAATCGCTTATGTTACCGAGGAATACTTTTCCTTTTAATACGAGAACTTCTGTTACCATATTTGCAAGTAAACGCACATCAAACCTTGTTCCTCTTACACCTGTAATAGCAGTAGGTGTCTTTACTTTAAAACTTGAGCCTTTCGGCATGTTCTCTGCATTTATAAGCATCTCACCTTTTAAAAGATCAAGGAGTATTTCTTCTTTACCCGTTTTTTTATCTTTTTCAAGGGTTGTTATTGTCATTTCCGTGTTTTCAAACACTTTTGTAAAATCTTCTTCATTTTCTTTGTGTATAAGAATATAAACTGTTGCGCCTTGATCTGTTCTTATGCTGTCACCTACATTTAATTTCATCCCATCAGTGCATGTAATCCACTCAGTTGTATCTTTCTCTTTCAAAAAAGCATTACCGTCGACTTTAGTGATCTTCCAGTAAAGAGCTTCTTCAGCATTTAAGAGAGGGGAATAAAAAATCGATAATAAAAGAAAAATTGAAAGTGCAATTAATGAAATCTTAGATCTGGCCCGTGGCATAGAGGTTCTCCTGTTATTTAGAGAAAATAAATTATAAAAAGTCAGTAATAAGTATTTATTGGCTATTATAAAAATATTTGTTTTAATATACAAAGAAAAAACAATAAAAGGGCGAAATCAGATGAATAATTCAAAGCGCAATGTTTTAGCTGTATTCTTTTTATCTTCAATTATTTTTTTTAACTATTCTATTTTTGCAAGTGATTCTGCTCCCAAAGAAAACATTATTGTTAAAACTCCTCAGTGTGCTTTAAAAATGATAGAAGGGGAAGTATGTTTTTTTCAAAACGGAGTTGTTTATCCTGCATATGAAAAACAGGAAAAGCATGAGGTATTTGATCTTGAGGGTGTATGGAAAAAAGAGCGGGTAAGTGTAGATCACGATCTTAGTCTTCTTGAAAGAACAGTTGAAAATATTAAACTTCTTGAAAAAGAGTCCGCAAAAAGATTTGAAAAAGATTTTGACGACTCATCGTGGGTGGAATTTAAAGTACCGGGCATAGAAAATCCTCCACCTGACAGGTATCAGGATGGTGCGTGGTACAGGCGTAAATTGAACGTGCCTGTTACTTTTAAAGATAAAAAAATATTTTTTAGATGTGAAGGTGCTAACTATGTTGCAGATGTTTGGGTGAACGGAAAATGGGTAGGCTCTCACGAAGGAGGCTACACTCCTTTTGTAATAGATGTTTCAGCACACATTTTTTTTACCCAGGAAAATACAATTTCTATTAGAGTAGATAATATTCCATGGATACCTCACAAGAAAATGACACCAGAAGATGAAAAAGTTAATAAAAAAAATATTGTGCCTTATAAAACGTGTGACTGGTGGAACTATGGCGGTATCACAAGAGATATATATTTAGAAGCTGTACCGGAGATATATATTCCAAGGGCTGATGTTAAATTTGTTGAAGATGAAGAAGGAAACAAAAAGGCGCGTGCTGTTATATGGGTACAAAACAATTCATCCATGCCTGTGTCTTTTGATGCAGTAAGTTCAATACTTCCTACAAAAATTACGGAAGAAAATATTTTGGATATGTTTGCTGGGAGTATTTGTGATTTCTCTGCTCACCCACCGGTTGATAAGAAAACTTTTACTGTAGATCTAAAACCGGGTGAGATAAAACCTCTTATCTGGGAGTTTCCTGTTGAAAATTTAAAGAGATGGTCAGCTTCATCACCTAATTTATATGTTCTTAATATATCGCTTAAAAAGAAAGATGAAGTAATAGAAAATTTTTACACTCAATTTGGTTACAGAGAAGTTGAGGTCGATAATGATAACTGCAAACTTCTTATTAATGAGAAGCAAGTCTTTTTACGGGGCGTTGCAAGGCATGAAGTATATCCGGGCGCAAGCGGAGGAGAAAAATACGATGGTATCCGCGGTATATATGAAGACCTTTTGATAATAAAAAAGATTAACTCTGATTTTTTACGTACAGCACATTACCCGAATCACCCGTCTACATATATTCTTACTGACCGTGTGGGATTCAGTGCATGGGAAGAAATACCTGTTTTCTGGTTTGACGGGCCTCAGTTTGATCTTCAGAGAGAAAACAGAAAAATAACAACACAGATGTGGCTGGAGATGATTGTGCGTGATTTAAACCGTCCTAGCATTTTGTTTTGGAGCACATGTAATGAATGTACTGCAGAAGATAAAGATGAAAGAATAGCTTTTTTTAAAGATTTAAAAAAACATATGTTAACTTTGGATGGGTCTCGTCTTTTTGTGCAATCTGCAGTAGGAAATGATGTAAAAGATATTACTCACAAAGAATGTGATCTTATAGGGATCACTTGCTATTACGGAATTTTTTACGGAAAAGATTATTTTAGCGATACATTGAGAGCTATGAATAAGTATCATAAACTTTTTCCTTCAATGCCTATTTTAATAACGGAGTTCGGCATCTGGTCGGAGCAGGATCTTTCTAATGCGTTTAACCAGATGGAAGTTGCAAGTGATACTTTCAGCGCATATAAAAAATGTGATTTTGTGTGCGGAACTGCATGGTGGACAGCTTTTAACTGGCACACGATGATAACTGAGCCTCAGACTATGGGGCTTGTTACTTGGGACAGAAAGTATTTTAAGCCTGTCTTTTTTACGCTTCAGAGAATTTACGGGGATTTATTGGAAGATTTTTCTTTTATCTTGCAGGGACCGGAATATTTTAAAAAACTTGAGAGCACAATTTATTTTGAAGGGGAAATAAAAGGTGAGAGAAGTGTTTTTAATGCAGTACTTGATGATGGTCAAGATATACCTGTCAGCTTTGATGAAAATAAATTTTCATGGAATATTGATACTAAGGAAATTGAAGACGGCATGCATAACGTTATTGTTAAATCAAAAAGTAAAAAGGGAGTACATTACTGGGATTACTATTCTTTTCATGTCGAGAACAGTGATGATCCACCCAAAATAAAAACAGATCTTAAAGATGGAGATCATATCTCTGAATTTACCAATATAATCGCATATGTTGAAGATGATTTTGAACTTGAAAATGTTGTTCTTCATGATGTTCGTTTTGGAAAAGATGAGCCGTTTAAGGATATTGGTTTTGGAGTGTACTCGGCTACATTTGATGCATCTTTGTATGAAACGGGACAAAGTGTTGAGGTTATAATAAAGGCTTTTGATGAGTGGGGTAATAGAGCAGAAAAGAAATTAAACTTAATCGTTGATAAAACACCTGGTGTTAGTGTAGAGCTGCCAATGAACCATGACTGGATAGCAGATGAGAAAAATATGCGGGATGCAAATGATTTTTATAATTTTCCTGCTGAATTTTTTCCTTCATCAGATAAATGGTTTATTCATAATGGAAAGAAAAGGGTTAAGTTTTATTTCCCTTCTAAAGAGACTGATGAGCTTAACAATATGGAGTGTAAGGGACAAGTTGTAGAAGTTAAGAAGGGTCAATATACAAATATACGTGTTTTAGGTGTTATGCATAATACAAGTATGATTAATAAGGTGATGCTTGTTTACGTTGACGGGACAAAGAAAAAAGAAAATCTGGCATTATCAGACTGGTGGACAGGAAACACTCATTTTGGTGAAGAAGTTGCGGTAAAGTGCACTTATCATCATGAGGTGGGAAGCAAGAAGAAACCTCCTGTTGGTGTGTATGTTTCAACAATTAAGTGCGATCCTGCTTTGATGCTAAGATCAATACAATTTCCAGTAAACGCAAAACTTCATATTTTTGCAGTAACACTGGAGAAGAATTAAGGTCAAAAAAAAACCACCCCGTAGGTGTAACTTGTTTACTCCTGCGGGGTGGAAAACAGTAAATAAAAAAATAAAACGTACGTAGGGGAGGGGCTTGTCCCCTCCCGCTGTAAAACAAAAATCATTTGTAATTGTAAACTAAAATATAGTCATCCCTGCAGAGGCAGGGATCTAAGTAAAGGAGAGGGGTATGAAACGTATATGTGTTGTTTTATTTGTATTGTTAAGTTTTTCTTTAACTTCTTTTGCAGGGCCTCAGTTAAAGGCTGTTACAGGGCATCGTATACGGGTAGATAATAATATTGGAGACTGGGTAGGTCTTGCTCCTGTTAAGGAAAATACCTCAACAGTTGATAAAGGAGAATATATTTATAGAGATGCAAAGAAAGATGATGTAGGCCCTGGCAAATATACTTACCCTAAAAATCAAAAATTAAAAAAGGGTGCTGATATACGTGAATTCAGGGTTACATATGATGATAAAAGAATATATTTTATGATAAAAACAAGCCGCCCTAATGAATGGTGGGCACCGTATCGTTTAATAGCTATTGATACAGACGGCCATTACGGAAAAACAGATGGGTCAGTTGTTTTAGCTCAAGGAGATGTAGATGAACTTGATTCTTATAACGGCTGTTATGCAGAGTTAAAAGTAGCTCCGGAACTTGCTTGTGAATATGTTATAGGTGTTGCGAGTACTTTTAAAGGAAGGCTTTGGGATAAGGATGGAAGATTGATCGCAAAAGCAGATGGCAATGAAAACGATACGCCCGGTTTTAAAGTTGCTGATGCAAACTGGTATGCATTAGAGATCGCAGTACCTTTTTCAATGGTAGGTGATCCGCGCGGCAAGACATGGCGGTTTATTGTTGCAGCAGGCCTGCAGGATAAAGACATACTTCGTGAGGTGTTTGCAAAGCGTACTGAATGGAATGGCGGGGGAAGTAAGGAAAAATCAGAGTTGGAAGATGGGGCTGATCCTGATGTCTATGATCTTATTGGTGCAAATATTGAAGATCAGATGAAAGATCTTTCAGGTTATAAATTAACAGATGACAATCCAGAGCCAAAACATTTTACAACTATAAGAAAATCATTTGTAACAGTTACCTTTGCACCAAAAAAATAAAGAATATTATGTATTAGCCACCCGCCTTCGCCTAGACAAGAAGGCTACGGCGAGGCAGGCAGATACACACAGATGAACACGGATGGTCATGAACCACGGGTGGTTCGTGGTTCATGATGAACGTAAAACACAAAACGTAAAAAGTACGTAGGGGCGGTTCGCGAACCGCCCTTGTAAGTAGAGACGCGATTTATCGCGTCTTGAAAAAAATAAAAAGTAAGTCCGCCTCTGGCGGAGATTATTGGAATTTATTATACGTCGTCATTGCGAACCCTATTTATGGGTGAAGCAAACCCCGTAAAAAGTTAAGTAAAATATACGTTATCTCGTGACTTGACCGTATAAAACCACCCCGTAGGTGTAACTTGTTTACTCCTGCGGGGTGGATTGTTGTTGATGATTGATGATATAACTAGATAGTTGTGAAATATTAGGATAAGCGTTATTATTAATGTAGCAATTAATTAGGAACAGGTATCAAAAAATGATAATTTATGAAGAAATTTTTAGTGCTTTTCATAGAGAAAAAGTAAAATATGTGGTTATTGGAGGAATTGCCGTTAATCTTCTTGGGCTTCTTCGAAGTACAGCAGATCTTGATGTCCTTATGGAAATGAGTAATAAGAATCTTGAAAAAGTAATAAAAATATTAAAAAAGCATGATTATTTTATAAAAGTTCCAATTGATCCTATAAGTATAGTAGATAAAAAAGTAAGAGACAATTTGATAAAAGAAAAGCATATGAAAGCATTAAATTTTTATAAAAAAAAGACTCTTGAGGAAGTTGATATTTTAATAGATTCTCCGGTTTCATACAGTCAGGCAAAAAAGACATCAAAAAGAATAAAAGCTGGCAAGATAACTATACCTGTTATATCTTTGGATAATCTTATTAAGATGAAAAAGAAAGCTGGCCGCTCAATAGACAAATTTGATATTGAAGAACTAAAAAAGATAAAAAAAATAAGCGGGAAAAAATGAGTTTTGCATGGGAAACAGATAAAGAAAGAATTTTAAGGCATATGAAAATATCGCCTGTAAAAAAGTTAGAGTGGCTTAGAAGTATGAACGAGTTCCTTTCAAAATCCTCCTCAAGAAAAAAAATAGCAAGATTAAGAGAATTAAGAGATCAAAGGTAGAGAGCGTGATTCATTGTTCGCCACGTGCAGTCACGTGATCTTTCGCAAAATGAATTTCCACGATGCGAAAACAGATTGTTAAAAAAGTTGACCGTATAAAGCCACCCCGTAGGTGTAACTTGTTTACTCCTGCGGGGTGGCTTTTTGCTGATCGTACGTAGGGGAGAGGCTTTTTTTACCGTCCTTCGTCTCTCATCTTAGCGAAGCGGTCGTCCCTCTACTTTCTCCCTCTGTGTCCTCTGTGCTTATCGTGGTGAACTTTATATAATCGCACGAAGTGCACCTTGAACCAGTTAACTTTTTAACCAACTAACCAATTAACTCTTTTCTCACAGTTTTTCGCAGGCTTCTTTGATTATTTCACTGTAAGTGGGGTGGGCAAAAGGTATGTTTTTAAGTTCGTTTATATTCATTTTGCTTCTTTGTGCAGTGAGAAGAATATGTATTAGTTCTCCGGCCTCCTTTCCAAAAATATGAGCGCCAAGAAGAGAACCTCCTTCTTCATCGGTTATTATTTTTATAAAACCTGTATCAGTCCCAAATGATACAGCTTTTCCGTTTGCTTTAAAAAAATGTTTTACTGTTTTGTATGGAATATTCTTGTTTTTTATTTCCGTCTCTGTTAGGCCTATTGATGCAGTCTCAATATGAGAATATGTTATTCTTGGTATCCAGCAATGATCTATAATGTTTACCTTTTTACCAAGAATAGTATTAACTGCAATATCAGCATCAAAGTATGCTTTATGGGCAAGCATCGGGCCTGTTGTCACATCACCTATTGCATAGATGTTTTCAGAATACTTTTTAGTAGCAGTATCAGTTGGTATGAACCCGTTTTTATACTGTATGAAATTAGGAGATATAGTATTTGGTTTTCTTCCTGTTGCTATTAAGATGGTATCGTAAAAAAGTTTTTTTTCTCCATTCTGAGATTCTATTGTTACTTCATAACCGTTATCTTGTTTTTCTGCTTTTAATATTTTTGACGAGTTGAAAATATTTATTCCTTTTTTCTTAAGATACATAGAAAGATGTTTGCTGGTATCAGTATCTTCTCTCGGAAGAATTGTTTTTTCCATTTCAATAATTGTTACATTTGATTCAAGATCATTAAAGATTTCGGCAAATTCAACTCCTATAGCGCCTCCTCCTACTATCAAGATATTTTTAGGTATACTGGAAAGTGTCAAAGCATCTTTGCTTGATATAATATCTTTGTGATTAAACGTTAGTTCTTTTATTCCGCTTGGATGAGAGCCGATAGATATGATTATATCTTTTGAAAATATATTTTTTTCTTCATTTGCAGTCTTTATTTTTACGATGCCTTTTTTTTCTATTTCAGCAACGCCCTCAATAAAATCAATACCGTTCTTTTTAAAAAGAAGAAATAGACCATCTTGAAGTTGTGTCTGAGAACTGCTTATTTTTTCATACATTTTTTGTAAGTTAATACTTTTATTTTCAAAGTTGAAACCAAGTTCTTTAGAGCTATTTATAGTAGAATAAATATTACTTAAATTAAGTAATGCTTTAGTAGGTATACATCCTTCATTAAGGCAAACGCCTCCAACATTTTTATGAGATTTATCTATAAGAGCTGTTTTTTTACCTTTTTCTGCTAATTTTATTGCAGTATGGTATCCGGCAGGGCCTGCACCGATTATAATGATATCATATGATTCCTGCATGTTTTCTCCTACTCTTAATAATAATATTTATTTTTAATATTATATTAAAAAAATATTCTTTCCAATAAAAGTTAATCAAAAAAGAAAAATCAGTATTGAAATGTTCTATTATTTAGCTTTTTCCCAATTTTTTTGCGCTTTTCCTTTGTGTTTCTTAGCGTCCTTTGCGGCTAACTTGCTTTTTTTATCGTCCTTCGTCCCTCATCCCTCTATTTTTTCGTGCTTTCGTGATTATTTTTTTTAATTATCTAGCGGCCTGTCTCGCCATAGTCCGCAAAAACGGACGAAGGCGGAAGCGTTTTTTAATCCTGAGCTTGTCGAAGGACCTTGAACCAGTTAACTTTTAAACTAGCTAACCAATTAACTTTCCCCCTTCGTGATTCACAAATTTGTTACTTTTTTTTTGATTTTATTCAAAAATGTACGTTTTAAGAGTTTTGAGCCCATTTTAGTGTCCGGAAAAAAGTATTGGCAAAAGCTCTATCTTATTGAAATACAATGAGTTCATGGTTTTTTATGTAAAAAAGTAGTTGACAGGCATGTTGAATGCATATTAAAATTCATAGTAATTAAAATAGTAAAAGCGTAGTAAAGAAAAAAACTACTTGCACGCGGTTGAAATATGCCAAAAAGGAGGTGGTGGAAGAAGGTAGTGGTATATTTTTGTGTGGCTTGGCCGTGTTCGCGGGTATTTATGATAGAGTGAAGTTGATTTTTAATTGTACTATTAAGTAATTATAATTTTTAAGGAGGAAAAATGAAGAAAATAATAACAATACTCTTGATGCTTTCCCTGGCAGCTATATATATGCCAAGCGTAAGCATGGCGCAAGAGGGCATGGAAGATCTTCTTTTCATGGAAATACCTGTTGTTTATGAAACAACAAAACGTGAAGAAAAGACTCAGGAATCTGCTCTTAATATCCGCGTCATCACGAGAGAAGATATAGAAAACTACGGTCTCACAGATTATAAAGACCTGATGATGTTTATTGAAAATGGTTTTGAAACTTTTAAAGGCCGTGACAGAGTTTTCGGAACTCGTGGTATCATGGGTTATGCTAACGACAAGATCAAATTCCTCATAGATGGTCAGGAATTTCCTATGATGTATGGTCTTGGTGAAGGTATGCTTCCTGTGACTCTTGATGAAGTAAAAAGAATTGAAGTCGTAAAGGGACCAAATACATCTCTTTTCGGTGGCAATTCAGTTCAGGCAACAATTAATATCATTCGTTACAACGGTAATGATTTTGTCGGAGTAAAGACAGGTGTTGCAATCGGCCGTTGGAATCACAAACGCGGTTTTATTCATTATGCTGAAAAACCAAGTGATGATGTTAACTATGACCTTTATTTTGCTACAGGAATGCAGGATGGCCCTAACACAATGAGAATCGAATGGGGCGGAACTGCTGCTCAGGCAAATGGTCATTTCAAGCATGATATTGATAATCCTATCCCTGATTATGAACTGATCGCAAGCGTTAATGCTGAAAACATGAGATTAAAATATCGCCGTGTAATCGGAAGACGTGATGCAAGTAATGAGATTCCTACTCATGATTATTCTGATGCATTTGCAGCAGAATACAAAAAACCGGGTATTTTCGGAAATGATGATCTTGATTTGATCGTAAGTATCGAGGCTTCTCATTTTGGAAACTGGTATGATGTGTATCATGGTCATGATGGTTCTGATTATTCAGGAATGGCTCTTGAGCATAAAGCTGAAAAGCGTTTAGAATGGGATGCTCATGTATATTATAATCCTGAAGAGAACTGGGATTTACTTGCTGGTATCAGCGGTAACTACTGGTCAGGAGTAGGAACAGAATGGGGTACTGTTACAAGTACAACATCTACAACAGATATTCCTTACTTCTACCTTGCTCCTACACTTGTAACAGCTGGCACATCAACACCGGAATTTTTCCCTTCATTTGGTGAAATAAATGACCTTGCTGACTGGGAACTATGGGCAGACTTTAAGTACCAGATAAATGATCAGACAAGTATAGTACTTGGTGGTCGTTATGTTTATGATTTTGTACCAAATGATCAGTTAAGAGATAGTGATTCTATTGCAAAATACAATACTGACAGAGAACTGCTTCGCCAGTTTTTCCCAAAAGCAGCTATTGTATATTCACCAGCAGAGAATATGTATCTTAAACTTATCTATCAGGAAGGTTTCAACCGTCCTAATACATTTGAGCAGTTTTCAGCTCAGAACACAATTCCTATGCGTGGTATGAACAAAGCTACAACAGCTGATACACTTGAACTTGTTCTTGACTGGGTTATCAACAAGAACATGAAGACAGTCGTATCTGCATTTACATCATCGATGGAAAACTTCATGAACTTTGCTTACACAGGTCCAGGTTGGCCGGTAGTTGATGCTAGTGCTGGTCAGGTTCGTGGTTTTGTCAACGTTGGTGACAGAAAAGTTGACGGAATCGAGGCTAACTTTGATCTTAAATATGAAAACTACGGCGGATTTATAGGCCTAGGTTATCTTTTAAAGAACAAAGTAGAACCTTATGCAAAGTATACTGCAGCAGTTGCAGGTACAGGCGCAACTGGTATCGTTAGTGCTCCTGCAGATAGCAACCTCACAAAACAGTCTTATCCAGAGTACAGCATAAATGTTGGCGCATGGATGAAACTTCTTGATACTGTAACATTATCAACTCTTTACAGTACACATCAGAATCTTCAGAATTCAGCAACAGATTGGTCAGGAACTTATTTAGAATCAGATATCGATACATGGGATATCATTCTTAATGCAAAAGACGTTCTTACAGAAAACCTTGATCTTCAGATCATGGTTAAGAACATTCTTGACAATACTGAACTGAATGGTGGAGCATTAGATCCGGCTCACAGTGAAACACAGTGGCCACGTTACTACGAAGGTAAGATCACTTATCTTTGGTAATATGATTTAGTTTAGTAATAAATGACCGCCGGGATTTTTTCCCGGCGGTTTTTTTTGTAAAGAATAGGACGCAGATTTTCGCAGATAAAAAAATGATCAGAAAAAATGAAAAACCTTTCTTACCAATTCTTCCACCTCGTAGGCACTAGTGTCCCA
>JAGLFH010000036.1 GCA_023144635.1 Candidatus Auribacterota bacterium | reverse complement strand
CAGTATGATATTGAGTATATCAATCCTGTTATCGAGCAGGAGTTTGGCCCTATCAACGGCCGCAAGTGCTACGAGTATTTCCACGACCGGAGGGAAGCCTGCCCATGGTGCAAGAACACCGATGTTTTTGCTGGCAAGTCCGTGCAATGGGAATGGCACTCCTCCAAGAACGACCGGTACTACGATCTGTTCGATACACAGTTCATGAATGCAGATGGCAGTATATCAAAGTTCGAGATATTCCGTGACATTACCAAGCGCAAAAAGGCTGAGCAGAATATACGAGACCTGGCGCATATTGTTGAGAGTTCATTAAATGAAATATACATCTTTGATGCTGAGACATTTAAGTTTGTCCAGGTCAATTACGGAGCATGTGAAAATATTGGTTATACTCTTGAAGAACTTACAAATTTAACACCGCTGGATATTAAGCCAAAGTTTACGAAGGAATCGTTCATGCAGCTTGTAGAACCACTAAAAAGCGGTGCTAAAAAAATACTAATACTTGAGACTGTTCACAAGAGAAAGGATGGATCTCTTTATGATGTTGAAGTTCATCTTCAGTTATCAGATTTTATTAGTAAACCTGTTTTTGTAGCAATTATTCTTGACATCACAGAGCGCAAGAAGGCTGAAGAGGCGTTGCGGTCAAGCGAGGTTCAGAAGAATGCCATTCTGAATGGTATCACCAGCAACATCGCATTAGTGGATAAAGATTTGAAAATCCTGTGGGTGAACAAAGTGGGCGCAGCTTCCGTAAACAAGTTGCCGGAAGAAATGATTGGACATACTTGTCATGCTTTCTGGGCGGATCCCGGTAAGCCATGTGATAAATGCCCAACTTTGAGAGCCTTTCAGACGAAACAGTCCGAACATGTCATCATGAATACACCCGATGGCCGGGTTTGGGACGAAAGAGGTGAACCTGTGTTCGACGCGGAAGGAAATGTGGTTGCCATGGTGGAGATTGCCGAGGACATTACCGATCAAAAGCGTATGGAAGAAGAGCTCATCAAGGAAAAAAGAATGGAATCTGTCGGCTTACTTGCTGGCGGTATTGCACATGATTTTAATAACCTGCTTACTGTTATTTTCGGCAATATCAAAATGATAAAAATGTTCTGTTCTCCTGATGAAAAAATGGGGCAATATCTCAAAGCATCAGAAAAATCTTTAGAAGACGCAAAAGCATTGACTAATCAGCTTCTCACATTTTCAAGAGGAGGGGAGCCGGTTAAAGAAATAGCTTCTATAGGCGGGATTCTTAAAGATATTGTTAATTTTAATTTGCATGGGGCAAGAATAAAACCGCAGTTTTCAATTGATGAAGGTTTATGGAATGCAGAGGTTGATGTAGGACAGATAAAACAGATCATCAGCAACCTTGTCATCAATGCTCTGCAGGCTATGCCAGGCAGTGGAAACTTATATGTTAAAGCTTCTAATAGTATTGTTGATGAAGAAAACAAGATTGGTAACTTGGAGGAAGGAAAATATATACATTTTTCAATAAAAGATGAAGGAATAGGAATATCCAAAGGAGTGCTTTCTCAAATATTCAATCCGTTTTTTTCAAGCAAAAAGGAAGGAAGAGGATTGGGGCTTTCTGTATGCCATTCAATAGTCAAAAAACATAATGGTTTTATTACAGCTGAATCAGAAACAGATAAAGGGACTACCTTTCATGTTTATCTTCCGGCAATAGAAAAAGAGTTGTCATTAAAAGTAAATAAAGAAGTTAAACCTAAAGTGGAACTATCTTTGAAGATCCTTATCATGGATGATGAAGAAGATATTACAACAATGCTGGGTGATTTTTTCAAACGAACAGGCTGTCAGATTGAAATTGCAAGTGATGGAAAAGAAGCTATAGAAAAGTACAAAAAAGCGAAAGAAATTGGCCATAAGTTTGATGCAGTTCTTCTTGACCTGACTATACCAGGCGGAATGGGCGGTCAAGAGACATTAGAAGAACTAAAAAAACACGACAGGGATGTAAAAGCATTTGTTATGAGCGGGTATTCCAATGACCCTGTTATGAGTGATTATGAAGAATATGGTTTTAAAGGGATTATACAGAAACCCTTTGATCTAGAAGATGTGGTGGACGTAATAAAAAAAGCAGTAGAGGGTGCTTGATAGTTATCAATTTAACAAGGAGCAAGAGCAATATGAAAAAATATTTATTTGGGTTAATAGCATTATTAATTTTATTACCTTCCTCAATCACAAAAGCTGCAGATGATAAGGTTAAAAAAAAGAAGCCTATAAGGATTGCTATAGGGGCGATGCTTACTCCAGAAGAAGGACTTGATTACTATAAGGAGTGTTGTCATCTTATATCAAAAAAACTGAATTGGCCCGTTCAAATTGAAGATAGAAAAACGTATAGTGAAATAAATAACTTGATGGAAATGGGTCTTATTGATATTGCTTTTGTTTGTTCTGGCCCTTATGTTGAAGGTCATGATAAGTTTGGAATGGAACTTTTAGCAGCACCGCAGGCTTATGGAAAAACTGTGTATTACTCCTACACTATTGTTCACAAAGATAGCACTATAAAAAGTTTTGAAGAATTGCGCGGAAAGCGGTTTGCTTTCACTGACCCTAAATCAAATACAGGCAAAATGGTGCCGACTTATAAGCTGGCAAAGATGGGAGAAACACCGGAATCTTTTTTTAAAGACTCTATTTTTACTTATGCTCACGATAAATCTATTAAAGAGGTCGCACTTGGTCATGTGGACGGTGCAGCAGTAGATAGCCTTATATGGGAATACGCTAAAATCACTAATCCTCAATTAACTTCTAAAACAAAAGTGATTGAAAAATCCTCTCCATTTGGAATACCGCCTGTTGTGGTCCGCAAGAATCTAAATCCATTTTTAAAACAAAAGTTCAAAGAGAGTTTTCTTAATATTCATAACGATATAGAAGGAAAAAACATTCTTAAAAAAATGATGATAGATAAATTTGTTGATATAGATGATCATGCTTATAATTCTATCCGCGAGATGAAAAAATGGATTGCTGAGGATAAACAGCAATTATTAGAAAAAAGCAAAGAAAACGCCGGGCCTTGAAATGCGCTGGCAAGAAGTATGATCCTGACGTTATAAATTATTGAAAAAAAGTTTAATATTTTAAATTAATATTCAATACTCGCTTTACATCTGATTTTACTTATCCTTGCCCTAGCTGCAACAGAAGGTTTCCAAAACCAGCCATTAATGTTCCAGCACTGGGCATAGAAATAATTTTCAATTATCTGCTGATATGCTTCTATAGCTTTTGAATACTCTTTTTTAGCAAGGTAAATATCACCTATTATGAAAGTACATGTGCCCACATCATTTAAGGCCCATACATCAAATGCTTTTTCTTTTGGAAGAAAATTGTCCAATTTTTTTTGCATCTCATTTGCAGACTTTTTATAAAGAGTAATACATTTTTTCGCATAAGTATGCGCTGCTCTATAATCTTTCTTTTCAAAAGCCTTCCAGGCTTTTACAGTGAGTGTTTGAGAAGTATAATCTCCAAAATCTATACCATTATCTAACAGTAATATCTGGTCTTTGGCAGCTTCACCTAGCTTCCAGAACCATCCTCTGGGGTCCCAGCACTGGGCATAATTATATCTTTTATTAATATCATTAAAAATTTTATTAGCTTTTTTATTTTTTCCTTCTACATAATATGTTCTTCCTAGAATAAAGAATGAAGTGGCTACATCATTTAGTGCCCAGTAATCAAACTCTTTTCCATCTGTTGCATAATCTGTTAATGAATCCTGCATTTTTTTTGCTTTTTCACCATAAAGTTCATGACATTTCCATACAAGTATTTTTATGTCGTTATATTTCCCATCCTCTAAAGCCTTCCAGGCTTTTATTGTAAGTGTCTCAGATGAATAGTCACCGAAATCAAAACCTAGATTTATACTGTCAATCTCATTTTTTGCACCTTGAGCAACTTTCCAGAACCATCCTCTGGGATCCCAGCACTGGGCATAACCATAATTTTTAATTATTTTTTGAAAGACAATCTTCGCTGTTTTATTTCTTTTTAGTTTACGGAGAGCCATTCCCTTAATAAAAAGGCATGATGCAACATCATTTAGTGCCCAGTAGTCAGATTCTTTGCCATCAAAAGCAAAATCTTCAAGAGCAGTTTGAATTTTTTTTGCTTTTTCATCATATAATTTCAGACATTTGTTTACCAAAAACCCTATATCTCTATACTTGTTTTTTTCCAAAGCTTTCCAGGCTTTAGCCGTAAGTGTTGAGGATGAATTGTTACCGAAATCAAACCCTATATTTATACTGTCAATCTCATTTTTTGCACCTTGAGCAACTTTCCAGAACCATCCTCTGGGATCCCAGCACTGGGCATAAGCAAAATGATTAATAATATATTGAAATATTTCTTTTGCTTTTTCATTTTCACCTTGTTCAGCTAATGCTTTGCCCTTGATAAAATAACAGGTAGCAACATCATTAAGAGCCCAGAATTTAAATTCTTCACCTTTAAGTGCAAAATCCTTGAGCGAACATTGCATTTCCCATGCTGTTACATCAAAAAGCTGGATACATCTACCGATATAAACTTCCATAGTTTCATATTGGCCCAGATCAAGAAATTCCCAGGCTTTTACTGTTAAATCTGAAGAGGAAGTTTCCCCAAAATTAATGCCCAGTTCTATGTTATCCAACTGTATTTTTGCACCCTGTGCAACTTTCCAGAACCATCCTCTGGGATCCCAGCATTGGGAAAAAGAATAAATATCAATAACTTGCTTGAAATTTTTTTTTGCTTCTTCTGTTTGTCCCATCTCAAAATAAGCTCTGCCTTTTATGAAGAAACTTGTTGCAACATCGTTAAGTGCCCAGAAATCAAACACATCTTCTTCAGGAGGAAAATCAGTAAGTGAAGCTTGCTGTTGTAGAGCTTTATTAAAAAATTCTTCTATGCATTTATCTGCATACTGAAAAGCTTCTTCATAATTCTTTTTATACAAAGCTTTCCATGCTTTTTCCGTAATAAAAGAAGAGGTTTCCTTTAGTTTTTGATCTTTTTGTTTTGACTCAGAAGGAATTTCTTCTGAGTTAGAATGTTGCGCAGAAGTACTTATTATAGATAATATAAGAATTGTCATAACCAGAATTCTCATACCAATTCCTCCGAAAACTGTAGTTATGTATTCCCTATAATTAATAAAAGATAATGCAAAACCCCCAACAACTAATATATCGGCATAATTAATTAAAAGGTTGATGATATTTAAGATATAAAACTTTGTAGAACTCGCACGCCTGTTCTTCTATATCAAGACAAAGTGTGATGATATCCTTGTTCATCCTGATACCCCTTTTCTGCACTTTTAAAATTAGAGATCAAGTGCTGATTTTTTGAACATTTTCTCCCCTTACTTTATTATAGAACATTTTCTATGCCATATGTGGAAAAAACGCTTTTCCCCTGTCCAAATCAAAGGGAATGTTCGGGTAAACCTTGATAAGCAAAAAAAATTCCCCCAGGGAAACCCCTGGGGAGAAAATGACTCCCCGAGACCCCTAAAAATCCGAACTTTTCGATACATGTGTATATTGGGCTTAATAGAGCAAAAAGCGGATCGCGCCTTCAGATTATCCTACAATAAACATAACTAAAACATATTCTGTCTTTACAATTAGACATGAGTTATCTCCGTATGTTGGGATAGCTCACTATTCGTCGTACATAGATCTGCAATAGATAATTTGTGCACATCATTATTTCCCGTAAGACGTGCAAAAGATTTCAGCTCTTCCGTTGAGACTCTTAAGTAATTAGCTAAACACTCAGCAGATTTATCTACCTTTAATCGTTTTCGAAGTTCAGGATTTTGCGTTGTGATACCAAGAGGACATTTACCAGTATCACAAATACGATACTGCTGACAACCACACGCCATTAATGCAGAAGTAGCTATTGCAACAACATCTGCACCAAGAGCTAGTGCTTTGGCAAAATCAGGAGATATGCGTAATCCACCTGTCACAACAAGAGAAATACCTTTTACCCCTCTTTTCTCAAAATGCTTTCGAGCACGATAAACAGCAAAAATTGTTGGTATCGAAGTTGAGGCTTTTACATATTTAGGTGATGCGGCTGTTGCACCAGCACGCCCATCAATAGTAATGAAATCAGGTTCAGCAAATAAAGCCACATCAAGATCATCCTCCAGATGCCCGCACGCCATCTTAATACCTATAGGCTTCCCTCCGGTTTTTTCACGCAACCACGTTACTTTTTTCTTAAGATCATCTTTATTTTTTATGTCCCCGAAGTGTGCCGGACTATGAATATCCTTTCCTTCTTCAAACCCTCTAATTTCTGCTATTTCAGCAGTAACTTTGCTACCTGGTAAATGGCCTCCCATGCCAGGTTTTGCTGACTGTCCAAATTTTATTTCTACAGCATCTACTTTTTTAAAATTTTCATCTGTAACACTATATTGATTAGGAACATATTCAAAAATGTATGCATATGCTTTTTCATACTCATCTGGAAGAATCCCGCCTTCGCCAGAACAAATTGCTGTTTTCACTGCCGCACTACCCTGGGCAAGCGCAGTTTTTATTTCTCGTGATAATGCCCCAAAAGACATGTGAGAAATTATAATAGGGGTTTCAATAACTAATGGGTGCTTCGCGTGAGGCCCAATAACAGTTTTCGTTGCAACAGCAACATCATGATTCAAGGGAAGTGTTGCCAATTGAGCTCCTTGAATGAGAATGTCATCCCATGCAATAACGGGCTTACGCGTACGCATTGGCTCAATGATAGAGAATCCTGTCTCAGCCATAACATGAATATCTTTCATGTACTCTTCGCTATCATCATGTGATCGTTCCCACTCAGAAAGATAGGCGTTGCTATCCTCTCCACCAACTACTACAGATGTGTCAATAGAAGAACTTGCTCCTTCCCGAGGTCCAAAATATTTTTTGGAGGATTCACATATCGGACAAACCCAATCTTCAGCTAAGTCATCCCACTCTTTTTTTTCTTTTTGAGAATCATAAATGTAACCACATACGGAACATTCATATTGCGACATATTTGCAACCTCCGAATGTTAGACAAAAAGCATATCCTTGAGCATACAAAGCAAGCAAAACGATGTGCCTCCTGTCTTATCTTATTTTTTACTGACCAAAATCCATTGATGCTGGTTCGTAATATTTTTTAGCATGCTTACATGATGGACACTTTGCTGGCGGCTCAATTCCTTCATGAATAAATCCACACTTACTGCATTTCCAGCGTATCGATGTTTCACGACTAAAAACAGCTCCTTTTTCAACCATTTCCAGTAACGTCCTATAGCGCGCTTCATGCTTTGCTTCGATTTTTGCGATTTGTTTAAATAAGCGAGCAGCTTCCATGTTATCTTCTTCTTCTGCCTCTTTGGCAAAAGTAGGATACATTGTCTGCGTTTCATAGCATTCGCCCTCAATCGCCTCTTTTAAATTTGCTGCTGTATCACCAATTCCATTTAACAGTTTAAATTCATCTTTTGCATGTTGGAGCTCATTATTTGCTGCTTCTTCAAAAACACTTCCAATATAATGATATCCTTCATTACAAGCAACTTTCGCAAAATAAGTATATTTGTTTCGTGCTTGCGATTCTCCTGCAAATGCGGCTTCAAGGTTTTTCTTTGTCTTTGGTCCTAATTCTGCCATTTTTCATATCCTCCTTTAGTTTCCTTGGTTAATTTTTAAACTTGATCAAGGTGTCCCTCTCGTATTACCTTGTACAAACCTTTTACTTCATTGAATATTGGCATTGATGTCATTATTTTTTATCCTTTTTACTTAAACACTTTTTACAAATACCAGTTAATACTACCTTCTTACTAATCACTGTGAACCCTTCTTCTATATTCTCAGGCACATTAAGTTTGTCGTATTTTTTGTTATAAAAATCAATAATTTTCCCGCACTTAATACATTTCAAATGATGATGCAGTTTATTATTTGGATCATACTTTTTTCCCTGGCCTGAACATGCAACAGTATCAATAAACCCAATCTCGGCAAATTTTATTAATGTACGATTAACTGTATCCAACGAAATATTAGAACATTCCGCCTTCACATTTTGATAAACAGCATCAGCTGTAGGGTGAGTTCTATCCTGTCTGAGAGCTTGATAAATAGCTACTCTTTGAGGGGTAACTCTTAATTTATGTTTTTTGCACTGACAATAAAATTTTTCCATGTGCTCTCCATGTTGAGGATTACTACTATTTGTCAAGATAAAACAACGAACTAAAAAAACCCACCAAGAATGTTTCTTACTAAAATAATACTAAAACTGTTCTAATTAATTTGTTCACCTGTGTCCAAACTGGCAAAAAGAAGCCCTCCGCAACATGTTTATTTTCAAACAGTTACAGAAGGCCTGATAATAACTCCCCGGGCTGGGCTTCCTTCGCTTAGCTCAGGATAAACTCACTAGCTATTTAGGAAACAATTTTTCTTTTTTTAATCTGGACCAACCCTTGATCTTGCGTTCTTTTTTAGCGGCAAGATGCTTGTTTTTAAAGGATTCCTTATAAAGAGTTTTTGTACAGTTATGCTGTCTTAAACGATTGTCTAGATCAGTTGTTATATCGGTATAGTATTTTCCGTTTTTTTGAATGATATATAGGAACCACATAATACTTTTTTTAGCGTCCTTCGCGGCTAATAAAAAAGCCTAGCATTTCTGCTAGGCTTTAATGGCTCCCCGACCGTGACACTCAGCGAACAAATTCCCGTGTCGTAAGTGAAGTATTGCCATATCATTACAGATATTGCAAAAAAACAAAAACACTCGTTCGAGGCTTAAAACCGAAGTTTATTCCAAAAAATGTAATCGTTTCACGAAAATCAATGAAGCATTATCTGCATGTTGAAGCATACGAAAACCCCATACAAAAAGCTCTGGGATATAAAAAAATAATGGAAGAAGAAAATCTAAATCAAAATCAACTGGCAAAAAAACTGAAGATTTCAAGGGTGCGGGTGTGTCAGCTACTAAGCCTTTTAAAACTGCCGGAAGATCAGCAGAAATATATATTGGAATATGGGAAGGAGAAAATGATCACCGAAAGACAACTAAGAAAATCAACAGTTGATTTCTTTTTTCATTCTGCGCCTCAATAGTTTCTTTCTGATTTGCCTTAACATAAGAATATCACTGTCGCTACAATCACATATTTCTTTCAGCAAAACTAGATCGGTATATTGACAAACTTCTTCAATAGAGGATTTATTATTAAAAACTTCCATAAATTCTTCAAATTCAGACGAATCAACTTTCTTAAAAGGTATTTTTAATGCCCTAAACTCATTAGGCGTTAACTCAAGGACTCCTCCCCCATAATATCTTCCACCCAATTCAGCCAAACATAAAGTTAACGAATTATAATATGAAAATACTAAGCTATCAATATCATTTAAATAGTCTGCTTTCATTCTGACCCTATAAGCAGAATCTGTAACATATACATCATAATCATTTTTCAGCAATTTTGAATAATAATGTGCTCGTTTAAAGAAAAAAGCCTCTGATGTGGAAATTGAGGGAACATCGAACCAACGTTTTCTGTTTATGCATTTATATCTTTTATCAATCCCTCTTTTTTTTCCTGTTGCCAAATACTGTTTTACACTATTTGAGAAAACCTCCTCCTTATGACCATTAAAATCAAGCAAATAACACGGTTTATCTGAATTACTTAAATCTTTAAAATCTTTTTCTGTAAAATTCATATGCCCATTAACAAAAAAACCTTTTTGAATGATATGCCTTGCATACTTAGATAATTTAAACCTATTAATAATTTCTGAATCCACAATAAAATAGTCATTTGCTGCTGTAACAATCCCAGCATTTGATTTACAATATTCACCAATATCTTTCAAGTCTGAACTTAGATTCTTTAATAGCTGAATTTCTTCAGTTGATAGTATTGCCTGATTCCATTTATCTTTTTTATGAATAATTTCTTTAAGTTCATACTCACCCTTATCAAAAGAATCAATGTGTGCACAAAAAACACCCTTTTCTTGAGATTTCTTCCTTCCGATAAATACTATTGTATCTTGACCAGCATCACCAAAGAAAAGTTCATTAAAAGCATATATTTCTATTTTTTCAAACCTTCTTTCTGCTAATTCTCTAATTTCCTTTGTGAATTTTACATTTAAGAATTCAGCAGGTAAAACAAATGCTAAAGTTCCTGATGGAGATAATAAACGTTCACATGATACAAAAAAGGCAGTCCATATATTCTTAATCTTTTTTTCCGATAGCCCTGCCTGCTTATGAATTTTTAAACATTTTTCTTTTTGAATATCTGAAAGATAATTTTTATATATATACGGAGGATTTCCAACAATTAAATCATATCTATGTCTTGTTGTTTTTTGATAATCTAAAAAATCTTGGCAATAGGATCGTTTTGATAAATTGTGATTTATTGTCTTTTGTTTTCTAGCTTTATCAAGTTCTTCCTTTTGTTTTTCTATATAATGCAAAATAACTTTTTTCTTTGTGAACTTTGAAAGCTTACAGTCTAAACCTTTAATGAAAATACCATCACCACAACTAGGCTCCAAAATCTTAGTATTTTCATTTAAATAGTTCAAACCAGTAAAGGTCTTATCTAATAAGAAACTTACAAGTTTTAAAGGCGTATAATATGATCCATTAATTTTCTTCATAATGTTGCTCTAAAATGTTCTTGTAGTAGTAGATATTCTCTAATAACTGCACTCTGTTTATTCAACAAATCATAATCTTTGTTATTTTCTAGCGCAATTCCAATCTGCTTAAGCAACCCTTCAAGTATTTCAAGCATGCAAATTAATTTATGTCTTCTTAATCCTAGGTTTAACTTTTTAAAAATATATTGACCAAGTTTTGTCAACGGCTTGATTGAACCATCATCAGATCTAGCAAAATGGTTATCGTAAGTAGACAAACAAGGGTCAATATAACCTTCATCACCAATAAATGTCTCTGGCGAATTACCCGCTGGCCAATCAGCTCCTTTTCCCCCGTTGCAATAGGGACAAGAATAAACCAAATTACTATAATCCCTTGATAATTCCGGAAAACTATTTTTGGGTCTAAAATGATCTATATGATAACCTTTTTTTCCATTACAATGATGATCAATATCATCGCAATATCCACATCGTTTATTAAAATCTCTCCTTAAAGGTTCTTTATATTGCCGATAAGAAGAATATTGGACTTTAAATGTCCTGGCTGGGATTTCCTTTCTTACAGAAGTCACTAATCCTCCTCTTTCAAACATTCGAGTAGTTTTTTAGTAAAATCAATTAACGCATTTATTTTCTCAAAAGCAATCTCTTCTTTTTTAATCCTTGGCAAAGCTTTATCTGCAGCAATCGTCCTCTCCAAATAGTTATCAATATCTAGCAATTCGTTTTCTTCAACCAAACTTAAGCCATCCTTTTCATTCTTCTCAAGCAATTCACATAATCGATCTTTTTTCTCTTTAATGCGGTTTTTATAATGTTCTATTTGAAATCGAATCGTTTCCTGCAAAGTTAATTTACCATATTTACATTCAGGATTCCGCATTGCTTTAGGGTAAATATCATTAACATCACCAAGATTTTGAGCAGCATCAACATCATATGAAGTCAAAATAAAACAAGGAAAATCATTTTTTCTTCTTTTAACCTCTTCAATAATATCTGAACCCGTATATGTAATATGGACCTTAACATCTATACGATAATCTGATAAAGAATGGTCAACGATTAAGGCATCAACAGTATTATCAATAACAGGACGTATCATCTCATCCATATCTTCTCCAGGTAATTGTGTTTCTACCTCAAACTGTTGATCAAAATTACGTATAAATTCTCGTAATTCCTTTCTCTCTTCATCAATATACAAAATCTTATATTTCTTCATGATTACCCCGCAATTTATCTGCAAACTTAATACTAGCTCCAAAACCTTTATCTAAAAACAATAATTCCACAACTCCATTATTATCTGCAACTATTGATTTGACTAGCCACATCCCCAGTCCCGTACCCGAAGCTTCACCAGTATTCACATTCCTTTTTGTTGTGAAATGTGGTTCGAAAATATCATTTGGCTTAATAATATCCTTCGATAAACCCGGCCCTGAATCAAAATATTTAATGCAAACATCAGAATCATCAACAATCAATTCGATATTAATTTTCCTCTCATAGGGAGCATCTTTACGCCGAAAAGCCTCAATACTGTTTGTAAGAAGATTATTAAAAATACAATCTAAATCAACTTCAAAGATTCTAAATTTAACTTCTGATGGACCTTTGAATTCAAACTTAATACCTCTCTCATCAAATGACATCTGCCATGATTTTTTAAAATGATCAAAATATTGCTTAATGTCTATGCTTGTTCTTCTACGCTTGTCCCATCGGATTACCTCAAGAGAATGCTTGAGCCATTCTTTTAACTTTTTATCTTCGTTTTTTACATCCTGCATATAAAGAAATGGATCATACGCTTCCTCAATCATTAAAAATTTAGATTCATCAACAATTTTTTTAAATAATTTTGTAGTCTCATCAATCCTATAAACGAGATTTTCTTCAATACTGTTTAATTCATGCGCGAATGAAGCCGTCGTAAGAGCTCCACTCGCAAGCGCTCTCAATAATTTCTGTTCATCCCGCAATTCTTCTATTGTCTCAGTTTGTTGTTGAGTATATTTTTTTAATATCTGAACGTCCTTTTGAATGACTGCCTTTTCAACAGAATCTTCCATTTTAGTTAAGTCTTCATCAACTTTTTTTACCGTTTCATCATATTCTTCATCTGGAACAATATCCGATTCTTTAATGATTTCCGTATAATAAGCTTTTAATTCTCTGGCAACATATGCTCTATAACGCTCAAAGTCACTAATTAGCCTAATAAGCAATTCTTTAAAAACACTAAAAACCGTATTTTCCTGAATTCCCTCACGTCCAGCTTTGTCGTCAAATTGCAAATTAGTCAATCTTGAAATATTAGCAATTCCACAAACATTTTTTGAGCCAACTCTCCATCCGCCACCTTTTTTAGCCACACCTGCTGGACTCTTTGATACCCGCGTCCCCAAATCAAGCCAATCAAAACTGCCCCCTCCCTTATCCCCATAAGGTCTTATTTTAAAATTATCTCTAAAAATCTTTATCCCAGAAAATAACTTAAGCCATTGCTTTCTTTGGGCAGGATGTATTTTATTATAAAAATATTCATTTTCCGGCTTACCTGGCATGTCCATCTTTAAAAAATAAAATGTAAAATCAAATGCTCCAACTTGTTGTAAAATATCATTTACATCAATTGAGCTATATCCCGGCAATAACTTTTCAAGCGTTAAATCGTATGATACAAATCCCCTCTCGAAAATTTTCTTGTTATATTCTTCCTTTTGCATATTAGGTCTCTGAAAAAATGCATCTTCTTTAAGCAATGTCTTTTCATACTCATTAAAAAATATTTTAATTTTAACATTCCCCTTATTATCGGCCAATGCCTCCAACTTGTAATCATAATCTTCACATTGCTCTGGACTAATTTTACCGTATTCATTTATTTGATGAGTGGAATACAAATAGATATCAAATTCATCTATCAATTTGGGAGGGATTAAAACTTGCAACGAGGAATAAATATGTTCCGTACGATTTTGATTCCACTCATCTGAGAGTAAAGCAATTTCTATCAATGTACCAGAACAAAAATCATCCAATCCCAATTCCACAAATTTTTCATCTGTTAAGGGCAACCGTCTTCTTAATTCTTTTCTGAAATCACATTTAAAATCTTCTTTTAGTTCAGCATTTACTTGTCCTATCGTTTTCGAATCTCCTTCAAAATCATTCCATTTAATTTTCCAAAAATAAACAGCACATTTATTTTCTAATTCAAAACTGTCTGGATCAGGCTTAGTCACCACTTCTGCTAACGCACCTAAGCGGTCAAGAGCAAATCTTCCGATTCCTTTAGCTCCACTTTTTACTCGTCCGTTCCTAGTATATGGATTATTCTGTTTGTTTTCAGTACCTATCACCATCCACTTATTTTTGATAATTGAAACATCCATTCCATCGCCATTATCAAGGATATACAATTTACATTTGGAACGAAAGAAATTCCTCACATCTTTCAATTGTTCCTGTTTTATCTGATTATAAGATTTCACTGAAGCATCCTGAAGGGCATACTGATCACGTCTTTTATCAAAAACATACAACCAGCTTAAATCTTTTTCTTTATTAAGACATTCATATTCTTTTTTAGTAAGATTATCCGGCAGGGAAGCATACTTATTATCAAATATGACAACACATTTTGTTGCGTCCGCATCATATCCATTCTTGATAAGCTCAATAACAGCACCATCAGCATTGGCAAAATTTTGTTTTCCAATTAGCCTTGCTGTTCTGGCCGATACAGTAAATGGTATTTTATTAATCATTTGTTTTTTCTTCTTTTTATGGAGGCCTTAACTTTTGTTTTTTTCCAGAGTTCAATCTCTGCAGCATCAAAACGCCATTGATCCCCTACTTTAAAACCAGGTA
Organism: Candidatus Auribacterota bacterium; assembly: GCA_023144635.1. Classification (GTDB taxonomy): domain Bacteria; phylum Auribacterota; class JAFGBW01; order JAFGBW01; family JAFGJP01; genus JAGLFH01. The sequence continues at coordinate 72,404 of JAGLFH010000036.1, read as the reverse complement.
TTTTCCCTGCTCGCGCAAGGCGTTTAACAGTATATGGATGTACTCGTAAGTATTGCGAAATTTCATCTGCTGTATATGTTTCATTTTTCATGCCACTGTTCCTAGTATTTTCTTGTTCAAGATATAACGTATTATACCATACCAACAATGATTAACAATCAGGAATTTTCATATTATTCTCTATCTATTGAGCCATGTTCTGCGATTATTTCTGTGCAAATGCGGACGACTTCTTCCCAGCGCTCTTCCGGGGTTGAGTGATCTTGATTATATGGCTTTCGTCCGATGGTTCCGGGTTTAACATATTCACAGCTAATATGTTTCAATCTGTAACGGCTTTTCTTTTTGGGTTTGGGTAATTTTATAAAGGGGCGTTCGACCTTATATAAATTCTTCAATGCCTCTTTGGTGTCTTCTTTTATTAAGCTGATATAAATTTCGGTTGTTTTAATTGAGGAATGACCGAGCTGTTCCTTGACTAATTTTATGTTTCGGCTGGCTTTGAGAAGATATGTTGCGTATGTGTGACGAAGGCAATGGATGGAATATTTCTCAGTAAGTCCGGCGGTTTTCACACATCGCTTAAATGATTTTTGAATAGCTCGCTTTGATAATGTAGTTCCGGCATCTGATACAAACACACAACAATCAGTATTATCGTCAAAACCAAAACGCTTACGTAATTTCAGGAACTCCTCACAGATTTCTTTAAATTCTGCATTGATCCAAACATTACGTTTTCTGCCACCCTTGCCGTTCTTCACAAATAGTGAAGAATGGCTTCCTCTGATATGAATATCCTCTATTTTCAATTGGCGCATTTCGTCAACACGCAATCCGGTGAAGAGTCCCAATTGAATCATGAACCAATCACGGACAAGATAGTATTTCTTTCCTTTTATTCCATCCCATTTGAGTTTCCAGCAGACATTTCTAATGCGGTCGATTTCTTCGATGCTAAAGATTTTATCTTCACCAATTATCCATCTACGCTTCCTTTTCCTCGGTTCACTTTTCATCAGTTTGATGAACTGGGTGATTGTGGTCATAACCGAGGGGAAACTTCATAAATATAAAAATGTTTTGGAAATAAAAAAACGAAATCAGGAGGAATAATAGGCGTGATTAAAGGTAAAAACACGAAACGAGTTCACTTTTCTGATGAAATGTGAACCAAGCGAAGTGAAATAGCGTCGATAGAACTCATTCTACCAGTTGCTTTTGCGATGTCAAATGCAGTGCAAAATACAATTTGTTCGCAGGTGTACTATCTGGTAAAAAAGAAAACCTCTGCAACATATTTGTTTCCAAATAGTTACAGAGGTTTCTTAATTAACTCCCCGGGCTGGGCTCGAACCAGCAACCTTGCGGTTAACAGCCGCACGCTCCACCATTGAGCTACCGAGGATCAATTTTTTCAATTCTTCTTATTTCAAACCCCTTTGCTTTTTGTTTGCGGTTAATCCGCCTTTGGCGGACACGCTTTCGTCTAAGCTACCGAGGATCAATATTTATAACGATTTAAGACGTTGTATATTATAGCAAATATAATTTTATTTCAAGAAAAAATAAATTATATTAATTAACCTGCATATTTCACAAGTCAAATGTGCTATTGATGCGAGGCATCAAACATGCTGCTGTATTCTTATACTGCAAGTGTTTGATAACAAAGCAGATGTGGCGCAGTTGGCTTGCCTTTTGGTAGGCACATCCGAAAGAAATAATACTATTTCCTTAAAAAAGAGTGAAAAATATAGCCAGCTCAATTTTCTTTTTATCTTCTTTTATTGTCTATTTATTAATATCTTAAAAATTTTTCCTCGGATGAGTCTATGAAAAATGCAGGTTAAGTTAAGTTGACAGTTTAATGAGTGTTAAATATAATCTTCTAAAAACATAAAGGAGCCAATTATGAATAAAAAAATGTATCTAATACTTATATTAGCCATTACTTTAGCAGGGTGTAAAACTGCGTATTATTCAGTTATGGAGAAGATGGGTAAGCACAAACGTGATATTTTAAAAGAAAATGTGGAAGAAGCTAAGGAAGAGCAGGGGGAGGCAAGTGAGCAGTTTAAAGATGCTCTTACAAAACTTAAAGAAATATATGCAATTGATGGCGGAAAGCTGGAAGCTGCTTACAAAAAACTTGAATCAGAATATGAAGCTTGTGATGAAAGGGCTGAACAGGTAAGTGAAAAAATAGATGAAATGGAGGATGTTGCAGATGATCTTTTTGATGAGTGGAAAGATGAGATAAAAGAGATATCAAGTAAAAACCTCCAGAAAAAGAGCAAGGAAAAGCTTAAAAAAACACGTAAGAAATTTGATGTATTAAGAGATGCTATGAAAAAAGCAGAAAAAAGAATGAAACCTGTTCTAACGCAGTTAAAAGACCATGTCCTTTATTTGAAACATAACTTAAATGCTCAGGCAATAGGTTCATTAAAAGGAGAGATGGAAGATATTGAATTAGAAATAGGGAAGCTCATTGAAGATATGAATAAATCAATAACGGAAGCAGATTCATTTATAACTACTTTGGGTGCAAGCTGAGTAGGAATAGATTTTTTTTTATTATATGTTTATTATTTTCACTTTTTTTAACAAAGAGTGCAATATGTGAAAATATTTATGAACTAAATCCAACTATAGATGAAAATTCATCTATAGGATTTTATATTCCAAAACATATAAAAGATTGCTTTATTGAATTTTGGGGATTGCGTTATGGTTCATCATTACATGAATATTTCAAAAAAAGACTCCGAATTAAAAAAACAAATGAAATGATAGAATTCGTAATGAGATCTTACTGGAGATATTTAAACGGGCTTGATTTGCCCCATACTTCTCACTGATTCACTGCCGGTTTAAAAAGCTTTTTGGGAAGAAAAACAGTTAATCATCTTTGCCAAAAAATAGCCATTTGTTATATGAATTGTGAAAATATATACTCTGCTATGCCTTACCTATGAGTTTTACTACTTTTTCAAGATCAAAGGGTTTCAAAATATAACCTTTAAAACCATATTCTTTAAAATTGCTAAGAACAGGGTCTTTGGAATAGCCGCTCATAACAAACGCATTAACTTCAGGATCAATTTTTTTCAATTCCTCCATTGTCTCTTTACCTCCCATTCCTCCTGAAATAGTCAAGTCAAGAAGAACAAGAGTAAATCCTTGTCCGGCTTCTTTAGCATTTTTATATTTTTCTATGGCTTCCTCTCCATTTAATGTTATTTCTACCTCAGAGCCTATTCTTTGTAAAAAGTCTGATAGTATTGCTACTATTTCTTTTTCATCATCCATAATAAGAATCTTTTGTTTCAATTCTAATTCGCTCTTTTTTTCTTTGTCTTTAGAGAAAGGCAACTCTTTTTCAGTTGCAGGGAAATAAAGCGTAAACGTTGTCCCTTTATCTATTTCCGATTCAGCAATGATTGAACCTTTATGTCTTTTCATAATGGAAAGGCAAATAGAAAGCCCCAACCCCCGGCCTTTTTCTTTTGTAGAAAAAAATGGTGTAAAAATCTGTGAAAGAGTTTCTTTTGACATGCCAACACCTTTATCCTGAATCAGGACCTTTACATATTTCCCTGGATCCAGTCCAAAAAGCTGGGATTGATTTTCATTAAATATAACATTTGCGGCATGAATATAAATCGTGCCGCTTTGCGGCATAGCCTGAGATGCATTTATAATAAGATTGCTTATTACTTGCTTAATTTGACCAATATCAGACTCTGACTTCCAAAGCTTCTCAGATATCTCATATTTTGCTTTTGTTTGTGACCCGCGAAGACTAAAGTCGATGATGTCTATAAGAAGATCAGCAAGATCTACAACTTGTTTAACAGGTTCTCCTCCCCGGGAAAAAGTCAAAAGCTGATCTGTAAGCGACCGGGCATCCTGAAGAGATCCTTCGATAACATTTAAATATTTTATAACTTCTTTATCTTTGGCATAAAATATTTTTATCATCTTGATATTTCCATAAAGAACAGTCAAAAGATTATTAAAATCATGGGCGATACCGCCAGCCAGAAGTCCAATGGATTCCATGCGTTTTTCTTTGAAAAGTTCTTGTTCCATTAAAAGCTTTTCCGTAATATCTTCGGATATTCCCAGAAGATACTGCGGCTTTCCCTGCTTATCAAATATGGGAACTTTTTTAGTGTGAAGTATCTTTTTACCATGAGCTGTATCTATTTCTTCCTGATATATGTCTATCATTTTGCCTTCTTTGAGAACTTTTCTGTCTTTTTCAGTAAAGAAATCCGCCTGTTCCTTGGGGAAAAAGTCATAATCATTTTTGCCGATCAACATTTCTGTTTTTATCTGAAGGATATCTTCTCCAGCCTTATTGAACATGGTAAACTTAAGGTCTTTTGCATCTTTTACGAATATCATATTTGGGATGTTTTGCACTATACTATCAAGAAAGTTTTGTTTTTTATCCAGTTTTTCCTGAGTCTTTTTCTTTTCTGTAATTTCAACCTGCAATTTTTCGTTACTCCGTTTAATTTCTTCATTTCTTTCTTTTAGAGAAACTATCATTTTATCAAAAGCTAAACCAACCTTGCCGAACTCATCACGGGATTTAATACCGGATTTGACATTCAGGTTTCCATCCATAACCTGAACAGCTGATTCTCTAAGCAGGGATAATGGCTTGGATATTGTGTATGAGAACAGCCATGAAAGACATATGGCAAAAAGACAGGCTCCCATAAGAATAAAATAAATCTGGTTTCTCAGAGTAACAGCAGGTGCAAAAGCAATTTCTACAGGCATATGTGAGAGCAGGGTCCAGTTTAACCCTTTGAAACCCAGAATATCCTTGGCTTGTGCATGGACAGACAGCATTTCCTTTCCTAAATATAAATGTTTTCTGTTCTCAAGATTTTTCTTGTTTAAAATATTCTTGTTATGATCCCATTCAGAAAATATATCTTTTAAAATGCCTTTCCTGTTATAGTTGGAATACAGGATTAAACCATTTTCATTGAGCAGATCTATTTTTATTTTCTCATGCAAATATGTTTTGTATGTGATTTTCAAAATATGATGGATCTTGCTGATAGGCATTTTGGAAACAACAATCCCTATAGGTTTTCCGTTTTTATTTCTGACAGCAGAGGCAAAACAGATTGCATTCATCCCGGGAAATTCCGACTTTAACAAGAACATAGACGGTCTTTTTGCATCAAGAACAGCATTCCATTCATACGGATAGGAATAAATTTTTCCTATTCCCAGCCCTGAAGTATCCACAACCTTTATGCGATTAACATCAAAAAAACATATTCCCACATAAGATTTATAAATGTTTCTGTATTCTGAAAGTTGTTTTGTAATATCTTTGGCAGAAGAATCTTTATTAGATAAAAGATCATCACGTGCTATTATCTGTATATCTGCATACCTTTCAAACAGCAATTGCTGCACATCCTGCAACGTCAGGTGAGCCATAAGGCCATAATTATTAATAATCTCATCTTCCAGTGTTTTAATATTTGAAGAATAAACTAAAAAAGAAATAATTCCGCCTGAAACAATAATGAGACTCAACAACAGCAAAGTCAGTTTCTGAGAAAACTTCATGTATTCATTCCTTTTTTTTAATTAAGTTTTCAAGGAACCTGGCTTCGATGATACTATGAAAATCCGGCATATGTGAGATTTGGCCGCGTTCCATAAAAAATGATGCAATAATCTTTCCCGTATTATAAAGAGATGTTACTTCTTTTGACTTTCTTAGTGCTGTAAGATTTCCTTTAAGGTCCGGCTGATAAACACCGCGAATGCCCTGATCCATTTCTTCTTTAGACATTTTTTCGGCTTTTGCCATAATAGTCAGTGCTTTATCTCTATGAGTATAGATAAAATCTCTAGCCTCAAGAATAGATTTAACAATATTTTCAATATCCTCTGGCCTGTTTTGTATGAGTTCTGATTTAAATGCCAGAATATCTGAAATGATACCGGGAATATCACCTGCTTTGCCAAGTATTTTGTATCCTTTTTTTAGTGCTTGAGAGGTAATAGGTTCCCATGTATGGCCGGCATCGATCTTGCCTTTTTCAAGAGCCTCTAAAACATCCTGCGCGCGTACATTAGAAAAACGAATGTCATATTCTTCCACACCTGCTTTTTTCAGTGCTTGCAGAACAAATAAATGCGAAAAGGTGTTTTCTCCTTCAAAACTGACGTTTTTCCCTTTAAGATCAGAGAGAGATGTAAATGCTCCTTTTCCAACAATAACATCGGCTGTATCTGAATGGTTAGCTACATAAACAACTTTTGTTAGAATCCCTTCTAAATTAAGTTGAATAATGTCTGTAAATACATTAAAAAGGCCATCCACCTCACCATGTAGGTAAAGTGTTCGCGATTCTATGTCATCTTTTGTGGGAACTAAAACAACACTGACATTATTCTTTTCAAAAAAACCATTTTCTTTTGCAATAAAAACATGCGCATAGCCTGGCCAGATACTGTTTATTGCTATTTTTATTGGCTTTTTTTGAGAATCAGGTTTTTTTGTGCATCCTACTGTTATTATGATCAAAGAAATAATAATAAAATAATAAACCGTTAATGTTTTTTTCATAATAAATATCCTATTTAAACATTTTTAATTGTAAATAAAGTTCTTTTATTATATTTCAAAATTATCTCCTTCCTGTTTGCTGACAAGCCTAAAAAAATCGCAATTAAGACAAAAAGATAATTTTGCAGGCAATGAATGAAGATCGTTCTTATGGCATAGTACTCCTGTCACCTTCCAGCAGTATCTGCCGGCATTATTTCCATTGTTGATCCCATTATATTTTTCAACTAAAGCTGCGGGACAGATTGTACGGGAATTTTGATGGCCGTTAGGGCCATATCCGCATTTTTTATATTCCCAGCAATTGACTTTTAAATATGTTTTGATTGGATTCATTGGCAAATAAACTTCTATCCCTTGTATTTTATTATACACTTTTTTCTGCAATGAATATAAAAAAAATAGCTGTGATTATTGAAACAATAATACATTTATTTTCAGTCTGCAGTTTCTATGCTATATATAACAGTTCATCCCTTTTGGCAAATTTTATATTTAAAATAATATGAAAATCTTTGAACAAAATTTTACATTATGTTAATATAATTTATTGGGGGAAAACATATTGCAACATAATGATATAGAATTTGATGAATTATTTAAAACCGTCATCAATGCAATACCATCACCTGTCTTTATAGTTGATGATGATGTCAAGATCCTTGCGTACAACTTAACAGCTTCCCGCATGCTCTCTTCGCCTCCTGAGACAATCATAAAAAGACGCGGCGGCGATCTGCTCCATTGCATTCATTCTACAGAATCTCTTCAAGGTTGTGGAAGGGCTGAATTTTGTAAGGATTGCGTAATAAGAAACTCTGTCAATAAAGCTTTTCAATGCAGCGGAGTTACTCGGGAAAAGACAAAGATGGAGCTTCGCCTTAAAGATAAAATTAAAAAAATATTTTTATTAGTCACAACATCTCCTTTTGAATATAAAAAACAAAAGTTTGCCTTGTTGATTTTAGAAGATATCGGTGAATTAATAGAGTTGAAAAGTGTTTTGCCTATTTGTTCTAAATGCAAGAAAATACGTAATGATAACGAATATTGGCAAGAAGTCGAAGAATATTTTGAAAAGTATATGGATTTGAGTTTCACTCACGGATATTGTCCTGAATGTAAAAAAGATATTTTAGAAGAACATAGCCATTTAATTGAAGTTCCCTAAATTTATTTAATTTAAATTATTAATACAAAGATAGAAAAATTCTTTTAATAAAATAAATATTTTTAATAACAAGATTCCCTTCCTCTAAGAGTTCTATAAATTAAGAATAATCATTATCTAATAAACAGAAAGAATAATGAAATTTATTGATTTCCCTTATTCTTTTGCACTAATTATTTATTTTTTAAGTACTTAGAAAATAAATATATTGCTAATTTTCCGGATAAAGATGTTTTTTAAAAGTATAAACAAAAGAAATTAAGTCTTTAAAAAAAACAATAATTGAATATAATGCAAATATGTTGATAATGCCTTTATTGTAAGTAGTTAGGAAGGGAAAGTATGTGGAAAAAAATAATTAATGAACTTAAGCATCATGCTCCTTTTACTTTTTTAGGGGCAATAAGCGGGATATTTATTATATTTTTTTTCCAGAAGCTTCCACGTGAAGCCGCAAGCAATATTTTTTATGTTTTACATCCAATACATGTTGTCTTAAGTGCGCTTGTGACTACTTCAATGTATGAAGTGCACAAATGCGGTGGGAATGGAAAAAAATGTAATATCTGGATATTGCTTTTAATCGGATATACTGGTTCAATAGGGATCGCAACCCTTAGTGATTCATTAATACCTTATCTTGGGGAAGTGCTGCTTGATCTTCCTCACCGTCATGTTCATATCGGTTTTATTGAAAAATGGTGGCTTATAAATCCGCTTGCAATTGCAGGAATTGCTATTGCCTATTTCAGGCCTTCTACAAAGTTTTCCCATACAGGACACGTTCTTATAAGTACGTGGGCATCACTTTTTCATATAATAATGGCTATTGGTAAAGAAGTGAATCCATTTATATACATAATGATATTCCTGTTTTTGTTTATTGCTGTATGGGTGCCGTGCTGTATAAGCGATATTGCTTATCCTCTTCTATTTATAAAAGATAAAGATAAATCTGAATGCGTGTTTTGCTCACATGATAAAAAGCCAGAAAACGGAAATAAGAAAACAGAAGACAGAAACAAATAGGACGCAGATGAACGCAGATTAAAAGGATCAGAAGAAGCAGAACGACGAACAACGATTTTATAAGCAAGTGTTCCTTTAACTTTAGGCACTTTTTTCATGCGGTCAGACTCACTGATCTTTTTACTTTCCCCATACATATCCGTATTTTTTCAGTGGTTAAATTTATTAATATTGCATGATATGTCTCGCCGAATCCTTCTTGTATGGACGAAGTCTTGTGCGTAGTCTGAGGCGAAGGCGGAAGTGTTCCGTTCATGAACCACGATTTTTTAAACGATAGTACATCTTGACTTATTACCTGGCTTTTCGCTTCTTCTTTCTGGAAAGGTTATTTGCTGTAAGCGGTGTAAAGAGTTATGTAATAAGTGAATCTTAAAATGGAGCAGAAATTCATATAATCATTGCTTTTCTTTCATTGTTTTTTTATAAAATACTTGACATAATTAAATTATGTCAACGTTAAAAAAATAGTATAAATTGCAATAGCTTGCAATCAAGTAATTTAAAGTTTTTGTAAAAACATTTTCTTGTCACATTTGACAAATTAGTAATATTGCTGTATCATGTCTTAAGCTTGGACTTTAAATTGTAAAAAAAAGTGTGGTTTTATGAAAATTATAAAGAATTTAGTCTTAAAATTTAACGAAGAGGTGGGAAATGAATAAAAAAAGTAAGAAATGTCTAATGTTATTGATGTTTACTATCATTCTGTTATTACCTTTATCTTCCATTTATGGCTTAAGTCTTCCTGAATGGGACGGTCTTATCGTTGATCAAAGCGCTCCTATTGGCCAGCTTTGGACTCAACTTGGAGGAGTGGCTGTTTTGGGGGCGCCGCTTGAAAATGAAACTGATTCTATCGTCGGAGGAAAGAGACAGAAATTTGAAAACGGTGTAATTCTTTACTCAGAGGCATGGGGAGCTTTTTTGCACACAAATGATTTTTATGATTATTGGATAACTCTGGATTATTTTGATAATAGAATTTTAAATAGGATTGCTCAAACTATGATTAACTATTTGGGCCAGCCCATTGAAGAGTACAATCAAGATGGAAACATTTATTATGCTAAATTTGAAAGAGGAATGGTCATTTTTAATACGGATGAACTTAATGGTGAAATTGTTTTTGGTGAACTTTATCCATATTATGTCACGCATCAAACTGAATTAGGCTTACCGATAGAACCTTCAGTCAAAAATGGTGCAATTTTTTCTCAGAAATTTGAAAATGCAGATCTGATTTATCATTTTTCATTAGGACTTAACGCTGTTTTTTCTCCTATAAGAGAATACTGGTATAGTCTTGGCGGATCTTCCGAAATTGGATGGCCAATGTCCGAAATGATGGATGTAAAGAAAGGTAATGTTCATCAAGCATATGTGCAGGATTTTGAAAATGGGAGTATTTACCTTCCCCCTAACAATAACACTTATTATTTATCTAATGATATTCAATCCGCTTACATTGATCAGTATAATGGAGCGTTGGGATGGCTAGGGTTACCTGTTAGTGCAGAAATTACAAGGCCGTCAGGAGTTCGTTATGTAGATTTTCAAAATGGAGTTCTGGTTCGTCTAACTAATGGCGATATTTGGGCTTTTCAAAACCTCAATCTTTATATACAAAGGTTTGAAGGCGCCGGTGGAGGCTGGGGAAGTGCAGCCGATCTTTATGTCAATATTGCATTAACGAGTAATACAGGATACGTTAACAATTTTAGACGTCCAAGCAGTGGTGATTGGAGTAATGGAAGTCATAATTTAGATGAAACTGTTTCAATTGGACGTTTATCAGGTGGTTTTGAACTTTCTGTCAGAATGGAAGCCTGGGATGCGGATTGGCCGTCTAAGGATGATCATATGGGTAAGCTTGAACGTTTATACACAATTGATAATCTTTGGGGAATTTTAGAAAATGCTGTGAAAGAAGTTAGAGGCAGAGATGGCGTTTTTAGAGCCACATACAGCATGCAAAATCCTATTCCTTATGAGAGTGGAAATATTGATGCTTTTCGGCAGAATATGTGGTGGTCATTTAACAACTTTCCAGCAGAGAACGTAACTTATAACCATTATGCAGCTACTTTTTCGGATGCAGAATTTGATGATTCACCTATTTTTCATCCTTTTAATCATCTATTTTATCAAATACTATACAAATCAAAGGTAAAAGGCGGATGTTGTTTTGGGATGAGTTTAGAATCAATCTACGCTCAACTTGGACGATCTTTAGCATCTCAGCCCATTCATCGTTACTGGCTTGATACGCAAGATGGTAGCAGACCTGACCAGAGTGATCCTGTTCATCTGACTTTGGTAGACGAAATAATTATTAAACAAGGTTATCAATTACAAATGCCTTCTATAGCATATTTTATAGAAACATTCTTTGCAGGCAGGACCAGAGATGCTGTTTACTGGTTTTACAAGACAAAAGAATGGAACGATAAAGGAGAACCTTGCATTTTAAGTATAATAGACTCGAATATTATTAAAGGTGGGCATGCTTTAAGGCCTTATAAATGGGAAGAGAATGGAGATGAGCTTGTTATTTATATAGCTGATCCAAATCTTCCTTATGTAAACAGTGAGCCCGAAAATTCTGATAGAAACAATATGAATTCTAATAAGAATAAAGTAGTTATCAATAAAGCTAATAATACCTTTATTCATGATAGTATTAACGGACATAAATTTGGGAACAGTGATGGCAGCTATAGAATGTTAGCTACACCCTTTTATCTTGTAAATAAGCAGAATCCATCTCCCATGGAATATTTATCGAAGTTGCTTACAGGAGTATTGTTTATAGTTGTTGGTGATACAGCAGAAGCAACGCAAATTGAAGATGGAAATGGAAATCAATACTATAAAGCTGATCCTGATAATCCTGATCAGACCATAATTGAAGAAGAACCTGATTTAAGAATACCTGATTTTTCCGGTATACCAGTGAGTGATTATTCAGATGGAAACGAGCCCGTTGCTCATCTTTATTATGGTGAGGGTGAGAACAGATCATTTAAATATGACCTTCGCTTGCGTGCAAATATTCCTGATGGAACTGAATTTGAGTGGTGTATGGATTCAGGAACTTTTGGAGCAAAGCTCATTGGTGAAGGATCAAGAGAGTTTCCATGCCGCATTAAAGTGGATGAGACAAAATCTACTCCATCAATTACCTACACTGCGAGTGAAGCTTTGGAATCTAACCTAGCAACAATTACTCTTGCAGCCGGAAATAAAGAACAATGGATTGAATTTCGTGATATGAAATTAATTAAAGGACAAAGTATTAAAGCTACTGTTAAAAGAGCCGGTAAAGAAGCTGTTTTTGAAACAGACGGTCCCGATATAACAGGGACAATTGTTGTGAAAAACGGTAAGGAAAGTGAAGAAATTGTTGTTGGAGAAGTGACTGTGAAATCAGGTGAAAGCACAAGAATTGAAGCCGAAGCTCCTAAAGTTCACCATTATTTAAGTGAAACAAACTATGGTGAAAATGATTGGTTGATAGCACCTGTTAAAATTGAACTTATAGCAGAAGATTTTAGTCAGACAGGAATCAAACTGATTGAATATTCACTGGATAAATCAGTATGGAATACTTATGAAGAACCTTTTATTTTTGATATTAATGGAGAATCTACAATCTTTTATCGGGCAATGGATAACTCTTATCATAAAAGTCAAATTCGAAGCATAGAATTAAAAATTGATATGGTTCCTCCTCAAGTTGAAGTATCATTCAGCCAGTTTTCCTACACCAGAGTGGAAACAGCATCTTTGTCTTACTCAGTAATTGATCCCTCACCAGGCTCAGGAATTAGCAATTATACGGCATTGTATAATAATCAAGAAGTCAAAAGCGGCTATACAATTGACTTATTCTGGCAGCCTCTTGGAACTTATACCTTAACTGTAACGGCAATTGATAATGCAGGCCATAAAACAACAAAAACAGCACAGTATGCATTAAAAGCAGATCTATCAGGCTTTGCTCAGACAGTTGATCAGTTATACAGTATGAATGAGATCACACAAAAAAATATGTATATGTTTCTTAAAAATCATGCCTTGAATGCTGATAGCTTCAAAACACAAAATCCGGGCTTTTATCATGGAATGTTGGATCAAATAGAAAATAAAATACTCAGAGATAAAGGTGACGGTCTAACAGAGCGAGCAGCTGATTTACTTCTGAAAGATATTGAGTTTATTCGAAATAGTTTTAATGTTTCTTAATATTAAAATAATAATTAATATTTTAGATAATTTAAAAATATTCGAAAAAAGATTCTAACATAAAGAACTGTATTTTCAATTATTAGCCCATAACTTTTATGGGTGTAAACCTGAAATGGTATTGTTTTTTTTCAAAAAACAATACCATTTCAGGTGCTTTTTTTATACTGTCAGGTTCACAGATCTTTTTACTTTTCCCATACATATCCGTGTTTTTTCAGTGGTTAATATTATAGTATAAGCAAAGCGTTCCTTTCACGAATCACGAATCACGCTTCACGAACGACGAACAACGATTTTATAAGCAAGTGCTCCTTTCACTTTAGGCACTTCAAACTTTAGTACACTTTAGACACTTTTTATTAAGGTGTATAATCTTATGATTTTGCGGTATAATAATTTTTAAGTAATAACAATAATTATGATGTTTTAATATAGATGGGAGGAACAAATGTCAAACTATGTTTGCATCCACGGACACTTTTATCAACCCCCTAGAGAGAATCCATGGTTAGAGGCTGTAGAACTGCAGGATTCTGCATACCCGTTTCATGATTGGAATGCACGTATAACAGCGGAATGTTATGGCCCTAATACAGCTTCTCGCATTCTTGACACAAAAAAAAGAATAGTAAATATTATTAATAATTATTCAAAGATGAGTTTTAATTTTGGACCTACGCTTCTTTCATGGATGGAAAAGAACGATCCGGATGTATATAAGGCAATATTAGAAGCAGATAAAATAAGTATGAAGAATTTCTCCGGCCATGGCTCTGCAATAGCTCAGGCTTATAATCACATTATAATGCCGCTTGCTAATTCTAAAGATAAAAGAACACAGATAATTTGGGGTATAGAAGATTTTGCATACAGATTTAAAAGGCACCCTGAAGGCATGTGGCTTCCTGAGACGGCAGTAGATATTGAATCACTTGATATTATGGCTGAAATGGGAATAAAATTTGCGATACTTGCTCCTCATCAGGCTTTCAGAAAAAGAAAGCTAGGTGTGAAAAAATGGGAAAAAACAAATGGAAGTATTGATCCAAAACTTCCGTATCTTTGCAATTTACCATCAGGAAGAACTATAACTGTATTTTTTTATGATGGACCGGTATCTCATGACATAGCTTTTAGCGGGCTTTTAAAAGATGGCGTAACGTTTGCCGACAGACTTACCGGACTTTTTCATAAGGATGGACCGAAGTCACAGCTTGTACATATTGCTACAGATGGGGAGACATATGGCCATCATCACCGTTTTGGAGAGATGGCGCTTACTTACTGTCTTCACCATATAGAATCAAACGGGAAAGGAAAGCTAACGATTTACGGTGAATTCTTAAGTAAATTAGCGCCTATATTTGAGGTGGAAATTGTTGAGAATAGCTCATGGAGCTGTGCGCATGGTGTGGACAGATGGAGAAAAGACTGTGGATGTGCTATTGGAAGCGGGCAGGGTTGGACGCAAAAATGGAGAGAGCCGTTAAGAAATGCAATGGATTTTTTAAGAGATGCATTGATTCCTTTATTTGAACAGGAGATGAAAAATTTTACAGATGATCCTTGGAGAATAAGAAATAAATATATAAATATTATTCTTGAAAGATCCATAACAAATATAGATAAATTCTTTAAGGAAAATATCTCAAAAGAATTATCAACGGAAGATAAGATAAAAATATTAAAGCTTCTTGAAATGCAGCGTCATGCGCAGCTTATGTATACAAGCTGCGGATGGTTTTTTGATGAAATATCAGGAATTGAAACTGTTCAGATAATGCAGTATGCTGCACGTGCGATACAACTTGCCAGAGATATTAATGGCGTCGATTGGGGTGAGGGATATCTTAAGATAATAGAAAAAGCCCCAAGTAATGTTAAAGATTTTAAAAACGGAAAAGATATATGGAATGCATATATCAAATCATCATCTATAGATCTCCAAAGGGTAGGAGCCCATTTTGGAGCTTCATCTCTTTTTGAAGAGTATATAGAGGATGATATAAATATATATTGTTACACAGCTAAAAGAGAAATATATGAGAAAGAAGAAATAGGTAAACAAAAACTTGTTATAGGAAAAGCTCATATTGTTTCAAAAGTTACACTGGAGGAAAGCCTGTTAAGCTTTGCTTTTGTGCATCTTGGAGATCACAATTTGGATGGTGGTGTGATGATAGATATGGAGGATGATGCATTCCAAAAAATGATGAATGCAATTAAAGAAAGTTTTGTGAAAAATGATATGCCTGGAACGATCCGTCTTATACATGAACATTTCGGATCAAACAATTATTCTTTGTGGCATCTTTTTAGAGATGAACAAAGAAAAATAATGAACGGACTGCTTGAGGCAACATCAAGTGAAATCGAAGGTTTTGCTTTAAGGATATATGAAGAGCATTACCCTATAATGCAGGTAATGAAAGAGCTTAATATGCCTCTTCCAAAAACACTCTCAGCACCTTTAGAATTTATGTTCAATATAGAGCTTAAACGACTTTTAGAAGCTGATAAGTATGATATAGAGGGGCTTCAGAAACTTGCAGAAGAGATAGATAAATGGAAGTTTCAGCTTGATAAAGAAGATCTAGGGTATATAGCAAGCCAGAAAATAAATAGCCTTATGCAGGAAATAGTAAAATCTCCCGAAGATATTATGCTTATAACAAAGCTCACACTTATTTTACAAACATTGTTAGTTCTTCCTCTTAAACTTGATCTTTCAAGAGCCCAGAACATATTTTTTGACATGGGGATAAAGATTTATCCCGGTGTAGAAACAAAATCTGAAAATGGTGATGACAAAGCTAAAGAGTGGATTGAAGTCTTTGACAATCTCGGAAGATATCTTGGTGTAATGATAGATTAGAAGCAAATTCCAAATGACAAATTGAATGAGCGCTAAAGCGCGGTATTATAAAATTGGACGCAGATAAACGCTGATGACGCTGATTTTAAAAGAAAAGAGAGAATAAAAGATAGGAAGAATGTAGGGGCGGCGCTTGTCTCCGCCCGTTATAAAAAGTAAAATGCAAATCCTCAAAAGGTGGTTCTTAGATAGGGGCGACCATTTGAGTTACAAAGAGTCGTCATCCTCGCGAAAGCGGGGAACCACGTAAATATACAAAATTCTGGAGCCTGTGTTTCCGAGCAGAAAAAACTTGAAAAAATGAAAGATAAGAAAAGATCTAGCGGAATATTATTACCTGTAAGGTCTCTACCATCTCCTTATGGAATAGGCGATATCGGGCCTGCTGCATACAGATTTGCAGATTTTCTTTCATCATCAAAACAAAGTTTTTGGCAGATACTTCCTCTTAATCACCCTCATCATGGAGGGTGCTATTCTCCCTATAGCAGTATTTCTGCATTTGCAGGGAACACGCTTCTTATAAGTCCTGAATTAATGGTTAAAGATGGTTTTATAAAGCAGGCTGACCTTCAAAAAAAACCAAGATTTTTAAAAGGAACAATAGATTTTAAAGTGGTAGTAAAGTATAAAGAGCAGCTTTTAAATATAGCTTATAATACATTCAAAAAAAGAGAAAAGAAAAGAGAAGGCTATAAATCATTTTGTCTGCATCATGCTTTTTGGCTGGATGATTTTGCTCTTTTTATGGCATTAAAAGAAAAATTTAATGATAAATGTTGGAATTTGTGGCCTGTTGAAATAAGAGACAGGAAGAAGTCAGTTTTAAAACAACTAAAACTGGAGCTAAAAGAAGAAATAGAAAAAGAAAAATTATTACAGTTTGTTTTTTTAAAACAGTGGGCTCAGTTAAAAAATTATTGTAATAAAAAAGGAATAGGCATAATAGGTGATATTCCTATATATGTTGACTATGACAGCTCTGATGTATGGTCTAACAGTAAAATATTTAAACTAGATAAAAATAC
The DNA here is from genome assembly GCA_023144635.1 of Candidatus Auribacterota bacterium. GTDB lineage: Bacteria > Auribacterota > JAFGBW01 > JAFGBW01 > JAFGJP01 > JAGLFH01. The sequence goes on along the minus strand of JAGLFH010000036.1, from coordinate 55,431 downwards.
AAAAAAGATGACTGCACTTTCCGGTGTGCCTCCTGATTATTTTAGCGCTACAGGCCAGCTTTGGGGAAATCCTGTATACAAATGGAACATACTCAAAAAAACAAATTATTCATGGTGGTTTAAGAGAATGCATCATAATTTTGATCTTTTTGATAGAGTGCGTATTGATCATTTTAGAGGTTTTGTTGCATATTGGGAAGTTCCTGCAGGAAAAAGAACAGCATTAAATGGAAAATGGATAAAAGTACCTGCAAAGGATTTTTTCAGTAAATTACTAAAAAGATTTCCTAAAAATTCTATTATTGCAGAAGATCTCGGGTTTATTACGCAGGATGTTCGGGATGTTATGGATTATTTTGGACTTCCGGGAATGAAAGTCCTGCAATTTGCTTTTGGAGATGATCTGGCTACAAATCCTTATGTTCCTCATAACCATGTAGAGAACTCTGTTGTCTATACTGGTACTCATGATAATAACACAGTTAAAGGATGGTTTAAAAATGATGCAGGAAAGGAAACCAAGAAAAAACTTTTCAAGTATCTTGGATACAAAGTAGGAATTAAAGATATAAGCATAGAGTTTGTAAAAATGTCTTTAATGTCTGTTGCAAAACTTTCCATTGTGCCTATTCAGGATATACTTTCTTTAGGAGAAGAAAGCCGGATCAATAAACCTGCAACAATAAAAAATAATTGGAAGTGGAGATTAAAAGGTGATGAGACCACAAGATCTGTAACAAAACTTCTTGCAGAATTGACAAAAAAGTACGGAAGAGCCTGAAAAAAAGTAATGCGTTGTGAGTGATGCGAAATGCAAGAAATAGCCACAAAGTCACGAAGACGCAAAGAATAAAAAGAAACAAAGAAAAACAAAAAGTATGTCCTCCAAAAAGCTTGGCGGATTTTTGATAGGATACAGCGCCGCTTGACTGCGCCCGTGTAGAAAAGTATTAAAAAAAAGTAAAATGTGAGTAGGGTTCTGGCCTGCCTGAACCGTGTGAAAGAAAAACGTAAAATATCGTTATTGCGAGGAGCGAAACGACGTGGCAAACCCCGTTAAAAATAAAAAGCAGAAAGTAAACATTTTGCATGGATCCCGCGGTTAAACCGCGGGATGACAACTTTTCTTTTAACTTTAACTAAATACTAATATCTTTATTACTCTATGGAAAACACTTCACTTAAAGCCTCAATGATTATTTTTATATTACTTTTTGTCGTTATCTATGGCGGCATGCATCTTTATATTTATTTAAAAGCAAAAACTGCTTTTAATATGAATATGAAATGGCGTGTTTTTGTAATGCTTTTTCTTGTTTCTATGACATTTTCTCCCATAGCTGCGCGTATGTTTGATAAAAACGGATTAGAGTGTATATCACGTTTACTTTCATATGCCGGTTTTTTCTGGATGGCTTTTTTGTTTTTGTTTTTTTCGATTTCTCTTGTTTTTGATTTATACTATTTAATCAATCTAATGATCGGTCTAATGCTCAAAAAAAGTTTTGCTTTATATATTGTGACTTCAAAAATATCTTTTTATATTTCAAGCGTGCTTTCTATTCTGATAATTATTTATGGATATTTTGAAGCAAAAAATATTGAAGTAAATAAAGTCGAGATATATTCTCCCAAGATCCATACTGCAAATGGAGAAATAAGAATAGTTCAAATATCTGATATACATTTAGGAATGATGGTTAACGAAAAGCGATTAAGAATTATTATAGAAAAAGTTAAAGAACAGAATCCTGATGTTCTTGTTTCCACAGGAGATCTTGTGGACAGCAATATGAAGTATTTAAATGGATTAGAAAAACTTTTTGCAGAGATAAATCCTAAATATGGTAAATATGCTGTAACAGGGAATCATGAGTTTTATGCAGGTCTTGAGGAAGCAATAAGGTTTACTGAGATGTCAGGTTTTAAGCTATTAAGAGGTGAAGGGAAAACTGTTAAAGGTGTTTTTAATATAGCAGGTGTTGATGATCGTGCAGGAAAAATGCATGGCGGGGTAGTTGAAGTATCAGAAAAAGATATTTTGAAAGATCTTCCTAAAGAAAAATTTACTGTTCTTTTAAAGCATACACCTATTATTGATAAGGAAGCTATCGGGCTTTATGATCTTCAATTATCAGGGCATACTCATAGTGGACAGATATTTCCATTTAGTCTTATAACAAGATTAGTCTTTCCTTTAAAGCCGGCTGTTTTACATAGGGTAGGCACGTCCTATTTTTATTTAAACAGGGGGACTGGAACATGGGGACCACCGGTGCGTTTTTTAGCGAGACCTGAAATAACAGTTTTTGATATTAAAGCTAAAAAAGATTAGAAATAAAAAAAGAACTTTATATTTTCTGCAACCACTTACTTTTTTCTCTCCTCTGATCTAAAACATCAGCGTTAATCTGTGTCCTCTTCCGTGTTTTTTCAGTGGTGAAATCTTCTATTCTCTCGTCTTTAAAAGGAATACATGCAGCCAGACATCAGCACCACTTGTGTGCTTTTCAGTTAAAGGATGTATTTCTTTGAACCCGGCATTTTTTATTTGTTCCAGCCACCATGCAGGTTCTTTAACAGTAAGATGTAATGATTCACCCAAAATTTCAGGACCGAATCCATCTTGAAATAAGGCTATTGCGAGATAACAAAAAGTATTGGTGCATCTAAAAAGATTATTGAGAACTTGAGAAATTTTATTTGTTGGAATATGTTCTAAAACATCTGTACAAATTATGGCATCGTACTTTTTATTAAAATCATCAGGATTCCATAGAACACCTAACGTGAGTATATCATCTTTTATATTATTGAAATATGGATCAAGGCAGTTATCTGCAATATCAAACCCGTGAACAGTAAATTCACTTCCACATTCTTCGAGAATCTTCTGCATGAGTTTTCCTGAGCCGCATCCAGCATCTAAAATAGTTTTTACTTGGCTTTTCCTAAGAAGATCAATAAGTCCAAATTTATCTATTGCACGTTCTCCGGGTGAAAAATGCCTGTATTCATCATGTTTCCACACAGATTCATATTTTTCTTTTTCTTTAAGATCTTCCTGCTGCATGAATTAATCCTAAGCTAATTAATTTGTAAAAGCCATTAGTATAATAAAAAGCCGGGCTACCCACCCGGCTCTTTATCGGCAGGATTATCAAAACACTGGATGAGAGTATTTTGGGGCAGCTTTATTATATATCGGCAAAGAACTGTTTTTTTTAACAAAAAAATATTGTATTAATCAAATATTTTACTAGTGGTGCTTGTTTGTTCGTCCTGTGTATAATCCGTGTTATTTTCTGATCTTTTTTCTTTTTTACTATTTAACAAAGTCCTGCTTTAATTATTATTGGTATCTATAACACCCATAACTCCAGACTATAATGAATAATCATAGAATGAGCCGGAAATGCCGGATACCAGCTAAATTATCCTTAAACACCTCTATTATTTATATCGGCATAATTTTGGGGATACTTTTGAATTTTTTGCTGTTTTTTACATCTGTGTCATGCTGCTAGATTGACCATATCCCGCTTCATTTCACTCCGGGAGTGGAATGAAGGTCATGCTTTTCTATGTTTCTTAGCGTTCCTTAAATTTTACCCGCATCCGCATAAAGTTACGGGTGTAAGGCCGCAGGGTTCCACATTTGTAATTTAAAATTTTTATTTTTATTCTTTCTGTCTCTTGACGCACTTAACTTATGTGATTATAATTGGCTATGACAAAAAAGCTGTCTCTTTTTATTCTTATTTTTTTGTTTTTATTTGAATGCTATTTAACTGCTGCTGAGAGTAGTAAATATCCTGACATAGTTTTTCCTGTTGAAAATCAGTCTTTTCCTTTTATTAGTCATTCATTTATTTTTGGAAACACTAAGCCTGGAAGCACGGTCACAGTTAATGGAATTGATGTAAAAGTTCATTCAAATGGTGCTTTTCTTTCGTTTGTTCCGGTTGAAAAGGGAACATTTACTTTTCAGGTACGTTCAGAGCTGAATGGGAATGTTTTTGAAAATAAGCGAACAGTAAAAATATCGGGTAAATTGAAAAGCTCTTTACCTGATTCAAAAGAAATAAGAAGTGTTTTTATGGAACCAAGTACTTCTATGGTGCTTAATCCTGGGGTGAAAGTCATTATGCGTTTTATGGGAACACCGGGAAAGTCTGCTTTTTTCAGATTTAAAGAAGAAGAAATGCGTTTTGAAATGAAAGAAATAGAGTATAAGGGGTATTTAGGCGTTTATGAAGGAATCTATACATTCAAAGAAGAGTTCCAAAAGCCAAAAGAGATAATTTTTGAACTATTTGATAAACAAAACAGAATTGCTATTAAAGAGTGCCCTAATACGATTTTGATAAAGAATTTTTTGTTTGATGATAACTATGAAGTAAAAGAAAATTATGTGAAAGCAAGAAATTATCCTGATGGTGGCTACAGGCTTCTTCTTTATAAAGGGATTCGTTTAAAAGCATCCGGCATAATAGGTCCATATATAAAACTTGATCTATCGGATAAAGAGAATGTCTATGTCAATAAAAAGGATATTACAAAGGTTGAAAAAACCGGTATGCTGCAGGATGCACGAATAGGTAATGTAAAAGTTTTGCAGGATAAAGATGATATAAAAATCATTTCAGCATGTACTAGGGCTGTTCCGTATCTTGTTGAAGAGAAAATTAGTGATTCTACTCTTTCAATCACCTTTTTTTCTGCCCACGCTAATATTGACAAGGTTCAAAATGAGCATTATAAAGATATAAAAAACATATCTTTTCAGCAGATAGATCAGGATGTGTTGAAAATGGATGTTATCCTGCCGTTTCAGCCTATATGGGGATGGGATATCTTATTTGAAAAAAATAAGATGATACTTAGTATAAAGCGTCCACCGGTTATTAAAAAGGAGACCCCTTTTAAAAATATGGTCATATGTATTGATGCAGGGCATAATCCTGGTGCAGGTGCAGTAGGGCCGACAAGATTAAAAGAAAAAGACATAAATTGGGATATTGCCTCAAAAATAAGTAAAATACTCAAGAAAAATGGTGCCAAAGTAGTTATGACCCGTAAAGTCAAAAAAGATGAAGCAAGTCTTCGTGAAAGAGTTAATTTTGCAAACAGCAAAAAAAGCAGGATTTTTGTAAGTATACATAACAACTCTGTTTCAAACAGTGTAAATCCATATGATGTTTTTGGGACCGAGACATATTTTTATACTCCTTCATCAGAGATATTAGCTGAATTTGTTCATAATGAGCTTGTTTCTGCAACAGGGTTTGTTGACAGAGGAGTTCATTTCGGTAATTTCGCAGTTCTAAGGAATCCATTTTTGCCTTCAATACTTATAGAAGCTGCATATATAATAGTACCAGAACATGAAATGCTTTTGAAAAAGGAAGAGTTCCAGGGGCATATTGCGACAAGTATTGTAAATGGGTTAAAAATGTTTTTACTAAAAAACGCAAAAGTAATATAATGATGTTTATTGTTAATATAATTCAAGGAGGTTTTTATGCCAGGTGCTACTGAGCTTAAGGTTTTAATAGTGGATGATTCTATTATTGCCAGACAGATGCTTAGAAAAATATTAGAAGATGAAGGAGTAGATAATGTACAGGAAGCACTTAACGGTGCTGAAGCTATTGAAAAATATAAAGAATTTTCACCAGATTTGGTCTTTCTTGATATTATCATGCCTGATATGCCGGGAGATAAAACTTTAGAGGAAATAATCTCTTTTGATAAAGATGCAAGAATAATCATGCTTTCTTCTTTGGGAACAAAGGAAAAGGTGCTTGAATGTTTGAAAAAAGGCGCTGAGAATTTCATAATGAAGCCAATTGAAAAAGAAAGAATTGTAGAAATTTTTAATAAGATCATAGAGGCAAAAGAAGCAGACTAATCTCAGCTGCCTGCACAAAGGAGTTTAGATATGGGCATTAAATTCTTCGGACAATTTTTGATAGAAAAGGGGGTCATTACCCGAAAACAGTTGCTGGAGGCTGTTGAATATCAAAAAAATGTGAACATCAAACTGGGTACTTTAGCAATAGATAAAAGTCTTATGAATCATGAGCAGGTATCGGAAGTAATAGAGCTTCAGAAAAAAGAAAATAAATTTTTTGGTGAACTTGCTGTAGAAAAAGGATATCTGACAAAAGAAACTCTTGATGACCTGTTGCATCAGCAAAAAAGTGATCGTGTATATCTTGGAGAAGCTCTTGTCGAAAAGAATTTCCTGAATCTTAAAGAGCTTGAGATGAATTTAAATGATTATAAAGATACTCAGGAAAAAGACATGCAGATCATGATGGATGCTTTGAAAAATATAAGCGATATCAAGCATATGGATATTATGCTTTCAGTTACACTTAGCCTGTTTCGAAGGATCGTCGATTTATCCGGGAAAATAGGCGGATGCCAAAAAACTCATATTAATCAGAGAAATCTGCATTTTTCAGTAAGGCAAAAATTAAAAGAAGAAATAAACGGATATTATATTTTAAGTTTTTCAAAAGAGATTTTTTATAGTATTTCGACTAAGATGCTTAAAACTCATATTGAAGAGGTAGATGATATTTCTATAGATGCGGTTAAAGAGTTTGTAAATATTGTAATTGGCCATATCTGTGCAAGTCTGAGCACTAAGGGTATTGTTGTATCTGCAGAGCCGCCTGAGTTTTTTGATCTTGAGAAAGATGGAAAAGATGCTGCTGAAAAAGATATAGAAGTAGATGATCTTTCAATTGTTCCTATTGTGGTGCCGGACGAAACTTTAGAATTCACTTTTTTGAGTTTATAATAGGGCTTAAAAATTTTATTAAATTTTAGAAGATAAAATTTAATTAGGTATTTTTAATAAGTATTTTTGCAGCCTTAACTACTTCAACGCCATCTTTAGCATATTGCGCCCCAATAGACTTTGCATATGAATTGGTTACAACAGCACCGCCTACTATGAAATGACATTTAAAACCTTTTTTACGAGCTTGCGTTATAACTTCTTTCATGTTTACCATTGTTGTTGTCATTAATGCAGAAAGACCTACGATAGATGGTTTATTATCTCTTATTTTGTTTAGTATAGTTTCGGTTGAAACGTCCTTTCCAAGATCTATTACTTTAAATCCATGATTTTTAAGCATCAAAGCAACAATGTTTTTACCGATATCATGAATATCACCTCTTACAGTAGCAAGCAGGATAACTGAAGAACTCTTGTTTGTTTTTTGGCTCTTTTTTAATAAAGGCTGAAGGTAGTTAAATCCCTTTTTCATTGTTTCTGCACTTGCTATTAATTGCGGAAGGAAATACTCCTTTTTCTCAAAAAGATCACCTACTTTTGTTATAGAAGGTATCATATAAGTGTTTACCAATTCTTCAGGAGTTATCGTAGAAAGTGCTTTTGAAATGAATTCGGTTATTTCTTCTCTATTACCTTCCAAAATGGCTGCGGATACATTTTTTTCAGGAGTAGAAACTAAAGCTTCTTTTTTATCAAGTGGTTTTGAATCTGTAAAATGCTGTATATATTTAGAAGCATCAGGATCTTTGTTAAGGAGGACATCTGATGCCATTTTAATATTCATAAATGTTTCAAGAGATGGATTTGCAATTGCCATGTTAAGGCCTCTTGAGGCGGCAAGAGAAAGGAAACTTGCATTTATCCACTTTCTCTGCGGCATACCAAAGGATACATTTGAAAGACCTATTACTGTTTTTGTTTTAAAAGTTTTTCTGCACCAACTTATTGTATCTAAAGTTTCAATAGCAGAACGCGGATCAGATGAAACAGTCATTACCAGACAATCTACAACAATATCCTGTTTGGTAAATCCAAGTTTTTTCGCATGTCCATAAATGCTTTGTATTATTTTTGTTCTTTTTATAGCTGTTGCAGGTATTTCCTTATCTGTTAATGGAAGCAATATGAACATAGCTCCATATTTTGCAGCTATCGGAAGAAGCTTTTCTATTTTTTCTTTTTCACCGGAAATGGAGTTTATAAGAGCACGTCCCGGATATATCCTTAGCGCTTTTTCTAAGGCTTTAATATTTGAAGAATCAAGGACAAGAGGAAGATCTGTTATTATAGAAAGCATATTTATAGTGTCTTTTAGGACTTTTACTTCATCGATGTCCGGAACACCTACATTAACATCCAGTAAAGATGCTCCTTTTTCTTTTTGTTCTCTTGCAAAGCTGCGTATTAAGGAGGTTTTGCCGTTTAAAAGTTCTTCTTGAAGCGCTTTTTTGCCGGTTGGATTTATACGCTCTCCTATTATTTTTAATGGATCATTTTCAGTTAGAATAAATGATTTTTTAGAAGAACTGAGTGCGCTTATACTTTTTTTAAGTGGCATTTGGGGCTTTTTATTTTTTAATATTTTTTCTAAATGTGCTATATGTTTTGGTGTCGTTCCGCAGCATCCGCCTAATATATTAGCTCCTGCTGAAGCAATATTTTTTGTGCTTTGGGCAAAATCTTTAGGAGACATTTCAAAAACGGTTTTTCCTTTTAACAGTTTAGGAAGTCCGGCATTTGGCTTTGCTATTAAAGGTATGGTTGCAAGGGGTTTCATAGATTCAATAAAAGGAAGCATTCCAAGAGGCCCAGTGGAACAATTACAGCCAAAAGCATCTGCCCCCAAGCTTTGAAGGGTTATAAGTGCTGCAGCAGGGTTTGTTCCGTTTAAGGTCCTTCCATCTTTTTCAAAAGTCATCGTTACCATTGTAAAAGAATCAGTTAGTTCTTTTACAGCGATTAAAGCTGCGCGTGCCTCCTGAATATCCATCATAGTCTCTATTACAAAAAGATCTACTCCTCCTTCAAGAAGTCCCTTAACCTGTTCCTTAAAAATATTAACAGCTTCTTCAAATTTAATATTTCCAAATGGTTCTATAAAATGCCCGGTCGGTCCTATGTCTCCTGCAACAAAAGTGTTTTTTGTGACAGCTTTTTTTGCTAAACTGGCAAGTTTTTTATTAGTTCCAACTACGTCACTTATGTTATATTCGGAAAGTTTGAGCCTGTTAGCTCCAAATGTTGATGTGAAAACAATGTCAGAACCTGCTTTGCAGTAATCGGAATAAATAGAACTAAGAACATCAGGATGATCTATTGTCCATTTTTCAGGACAAATTCCTCCTGGATATCCCCGCTTTTGAAGTTCTGTTCCTGTTGCACCATCAAGTATAAGTATTCTTTTTTTGATAATATTTAATATTTTTCTTTTTGTGTCCATTTTTAAAATCCTTATTTTTTTTTATAAATTATAACATGAGTTGGAATTTGTTACTATATTAAGATAAAAATGAATATTTTTTATTTGTATAATGTTTATATGTTTATGAAAAAAGGTGTATATATGCGTTATGTAATAGGTGCTTTAATTGGTGCAGGAGCAGGTTATATTTTAAGTTTGATCACAAAATGCACAACAGGAACATGTCCTTTAACAAGTAATGCATTTACAACAGTTCTTATAGGGATATTCGCTGGTATTATGCTTGCTGCAAAACCGCCCATTCATAAATAGTTGTGCGTTATGCGTAGTGAGTGATGTGTTTATGGAGCTTCTTTAGGAAGCAGATGATTTATTTCCAATAATAAAAAAATGCAAAAGATAAAATTATTTGACAGGATTATTGCGTGAAATTTTTGTTACCAATATTGTAAACAACTAAACGAAGAAGGAAATTATTGGGATTTAAGAGTGTTATCTCCTTATAGCTCTCGGAGTACTTGATATTTGTATCAACTTATTGTGTCACAGCCATTAGTTCTCGCAGTCTAGCTTTGCCATTGTGTCCTGTATGGACTACTGCATTATAGTCCTTGCCTTTAGAGGTTTCTTCCGCAAATAAAACAAAATCAAAAGCATCCGGAGTGCCCGCAAGATAATTATTCACAATATTATCAGCCTCCAGGACCCAGCGGCCATCCAGATCCACAAGAGAAAGATCAATTGCTCCGGTGGCTCCTATTGTACGGTATATAAGTTCCATACAGCTTTGATTCGTATCATCAATAAAATCAAAATTAAAATCATAGCCCACTCCCACATACTGCATGGTTGATATCAGCTGTTTCAGGCGCTCTTTGTTCGATAATTTTGGACGGAGAACAAGCAAATAATTAATATGTGTTTCCAATAATTCATCGAGCGAAAAGATCCGTACACCTTCAGCTACAGCTTCAATAATATTGGCCTCATGGCCTGATGGGATTCGCTCATAATTCACGAGTTTAATAAGTTCCTGGCTCTGTTTCTTAGAAACAGCATATTTGGCGAGCACATCATCTACCAAACCAACACGCCGTCTTTCATTTACGGTGCCGATATACGTAATCCCATGTTTAAATGTTCCAGGCAGAAAAATATTCCCCAAATACCCGGCTGTATAGGTCAGCAAAATATCGCCTGGTTCAAGCATAGCCTTGATCTTTTGCACCTGATCTTCAGAAAATTGTGTCAGATGAGCATTTGGTCTTTTAATACGTGCTACTTTCTTGAACAAAATACCGCGCGCCTTGTATAAATTCTGCCCGATTCTGTCGATCGCTTCTTCGCCCAACTTAACAATGCGGCTGTGACGCAGACGATTGCTGATATTCGGAAGATCATGTCGGCTTGCATATAGAATAAATTTCGTTTGAAGAAGCGTATCAGCATGTAAACGATCCATATTCTTGATTAGATCGTTGTACAGAGGGTCTGATAGCTGCAATTGAGAAAGCCGGCTATTCTTGTCAGCCAGTTCCCGTCCGATAAGATACCAGGCCACTTGCAGAAACTCAAGATTATCTACGGAAGTGACATCATGAAATAATTGATCAAACATACCCCGCTGGATTTCATAGCGGGGATGTGCGGAATTAATCAGCTGGATAATTTCATTGTTCTCTACAAAAAAAGCAATAAACTTGGAACTGTAATAGCCAAGATTCAGGCCAGCGCTCATCCCAAGAACCGCGCCTTTTGTATCCATTACAGTATCTTCAGCTCCGATTGAGCGGTAATAGTCAGCAATCTGCCAGAGCGCATCCTGTGCATTCAGATAACGAAACATCAAAAATTGAATCTCTTCATTATTCTTATCTGTTAAATAAGGCTTTTCACTTAAGGCAAAATTCCTTTTTATCTTTGCCATTTCATTAGCTAGCTCATCCAGTTCCTCCAAAAGCTCACCCAGACGGACATAATCCTTTTCAAGATGTTCCTGGTCATAAGCCTGATTTTTATCTTCAGCAAAAAAAGGACGGTCTGGTTCAAACAGACTGCTCCAGCTTTGCCGGCTATTTTTTTCAGCTGTTGTACAACCTCCCACAGCTATAAAAAGGCAAAAGCAAATGAAAAGCCGCACGGAGTTTTGTATAAAATAAAACTCTTTCAATTTTGTTCACTACTTGTTTTTCGGTCAATAAACTTCATTCTGTTTCCTATCTGTTTTTCTTCTTCCTTGTTGATATACCTTATTCTATATTTATAATTCCCGCTACAGCAGTAACTGATTTTTCGGGTATAAGTATAAAACTATTGCTTAATGTAATATCAAGTTTATTAAGTTCAAGAATATTATAGATCAGTTTTTGATTTTTTAGCTCAAAATCACCATATCCTGCTGAGAAACGTCTTTTTGTGAGTTGTCTGTTTTCTCTTCTAAGTTCAGTATTAAAATAATTGACCATCCATAGGAAACAATCATCTACCATTTCACTTGCAACTGCATCAAAGACTACACCACGGGTTAAGTTATCACTTGTCGAATCTTTTACAATACTTTCCATTATTTTTTTACCTGCGGTTGCACCCATGATAAGTACTTCACTGGATCCTTCCAGAAAATTAGCCAGTTTTTTGCTTTCAAAAGAAATGTTTCCTGACAAAGATATTTTTTCAGTATTGTTTTTCTCAATTAAAATACGTTTTGCAGCGCCTTTTAGCTCAAGGAGCAGAAGGGCTTCTTCAAAATAATCTTCAAGTTGATTTTTTTGTTTTTCATCAATACGGGTAAAATGCTTATTATAGCCGAGGCGTTTATATATTTTTTCTTTCCTTAAGGGAATATAAATTGATTCAAAGTATTTTATTTGGTTCATATTAAACAAAGACTTTTTTAAAAATATTTTCAAATATTTCAAATGATAGATAATCATATAATACAATTCTTATAAGCTCAATAGAGGAATCTTTTTTGAGATAATCTTTAATTGCTGTTAATGAGACATGTGCAGCTTCATTTACCGGATAACCAAAGATACCCGTGCTTATTGCCGGAAAAGAAATAGAGCTGATCACATTTTTTTCAGCAAGTAAAAGAGAATTTATATAACATGATCTTAATGCCGTAGCATCATCTGGACTGGAGCTATAAACAGGGCCTACAGTATGTATGACATATTGAGCTAAAAGGTCATAGCCACGTGTTAATTTTGCATCTCCTGTTTCACAATATCCTATTTTTTTACATTCTTCATAAAGTTTATTTCCTGCAGCACTATGAATTGCGCCTGCAACGCCTCCTCCAGGTTGTAGATCCTTGTTTGCAGCATTTACAATAGCGCAAGTTTCCGATAAAGTTATATCACCTCGAATTACTTCTATGGTGGTTTTACCTATAAAGACTTTTAATAAGTTATTAATAGCCATTACATTAATATTATAAAAGCTGAAAACTGATAACTGTAAGGTTCTTATTTGTCATGTGCTTTTGCAAATGCTTTTTCTACTTTTTCAAGAGATAGATTGTTTTGTTTAGCAAGCTCTTTGTAAAGAGACTTTCTATCATTATTTTCTTCATCCATTAATTTCTTTTCATCATCTGCTAAATCACCTGTTTTTATTAGATACCCGTTTGTTCCTTCTTTTAATTTTCCCTGATCAATAAGTGTTCTTATTGCAGAAAATCGATTTTTTCTTCTTAAAATAAGCTCTTGCATATCCTTTGTCATATTCTTAAAAGAAATTTCTTCAGCAGTTGCTTCTTTTATAAAGAAAACGTCTTTTATTATCTTATTAAGAAAGCTTTCCTTATCATCAGGTGTTTGTGTTTTAGGAATAGGAGCTTTTCCTGATACCATATCTTCAATACTTGCTGCATGAAGATAAATATCGATCCGGGCCTCTATTTTTATGGGTTTTGGTGTTTCAACAGCTATTTTATGCTCTGTTTTACAGGCCGATATAAAAAAAAGTGAAACTAATAACAACGTAAAAATCAGACTTGTTTTCATGAAGATCTCCTTTTTATTTAAGATAACGTATTATACTGTTTAATTCCTTTGAAAAAACAGGAAAAATATCTATTTTAACTCTTTCCATAAATTCACTGAAGTTAGAATCTGTATGTAATGGTATAGTTATATGTCGTTCATCCCCTTTTAGGTTTCCAAAAAAGTGATAGTCTGTAAAAAATACTGAATTTTCCCAAATAAACTTTATCTGAGCGTTAGCATATTCATATTTTTGGAAACTATCTAAAGTATTTTTAATATTGTTTCTTTGATCCTGCGGAATTATAGATATTATACTATAAAAGTCAAAATTTTCAACAGTACCTTTATCTTGAGAATCAAGGATAGCAGAAAAAGATGTTATATTATTACCTCTTAGCTTAACAATAATATTAGTTCTAAATAAGCTGTCAGTTACAATTTTATTAGATACAAATTGTTGCAGATCAATATTTTTCCCAGTAGCATATATTTCGCTTTTATCATGAGATGCTTTAATAACATATGTAAACGATGCTTTTTCCCATAAGACTGTACCTTTTATGTAAAGATACTTTTCGGGAACATTAGAGAAAGTCCCTTTTAATGATCTTATTTTATTTGAATCAAAGCTTAGATTTTCAATAAAAAATTTTCCTGTAAAATCAAAAAGAAAAGGATCTATATTATGCTTGGAAAACAGTAACGGATAAATAAATCCGTTTAAGTCAAATGAAGCATTATCTATTTTAATAGAATCATGAGATGCGTTGATGCTTTTTGATAGAATATGGAAAAAGGATAAATTATTTTTGGTAAACGGAAGGCCTTTAGTTAGATAAGCTTCAGGAGGCAATGTGGAATGTATTTCACCAATATGTATTTTTTCTTTCCATTTTTTCTTTTTTTTATCATAAAAGGATATATTAGTATTCTGTATAGAAAAATCAGCCAGGCTGTTCCATTTAATTGATCCAATAGAAAGCTGTGAGTTATCAATGTTCTTTTCCCACAAGTCTTCTGCTTTTTTCAGAAAAAAAAGCCGGTTTAAAAATAAAGATGGAATAACAAAATAAAGGGAAAGAAAAGTTATTATCAATATCCAGATAGATATTCTAAAAAAATACCACTTACTTTTCTTTTTAGCCATAGCTTAGATTATAACTGATTAGCCTGCATATTTCATAAAAAAATTCGAAAGGGTTTATAATAAGCTAATGATCAGAGAAAAAGAAAAATATTTTATAAAAATATGTAGATACATGTTATCACCATGTTTTTTATAGGGAACTAGGATATTAAGTTCGAATATTTTTACCGATGGTGAGCCGATTACAGTGCATTCTTTTCGTTACCAAACATTTGCAGTATATGACTTGGATCCCGGATCAGAGTCCGGGATGACAACGATGTTTGGTGCCTTGAGACTACACTGTACTTGGCTTATGAAGTATCTGCCACCTCAACTAGCTTTAGACTATAATTTTCCAAGATTAGTTTAGAAAATTGCTTAAAATTTCGTTGCGCTGCGAAATATTCAGGTTAGAAACTGTTTTTCACCTTTCAAATAAGACTTTAGAATGTTTTGGCAGATAAAAATATTGCTTTAAAAGAAAAGATGTTATGCTAACATATTATTTTTAACTAAAAATAGGAATTAAGAGATATGAGAACAAAAATTATATGTACACTTGGGCCGACAAGCCAGACAGAAGATGTGCTAAAACGTATGGCGGACGCCGGAATGTCCGTAGCGCGTTTTAATTTTTCACATGGTAAGCATGCAGACCATCTTAGGCTAATGGAAATGGTGCGTAAAATAAACAAAAAGCATGGTTTAGAAATTAAATTACTCCAGGATCTAGAAGGTTACAGAATCCGAATAGGTGCTTTTAAACGACATAAACCAATACCTGTAAAAAATGGTCAAACGGTTTTTTTGACAGCTAAACCTGTACCGGGAGAGGGTAATATCATACCTTTTGATTTTGACGGTTCTCTGGAAGCATTTAAAGATCTTGAGCATATTTTTATAGATGATGGAACTATTTGTTTAAAGATAATCAGGATATTAAAAGACAGAATACAAGCAAAAGTGCTTGTTGGCGGGGATATAAATGAGCATAAAGGTATTAATGTGCCGGGAATAAGGTTTCGCATAGAAGGACTTACTGACAAGGACAAAAAGGATGTTTTATTAGGGATAGATCAGAAAGTAGATTTTATTGCACAATCATTTGTAAGAAAGGCAGATGATATGTTGGCTCTTAAAGAAGCTGTTAAAGATAAGCATCCTAAATGTAAATTTATTGCAAAAATAGAAAATGAAGAGGGACTTGATAACATTGACGAGATAATAGATGTATCTGATGGTATTATGGTTGCGAGGGGTGATCTGGGGGTTAGTATGCCTATCTATGAAGTTCCTGTTTTTCAGAAGATGATAATTCGTAAATGTAACAGAAAAAAGAAGATAGATATAACGGCAACACAGATGCTAGAAAATATGGTGAATCATATAAGACCGACGAGGGCAGAAGTATCTGATATTGCAAATGCTGTTTTAGACAGATCTGATTATATTATGCTTTCCGGAGAGACAGCAAAAGGTAAATATCCTGTAGAGGCGGTTGAGATGATGAAAAATGTAATAAAGTTTACAGAGGAATCCTCGATTTTTAAGAAAAAGGTTTCTTCGAAAGGCATAAAAAATGAAAGATCATGAGTTCTTAAACACTAAAAGTGCTTTTGCCGGACTTTTAGGCATAACTACTGATAATGAAGGAAAGACTTTTAAACTGAAAATTGAAAAACATCATCTTAATTCACATGGATATACACATGGGGGTGCAATATTTACACTTGCAGACAGGGCTTTTGCGCACAGTGTTAATAAAAATGGACAGGTAGCTGTTGCAATGGAGATGAATATAAATTATTTGAGTCCTGTAAAAGAAGGAGATCTTCTAGAAGCATCTTCTGAAATCATAAAAGAAGGAAGACAGACAAAAGTATGCATTGTGAAAGTCAAAAGAGGCTTGGAGACCGTAGCTGCTGTTATGGCAACGGCTTTTAATATAAAGAAGAAATAAATAGAAAAACGCCAATAATTTTTGCCAAAGGTAGATTTCTTCCCGAGAGTAGTTTTTTACAATTACGGTAACAAATTAGTTTAAAATAAAAATTGTTTTTGACTGCGTGATTTGCCTGTCCGCCATCTTGCTGGGAGGAACCGCAGGAACCAGATAAAAGTAAAATGTTAAAGATCGTCCCTCATCCGTCATTGCTGCTTTCTATTCTTTATCTTCTACTTTTTATTGACTATCCTTCTTTTATTTTCTGCTTCTTTCTTTTTGCTTTTTCCTGTGTCCCTTCCGTGTTTTTTCCGCAAAGCCACCAATGTAAGTTTTCTTTGAAAACTATAGGTGGTGGTTACTTTTATTTCATCGCACGCAGTGCACCTTTAATTTTAGGCACTTTAAACTTTAGCACACTTTAGGCACTTGATTTTATTTATCTTTTTCTCTTATGAATAGGTGTTACTATTTTTTCAAAAATATTTTGTGCAGTCTTAATGTCCGGAAGAGGATAAGTATTTATTCTGTTTACATCTGAAAGTCCGAATTTTCTTCCTTTAACGCGTATCCGTACTGTTTTATTGTCAAGCTGTTCTGTAAATACCCAAATGCGTTTTTTATCAAGTGTTCCTATGAGCTCTGTCTCGGCTTCGTCTTCAAGAAGATCTGTTGTCCATTCCATCATAATATCTTTGCTGATTCTGAAAGCTTCAGATTGTTTTGCTTCATATATTCCTTCTACAGTATCAGGACTTATGGCATATCCTCCGAGTGCACCTAAGCCTATAAGTAAAGGTGCGCATCCGGATACAAAAAAAAATAATACAGTAAATAATGAGAGTAAAGATTTTCTTTTCATAATAAGCTCCTTTTTTTATATTTAACCATAATTATTTGTATATAGTTACTCTTAAATGTTGATTTCCCCAATCAAGAGCATCTGAATGCGAATCAAAGAAAACATCAATGTGTTTGCCTTTTATTTTGCTTCCGATATCGTGAACTTCTCCCCATCCATAACCTGGAATATACATAATAGTTCCAAAAGGATAATATCTGGTATCAGCTGCGATAGTTCCTTTTTTTGCTTTTGTTCCGTCTGCGCTAATGCCGACACTTTTTTTATTTCCTTTATTAGCACCACTTGCAACAACTGGCCAGATAAACCATTTTCTTTTCCAATTACAGCATTTGCCGCAAGAACAATAAGCTGTTACACGCATGGCAATAGTCTTTTGGTAAGGCTTTTTACGTGCTTTACGTTCAAGAGAAGACGGCCAAAAGCATCCTTGCGTTAAAAGAGATACCAGAAGGATAAGAAAAAGGCCTATGTTTTTATGATTTTGAAATATTTTTTTTGCAGACATTTATTTATATTAATTTGAACTATTATATAATGTGCAGTGTTTTAAGAAGTCTTTCAATTTTTTGAATATTTTCGCTAAGTTCATTTTTCTCGTTTTTTTCTATTTCTGTACGGTAAAAAGATTGACTTATTCCTGCATCAGTAATTTTACCAAAAAGTTTAGCTATGTCTTTTAACTTATGCTGTGAATATTTTCTAATAAGATAGATAGCTATTTTTCTTGCCCATCTTTTGTTGGAAATTTCTTTTTCTACGATCTCTTTTATTCTTACAGGATCAGGCCCGGGAGGCTTGAATTTATTAAGTACAGGTATTTCTGAAGAATCTTTACCTTCCATAAAGCTTTTCTTCATCCATTCTACAAATTCATTTGAGCCGAGTATTATTCCTCCGTGAAGATTTTTTTCAAAAGTAAGGTCTTTTTTACCGATAGAACCTTCTACAAACCTTTTATAAAGAACTGCTGCGGAGGAAAGATCTTTATCAAAATAAGATAAAACAGTATCTTTTGTTAAACCAAGGAATGTTGAAGAATCATCAACATAATATTTATAGCTTGAAAAAGGATACTCAGTAGGATCTGTAACTAATTTTTTCTCAAGAGGTTCAAGATGCATCTTTCTACTCATATAACATAAAAAATCACCGGGTTGTATTATTGTAGATTTGTACCGGCCTCTAAATACATGACCTTCTCTTCTGTGCGCAGCATTATATTTCATTGAAAACCCAGTGCTTAGATAGTGCATAGCACGACTTAAATTAGCATCAATGGTCTCTAGTAACAGATGGTATGCATTAGGGAGGATAACAAAACAGTGAAGTCTTATATCATATCTTATTATAGTATTATGAAGATATTCAAAAAAAATATTGCAGTCTTCTTGACCTTTGAATATTTTTTCATTACCGTTTGATTTATGAAGGATATGGTAATATGCACCAGGAAATTCTATTCTTAATGGACGCGACATAATTCCTTTTAGAGTTGTTTTTCTTACATATTAACCAAAAATAGATGTTTCGTCAAACACTGTGAATTAATAAAAAAAGAAATATAGTAAGTAACGGAAAGTAAAATGTAGCAGTTTCTTTTATTGTTGATCTATTAGTGATAGGTTTTGAGTCATGGGTTGTGGGTGAAATTAATACTAAGTGTGAAGATTATAGAGTAAAAGAATGAAAAAAATTATCAATAATGGGTTTTTAGGGAAACAAAATCTTAAAATAATTTCTGCTCATTACGCAGAACTCACTATTTTTTTAGTCAGGTAGTAGTGATACTCTTATAGATTGAAGCAGTTTAACAAGATCAAATGGCTTTTGCAAATAATCAGCAGCCCCTTTGCTAATGAGTTCTTGAGAATCATCATTAAGGCTAAAGCCTGAAACAATAATTATAGGGATGTCGCATGAAATAGCTTGAAGCTTTTCAAAAGCCTCTTTGCCGGACATATGAGGCATTATAAGGTCAAGTACAATGAGGTCTATTGTCTTTAGATGTGCTTTTAGTGTTTTTTCAGCAGCAAATCCATCTTCTGCAGTAAGTACATTATATCCATTTGCTTCCAAAATCTTTCTAATAAGATCTCTAATAAGGTCTTCATCATCTACAAGTAAAATAGTACCTGTACCTTTTTTAGTCTTTTTCTTATGTGAAAAGTGATTAATACTTTTCTTTTGCTCGAGAGCCGGTAAAAATATTTCAAACGTAGTACCTTTACCGCTGTCTGACCAAACATCGATATATCCACCGTGATTTTTTATGATTCCATATACCATGGAAAGTCCCATTCCTGAATGGTAACTTTTTTCTTTTGTTGTAAAGAAAGGCTCAAAAATATGGGGTTTTATTTTTTCTGTTATTCCTGTGCCTGTATCTGTTACGCGTATGACAGTATAAAGTCCTTTTTTTGCACCGATATGATTTTTAACAAATTCTTCATCTATTATCCAGTTTTGGGCTTCAAGGATTATTTTTCCTCCATCAGGCATCGCATCCTTTGAATTTAAACAAAGATTAAGGAGTGATTGTTCAAGTTGTCCTTTATCTCCTTCTATAAGATGAATATTTGGTGATATGTTGAGAGTTATATTAATTCGCTTATCAAATGTCTGGCTTATAAGGATATATACGTCTTCAATAAGAGTGCGAACATTTGACGGTTCTGATCTGTATTTACCCTCTCTTGCAAAACCGAGTAATTTATTTGTAAGATCAGCAGCTCGCTTTACAGATTGCTGTATTATATTCAGTGATTCCTCGGTAGTCTCCTGGTTGTCAGAAATACGGGTAAGATCAACATGACCGCTTATTATTTCAAGGATATTATTGAAGTCATGTGCAATGCCTCCTGCAAGCCTTCCTATTGCTTCCATTTTTTGGGATTGTCTAAACTGTGTCTCAAGGTGTGATATTTCAGTTATGTCTTTATGCATAATAACAGCATGGCTTACGCTTCCGCGTGATTCCTTAATTGGAGACATCGTTATATCAAGTACAAGAGCGTTTGATTCAGAAAAAGCAATATGAGATACTTTTTCAAGATCATAATTGATTCTAAATTCGACTTTTTCTCCTTTTTTAAAAACTTTTTCTATTGAGGTTTTTTGACCTCCCTTTAAAAAAACCTCATCTTGAAAAATATTATATTTTTCCATTATATCTTTTTCATTTTTTATACCAAAAAGCTCCTGTGATGCATGGTTCATTTTTACAATTTTTCCGTTTTGGTCTAATATCCACATGCTTATAGGACTTTGATCTGTAATTGCTGATAGAAATTGTTCAGATTCAATTAGGGATTGGCTTGAATGTATTCTTTGTAAAGCAACACCTATACTTTCTCCAAGACGTTCATAAAAATCAATAAGATTCTTATTAAAGATACCATTTTTTTTGGACAACATTTGAAGTAGACCTACTATCTTTCCTTCTGCTTTTAAAGGTATAAGCGCTAGTGATTCAAAATTTTCACGCCTGCAAAGCACAGCATAGTTTTTTGATTTCTTTGAAAAGGTATCTTTTGCATGATTGGATAATGAGTTTGTCCAGAAACTTCCGCCTTTTGTAAAATAATTTCTATTAGTGGCAAATTTACCTGTTAAAACGTCTCCGCAGATACAGCGAAGAAGTGGATCTCCCTTTTTATCAACCAGGATATTACCAAACTTATCATATGTTTTAATATCATTAGCTTTTTCCAGAAAAGGCCTGGAAAAGCCGTTAGTAATGTAATAACAACCCTGTGTTTCATTAAGGCGTATTCCCACGCTATCACAATGTGAATATGCTTTTACAAGTGAAACAATTTCTTTTAGAACGTCTTTTCCCTTACCGCCAAGATTCAGGTGATGGAGTATTTCAAGTGTCAGGTTTTGGCGTTCTTCAATATTTTTCCGCTTAGTTATATTTCGTACATATATAACAACCTGTTTTAAATTTCCGCTTTCATCAAATATAGGATAAGCTTGCGTAACTGTCCAAATCCGGTTTCCCCCTGAAAGAATATTTTCTTGAAAACGAATAGCAGGCTTTTTTGTTCGAAAAGTTTCTTCTGCAGGACAATCTTGACAAAGGTATCTTTTTTTATGTAGTGAAGAGTAACATGATAAATGTGATGGACCTTTATCTGTAGGATAGTCATAGATTTTTGAAGCAGCAGAATTTAAACGAACAATTTTATATTGTTTATTAATAACATAAAGAGGGTCAGTAATACTTCTAAAAATATTTGAAAGAAATTCTTCACTTTGTTTTACTTTTTCTACTGCTTTTAATCGTTCTGTAATATCCATAACAGCGGTAATAATACCGTAAGAAGGCTTTTTAGGGAAAATAGGCTGTATGTGGATATGAACGTTAAAAAGGGTGCCGTTTTTTTGCTTCCAAACGGTATCTATTTCGCCCATGCCGTGTTTGCGCATATCAGCATAAAGTTCTTTGCCTACACGGATAAATTCTTTTCTTTTGTCATAAAAGATAGATACGCTTTTCCCTAAAATTTCATTTTGCGTATAACCTGTCATTTTCAGTAAAAGATTATTTGCCCACCCAAGTTTTCTATTTTCATTTACAAGTCCAATTCCAACAGGCGATGCCCTAAGAATAGTATCAAGGGTCCTTTCCGATTCATTATGTATTTTTTCAGCTATTTTTTGGTCTGTTATATTTTCAATATTTAAGAGATAATTTTCTAATTTTAGTGAAGGGTTCTTTAAAATAGTTATTTGTACTTTCAGATAGATAATGTTTTTTAGAGTACTTGCTATATTTTTAGTAGATGGGTCAAAGATCATCTCAAAAATAGAAGTGTTATTATTGAGATGTTTTTTTGATATTTTAGGGAATATCGGGTTTTTAAAAAGAGAATATTTTTTTAAAAAAGTATCTTTTTTACAGCCAAAGATCTTTAAACAGCTGGAATTGGTCTTTAAGAACAAACCTGTATTATCATATAGAACAAAGCCTACAGGAGATTGATCAAAAACAGCATTAATGGTTTCAGTGCTAAAAGGAGGCTTTTCAGGTTTTGATGCTGATTTTTTCCTTTTCTTTTGAGTCTGTGACATAAGATAAGTCTTTAGCTGTTAAAATCGCTTTTTAGTCGGATATAATATAAATATATTTTAACATATATTTCATAAAAAAATTATTTATATATGTTTTTTCCAATTTGAATAGAAGTTGCATAAATAACTTCACAGGAACCATCACCGCGGTCATCTCTTGAAGTAGAGCTGTTCCACCATCTTGTACCGTTTCCCCATGTTCCGTCCGCTCGGACAAGATATCCTTGAATATAGACCATGTCATTTTTACGTATTTTTTTCAGTGCTCTTAAGATGTTTTCATTGTGAGGGATAATATGATTATTGCTTGAACGTTTGTATACAAAATCAAGATCAAATGGTGCTCCTGATTTTAGTCGAAAGTAATACCACCTATTTCTTTGAGAAAATGAAACACAGTTATGATATTCTGGCTTTGCCAGTTTTTCCCATGCTAAAGCAAGGTCGCAAGGAGCAACTTCACCCTGCCATCCGGAATGATAATTCTTTTTAGCTACTACACGGGCAAGTACTTTATATTCATAAAGCGGTTTTATTGTACATGTTCCCTTTGAAAGAGATTTGACGAAATTCTTGTTTGTGTGGTTATATTTTTTTTGATAAGGTGGATTTCCTGGTTTTAAGTCACTATTTGATGTTTTTGTTATTGTGGGAGGCTTGCTGCAGCCTGATAAAAGAAAAAAAATAAGATAAGCACAAATAAAAAATGTGGTTTTTAATCTCATAACTATATTATTTTAACTTATTTTTTAAATGATTCAAGAGATCAGAATAAAAAAATGCATTTTATAGCTCTGTAATATCAAAATGAACAGTGTCAATTATGATATTACCTTTTATTTCTTTTCCTTTTCCGCCAAAAGGCTCAAACTGATATGTAAGTATTGGAAAGTCAATTTTTTTATTGCTTTTACTGGAGTTTGATTGATAATCATTTCTACTGATGAATTTATTAAAAGGTATCACTATTTCTTTCCATGATTTTGAATCATCTGTAATCATGTAACGAAAGACTTCTTTGTCTTTGTCAAATAGATCTACAGCAATAGTATTTCCGGTATTATCACCTTTTATATAAAATCCAAAAGCATTATATTTATTAAAATCAATCTCATCAGGCTTAACTGTCCAAATTAGTTTTTCCTGAGGTATCTTTACCGAAGGTGTTAGCCCAAAACCTCTTGCGCAATACATATATCCGCCATATGTCTTATCATATGTAAGTTTTATAGCTTGATTTCCTGTATGTATATCTTCAGAACAGTCTTTTTTTAATATAAAGCTGACACTAAGTTCTGCCCGGTTTCCATAACCGCTGTCAGTAAGGATGTTTCCTTCAAGATCATCTATAAGCAGTTTGTTACCGCTTAAAACAGTTATAGGTGTATCTTCTTTTGTGTTTTTGCTGAATTTATTGTATTTACCACAATATAAAGATGTTAGTGCAAGGTAAATAATAATTACCCCAATTAATGTTTTATTTAATGGTTTCATTTTTTACTTTTAACCTTTCATTTTAAATTAATGAATAAATAATAAAGCTAAAAAGTCTCAAATTTATAAGCTGGCTATTATACGCATAAAAAGATAAGATTCAAACATTTTTATAAAACGAAATAGTAGCTTGAATAAATTGTAATATTAAATGTTTATATTTAAGTGGTCTGTATGAAAAAGCGTATAAAAAAAATAATATTTTACTTGCTGGAAGTGATCTTGCTCGTTGTTTTGACATTACTTCTTGTTCTGCAATGCAAGCATATCATTGACCAGTATGTCCTTACTGAAGTCCAAAAAATATTTCATGGTAAGGTTGATATAAAAGATATTAGAATACGTATAGATAAGATATATCTTCTAAATGTAATGATAGAAGATGCTTTTGATCCTAAACCGGGATCTCTTTTATGTGTAAAAAAAATTGAAATTCCATTGCCATATCATTGGATCAATGATTTGACTAGTCCCATTCCAGAAATAAGAGTAAGTGGTCTTAGTCTGAATTTGGAGCTTAATTCAAAGAATGAATGGAATATTATAAAAAATATCGTAAGGAAAAAGACCTCTCACAGGAAACCTATAAAACTTCCATTTCGAACACTTTTTATAAAGGATTCTTTTTCCAAGATCAGGCTGAGTCTTAAAAATGAGGTCAATACTTTCAGATTAAATGATATTTTTGCGAGACTGGATCTTTTGGGTGATAAAATACTTTTTTCTGTAAATGGAAAAGAGGAGAATATAGGTATTTGTTCCTCAAAAGGTGATATTGGTCTAAAAAATAAGGATTTTAATGCAGTTAATTCTTTTTCTGAGATCTCTCTTAAAAACGACTTTAATAAAAGATTTATCAAAAAGATATTACCTTTTATCAGTCATTATAAATTCAAGGGGTCTTTAGGCCTTGATATTCCTGTGCTTTTAACAAAGGGTGTTTGGACCTCTCCAAAATATAATATTAATTTTAAAGATTTTAATTTTTTTGCAAAGGAAGATTCACTCGGGGTAAAAAACCTTTCAGGAAACATATATATTGAGAAGAAAAATATTTTGGCAGAAGACCTAAAAGGGATTATGCAAATAAAAAAGATCCTGCTTCCTTTTACGGGTCTGTACGCAAAAAGTCATTTTGATAACAAGTATCTGGATGTTAATGAGATACAAGCTAAAACCCTAAATGGAGATATGAAAGGAAATGTTCATTTTGTGTTTGATGATCTGTATAAAATTGAGCTGAATTTTAGTAATGCTGGTCTGCCGGATGTAATTTCTTTATATAGAGACAAGGGTGAGTCTATGGATGGATTATTCTTTCTTGATACAGTGTTGAAAGCTTCTAAAAAAAATAATTGGGAGTTTAATGCGAAGGGCAAAGCTCATATAAGAAAGGGAAAACTATTTAAATTGCCGCTTTTTGCAGGGGTTTTTAATTTTTTGAATTTTGAGCTTCCTGATAAGGAAGAAGCAAAAAAAGCAAATGCAGTCTGGTCATATAATAAAGGAGATCTTTATCTTAATGAAATAGAGATTGAGAGCAAAAATGTAAATTTTTATGGAGAAGGCAGTGTTGATAATTCCGGAAAGTTGGACTTTTTATTTACTACAGAACTTAGCCGTTCAAAACTTCTTTCTATTCCTCTTGTTGGTGATATTACCAGAGATATTTCAAACGAGATCATAAAGCATCTAGTTACATTAAGGATAAATGGTACAATTGAAAATCCCAAGTTTAGTAAAGAGTCAGTAGAGCGTATACCTAAAAAAGCTGCAGGTTTTTTCTTTAATGTTTTAAAAGCAATTGCTTCTCCGCTAACAGGAAACGGGAAAAGTACAGACACAAGACTTAAGACACAGGACTCAAGCGAAAAACCCTAAGATCGAAAATTTAAACCCAAATTATTCTTTGTATAATTTTATACCTTAATTTTTAATTTATTTATGCTTTCTCAACACTTATATCTTCTGAATCACTTATTTTTCTTAATTCCTCTGGTAAGCAGTCAGTTTTTCCAATTACAAATACATTGCTTGCAGGGACCGGCTTAGAACCAGTGCTTATGGGGGTTTTTCCGAAGAAAATACAGATACATTTTCCTGATGGCCAAAAAGCGATATCTCCTATATTAACATCAGTTGTAGGTAAGCCAACGGATATATCCAGATTTGTACGAAAATATATTTCATCACCCCAAGTACTTACAGTAGAAATTATTGGAAGATTATTAAATATTTCTTTAGCACAAGGGCAATCGTTTAACTTTGCATTAAATGAAATGGATTTAGTAATAAATTTAATGTTATTACTCATATTTTTTTGCTGCTTATTACTATCCTGGTATTTCAGTGAATTTTGGTTCTTTTCCGAAGATCTCTTTAAATTTTATCGGATATACTTCTTTTGAGCCTATAAACATCATTGTAAGAGGCATTACTTTTTCAGCCTCAATCCTCATTTTTTTTGATATGTTTTGTATATCCCATTGTGCATGTGCATCTTCTCTAAGACGTGTAATGTGGTAAAGTTCCCTCGCGTTTACGCCAAAAAGTACACGTCGCCTATGAGCGTTTGTAAGAATATAAGGCGAGGCTGTGGAAGAGACTTTTTTTATTCTCCTGTATAATTCTTCTGTTTTGTCTGTTACATCAAGAAACCTTTTTTCAAAGCCGATCTCTTTTATTGAATCAGGTATTGTAAGCCCAAGTAAAGGATCATAGTCTTGTGTTACCGGTGTTGACATTCTATGGCGTTTTAGCTGGGCAAAGCAGCTTGAAGAGATCGTAAGCTCATATACGAGATTTAAAAATTCAAATTCACGAAGAGTAGAGTCATAGAACTCCATATACTGGAAAGTTTTTTTAATTATATCTGTTTTTTCCTGAGGAGTCATTTTATCTACTTCATCGCGGCAAGCCGAGAAGCTTTTACTTGTCGCATGGTGCATGATAGAGGCTACAAGTTGATCATCTGCATTGTTTGTATAATGATGAAGAAGGACTTCTGCTGAAGGTGCTACATCGGAGCTTTGCATCTTACGGTTCTTAAAATATTCTTCAAGAGAGCTGAGTGTTTTTGCATCATAATCATTGGCATCAGTAAAAAGAATGATAGATGGGGCCACATTTTTTACAAGTGTATAAATATTTTTACCTATGGTACGTACTTCATTAAGAGGATGTGATGCAAAGCGTCTAAACATAAGCTCAAGGTTCCTTGCATTAATGGTCATTCCGAGCTGACCTTCTGTGGCAAGTGATGTAATATATCTAGCATCTTCTTTTGCCCATCCTTCAAGTAGGGTTCTTTTTTTAGGATCCTTAGCAAGTTCGCTATGCTTACTAAACACATGTTCTGTCAGTCTATCATTCATGTCATGGTAGAGACGGTTTTGTTCTTTTACCATATCAGTATATTCCTTATCAAAACCGGTCTCTTGTATTTCTTGAGGTATGACAAAGTCATTCTCAAGTGTAATATATCTTTGTGATTTTTCTGTGAAAGAGCAAAGTCTTAATTTTTCAAGCTGTTCTATAGCAAAACGGGAAACACCAATAATATCAAAGTTAAAAACAGCATGTTCTGCAACAGAGTGATGTCCCATTTTAAAGATTATGGCACGGTTTGATTTTCGGGACTTTTCTATTTCTATCCGAGCATCGTCTCTAAGCTCATCAATGGGTCGCGGATCACGGCTTATTCTTGCATATGAGGCTGAAAGTGTTTCCGGGGTTGCATCGGCTCGTTTACCTGCAATGTTTTCATATTCTTTTAGTACTTGGGTGTCAATGTTGTATCCTGCCAGCAAAATTTTCATGCGAGTTTCCTTAAAGTTGGTTAGTAGCTATTAATTATTAGAAGGGGCGGATTCCAAACCCCGCCCTTTTATTTGTATTGTAATAGGCAGATTAAGAATCTGCTCCTACAGGTATCTTGCCATTTATTTTTTCCGCCAAAGGCGGATCCGCCTCGGGCGGAAACTTTTAATTTTTCATTTTAAACTTTTTTGTATATATCAATAAGCTCTTTCATTCGGTGGACATATGTATGTTTATTGTTGATAGAATCAAAAAGCTCATTACCGATAAATATACGGACTTCTTTGGATTTTAAAAAGTATTCTACTTTTTCCTTAAGGTCATTTTCGTTATGGTACATTAGATATCGAAGATCACAATCAAAAAAATCTTGTGTAGTCTTTCTGTAGTCTGTTAAAAAAATGGCACCTGTTGCTGCAATGTCAAGAATGCGCTGGTTTATGCCTGTTTGTATTTGTGTGCGGGTAATGTTTAAATTGATCTTTGAAATGCGGTATAAGTGTCCTATATCTTTATCGTAATCAATGTTACCTCCAAAAAAATGATGTTCAGGGAGTACTTTTTTCCATTCATTATTTCCAAATATAGAAACGTTAAAATCTGCAAGTGAGCGTATATAAGTTTCTCGGAAATAAGAACTTGTTTCCATGTCAATACGGTATTCAATAGAGCCACGAGCTTTCATATCTAACTTCTGGAGTATCTGTTCTTTAAATTTTTCATCACAAAACTTAAACATCTCGTCAAATGTCATATTTGGTTTCTGTGTTTTAAGATGAACAAGAAGATCGAGTATTTCTTTTGTGGGAGAGGTTGCTTCTCTATTTCGCTCGATTCTCCACTCAGTATGCCGTTTACTAAGAGTGCCTACAAATGAAATGTCAGCTTGTCTGATGTTTGAAAAATTTAAATTATGCATTCTTTTTGGGTTTGCTGCAAGAGGGAGATAAAAAACATCATTAAAGCCATAGTGCTGTAATTCTTTAATATATGATTTATCTGTGACCAGGAAATAACTATAAGGCTTTTTATTGGATTCATTCACAAAATAAAAAGGATTGTCCACAAACCAAGAGAAACAAGGTACCTTCTCCTGTGCTATAATTTCATCGTTAATTCCGGCATGGTCAAGAGATAGAATAAAATGCGGTTTAATAGTGGTAAGAATTGATCTAAACTCCAAAGGGTCATTTGATGCAGGCATTGTCATGACTTCGCACCCTATTTCCTCAAGAGCGCTTTTGCAGTCACTAAGTATATAAGGAGCCGAAACACCGGCTCCTGTAATGAGTAAAACTTTGTAATTATTGGTCATAGTCGTTTAAGGGTTTTTCAGTAATAGATTATAAAAAAATTAATAAATAATCAATTAAAAAGGATTTTTAAAGAAGGATGACCTGTTTTTCTCTTTGTAGCCCGAAGCTGATGCTTCAGGCTACAAAAAGACCCCAAAACGTTTTTAGTTATTTAAAAGCAACTAACCTGTTCCCAGAGGATTCAAAAGGCTTCTGGTCCTTTAATATAAACAATATTTTTTCTGATGTCTTCATTGCAAGATGTTTTAGATCATAATCAAAATCTTTTTTATTGCCGAATTCTATTAAAGTTCGATAAGTAAGATCATTTATGGCATCAACTGTGTGTCTCCATACTTCCTGTCCGGTATTCTTGTCTCTTATAATTATCTGTGATTGCATGCTTAGCGCGTAATTACCTTTGTCAAGTATAGCTGATACAGGAGGGATCCCGTCTCTGTACTCAAAAGATATAAGGCGGGGTTCTATAAATACCCTGTAATTTTTTGTTTCCAAGTAATTTATGTCACTTGTGCCATGTTTTTGAGCCTGATGTTCAAGATCTTTATCAAGTACTGTATCAAGCTGGCTAACGGCGAGATTCTCTTTTATTTTATCTGATAATTCTTGGAACCCATCCGCACTCTCGTTAACAGGCGGAAAATATACGAAGAATTCATGTCTGATCCTAACAGCGAAATGAACTGATTCTGTTTCAGCAAGAAATAATTTTGCGAAAAACTTTTTTATACGTACTTGATTCCTGCCGATTGCCTGATCAACGTTATTCAGTGTTTTACAGCCAGCACATGTTAAGATTAAAAATCCAACAAATAATAGTGTAAATATCCTTTTCACCTACCCCTCCTATTGTAAAATTAAACATTTACTGTAAAATGCAGTTTTTAGCTATTAAAGCATTTGTTATGCCAGTAGGGTATAAATGAAGGAAAGTAGTATTATCTATCAATAAAAGTTTTTGTCCCTCTCTTCCCTGTTCTATTCGAATCACTGTGTTCGCTCAGGACAAGTTTATTCTGTCAAAGAAGACTTTTTAAGGATCGATTTTAAGTAATTGAATGAAGTTGAGGATTAGGAAGCATGTTCTTTGTGGATATTGTCTATGAGAGTTTTGCTGTCTTCATACCATTTATGTAGTTTTGAAGCATCGATGTATTTTTTTTGGACATTAAATCCAAGTTTTTTAAGCTTTTTATAGTGAGATGCAGCAGAGCGCTCCCATTCTTCATAGGTTTCTTTGAAACCTCCGTACTCAGAAGATATTTTTCTTAAAGTATCCCATTGCTCGGGCCTAAACCAGGATATGCCCACAAGATTTTTTTTGTCACTCATAAAAAACTCCGCTAATATTTATAAGTAAATCTAACATATTTTTTTGTAAATATCAAATTATTGGGTATGTTTTTTTAGATAAAATGACATAATTAAAAATTATAAACTTGACAATATGAGTATATGAAGCTTTGTTATATAGAGAGAATAAAATAAAAATATTAGAAAATGTGTATATTTAGTATGTTGCTATAATGTGAAAAGTGTCAAGTAGTTATATGTTGTGGTGAAAGCTTTTTTTTACATGTTTTTGACTTGGGTTTTTTTCATAAAAGATGCAGATTAGTCTATGCGGCTGAATTCAATATCTATATGAAAGTATTGACTATCCCTTTTAAGTTCTTTGGGTAGTGGTGGGAATTGTGATGATGCAGTTATGACAGCTTTTACGGCAGCTTTATTAAAATTATTATGTCGTGAACGGTGTATATCTGAAATAGAAGGAACGCCTATTAATTTTCCATCTATATCAATACAAAAGGAAATAGTTACGGAATCTTCTATTCGTTTTTCGTATTCGTCTCTAGGATATTCTGTATGGCGGTTTATTGCTTTTTTTATGAAATTAGCATAATCCCAGGCTATTTTTTTTTCATCAACAGGTTTGTTGCTTACAATAGTTTTTAAAGCCTTTGATTTTTTTTTGCTTTCCACTGATTCAATAAGTTCCTGAAGTCTTTTATCTTTCTTGCTTAATCTTTTCTTTTCCGGGATTTCTTTATTTTTGAGTTCATTAAAGAGCTCTTTTTTTGAGGGACGTATTTCTTTTTGAGGTTGAGGCGCAAAAAAACGAAATCTTATCATTGCTGCATGTGGTTGCAGGGAAGTTCTTTTAAAAAGATTTTTCAAGGATATCTGAACTGGAGGAATAAAAAAGATAATATGAATTATTATTGAAATAAGAAGCGATACTTTTCTCCTTTTAGAAATTGATTTTAAAAAATTATATTCCATAAGTTTCAAAAGTTGAGGCGGGCTAATAGCCCGCCTCATTATTTAAATTGATATAAAAAGAATCAGTCTTTATCTTTTTTTCCCTTATTATCATGGCCGCGTCCTGGTTTACCATCATCAACAGGATCTGTTTCAGCAGGATCATCATCAACTGGGTCTTCCTGAGGCGTCTCAGAATCTGTTGGTGGAGGAAGCTTTGAAATAAGCATAAGAAATTCATAGTAATTAGCATCAACATCACATTTAAGCTGTTTTGCATATTCACAGGCTTCAACAGAATTAAAAAGTTCAACAGGATCTTTTATTAGATAGATCAAGCTTAATATATAATATGCTTTGCAATAATATGGATCAATTTTAACAGCGCGTTTACAATTTATTTCAGCTTTATCCGGCAGGTTAAGAGCAAGGTTTTCGATCCCCAGCTGAGTGTGTGCTTCGACAAATGTAGGCCAGAACCATAATGCTCTTAAAAGATGTTTTTTAGCTTGCTCATATTTTTCCTGTTCATGGTATTTGAGAGCCATACGGTAATGTTTCCATGCAATCTTTTTTAAAATTGGATGTATGCTCCATTTGCCATGTTTTTTATCTCTTTTACCCTTGTTGCTTTTATCCCAGTACCATCCCCATCCTTTATCTCTTTTTTTATCATTTTGTTCTATCAGCTTTTTTATTTTGCTTGATTTGATGTTTATCAGTTCAAAGTCTTCATCATCTTCATCGCCCTTGAACTCTTTAGAGTAATCGTAATTATATTCGGTTTCTTCATCGTATTGATCAAGATAAGCTTCAGGGATAGGATTTTTTTCCTTTTTTGAACGTTCCGGAGCTTTCATGGATTTAACAGCTCCTTTTACGATTTTATCAACTTTTTCTTTTACGTCTTTTTGAAAACGGATCTCTTTTGTTTTTTCGTCTTTTTCAAAGTATTTGTTATGATGACCTCTGTCTTTTCTATCATCCTTTTCTTTAGCTAGGATAGATGCAGGAACCATTGATAGAATAAATAAAAAAATTAAAGCATAAAAAAACTTATTCCGCATAAAAACCTCCCTTTTATTATTTATATTTTATAGTATTATCGCTTTATTCTCCAATCAATTATTCTTATTCCAGTATTGCCGCTACCTACGATTAATTTATCTGAAACTTCCCTTATCTGATCATTGCCAGGATCACCATCAGTAAAGAAAAGCTTTGGCTTGAATTGGCCCTGCATGAATGAAGTAGGAAAATTCTTGATTTCAAAAGTAAGTGTTACGATTACTTCATTTGTCGGGATATTGGTGGGCGAAGAGAGATAAGCTTTATACTCAGTAGTGCCTCCGAGCGATACGTCGGAGACAAGAAAGTATGAATTGGTTGTTAAATTCATATCATAATTCTCACTTGAGTTTCTTACATCAACACTAAATTGTGCAGTAGCTCCCGGATCTACCTGTATAGGGATGAGATTTCCGGAATAAAGAATATTCGGTCTGTCGTATCCAATAAAGGGTATTACTATCTGACTTTCGGTTGTTCCAAACACTCCTTTTACAGTAACACTGCAGCTTGAGGCATTATAAGGAGCTCGGAATTTTGCTGTTGCCTGTCCCTGTTCATCAGTTATGCTGTCCTTTGTTATCCAGAAGGGATTTTGTTCATATGTGCCTGTAAATACAAACTGAAAATCTATTGGCTGGTCAGGCATTGCAATATCACCATCTAAAAGAGTAAGGGTAAGAGTTGTTTCCGCATTTCCGTCTGCGCTCAGATCTATTGGCTCATATTCAAGTTCTATAACAGTATTTGTAACATAAATCGTTTCAGTTTTGTTTTCTGTAAAGTCAAATTTACTATCTGTTCCAAAAACGTTGATATTCGTTGCGCCATTAAGAAGTGCATCAAACCTGTAGTCAGTTGTAGATACAACAGAGGGTGTTTGACTGTATGTTATTGTAAGATCCATCTGATTCCCTCCGGGCATAGCGTCTGATTCAGTTGGTGCTTCAAAACGTATACGATCCGTAAGATCAGTAACTGTCCAGTTAACGTTATAACCTCCGCTTGCACTTCCAAAAATGAAATCAGAACTTGGATGAAAAATTTCAACACTTTCTAAAATGATTTTTGCCTTGCCGCCATTTTGAATATTAAAAGTAAATGTCTGATCAACATTTCCTGAATTTATGCTTACAGGATATACCGAATAGGCAAATACAGAAATGATCCCGGTATTGCTTATAGCTGTATTAGTTGTTTGACCTTCATCGCATGTTGCTTCAGAAGAAAAAGTATAATCATCTCCAGCATCCCCTGTTATCCTGTAAGTGTAGGTAAAAAAGTAATAGGTCTCTCCTGGTGAAAGAATACTAAGAGATGCCGGATCCGGCCCTGATACAAGTGTTGCATTAGCAGAACCTGAAAAAACAGGTGTAGCAGAAGGTGTTATGTTGTGAAGTGAGCTTGTACCGCTGTTTGTTGTTGAAAGTGTTATTGTTACTTCATTTCCGTCAGCTACATCATCAGGTGTTACTTTAAGAGTTGCAGTAAAGTTTCCTATATTTATCTCATTGCTAAAAGTTGTTTTTGAGCTTACATTTGCATTATTAGTGTCCACTTTAAAAATGATATTTCCTTCGGTTGCAGCCGTAAATGTTATTCCCATTATAACTGTTTCATTTGAAGTAAGAGAAACAGGAGAAGGTGAAAAATCATTAACAAGTGTTGCAGAGCCTGTTCCTGTATTTTGTAGATTTTGTGTAACGATCACGCTTTGATCTGTTGAAGAAACATTTACAATGGAAAGACTGCCGTAAAGGGTTTCTCCTACAGGCATGGCATTGGGGGATATAAAGAACTCACATTTTAGTCCATGTCTTGTCCATGTTGGAGTTGAGCCGTCAAGGGTTGCCTCATCACCATATATTCCGGGAGGTGGAGCAGTTCCTTTCTCATATGCTTTTACACTTAAAAATGTATCTGTTTTATCTGTATTATCCTGTAAAATAGTACCGCCGTTTGGTCCTGTAAGTATAATATCAAAAGTTACCGAATCTCCTATTGATAGTTCAGCCCATGATTTTTCAGCCGAAAATTCCAGCAAAGCGACTCCAGTACTTTCGGAATTATTAATTTCTTTTACCATCCATCCTGAATTGATCGGAGGGGTATTATTAGAACTGTAATTGTAAAAGTTACTGTTTACACGGAACTGAAAAAATTTTAGTTTTTTGTTTACAGAAGATGTGTTGGTAACTGTAATGGAAATAGTGCCTGTTGTGTTATCCATTGTTACCGATGCATCGTTCGGAAGGGTTGCTGAAAAAGTTGCTCCGGCGGCAAAAAGTCTTGCCGGAATAAATAAAATAGCAAATAAAAGAAAAAACATCAGTTGTTTTCTTTTCATAATTATTCCCATTTAGATCCGTATTGGTATTGCAAAAGTGCTTCTACTGTTATTTCTCGAGAATTTTTTTTTGCAGTTGATGTGATGTATATTTCAAAAGGAGCAGGAAACACTTTTTCGCTTTGCGGGTGGGGAAGTGGTGTTGTATCAAAGCTTCCTCTACTGCATTCCAGAAAATTCGTAGAGTCTTTTGAATTATATTTTATGGCTTCATTCCCTATAAAAATTGTTCCTTGCGGAAGAAATTTTGTCGTTGTTGTGACGGGTATTGTTGTATCAGTGCTTGTTATATTAGCAGAGAGATCACATGCAGGATAAACATATGTAGATGATGAGTGCGTGTCAGGATCACTTACGCTATATCCTCTTATACAGCCTAAAAACTCAGTATCTGTCTTTGCAAAATACTGAATCCACTCGGTATTTATAAGAATAACCCCGTTTGCAGGAAAATCAGTAGTAGAGTTTACTTCAATTGAAGTTTCGCCGACCCCGATATCACTTATAAGATTAGTAGCTGCATATTGTGATGTTATATCTATTAAGCTATCTTTAAGGGGTATATCCTGATAATTTGGTAAAAGACGGCTTCTATTCGCTGGGTCTGCATTGTCCCACCAAGCAAGTGTTGTAGGGTCATCCTGATAAAGCCAGTTGATTGACATCTCAATTCCAGAATCTGCAGCAAAGAAGAGTTCTTCATCCATAGTAAACTCTACAGAGCTTACTGATTGACGTTTGATAAGTGATGCAAAGGCTCCGGCAAGAACGGAGAAAAGAAGCAGTGTGAAAACTGCTGTTACAAATGTCATACCATTACTTCTTCCGGCTTTAATTCTCATTTTGGCTTTATCCTTAAATATATCTTTCCTTTAACAGGGAAAGATATATTGTTCTTCTGTGTCTTAAGTTCAATACTGATAGACATTATTTCACTAGGGTCTGCAACAGGTGTAGCAAGAGAATTATTTAAATTATCATAATAAGAAAAAGAAAGAGATTGTACGTTTTCTGCAAGAGGGTAGAAGTTTGTACCATTATCATCGCTTATGTTAAGTACATTACCGGAAAGAACAAATTGCATGTCTTCTGAAAAAGCATTTGTAAATGTTATGCTTGTTGAATCGGCAGAAGATATTACAGTAGCGTTTCTGCAGTCTCTTAAAATTCTTTTTAAAGAGAACTTTGCTGTATTTGCAGCTTCTGCTTGGGATTCAATAAACACATATGTTCTTGCTCCTTCAACAATTGTTGATACAAAAATACTTGCAATAATACCCATTAACATAATAGACATAGTTACTTCTACT
Organism: Candidatus Auribacterota bacterium; assembly: GCA_023144635.1. Taxonomy (GTDB): domain Bacteria; phylum Auribacterota; class JAFGBW01; order JAFGBW01; family JAFGJP01; genus JAGLFH01. The sequence continues at coordinate 19,569 of JAGLFH010000036.1, read as the reverse complement.
AATGTGTAGCCTTTTTTGTAATAGTCAGTTTTTTTTCTCTTATATTTCATAGATTTAACAACATTTTTCTTAATATTTTTTAATTAAATTACTATCTGTTTGACGTAATAGCTTCTAATCTGTTTGTGCTGTTTGGCCCTGTTACTGTTATAAGGATTTTTTTAAAATTTGAAACATTTGAAAGTTCGGTATCATAATCTTCAGAGTTTCCTCCCTCGACATAAAAGATCTCAACCTTTCGCGTGTAGTCGGAAAAATCAGTTATTATGATTCCCTGTGCATTTTGAGGCGGTGTTTCAGAATAATTATTAAAGTCATCAATATCATTGAAATTAATTCTGGTCTCTCCTGCCTCTAATCCAAGATCAACAGGAAGTGTTTTAATACCATCAGCAATAGGGCCTGTTCCTGTAGATGCTTCATCCCATCTTTTTGAAAGTATCTCTTCCATAAGGTCACTTGCAAGAGAATTTCCTTTGATAGCTCCTGATATTACAACTGGAGCTCTTAGTGCGACAAGCAGCATAATGATTATAGGAGGTATAATTATTGTACCAATAGTAATAGTCATAATTATTTCAGGAAGAGTGAATCCTCTAATGTTTTTTTTATTCTTTCTCATTTCAGCACCGAACAATAACCGCTTACAGGATAAATAGTGATAGCATTTTGTGAATTTATTTCAAGGAAAGCTTGTGAGCTTATTTTTATATCATTAGCATCAAAAGGTACACCATAGGAATAAAATTTTATTTCATTTGTACTATTAACATCTATATTCGTAAGGATTACACCATCAAAATTTGCATCACCCAGTTGAATAACAAAATCTGAATTGGTCTCAGGATTTATTAAAAGGGTGCGTCCCGAAAGATCTTCTTTAAAAATCGAGTATCGGTTGTTAGCTACATCAAAGGAAACAACTGTTGTTACGCTTCTTGAAAGAGCGTAATCTGCAGCAAACCTTATATGATCTTTTATTGTTGCAAGGTTTATCCCAAAGGACAAGGTTGAGCTTTCAATAATACGGGTTACAGAAACCACAGAAATGATCCCAATAATGACCATTACCATGATTAGTTCAATAAAAGTATATCCTTTGTTTTTTTTAGGGCGCATTGTATATTATATTATAACATTATATTACATAGTTGTCAATTTGAAAACAGCAGCAAAAAATTACTTATATTCATGTAACATGTTGTCTTTATGTAGCTTAAGGGATTCTAGTGTTTCTTTAAAATCATTTGCTAGTGGTGCTTCGAAGTCTATTTTATTACAGTTTTTTGGGTGCTGTATTGATAGCTTTACAGCATGAAGCATCATTCTAACAGGTTTTTCTATATTTATCGGCAGGTTTCTGCCTCGGGAATACTTTTTATCACCTAATATGGGATGCTTTATAGCGCAAAGATGAACTCTTATTTGATGAGTGCGGCCTGTCATTGGTTTAGCTTTTACAAGTGAAAACCTTCCCAAGTTCTCAATATGAAACAGTTCTGTTAGTGATGCTCTGCTTTTTTTTAAAGAATGAACACTCATTTTTTGTCTGTTTACAGGATGTCGTCCTATTGGAAGATCTACTTTTAAATGTGGTCTTTCAAGTTTGCCGTAAATAATTGCCAGATAAGTTTTTTTTATCGTTCGTTTTAAGAATTGTTCTTTAAGATTAAGAAATGCTTCATCTGTTTTTGCGATTACCATACATCCAGATGTGTCTTTATCAAGACGATGTACAATGCCTCTTCTGGTTTTATCAGGAAGGTTTGATAGATGTTTCGTATAATGAAGAAGGCCGGCTGCAAGCGTGTCTTCTTTTGTCCCTGCACCCGGATGGACAGAAATTCCGGCATCTTTATTGATTATAATAATTTCATCATCTTCATAAATGATTTTTATGTCCATAGGAACAGGTACTATGGACAAGTCTTTTTCTTCTTCAAAAAAAGAAACGTGTATTTCATCAGATTCTTTCAAAAGATAATGAGATCTTTGAAAATGTCCGTTAATAAGAATGTTTTTTTTAGATATTTCTTTTTGAATAAATGAACGACTTAATCTAAGGTGCTCGGCTAAAAACGAATCCAGCCTTTTTCCTTTGTTCTCAAGAGAGATAAGGATACGTTTATTTGTGGTTTTCATTAGTATTTATACTACATTACAATCTTAAAATTTAAAATGAAAAATTAGAAAATGTTATGTAATGAATTAGTAGGGGCGGTTCACGAACCGCCCTTGAAAAAAAGTAAAAAGTCGTCATCCCGCGGTTAAACCGCGGGATCCAGGTGAAAGGAAAATGTTTATGGTTTTGCACGGGAGGAGGCAAGCCCCTCCCCTACATATTTATTACTTCCTACTTTCTTCTTATATTTTCTATGGACTATTTTTACTTTGGTTCTTTAGAAATATGCGGCTCAGAGATTTCCAGATGTTTCTGATATTTTTGAGATAAATGCTGATATAGAAAAATTGAAAGAATAAAAATTATAATGCTTGTCCACTGAGCAAGTGTAAAAGACCCTAACAAAGGTACATCGCCGCGGTAAAATTCTGTTATAAACCGTGAAAAAGAATAAAGCACGCCGTATAAAACTATAATAAGTCCGTTAAACTTTTTATCTTCAAATATAAAATAAAGTACAAGAAAGATGATAAAATTTAAAGCAGCATTATAAAGCTGAACAGGGTGAATCGGTACAAATTCTTGATAGTGCTCGAATGGAAGACCTGATCTGAATTGAACGCACCAGTGATAAAGTCCCGGTTTTCCAAAGCAGCATCCATTTAAAAAGCAACCTAATCTACCAAAGGCCTGTCCAAGAGGAAGCACGCAGCAGATGATATCTCCCATTCCCCAAAGAGGAAGCTTATTCTTTTTTAAGTAAAAGATAGCTGCTGCGAAGCCGCCAATAAAGCCCCCATAATAAATAAACCCTCCCCTATTCAAAAATAATACTTCAACAGGATTATTTATAAAATATTTCAGATTTACTATCACATATAATATTCTTGAACCAAGTAAAGCAAAAATAACTATAATAAAACAAAAATCATAAACCGTATCTGTTGCAAGATTTTCCCTTTTACCTATAGTAGAAGCTATCCAAACGGATGTAAGTATTCCTATTGCCATAAATAATCCATAAGAATAAATATTTAAACCTAAAATTTTAAATGCTATTGGGTGCATCAACAGATTCCTTTTGGTTAAAGAGTATCTTAATAATCACAAGTATCATTCCTATCGTTATACAACTATCTGCAAAATTAAAAACAGGCCATCGTGGTAAAGTTTTTATAATGTCAGGTATATCTATATCTATAAAATCTATAACGTAGCCGTATACGATCCTATCGTAAATATTACCAAGTGCACCTGATATTATAAAAGATAATCCAAGCCTGGTTAAACTATCTTTTAATGGGGTCTTAAAGAAAATATAAAGCAAAGGAAATAAAACAATAATTGAAATAAAAGCAGGGAGCCATCCGTTTTCCTGCATTGTTCCGAAGGCGGCTCCTTTATTATATACAAGAGTTAAAAGTAGAGTTTCTTTCCATAAGGAGATGCTTTCTCCCGGAGACATATAGGCATTAAAAAAATATTTAGATATTCTGTCAGAAAAGAAAAGAAAAACTATTAAGATAAAATGTTTAAGATCGTTCTTTTTCAAGTTCTGACTCACACTTTATACAGTTTAGAGCATAAGGTATAGCATCGAGACGTTTTGAAGATATATATTCTGAACACATTTCACAAAGACCGAACTTTTTTTCATCTATGCGCTCTATAGCCATGTCAATTTGATGAACTATTTCATTTTCGTGTCCGGCTATGTTTAATGATACTTCACGATCAAAGTTTTCTGTTCCTACATCAGCCATGTGCATTGAATAACCAGAAAGATCTCCTGAAATATCTCTCATTTCAGAATTCAGATTATCTCTGGTAATATTTTCTAACACACCTGCCACTTTTTCTTTAAGCACAATAAGCTTTTGTTTGTATTGTTCTACTTCAGTCTTGTTCATTAATAACCTCCCTGATATTTATCCCGTATTTCTCGCAAATTATCAACTGTAAGATGCAGTTACTTCTTTCGTCTCTTACAACAATTTGTGAAAAATGCAGGTTAGCTGTTGCTGCTTTTTCTAATAACTTCTAAACAATTCTTACAGATCTCTATATGCTCTTTATCATCTCCTACGCTTGTGCTGTATTGCCAACATCTTGTACATTTAGAGCCATCTGCATTAGATACTTGAATATTTAGCTCTTTTTCTTTATCATTCTTTGATATCTCTACTCCGGAAACAATAAAGAGTTCCTTTAATTCCTGAATACTTATTTCCTTAAGGAAATTATACATCTTTTCTTCTCCAACAGAAAGGTGCACTTTTGCTTGAAGAGAAGATCCTATTATTTTTTTGTTCCTTGATTCTTCAAGTTGAATAAGAACAGAGTTACGAAGCTCAAGAAGAATGCGGTATTTCTCAAGGATTTTTGTCATGTCTTTTTTTATCTCTATTTGAGGCCAATCAGTAATATGAATACTGGTGCTGTCTTTTTCCTTTTGAAAGTATTCCCAAACTTCGTCTGTTGTGAAAGGGATAATTGGACTCAGTATTTTACAAAGACCATCTGCAAGAATTGTCATTACTGTTTGAGACGAGCGTCTTTTAGCTGAATCAGCGTTATCGGTATAAAGTTTATTTTTCATTATATCCAGATAAAATGAACTGAGATCGACCGTACAAAATTGATATACGTTCCTGTATACTTTATGAAATTCAAAATTTTCATAATATTCAGAACAGTTTTTTAATAATTCTTCATAACGTGAGAGAATGTACAAGTCAATTTCTGACATATTCTCAAATGAGACTTTATGGATATTTGAATCAAAATCAAATGTGTTTCCCAGAAGAAAACGGAAAGTATTTCTTATTTTTCTATATGCATCGGATATCTGATTAAGCATGGCATCAGAAATACGTATGTCTACAAAGTAATTCATAGATGCTACCCAGAGCCTTAATATGTCTGCTCCATATTTATTCATAAGCTTAAGGGGATCAATAACATTACCCTGAGATTTTGACATCTTGTACCCGTCGCCATCTACAACAAAACCATGAGTAAGTACCTTTTTAAATGGTGTTTCGTCTCCTACTGCTTTTGCAGTAAGAAGAGCAGATTGGAACCATCCTCTATGCTGGTCAGAGCCTTCAATATAAAGATCAGCTGGAAATTTGAGCAGAGGATTTTCTTTTAATACTGCCTGATGGCTTACTCCTGAATCAAACCAGACATCAAGGATATCCTCTTCTTTTTTGAATTTATCATTTTCGCAATGCGGGCATTTTGTGCCTTGAGGTATGAAAAAATCAGCATCTTTTTTAAACCAGATATCAGTTCCTTCCGCAGCAATTTTGTCAATCACCTGTTCCTGAATGTTTTTATTTATGACCACTTCGTTACAATTTGAACAATAAAAAACAGGTATTGGGACACCCCATAGGCGCTGTCTTGATATGCACCATTCAGGACGGTTTTTGATCATCCCTGTTATTCTCGACTCACCGGATTCCGGTATCCATGTGACTTCCTTTATTCCATCAAGGGCTTTTTCTTTCAAGCCTTCTTTTTCAAGGGAAATAAACCATTGATCGGTTGCACGGAAAAGAACCGGTTTTTTACATCTCCAGCAATGAGGGTATGAATGGTCAAGATATTCATTATAAACAAGTACATTTTTTTCTTTCAGGAGCTCAACAATCTTTGAATCAGCTTTAAAAACGTGTTCTCCTACAAAGACGCTGGATGTTTTATCAAAACGTCCTTTGTCATCTACAGGAGAAAAAACGGGGAGCCCGTATTTGTTGCCTACAATAAAGTCTTCTTGTCCGTGTCCAGGAGCAGTGTGAACACAACCTGTTCCCTGTTCAGTTGTAACAAATGAAGATAAAATGACCGGTAATTCCTCTTTTGTGAAAAAATGTGTATATGTCTTTTTTTCAAGATCTTTACCTGTAACTTTTTTTAAGATATTCCCTTCATCTTGAGAAGTTGTTTTATGAAAGGATGTTTTTAGGTCAGATGCAATTATAATGATCTCTTGATCCAGTTCTTCAAATATGTACTCAAGGTCAGGATGGACTGCTATTGCTTTATTAGCAGGAAGTGTCCATGGTGTTGTTGTCCAGATAACTATATTAATAGGTTTTTCAGAATTTATACCAAAGTCATTTGCGTTATGGTTTAGCTTGAACCTTACATAAATAGAAGGGGCTTTCAAATTATCATATTCAACTTCAGCTTCAGCAAGGGCAGTTTCACAATCATAACACCAGTAAATGGGTTTTTTCCCTTTTATAACATGTCCGCTGTTATATATTTTATAAAAACTTTCTACGATGCATTTTTCGTAATTTGGGTCCATTGTGAGATAGGGGTTTTCCCACTCTCCGAAAATACCAAATTTCTGAAACTCTTCTTTTTGGATATTTACCCATTTTAATGCATAATCATGTGCTTTTTTACGAAAGTCCAGCTGATCTACATCGTTCTTAGTTGCTTTAAGATCTTTTAATAATCTAAGTTCAATCGGAAGTCCATGGCAATCCCATCCCGGAACATATGGAACAAAATGACCAGTTAGAGTTTTGTACTTAACAATAATATCTTTTAATACTTTATTTAATACGTGACCGCTGTGGATGTGACCATTAGCATAAGGAGGACCGTCGTGCAATATATAATGTTTTTTTGAACTTGACGCGTCTTTGATCTTTCCATAAAGATCATTTGTTTTCCATGCATCAAGGCGCATCGGTTCTCTTTTTGTAAGAGATGCTTTCATCGGGAACTTTGTTTGAGGAAGATTTAAAGTTGCTTTATAATCCATATTCTTTCCTAAAATATTTTATGTGTTTTAGTTATGAAAAATATAACTTTATATCGCAGACGGCCGTTTTTGTCAAGATAAACAGAAAAATTAGAGATGAAACCTAGAAGGTTTTAAAAGCATTGATTGTGCTATTTTCGCGATTATTTTATACTTCAAGCTGCAATGAGCTACATTAAAATAATTTACAATAGACTATTTAGCGTGGGAAGATCAGTTGTAAACCTGGTCTTTCCATTCTATTGTCTTTCATGTAATAAAATAATAAAAACATCTTTTTATCTGGGATTTTGTAAAAAATGTTTTAAAAAGCTTAATTTTAATAAAAACCAAAATTGTAAAATTTGTGGAAGACCCATGACGCATTCAACTTACCCGGAAGGGCTTAAATGCCTGCAATGTCGCGAAAATAAGATCTTTATTGATCGTTCTATTTCTGCTCTTTGCTTTAATGAAAAATTAAAAAAAGCGATCTATGCATTTAAATATCATGGAAAAGATCACTATGGATATTTTTTATCCAGCTTTATGTCATCAAAGATAAGAAAGGAAAAGAGACGCAAATGGCTTGAAAATGTTTTAATCGTACCCGTGCCTCTTTCCCGTGAAAAATTAAAAGACAGGGGTTATAATCAAAGCGAGATCCTATCAAGCCATATTTCAAAAAAACTATTCCTTTCTAAACCCATAAGTGTTATTGAACGTCATTTTTCTTCTAAAAGTCAAACAGCACTTAAAAGAAATGAACGGCAGAAAAATATAAAAGGTGCTTTTTTTGTTAATAAAAAAATTGATATTAAAAAAGCATCAATACTACTTGTTGATGATGTTTTAACAACAGGAGCGACTATGAACGAGTGTGCACGTATACTAAAACAGAATGGGGCTAGGGAAGTTATCGGGTTAACGCTTGCCTCTGTTCCAGTGTGAATTTGATTTTTGTTGTTATCAGAAATTTATTCGGATTTATGTAGGAAATTTAAAATGATAAATTGTTGTCATCCCGTGGCTTCGACCACGGGATCCTGCGCAAAGCGGACATGAGATCTGTTTCACAGTGGTAGATTTTTTTGTTAAAGGATAAACACGAAAGAAATGGATGTTATCTAAAAACAACAGAAGGTAAGGCGTTAAGGGGGTATGGTTTTACCGTGAATTTAAAGGGCTTAGCCGGACACTTGAGCTAATATAAAATGAGTTGAAGGCTTTTTGTTTTTTTCTCTGTTCTCTGCTTTCTGTCCTCTGTCTTCTAATTTCTGACTTGTCTCAGATTGACAGTGCTAGAATGGAAACATCATCTTTTATATCGCACTCTTTTTTTATGTCTGCAAGGATATCATTTATTAAATCATCCGGTGGCAAGTCATGATACTTTTCATTATTAACCGTTGCTAAAACTTTATCCATCCCATAAGGATTATTGGTGTTGCGGTCCATAGCATCAACAAGCCCGTCTGTAAAAAAGATCAATCGGTCTTTTTTCTCAAGAGTAATAGTGTTTTCTATAAAGTTAGGATCTTTTTTCCACCCCAGTGACATCCCGTCAGTTCTTAACATTACAGGTTCTTTACCCGGGCTTTTTAGTATGAAGGGTGGGTGTCCTGCTGATGCATAAGTAAACTGTTTCGATAACGGATTGAATGTTGCATAGAGCATTGTAACAAAAAGCATGCGTCCAAAACTTGCTTTAATAAGCTCTTGATTAAGTAATGACAAAATTTCTTTTGGAGTGGTATTTCTATCGGTATATTGTTCAAAAGGAGTTATTGTTTTTTTTAAAAAAACAGTAACCATAGCAGCTCCTACCCCGTGGCCGGCAACATCAGCTATATAAAGGTTTATTTTATATGTAGGATCAAAAAAAGCATCAAACATATCACCTCCTACTTTTCCTGAAGGAATATATTTTGAAGCAAAAGAAAAATGTTCTCCGTTAGGAAGCTCTTTTGGAAGAAGGTCTTCTTGTATGCGTTGAGCGCTTTTTAGATCTTCCTCCATCTTAATATTTTGATCTTCTATCATTTCAAGAGCCTGTTGAAGATAAAACGATTGTTTTTCAACCTGTTCTTTTGCTTTATTTACTTCTATGATCTTTTCTTCTAGTTTTTGTGTTTTTTCCCGGAGGTTCCTTTGAAGTATTTCTTGCTGTTTCTCGAGTTCACCTCGCTCTATAGCACGATTAATAACGCGCTCAAGCTCGTCCATATTCTCTATAGGTTTTTGGATGTAATCAAAAGCGCCTGATTTAATTGTAAAAGTGGCATCTTCTATTGATCCTCCTCCGCTAAGTATTACTATAGGAAGATGAGGTATGCTTTCTTTTGCTTTTTTAATAAGCTCTAATCCGCTTAATTTTGGCATTTTTAGATCAGCCAACATAACGTCTACTTTAGCTGACTGTAATATTTTATAAGCTTCTTCACCGTCAAAAGCAGTTAGAGCAAAAAAACCTTTTTTTTCGAAAAACATTCTTAATGGTTTACAAATGATTTCTTCATCATCAGCAATAAGAATAGTTTTATTTCCCAAATCAGGCATAAATAAATAGATCTCTTAGGTTAAAAGCATTTAAAAAATTTACAGGATCATGTCTTTAAAAAATGTTTGTTGTCTTTTGGCTCCAACAGAGACTATTGATATTTTTACACCTGTAAGTTCACTTAAACGGTTTATATATTTTACTGCTTTTTCAGGAAGATCTTTATAATCGCGGATATTATCTGTAGGCGAATTCCAGCCTTCAATAGTTTCATATTGAGGAATACAGTTGGTTACGTCTACCGGAAATTGATCGATCACTTTATCTCCGCATTTGTAACTGGTACAGATCTTTATTTCCTTAAAACCATCAAGAATATCCAGTTTTGTTATTGCCAGTGAATCAATTCCATTGACTCTGACTGCATAGCGTACTGCAAGAGCATCAAACCATCCGCATCTTCTGGGGCGTCCTGTAGTTGCACCAAATTCACGGCCCTTTTCCTGTAAGTTTTTCCCTATTTCATCATTAAGTTCTGTTACAAAAGGACCTTTTCCTACGCGGGTAGTATAAGCTTTTGCTATACCAAGCACATTATCAACATATTTAGGGCTTACACCGCAACCTGTAAATGTACCTCCAATAGTAGGATGTGATGATGTTACATAAGGATATGTTCCGAAATCTACATCTAGTAATGTTCCTTGAGCTCCTTCAAAAAGAAAACTTTTTTCTTCTTCAGCATTGTTGTGAATGTATGAGACTACATCGCAAACATATTTCCTTAGCTTTTCTGCATATTCTATATATTCTTTATATACAGATTCAAAATCTACACCTTCTGTTTCGAAAACTTTTTCTAAAAGAACATTTTTTTCTTTTATATTCTGCTTTAATTTTTTGTAAAAGATTTCTTTATCTCCAACAAGATCATGCATGCGCAGGCCCATGCGCATAGCTTTATCAACATAAGCAGGGCCTATGCCGCGACAGGTAGTGCCGATCATATCACTCCCGCGTTTTTTTTCTTTAACATTATCCAGTATTTTATGGTAGGGGAAAATAACGTGAGCGCGGGCAGAGACCTTCAGCCTGTTATTTATATCTATTCCTCTTTGTGTAAGCTCATCTATCTCATCGAGAAGTGCCTTAGGGTCTATTACAACTCCGCAACCGATCACACAGATCTTATTTTTATGTAAAATTCCGGAAGGTATTAAGTGAAGAACAAATTTCTTTTCTTCAATGTTGACAGTATGACCCGCATTGTTACCGCCTTGAAATCTTACAATTATATCTTTTTTAGAAGAAAGAAAATCAACAATTTTACCCTTCCCTTCATCTCCCCACTGAGCACCTATTAAAAAAACATTAGCCATTTAAAACCATATCCTTCCGTTAGTACAACATGCTTTTATTTTAAATTATTAATTACTAATTACTTATTTTGTGAATAAAACAAATATCTATTAAGAAGCCATCTTCTTTATATTTTCAACAAGCGTTGGATGTGCTTTTGACAGGATGACATCTTTGGTGATAATACATTGTTTTACATTTTTCTTATAAGGCAAGGAATACATCACATCAAGTAAAGCTTCTTCTATTATTGACCTAAGGGCTCTTGCTCCGGTATCTTTGTCCATAGCGAGTGTTGAAATAGCCTCAAGCGCTTTATCGTCAAAAACAAGTTCCAATCCTTCCATCTCAAATATCTTTTTATACTGTTTAACAAGTGCATTTTTAGGTTTTGTAAGAATATGACCTAATTCATGCTTTGAGAGTTCAGATAATGATGAGATAACAGGCAATCTTCCTGCAAATTCAGGGATCAATCCGTATTTTATTAGATCTTTTGGCTGGATTTTATGAAGAAGATCATGGATTTTTGTTACAGTTTTGTCCTTATCGGCAAATCCCATAACTTTTTTTCCTAATCGTCTTTTAATTATCTTTTCCAAGCCGTCAAAAGCTCCGCCACAAATAAAAAGGATGTTTTCAGTATTAACTTGAATAAATTCCTGATGAGGGTGTTTTCTTCCTCCTTTAGGAGGAATATTTGATACAGTTCCTTCCAGGATCTTTAGCAATGCTTGCTGAACTCCTTCTCCTGATACATCTCTAGTTATCGATACGTTTTCGGTTGTGCGGCTGATTTTATCTATTTCATCAATATACACGATTCCAACTTCAGCACGGTCTACATTGTAATCAGCTGCCTGAACAAGTTTTAGAAGGATGTTTTCTACATCTTCTCCTACGTATCCTGCCTCAGTAAGTGTTGTTGCGTCAGCAATACAAAAAGGTACATCGAGTATTTTTGCAAGTGTTCTTGCAAGAAGAGTTTTTCCGCTTCCAGTCGGACCAATAAGAAGAACGTTGCTTTTTTCAAGATCAACATCGCTTTCTGACATATTTAATGTGATCTTTTTGTAATGATTATAAACAGCAACAGAAAGAACCTTTTTTGCATGTTCCTGGCCTATAACATACTCATTAAGGAGAGAGTTTATTTCTTTTGGAGAAGGTATTCGTAGTTTATCAAGCCCTTTTATGGCTTTTCCTTTAGGCTTGTTTTCTCTGTCAATAAGGTCTTTGCATAATATTATGCATTCGTCGCAAATAAATACTCCTGGACCTGCTATAAGTTTTTTCACCTGATCATGGCTTTTACCGCAGAAAGAACAGTAAGTGCCAAAAGTATTTTTGTTTTTTTTTGCCATTATATCAGTCTTGCTGTTTTTTTGTTTCTTTTGATGTTGAAATGACTTTATCTACAATACCGTATTTACATGCATCTTCAGCACTCATAAAATAATCTCTATCCACATCTTTTTCTATTTTAGATATTTTCTGACCGGTATGTTTTGCAAGAATTTCGTTTAACGTTTGTTTCATTCTCATAATTTCTTTAGCCTGTATGTGGATGTCTATAGCTTGTCCTTGTGCCCCACCGGCAGGCTGGTGGATCATAATACGTGCGTTCGGAAGAGAAAAACGTTTTCCGTTTGTTCCTGCTGCTAGCAGCAGCGCACCCATGCTTGCGGCTTGTCCTATGCAATATGTAGTTATATCGCATTTCAAAAACTGCATAGTATCATAGATAGCCATTCCAGATGTTACAATACCTCCAGGAGAATTTATATAAAGATGAAGATCTTTCTCTGGTGCTTCCATTTGGAGAAACAGCATTTGAGCTATTACTACGTTGGCAACAGTGTCATCGATAGGTGTTCCTATAAAAATTATCCTGTCCTTTAAAAGCCGGGAATATATATCATAAGAACGTTCAAAACGGCCTTCTTGTTCAATAACAAAAGGCATTGGTATGTGTGCATTTTTAATTGTCATTAAGACCATCCTTTCATGATGCTATTTCTTTTATATTAGCGCTATTTATTAGAAAATCAATAGCTTTTATTTTACGTATTCTAGCAGTAAGGCTTTCTTTTTCTTTACCTTCTGAAAAACGTTCTTTTATTTTTTCTACGGGCATGTGAAATGCTGTACTCATCCTCTCAAATTCTTTTTCAAAATCCTCATCTTCGCATTTAATATTTTCAAGTTCTATTATTTTTTCAAGAACAAAGTGTAATATGAGATTTTCAGGAGCTTTTTTTTCTGATTCTTTTTCAATTTCCGGAAGCCTTCCTTTTATATCCTCTTCCTTAAGTCCGCCGTAATGCATGCGCTGTATAGATTCCTTTATAACGGCCTGTTTTTCTTGAAGTAAAAGATTAGGAGGAAGATCCATTTTCGTACTGTTTAAAAGATAGTCACTTATTTGATTTTCTATGACAGTTTTAGAATTTTGTTCCTTAAAATCTTTTAGTCGGTCATAAATGTTTTTCTTTAATGCTTCAATATTTTCATATGGTCCCACTTGTTTTGCAAAAGCATCATCAAGTTCAGGAAGGACCCTTTCTTTTGCATCTATTACTTTTACGTGGAAAGTGCCTTGTTTATTTGCATGTTCTTTCTGGAAATAATTTTCCGGCAGTGTTGCTTTTATTTCTTTTTCATCACCTATTTTTAAACCGGCAAGCTGAGATGTAAATTCTTTTATATATGCATCTTCTGTTATTTTTACCCATGTTGCATCTTTCTTTTCAATGGAGTTTTCATCTACGATCAATTCATAATCTATGATAGCAAAGTGACCTTTTTTTATGACCCCATCATCTGATGATTTGAATTGAGAATATTTTTCGCGTATGTCATTAAGGGCTTTTTCTTCTTCTTCCTTATTTATTTCCTTAGATTCTGTTTCAACTGAAATATTTTTGTATTCAGGTAGAGAAAATTCTGGGACCAGTTCGAGAGTTGCAATAAATTTAAGATCTTCGCCAAAATTATAATTAATATCTTGAACTATAGGGTCGCTGGTTATTTTCAGTTTTTCTTTTTCAATATATTCAGAGAGTTTACTCCATAATACTTGCCTTAGAACAGATTGCTGAATATCCTGTTTAAATCTGTTTATGACCATGTTTTTTGGAGCTTTTCCCTTTCTAAACCCAGGAATATTGGCTTTTGATTGAAAATAATTTACAGCTTCGTTTTCTGCACCTGCTGTTTCACTTTGAGGAATATTCACATCTACTTCAAGAACACAGCTTTGTTTTTTTTCTGCTTTAACATCCATTTTTCACCTCAGTTCATTATAAATAAAAATGGAGCGAGCGAAGGGATTTGAACCCTCGACAACCACGTTGGCAACGTGGAGCTCTACCGCTGAGCTACGCTCGCTCATACATAAAAAGATGTTTAATGTATAAAAAATAGTATATTAAATCAACAATTTTTTATATAAAATAATTGAATTTGTCATAACTTATTGCGAAAGAAAAACTTAAAAACATACTAAACATGCAAAACTTTTGCGAGAGGGGGGAGTCGAACCCCCACACCAAAAGGCTCTAGATCCTAAGTCTAGCGCGTCTGCCAGTTCCGCCACTCTCGCATCAGTAATATAAAGCAGATTCTAAAAAAATGAAGATTATTATATCAAATAAAATTATACTGGCAACATAAATAGTTATACACTATGCGTAGTGCGTTAAAGGAGCACTTCGTGTGATTATTATAAATTTAACTACGGAAAAAGCATGGAAAGGCTACGGAAAACATAAAATATCGTTATTACGGGCAATGAAACGATGCGACAAGCCCTGCAAAATATAAAAAAAGGATCTTTATTTTATTGCTTGCGGTTGATTTTAAGATGTATTAAAATTTTAGTCATCTTTTCTTTAGGGGTGGGAAAAATTGAAAGATCAAAAAGATTTTATAAAAAAATATTCTCTTGGCTCGTATCTAAAGATGCCTTTTTTTATTTCGCTTCTTGATGAAGATGAAAACGTTGTCTTTTTTAATAAGCAGGCTGAAAAGATGACAGGCCTCAAAGCGGCTTCGGTATTCGGCAATAATTTTACAGATACTTTTATCCTTCATGAGACTCAAGAAGTTTTTAGAGAATATTTTTTTAAGTCTCATTTAAAAAAGAAGACCTTTAAGCCTTTTACAAGCATTTTTGTAACAAAAGAATATAAAACTTTATATTTAGAGTGGACAGGAATACGGGAAAGTTTGCATGGTAGGGATTATTTATTTCTTATTGGTAAAGAACTTACAGACAGCTTTTCTGCAATTTCGGGTATTCTGACCCAGATAATTCATGATATGAATAATTCAGCTACTTTTGTAATAGGAAATGTCCCTTTTTTAAGAGAATCATGGAATGATATAAAAAAGCATCTTGACGAATGTTATTCCAATGACCCTGATCTTGAAATAGCAAGACTTGTTTATCCATTTTTTAAGGAGGATTATCCTCAAATGATATCTGATATAGAAACAGGTTGTAAGCGTATAAAGCATGTTGTTGCTAAATTTAAAGAGATCGAAAGGATAACGGCTCATGTTAAGAAAAAGTGAAGTACTTGTTGTTGATGATGATCCGTCAACCATACGCTTTGTTAAAAGGCTTCTTGTTCAGGAAAAGATCTATAATGTAACAACAGCAGAAAATGGTAAGCAAGCTCTTAAATTTGCTGAAAGTTCTAATGGTGGTTTTGATATTGCTGTTATAGATCAAAAGCTTCCTGATCTTTTGGGTGTTGATCTTCTTAAAATTTTTGCCGGAAAGTATCCAAACATGGACTGTGTGATGCTGACTGCTCTTGATGATGTTGAAATGGCTGTAAAGGCTATAAAAATAGGTGCTTATGATTATTTAAGAAAACCTGTTGATCCTTCAAAATTGATTCTTACACTAAAACATATTTCTGAAAAAGAAGATCTTTTATTTAAAATAAAGAATCTTAAAGATAAAGCTCATGAAATAGGAAAAAAGGAAGTCTTTAAAAATATAATAACCAAAAGCCGTAAGATGTTTGATCTTTTTCATCAAATTGAAAGAGTTGCATTTACAGATGATCCCATTTTGATCTGTGGTGAGTCGGGGACAGGCAAAGAGCTTTTTGCGAGAAGTTTGCACGATATACGTTTTGGAAAAGATGAGAAATTTTCTGCAATCAATATTTCTTCTTACCAGAACGAACTTCTTTCAAATGAGCTGTTTGGGCATGCAAGAGGAGCATATACAGGTGCACAGACAGAGAGTCAGGGTATAATAGGAGTAACTAAAAATGGGATTCTTTTTCTTGATGAAATAGGTGATCTGGATCTTTCTGTACAATCTCGCCTTCTTCGAGTGCTTGAGAATAAGGAATATTATCCTGTAGGTGATACACGTGTAAAAAAGGTAAATTGCAGTTTTGTTTTCGCGACTAATAAAAATCTTTTCCATTTGATGGAAAAAGGGCTTTTTAGGAAAGACCTTTATTTTAGGATATCTGCCCATATTGTAGAAATTCCTCCTTTAAGAGAAAAAAGGGAAGATATTAGCCTGCTTGCAAATGTTTTCCTTAAGGAGTTCAATAAAAAGAACAGAAAGAAGATCAAAGGAATTCATCAAAAGGCTATGGAGCTTTTAAACCGGTATAATTTTCCCGGCAATATTCGGGAGTTAAAAAATATTATTAAATCTTCAGCTGCTATAGAAAAAACAAATATGATAACTAAGCAGTCACTACCCATGTATTTTCAGAAGTACTTTTTTGAAGACAAGAAAGAAGATCTTGTTCCTTTAGAAGAGATCGAAAGGCGTCATATAAAATATGTTCTTGATGCGGTTAATCAAAATAAGTCTCATGCTGCAAAGATCCTGAACATTTCGCGCCCTACACTTATAAGTAAGTTGAAAGGATCTTAACAATAATGTTTTATCGATCAGTCTGTGAATATGCAGATTAGGGTCAATAAATATCTGGAAAATGCTTTTTCTGTGGATAGTATCTCTCGATAAGACCTTTCATGTGTCTACGCATAACCTCCTTCGCCGAGGCTACGGAGAGTCGGGAAGCTGCGGCTGTGAGGCCGTGGACGTGAGTCCTGTAAGGACAACTCCCTGTACGGGATGAAGCTGGAAGGGGGGGGCTCGCCATAGTGTGTGTAGGTAGGATTGCTTCGGCGAGGTTCCACAAGTTTTGGGTTGATATTATTTTAAAATGAAATAATATAGGTAAAACAAAAAAAACGCGGTTGTGCTAAGCGGGGAGTTAGCGGTGCCCTGAATCTGCAATCCGCTATAGCAGAGCTGAAATCCCGATTGAGGCGGGAGGCGTTTATTTTTGAAATAGTAGTTATGTGTTGAAAACTAAAGTCCTATGCAACAAGATACTGTGAACCCCGTCAGATCCGAGAGGAAGCAGCGGTAAACAGAACCATTTTGGGTGCTGTAGGGGTGCTTGGTTTGAGCATTATTATTATGGAGAAAATTAACAGTCCCCGACGATAAAGGGTGCACAGCCGCATATAAAAAATTAAAAGTTAGAAATTTAATTTAAAGGGTACTTATGGAATATACTGTTTTAGCAAGAAAATGCAGGCCACAGAAGTTTGAAGATATACTTGGCCAGGAAAGTATAACGAGAGTATTGAGAAATGCTATACGAAAGCAGCGAGTTGCTCATGCGTATATTTTTTCAGGTCCTAGAGGGGTTGGAAAAACTTCGACTGCAAGAATACTGGCAAAGGCATTAAATTGCAAAAAAGGCACATCTGAAACATCTTGTAATGAGTGTCCGAATTGTGTGGAGATAGGTGAAGGCATTAATATGGATGTTCTTGAGATAGACGGTGCCTCAAACAGGGGAATAGATAATATCAGAGAACTCAGAGAAAATGTTAAATTTGTTCCTGTTAATTCTCCTTATAAAATATATATTATAGATGAAGTCCACATGCTTTCTAAAGAGGCTTTTAATGCTTTATTGAAAACTCTTGAAGAGCCTCCTAAACATATAAAATTTATTTTTGCTACCACTGAACCGTTCAGGGTTCCTGATACAATAATGTCCCGTTGTCAGCATTTTCATTTTAAGTTAATACCGGATGTAGTTATAAAAGAAAGGCTTGCTGATATCCTTGAAGAAGAAGATCTTTCTTTTGAAGAGAAAGCAGTTGATCTTATATCAAGAAGTGCAGAGGGAAGCATGAGGGATGCTGAATCTATTCTTGATAAGGTCATCACATATTGTGACGGATCTATTACGTACACGGATGCAGTGGATATTATAGGGGTTGTAGATGATGAGATCCTTTTGAGAATAAGCGATGCTGCATCCTCAGGAGATGCTGGAAAAGCATTGGGATTTATAGAAGAAGTAATGAAAGAGAACAAAGATGCTTACAAGTTTGTGCAAAATCTTTTGGATTTTTTCAGAAAGATACTTGTAGAGAAATTACGTAAAGAAGATAAAAATGAAACCCATTCACATGGGCCGTTAAATTTGGCGGCAGAAAAATACACTGAACAGCAAATAATTTATATTTTGGAACTTATTCTGGCTGTTGAAGGAAGAATAAAAAACGCATCATCACCGTATGTTTATATAGAAATAATGATAGTGAAAATGGCGAACTCTTCATCGGTTGTTTCTATTGAAAGAATAATGAAAGAGCTGCATGCAATGAAAAAGTCTCTGGAAAACATGCCGGATAGCACAAGAGCTGTTATTGATGATATAAAAAAGGAAACTTCTTTACCGGAGGATATAAAAAAAAAGCAGGTAATAAAACCTCTTTTAGAGCAATTACAGGAAAGATGGAAAGAGTTTCTTTTTGTAATAGAAAAGAAGAATAAGCATATACTTAAAACATATTTGCAGGAAGGAAGAGTCTCCCAGATATCAGATAATACCGTGATGCTTGAATTTGAGGAAAGCAGTGTTTTTCATCAGGATCTTTTAAATCAGCCAACAAATATTGAATTTGTAGAAAAAGAACTTTCTTCATTTTTCCATACAGCTCTAAAATTAAAATTCAAGATGGTACCTGATAATATAAAAAAGAAACCTGACGGTAAGGCTGATTCAAAATCTTTTGATCCAAGAGCAAAAATAAAAAAATTTATAAATGAAAATGATGTGATGAAAGACAGTCTTGAGCTTTTTAATGGAAAGATTGTGGGGTTTAAGGAGCCGGATAAAAAAACAAAAAAGGAGTAAGAATGAATATTAATAAAATAATGAAACAAGCTCAGCAAATGCAGCAAAAAATGGCTGATGTACAGAAGAATTTTAACGGAAAGGAATTTGAAATTACAGCAGGTGGTGGAGCGATTACACTTTTTATGAACGGAGATTTTCAAATAAACAAGCTTAACATAGATCCTGAGATAATAGTGGCTGATGATAAGGAGGAATTAGAAGATCTTGTGATTTCTGCTGTTAATCAGGCCGTTTCTACTGTAAAAGAAAATCTCGAGAAGGAAATGGGAGCTTTTACGGGTGGTATGGGGCTGCCTCCAGGGCTTGGCTTTTAAGAAAGTTTGAAGTTAAAAGTGAGCTAAAATGCCTAAAGTTAAGGTGTGCTGCGCACTATTATTATAGCAAACAGAAAATAGGGAACCACAAAATATCCCACCTCGTAGGTGGGTGGGAACAGCCCGTGTAAGAAGTTAAATGCCGTCATCCCTGTGAAAGCAGGGATCTAGGTAAA
The DNA here is from genome assembly GCA_023144635.1 of Candidatus Auribacterota bacterium. Taxonomy (GTDB): domain Bacteria; phylum Auribacterota; class JAFGBW01; order JAFGBW01; family JAFGJP01; genus JAGLFH01. The sequence goes on along the minus strand of JAGLFH010000036.1, from coordinate 117 downwards.
AGCTTTATGTTTTTGTTTGGTCTTTAGAACATTGATTTTTGCTGATAAGATTATGTTGTTATAAAAAATATGTGAGTTTTTTTGCGCTCCTTTAATTTTAAGTACTTTTAACTTTAG
>JAGLFH010000035.1 GCA_023144635.1 Candidatus Auribacterota bacterium | reverse complement strand
TGACTTATGATGGGACACTAGTGCCCCGTAGGTGGAACTTGTTTTCCTCCTGCGGGGTGGCATCATTTATCGTCCATCATTTTTTTTATTTATTAATAGCGCCAGCTTCCACCAAGATGATAAGCATTTGAATCAAAATTATCTAATCCTGTTACTGTTGTAATTCCAAATACAACTTCAAATATATCAGATACTAAATAGCTTGCTGTACCGCCGATTTGCCAATAATCACTATCTGAATCAAAGTTATCTGTTCTATAAGTTGTAAGATTCACTATAAAATTATTTCCTAAAGGAACGCCAATATTTACTCCTGTTGTAAGTATTCCAACAGTGTCATATTCAGTATTTCCCATATAAAGTAAATTACTGCCTAAACCGATCTCAATATTTTGAAGGTAAAAAGAGCAAGAAGCCATAGGTCCAGCACCATAGGAAAGACTATTTTCTACACCGTCAACACTCATCCATGTTTGTTCTAAAGCTACGTTAAATCCCAAAGATAAATCGCAATTTTCTTTAGGAAAAACTTTTTTTATGTAGCCTGTTGTTCCTAGCTTAGTCCAATTTCCTCCTGTAACGTCAACATAACTTAAGGGAACAAAAACTCCGAGAGAATAGTTTTCAAAGCTTTTTTCAAGTCCGGACAAAACTTCATATGTTTTTCCGCTGATATCAAAGTAATCAAAAGTTTCATACGTTATGGTTCCACCAATAAGCTGTGGTTTTCCTGATGAAACTAATTCAGCTATTTTTTGTTTTTGTTCTTTTGTCTTAGCTTTTGGTATAACCACATTTTTAATAATTCTCAGACCTGTTCTATCTGCCGTAGCAATTGGAGTCTCACTGCTTATAAGTGGCGCTTTATCTTCACTTGATTCTCCTGTTGTAAAAGCAATCGAGCTGCTTGATGCAGCACTTGCCATATCTTCTTTGGAAACAGCAGCTCTTAATTCGGCTAAAGCCACAGCTGCTCCTTCATCACCAACATATGTTCTTGATCCTCTATCAGATATAGTTATTGTACCAACACCAGTATCCCCTTCTACCAGTACAAACGTTACAGTAATACCATCGAACGTTCTTGAAACTGTACCGCCGCCATGATATTGATCCTTTGCATCCAGTACAATTGATATTCCCCAGTCGATACCTTCCTGAGGAAGCCCATCATACCATGATGAAGCTAAACAAAAAGAAGAAAAACAGGTAAGAGAAATCATTACTAAAATAAAAGTTAATGCAGATACTTTTTTATACATCTACTACCTCCTGTGGTTGTGTGTTGATTTATTTATGATTCACTATTATATCATCTATATCTACTTTATCCATATTTTCTGTAACAATTTACAGTAAAAAATAGAGAAAATATGAAAAGAATAATTGGACGCAGATTTACAGGATAAAAAAGGATCAGAGGGTGGAAAAAAGAAAAACGCAAAACGTATGTCATCCCTGCGCAGGCCAGCGACTTGTTTTAATCATGAGCGCAGTCGAATGGTCCCCGCCCGTGTAAATATCAAAAAAATCACCCCGTAGGTGGAACTTGTTTTCCTCCTGCGGGGTGGCATTATCTCTCGTTTTGCGTGTTTCTTCTTCGCTTTAGCGTTTTTATTCTGGGTTTTTGCTTTTACAGCGGTACGGGCAGGCCCGTACCCTACACACCTTTACGTTTTTTACCGTTTTACACGGACGAAAGATTTTTCGCCCCTATCGCAGATCCGCCATCTTGTTAGGAGGACTACATTTTATGTTCATCATGAACCCCACGTGGTTCATGACTCTGTGCTCTCTGTGGCAAATTATCTTATCTTTTGCTTTTTACTATATCGCGTTAGCGCTCCATTCACGATCCCCGAACGACGAATCACGAACCCCGATTTTGAGCAAACTCATTAAGGATGGTTATCATCTTATCCATTTGAGTTTTGCTTAGGTATGCATCAGCCCCGACTGCTTTACATTTCATTGCCATTTCATCAGTGATGAGTGAAGAATAAACAAGAACAAAAACATTTTTTAACACGGGGCTATCTTTTACATTTTTGCAAAGAGTAAGTCCGTCCATCAGGGGCATTTCAATATCTGTAACAATTACCTGAAAAAAATCGGTAACTTCCCGTGCTTCTTTTTTTGCTTGTTCGCAAAAATCGAGTACAGCATCATATGCTTTTTTCCCGTCAGGGAAAGAATGGATATTATTAAATCCTGCCTTATTAAGATTACGCAGTATTTGTTTGCGCATAAAAGCAGAATCTTCAGCAGCTATTATTGTGATCTGGTCTGTTTGTTTGTTTTGATCATCTGAGGTTTCTTCTTCTATATCCTTTTCTTTCAGCTCAGGATTCAATTCTCCTATTATAGCTTCAAGATCTATCAGTAGTATTTCATGGTCTTTTAAGGTTACGGCACCAGTAACAGAGAAATTATTTTTTGAGATTGCTTCATCTAGGGGGCGTATATCAGACCATGGAAGACGGTGTATGCGTTTTACTGAATCTATAAAGAAACCATTAATTATTTTATTAAATTCGCATACCATAATGAGCGGTTTTTTTCCTCGTTTTTCGTTTGAGAGATCAAAAGCTATACCAAGGTCGAGAAGAGGTATTGCAGAATCACGAAAAGTATAGAGTCCCATCACAACATCTGGGCTTAGAGGTAGTTCTGTTAAATTGGAACGGTCAAATGATAGCATTTGCTTTACTTTGGCAACGTTTACTCCAAAGTATTGATCCCTTAGGACAAACTCCATTATTTCAACTTCATTGGTCCCGCTTTCAAGAAGGATATCTTGTCTTGTAAAGTCATCTTTAGTCAAGAAAACACCTTTCGTTTTTATTTATATGATATCATTTTCTTAAGTTGGATTGAAATGGGAAAACGAGAAAATTAAGGTTTTACACTTGTTTTGTAAATATAAATATAATTGTGCATACAAAGTGATTATGTTATATTTAATTGGTCAGTTAAATTGAATATTTATGAAAAAATCCAGACAAAAAGTATTAGTTGTTGATGATTCATCTACTGCCAGAATGATCACTTCGAGTGTTCTTCGTGATTATGGCTATTGGGTGGAGACGGCTGTAGATGGTGCAGAAGGGGTTAGAAAGGCAAAATTTTTTAATCCTGATGCCATGGTTGTTGATTTAAGAATGCCTAAAATGGACGGATTTCAGGTTTGTGAGCATATTCGTAAATCCGGTGAGAAAGAATATATTCCTGTACTTCTTTTAACAGCCAGAGAAGATGTAGAAAGTGTTGTAAAGGGTTTAGAGAGTGGTGCAGATGATTATATTACAAAACCCTTTAATGAAATGGAATTCATAGCTAGGGTAAAAGTGCTTCTTCGCTTAAAAGGCCTTCAGGATGAACTTCATAAGGCAAATAAAAAGCTTGAGCGTTTATCTATCATGGATGGCCTTACTGGTATATTTAATCACCGTTATTTTCAGGAAAAGATCTATGAGCTTTTGAAAACAATGCGTAGTGAAAAGAAGGAATTGGTCATTGGTCTTTTTGACCTTGATTACTTTAAAATGGTAAATGATACATATGGGCATCTTACAGGAGATAGAGTTCTTAAGAAGACCAGTGAAATAATTCAAAAAAATATTCGTTCCAAGGATATTTTGGCTCGTTATGGCGGAGAGGAATTTGTAATTGTATATCCTGACATTGAAATGTCAGAAGCTTTTGAAGTATCAAAAAAAATACTGAAAGAAATAGAGGATTATGAATTTCAGGGTGAAGATAAAAAGTTCAGAATAACGATGAGTGGAGGGCTTGCAATATACAACCCTGAGGACAATCCTGATAAAGATAAGTTGATACATGAAGCAGACATGGCTCTTTATACTTCAAAAAGAGAAGGAAGAAACAGGATAACCATCAGTTCAGTTAAGTGATTTTAGATTTTTCTCTTTTCATTTGTTAACCTTTAGAAATAAATTAAAAGTAAAAAAGATAAACAGGTAATAGGTTCTGGGTTCTAGGTGATAGGTCAAGGAACGCTTCGCTGATTATTATAAATTTCACCATCCGCCGCGGCGGACTTTTAGCACGAGCACAGAGAAGACAGAGGGAAAAAAATAAAATGTATGTAGGGGCGGCGGCTTGTCCCCGCCCGTGTAAAGAATAAAGGAGTCAAGGGTTCTACGCACCACGAACCACGAGCTTAAAAAGGAGTATTATAGTGGGTGATTCGGTAACATATAAGATTTTAAAAGAGCATCTGGTCGCAGGTGAAATTAGTAAAGGGAAACCGATCAGTTTAAAAATAGATCAGGTTTTAACTCAGGATGCAACAGGGACGATGGTTTATCTTCAATTGGAAGCAATGGGAATAGATAAAATAAAAGTTCCTGTAGCGGTTGCATATATAGATCACAATACTTTGCAGACTTCTTTTAGAAATCCTGATGATCATATTTTTTTGCAGACATCAGCGGCAAAGTACGGTGCTATCTTTTCACGTCCTGGAAACGGAATATGTCATCAGTTACATCTTGAAAGATTTGGTGTTCCGGGTGCAACTTTAATTGGTTCAGATAGTCATACTCCTACAGGCGGCGGTCTTGGCATGATATCTATGGGGACAGGTGGTCTTGATGTTGCGGCAGTTATGGCGGGTGAAAATTACGAAGTAAATACGCCTGAGGTTGTTGAAGTACGTTTAAGTGGAAAACTTAATAAACCATATGTAATGGCAATGGATGTAATTTTAGAGGTTTTACGTCTGATTGGTGTAAAAGGCGGTCTTGGAAAGGTATTTGAATATACAGGTTCTGGAGTATCTTATCTTTCTCTTACAGAGAGGGCAACAATAACTAATATGGGAGCTGAGCTTGGTGCTACAACATCTGTTTTTCCTAGTGATGGGGAGACAAAAAGATTTTTAAAAGCACAAAAAAGAGATAATGTTTGGAAAGAGATAATAGCAGATGATGATGCAGGCTATGATTCTTTGATCGAGATAGATCTAAGTAAGTTAGAACCTTTGGTTGCAAAACCTTTTTCACCGGGAAGTGTTGTTCCAATAAAGGAGTTAAAGGGAACACCTGTTGATCAGGTGTGTATTGGAAGCTGTACAAATTCGAGTTATACAACGCTGGCTTTGGTTGCTAATATTTTAAAAGGTAACAGGGTTGCTGAAAATGTAAGTTTAACAGTTTCTCCTGGTTCAAAGCAGGCTTTTTCAATGATATCGAGTGACGGTTCTTTAACGAGTATGATAGATTCTGGAGCCCGCATACTTGAATCTGTTTGTGGTCCTTGTATTGGTATGGGGCAGGCACCAAAATCTGGCGGAGTTTCAATACGTACATTTAACAGAAATTTTAAGGGTCGTTCGGGAACAGATGATGCACAGGTTTATTTATGTTCTCCGGTATCAGCAGCGTGTATGGCTCTTAAAGGTGAGATAATAGATCCCAGGGATTTTAGTCTTGATATAAATATGCCGACCGAGCCAGAAGAGTTTATTATTAATGATAATATGTTTATTTTTCCTCCAAAGGATGGAATTGATGTCGAGGTAATAAAGGGTCCAAATATTAAACCGATACCTCTTGGAGAGAATTTGGCGGATAAAATAGATGCAAAAATTTTGCTTAAACTTGAAGATAACATATCAACGGATGATATTATGCCTGCTGGTGGAAAAGTACTTCCATTAAGATCTAACATACCTGCTATATCAGAATTTGTTTTTAGCGGCATAGATAAAGATTTTTATAAAAGAGCGAAGAAATTTGGAAGCTCTGTAATAGTTGGCGCAGAAAACTATGGCCAGGGTTCTTCAAGGGAGCATGCTGCCATTGCTCCAATGTTTTTAGGCATAAAAGCAGTTATTGCAAAATCCATTGCACGTATACACAGGAAAAACCTGATCAATTACGGTATATTGCCATTACTTTTTAAAAACAGTGATGATTATGCTAAATGTAATGCTGATGATAATGTGCAAATTGTTGGATTGACTGATATTTTAGATGGTGTTAATGAGGTTATTTGTAAGATCGTTCATGATGATGGTGCTAAAGATGAGATAGCACTAGTACTTGAAATATCTTTGAGAGAAAAAAGTATTCTTGAACAGGGAGGCTTCTTACCTTATATTAAGGGTAAGCAGAAGAAGGGGTAATCTTATGGCTTATGAAAAAACAGTTCTTGTTATAGAAGATACGAAACCGTTAAATAAAATACTTTGTTTTGATCTTAAACAAGCCGGATTTAAAACAGAATCAGCTTTTAACGGTAAAGAGGGTTATGAAAAGGCTATTGAGATAAAACCTGACCTTATTCTTCTGGATGTTAATATGCCTCTCATGAATGGGTTTGAGGTTTGCTGGAAGGTCAAAGCAAATCTTCATATAAAGGATGTTCCTATAATAATGTTGACAGGGCGTTCTGAAGATTCTGATTTTAGAGAAGCAAAAGATAGTGCAGCTAATGCATATATACTAAAGCCATATAAGCAGGAGATCCTTATAGAAAGAGTAAAGGAACTGCTTTATATTAAAGATTAAAACATACCTTTTATATTTTATTTATTGCGAGTATCAGTTATGACAATCTTCCTAAGATTTTTTTCATTTATGATAAGGTGGGTTCCTAGAAGCTGCGCTTTAATAATAGGCAGATTCCTTGGGTGGCTTACGGACAAACTTTATTTCCCAAGAAAAAAGGTATGTAAAATAAATCTTGATATAGCATTTGGTGATAAATTAACAGATAGAGAAAAGAAAAAGATCATATCAAAAATGTATTCAAATCTCGGAAAGAATCTTATGGATTTTTTGCGGATCCCTCTGATCACAAAAGAGAATTTTTCTGAGTTTGTTACGATCAAAGGAGAGGAGCACCTTCTAGCGGCAAAAAAATTAGGTAAGGGTGTTTTGGGTATTACGGCTCATTACGGCTTTTGGGATATAATTCCTCTTTATTTTGCATTTAAAAATTTTGGTGCAAATTTCATAACTAAAGCAATAAGAAATCCTTCCTTGGACAAATTTTGGATGGAATACCGTACATATGGCGGTGTAAACCCTATTTTTAAAAAGAATGCATCGAGGGATATAATTACAATTTTAAAAAACAATGAATCATTAGGTTTTGTAATAGACCAGAACATGAATGAGCGAAGCGGTGTTTTTGTTGATTTCTTTTCAAAAAAAGCATGTACTCTTGATGTTGTTGCAAAATTAAGCCGCAACTACGGAAGCCCTGTTCTGCCGATGTTTTGTATAAGAGATGAGAATGATCTTTTTACAATAGAGATAGGGGAACCAATACCTCTTGAGAAAGGTGATACAAAGGAAGATATAATTATAAAATCTACCCGCGCATATACCCGTGTTTTGGAGGAAAGACTAAAGGAAAGACCTGATCACTGGATATGGCTGCACAAACGCTGGAAAACTCGCCCGCAAGGTGAGGAAAAAATATATAAGTAAAAGAAGGTTATAGGCAATAGGTTCTAGGTGATAGGTCAAGGAACGCATCTGACATTATAATAATGGGACGCAGATAAACGCAGATTTGGGGGATCAGAAAGAAAAGCAAATCAAAAAATTTAGACAGGATTAATCCCGTGACCACGTTGTCACGCGCAACGGCGTGAAGCCGCGTTGCGGTAATGCCGCTCACGCGGCAGGATAAAACAGGATTCAAAAAGCACAAAACGTATGTCATTCCTGCGAATGCAGGAATCTCAGTAAAACCGTAAAACGTAAAATGGATTCTGTTTTGCTTTATCTGACTATGGACTAATATGCTGGCGAAGCCAAATAGATGCGAATATAAATAAAGGAAATCGCGTCTAAATAAATGTAATAGAAAAGAAGGCTACGGCGAGGCAGGCAGAGATCACAGAGTAAAAAAGTAAAAAATAAAAAGGTATGTAGGGGCGGATTCCAAATCCGCCCGCTGTAAAAAGTATGTAGGGACAGGTCTCTGTGCCTGTCCGTGTAAAATTAAAAATTACAGGAGGAGAAAATGTACAAAAAAACTTTTGTTATTTGTTTGAGTTTATTATTTATATCGACAGTTGGTTTTGCAGGATATCAGGAGGATATTGATAATATATTGGGCACAGCATATCAGGCAGTGATAGATGGTAATGTGAAAAGTTCTCATACTCATTTTATTTCAGCTGCTAAAATGTCTATTAAGCATAATTTTGACCGTGGAATAATAGAGAGTATAAAGGGAATGTATGTGGTTGGTGATTGGGAATCGGCAGAAAAGTATGCTGAAACAGTAATTGCAAATTCTGATTCATGGCATTCAGTTTGTGGCATAGGTTATTTATATGCATCATTAAAGGGGAACAGTGCAAAAGCTAACAAAGCATTTTTAAAGTCATACAAAATAGCATCAAACAAAGGTGATTGGTATGGAATGGCAGAGAGTGCAAAGGCTTTACACCGGATCGGTAAAAAAGAGGATGCATTAAATTTTCTTGAAACAGCGGAACAAGTTGCATCTCTTCAAAAAGCGTATAAAAAGATGGATGTAATAGTACAAATTTATGATTTAATGGGGGAGAAGGGAAAGGCATCAAATCTTAGAAGAAAATTAGCTGTAATGACTTCACCAAAACCGATGGTGATAGATACAATTCCTGCAAAGAAGAAAATATCCAAGAAATCCCAACGGTCAATTAAAAATCGTGTTGAACGTGATGTTGCAGCAGATGATGAGTATATAAATGAAGAGCGGATGAAAAAGAAGGAAGATCAGTATTATTCTTCATGGGAATATTATAACGGTTATTTTGTCTTTTTGCGTTTTGACCTTGAGGGGTCAGGTTATGATTCACTTGTACCGGATATAGTAATAGCACCTGCTATAATGAATACTTGGGCACAAGATAACCTCAGGCATTATTCCAGTTCAACATCGGGCACATTTATTTATATAAACTGATTAAAAAGAAAGGTTATAGGCGATAGGTGATAGGTCATGGAGCGCTGACGCGCGACATTATAATAATTAGCCACCCGACTTTGCCTAGACAAGAAGGCTACGGCGAGGCAGGAATCTCCGTAAAGCGTAAAATGGGTTCTTTTTTGTTTTCTCTGACTATGGACTATTCTGTTTTCTGCTTTTTCCTTTGCGGCTAACAAATTTGTGTTAATTAGTGTAATTCGTGGTTAATATTCTTTTTTTCCTGTCTTTTATTTAGTTTTATTTTATGTTTTTAACTCATCACTCAAAACTTAACACTCAAAACTTTTCATGCATAGCATGAAACTCCATCATCCCTCGTTTTTACGTCTCTTTTGCTTTTTACTATATCTCGCGTTAGCGTTCCTTGACCTATCACCTATAACCCAGAACCTTCTTTCCCATCTGTGTTTATCCGTGTGTATCTGTGGCTAATCCATCTTTCGTGTTTTCCGTATTTTTTCGTGTCCTTCGTGGTGAGTGGTTTTCTCAGTGTTCTCTGTGACCTCTGTGGCAAATTTTCTGTTTTTTTTACGTCTTTTTTGCTTTTGTACTATATCTCGCGTCAGCGTTCCTTGACCTATCACCTATAACCCAGAACCTAGAACCTTCTTCTAGTCTTGAGTCTTCTTCTTAATGTATTTCATCAGGGAACTGCGGGTAGGTTTTGGCTCTGGAAGCATATTCATGTGCTCTGTCATAGTTTCCTAAAAAATCATTGTAGATATATGCTATACGCATGCATATGTAGAAACCGTTATCTTTGTCTATATCCAGAAGTTTTTTTAGCCAGTCGACTTCTTGGCAGTAGTTTCCCTTAATATGTTGAAGGTCAGCAGTAAACCGGTATGCGTTTTTTGGATCGTTTTTTTTATACAGGCTTAGTTCTGCTTCTGCACTTTTTGTTTTATCAAGTTTAAAAAGTGATTGTATTTTTGCCTCTTTCCCAAGATAAAATTTATTTTTTTGTTTTATTGCAGCGTTTGCAAGAAGAAGTGATCTTTTATAATTTTTGTTAAGATTTAGCTGATACGCTACATTTGCAAAAGCCACCTCTTTATAAAGGTATTCATTATAATCTTTTATTTTATATATCTTAGCAATTTTGCTATTTAAAATTGTTATATCAGGTTTGTATTTTTTTAATTTTGCCTTTGTCCAGGCAATAAGTTCTTTTTCAAGTTTTTTAAGATCAGCATATTCTGGAAAAGAGAGGTTAAACGCTTTTTTACCGTCTTTTACCTTGGATCTAAAAATAGTTATATAATTCCGTATTTTTTTAGAACCATTTTTTTGGGAAAGAAGAAACCGTGTCAGGATATCAGCCTGAATATAAAAATAATATGTGTTTTGCGGGTACCTGGTGTAAGTAAAAAAATAATCAAACGGCATAAACCCTTTTTCTTTAAAAGCCATATACATTGTATATAACTTATAATTAAACAATTCATCATTAGTTTCAAAAAACTGTGCTATTCCTTCATTTACCCACAGAGGAAGAACTTGTTTACCTTCATTTGAATTTATCTCATCAATTCTTGCAAGATCAGCTACAAAAATATGTGCAGTTTCGTGTGGAATAAGATTGTCAATAAGGTCATCTTGTATCCATGAGGCTATAAAGCGGTGTTGCCTGTTATGAGCATTGAATTTTGCCATTAATGCACTGGATGAATATGAATTAAATGCTTTTACATAAGATTCTCTGTTGGCAAATATTTTTACAACTGCTGGGTTTTTCCAGAAAGTAAGTGTTTTAAAAATGCGGTGGTATTTTTTATAAAGTTTTAATTCGCTTTTCAGTATCTTTTTTCCAAGTTCTTTATCAGGGCAAAGCACAATAAAACATTTATTTGGATCATATAACAGATGATCATCAGGCTCTCCAAAATGTTCTTTTACATATTTATGGTATTCATCTCCATAAAGTCTTGGCGTAAAATGAATTAATAATAGAACAAAAATAATTACCGGTAATATTGTTTTATTGAGGCTATTTGTGAATTTAAACTGCATTTAAGTTCCTTTTTATTCTTTCTTATATATTATATTATAAAAACAGTTAATAAGGAATGCTTCGCTGATATTATAAATTTCACCACGAAGGGCACGAAGGAACACGAAGAAAAGTAAAAAAAGTAAGTAAGGGCGGTTCGCGAACCGCCCTTGTAAAAGCAAAAGAATAAAAGGGATTTCAGGCTGTTGTTTTTATTTTACTAACTACTAATAACTGATTATATGTGGGACAGGTTTCTGTGCCTGTCCGTGTAAACGTAAACGTTGTCATTCCTGCGCATGCAGGAATCTCCGTAAAAAGTGAGTAGGGTTCTGGCCTGCCTGAACCGTGTAAAAATAAAATGGATATAAATAAATTAAATATATCAATTACAGATCCTATTGATAGGGCGTTTTCGAAAACAAAAAAAATACTTTTTGTTCCTTTTGATTATATTAAATGGTTATTGATAGGATTTTCTGCATGGCTTGCTAATTTAGGTTTTGGTGGAAATGCGCATGGAAACATCAAACATCGTTCTAGAGAATCATACTTGCAATTAATAGAGCAGATGACGCTTTCTGAAAAGAGGATTTTGCTGCTAGTTTTAATAGGAATAATGCTTTTTGCTGCTGTGATAGCGTTTACTATCCTTTGGCTTCGATGCAGAGGTGTTTTTATGTTTACCGATTGTATCGTTAAAAATAAAGGTCATGTAAAATTTCCGTGGAAAGAATACAAAAAAGAGGGAAACAGTTTTTTTAGGGTTTTGGCACCAATGTGGTTTGTAGGGATCATTTTGATAATAAGTATTTTGCTGCTGTTTTTGAATATCTACAGGAATGGTTCTCTAATAAATATTTTAGTGTTTTTATTAACTTTATTTATTTTTATTATATGGAGTTTTTTTTATATCAGCATGAAAGATATTGTTGCAACAATAATGTATATAAAAAGAATATCTTTTAAAGAAGCGTTTAATGTGTTTTTTTCTGTTTTTCGTCAATATCCGTCAGAATTATTGTTGTATGCATTATTTAAATTAATTCTTATTTTTGTATCTTCTGCCATTATTGTTATGGCTACTTGTTTCACATGCTCTATAGCAGTATTGCCTTATATAGGAACAGTTATACTTTTACCTGTTTTTGTTTTTTTAAGAAGTTACTCTCTTTGTTTCTTGAGCCAGTTCGGAGATGACTTTGATGTCTGGAAAGAACATTAAGGAACGCTTCTGCGCGACATTATAATATTTAGCCACCCGCCTTCGCCTAGACAAGAAGGCTACGGCGAGGCAGGCAGATACACACGGATAAACACAGATAGGAAAGGTAAAAAGTATGCCTCCCAACAAAGTATGCCTCCCAACAAGATGGCGGATCTGCAATAGGATTCTGGCTGAATGCTGAGAGCTGATGGCTGAAAAATGTCTTTTTTTTTCCACCCAAAAACCCACCCCGTAGGTGGAACTTGTTTTCCTCCTGCGGGGTGGCTCTTTTCTTCGTGGTGAAATTTATAATTATCTAGCGAAGCGTTTTTTAATCCTGAGCGACCGAAGGAAGTCGTAGGCTCCTTTGACCTATCACCTAGAACCTATGACCTGGTTATCTTTGAACGAACCCCGAACGACGAATCACGCACCACGCTTTCTATGGACTATCGACTATGGACTTTCCGGGCTTTTTTCCTCTGTGTACATTCGTGTTTTTTCCGTGGTTAAATGCTTTGCTTTTTACTATATCGCCGGCCTGTCTCGCCGAAGCCTTGTGCGTAGTTGGAGGCGAAGGCGGGAGTGCACCATGAACGCTCAACGCATAACGAATCACGAACGACGTTTTTTCTCTCTTTTATCTTATCTAGCGAAGCGTTCTATGAACGAACCACGAACTACGAATGACGATCCACGAAGTTTGGCAAAACCAAACTTCAGCTTCTCATTTGACGATCTTTGATCATGCTGTTAACGAAAGTGCCAAGATCATCTTTTTGTTGCTGAGAGAGGTTTTGAAATTCAACACCTGTATTATAGATCTTTCCTGCTTCTATTTCATCTAACCAGGCAATGCGGCCAAAAATGGACAACTCGATAGTACCAAGTTTAAATTCAAGGCGAAGAGTTTCATTGATCCTATACTGTGTTTCTGCAAAAAACATTATGCCGCCAATAGATATATTATCTGACATTGCTTCATATGGTGCTCTTGCAGCATCAGTATCTTCAACGGAGTAATATTTTATAGGAAAGTGAGAAGATACTCGAATATACCTTCTTTTTTCCATCCCTGTTCCATCAAGTAAACCCATCGTATAACACCTCTTGCGAATAATAATACATCAATTATTACTAAAAAGACACTTTTTTTTAATAAACAGGAGTCATCCAGCCATGTTTATCAGGTTCTCTGCATTCCAGAATATCAAAAAACGTTTTTTGAAGCTCTTTAGTTATAGGGCCTCTTTTGCCGCTGCCTATAGGAATCCTGTCAACTGAACGTATTACAGATATTTCAGCTGCTGTTCCTGTAAAAAATACTTCATCAGCAATATAAACAGATTCTCTAGGTATTATTTGCTGTTTAACTTTATAGCCTTTTTCTCTTGCAAGAACTATTACTGAGTGCCTTGTTATGCCTGGTAAAATAGACGAGTGCGAAGGCGGAGTATAGAGGCTGTTATTTATTACTAAAAAAATATTTTCTCCGCTTCCTTCACTTATATGTCCGTTCGTATCAAGAGCGATACCTTCAGTATAGCCATTAAGAAGAGCTTCCATTTTAATGAGTTGTGAGTTCATGTAATTGCTGCCTGCTTTAGCAAGAGTAGGCATTGTATTGGGTGCCATCCTCCGCCATGTGGAAGTGCATACATCTATTCCATTTTCCATGGCATCTTTTCCAAGGTAACTTCCCCAGCCCCATACAGCACAAGCGCAATTAATAGGGTTCTCTTGAGGATTTACACCAAGGTCGCCGAAACCTCTAAAGATGATCGGTCTTATATAGCAATCTTTCATCTCATTTTCACGTATGGTATCAAGAATGATTTTCTCGAGTTCTTCCTGAGTATATTTAGGGTCCATACGGTATATCTTTGCTGAATTGAGAAGTCGCTTAACATGATCTTTAAGTCTAAAAACATAAGAATTGTCTTTACCTTTATAACATCTAATACCTTCAAAAACAGAGGTGCCGTAATGGATAACATGGGACATAACATGGATCTTACATTCTTCCCATGGTATGAACTTCCCATCCATCCAGATTTTTTTTCCATATTGTGTGTCTGTCATTTTATAACCTCCGTATATATTATAAATGAAACCCCACGGTATTGCAACCGTGGCACATCATGTTTCGGTGAAGTTTCACCTCGCCGAAACATATCCGCCTATGCACGCCTATGGCGGCGACGGGTAAAATAAGTTCATATATCCTACTGGAAAAGCGGGTATTTATCCAGTAAAAAAAACACCAGAATTTAACCACGGAAAAAACACGGAAGACCACGGAGAGCACAGAGGAAAAGTGAGTCCTCCCAACAAGATGGCGGATCTTCGATAGGGTTCTGGCTGAATGCTGAGAGCTGATGGCTGAAAAAAGCTTTTGTTTCCACCCCGTAGGTGGAACTTGTTTTCCTCCTGCGGGGTGGCTCTTTTCTTCCATCGTCCTAGCAAAGCGGTCGCTCATCATCCCTCGTTTTCTTCTTCTGCTTTTTACTATATCGCGGAAGCGCTCCATTTACGAATCACGAACGACGAATGACGCATCACGCTTTTTTCCTGCCCTTTTATTTAGTTTTATTTTATGTTTCTAACTCATCACTCAAAACTTTTCATGCGTAGCATGAAATTCCCTTGACCCCTTTCTTCTTTCCCCTCTCCCTCTTTTCGTGCTTTCGTGATAAATGTTTTTTATCTGTGTTTATCCGTGCCGTGCCCCGTTTGGTTGAAAACCATCACGGGGTGTATCTGCCTGCCTCGCCGTAGCCTTCTTGTCTAGGCGAAGGCGGGTGGCGTCCTCTCTTCTTTACATCTTTTTCCATTCTTCTTCTTTATATTTTTCCACCCTCTGATCTTATTAATCTGCGTCCCATTTATTCTTTTCGTTTATTTCTTGTTTTGTATTTTGATTTTTTGAATTTATTTGTAATTTGGTTATTGTTATTTGCCGGAAACGTACGTTTCCGGCTCTTGCATCTTTTTTCCATTCGTTATAGACTTATTACTATGAATAAAATCTTTGAAAAGCTGATGGATTTTGCTAGAAGAGAACCTGTAGGATTTGTGTCCTTAGTAGTAGCGCTTATCATGATAGGATGCGTTTTTTTGCTACCTATATTTATGGATCTTGATCCCATTAAAGATAGTTTAAAAGATAAGTTTATGCCGCCATCTGGAAAAAATATTATGGGAACAGACCAGCTTGGAAGAGATGTTTTTGCAAGAATTATCTATGGAGGAAGGACATCAGTTATTATCGGTCTTCTTACAACCTTTATTGCATTTACAATTGGTGTTACGTTAGGTCTTATTGCAGGGGTTAGAGGAGGAACGTGTGATATTGTAATAAACCAGTTTATTGACATTTCCTTTGCTATTCCATCTTTACTTCTTGCGATCGCTGCAGCAGCAGTTTTAAGGGGAGGTATCCTTACTATTGTTATTGCTCTTTCTTTATCAGGTTGGGGGAGTTTTGCCAGAATTTCAAGAGGAGCAGCAAAGCAGCTTATGACAAGTGATTATGTTCTTGCTTCCCGCTCTTTGGGGACAACCATAACAAATATAGTAATAAGACATATTATTCCTAATTCAATATCTATTTTAATCGTAACATGTACTCTTAAAATGGGAAGTTTTATTCTGGGTGAATCGGCACTTAGTTTTTTAGGGCTTGGAATAAATCCTCCAGAACCCAGCTGGGGCGGAATGGTTAGTAACAGTTATTCTTTTTTGCGCAGTATTCCAAGGCTTTCTATTATACCCGGTGTTATGATAGCCATTTTAGTAACTTCTTTTAATTTGCTTGGAGATTCTTTAAGGGATTTTTATGATATCAAGAAAAGCATCTGATGCCGGCTTTTCAGTACTTCTTATAGTGGTAATATTATTTTCTGCCATAATGATATTTTCAGTTATAATATCATTTGCCGGCAAATTATACAGGTTAGAAAAGGTAAACTCTAATAGAGCAGGTCTTGATTTTGCAGCAAGAAGCGGTATTAACGTTACACTTGAAAACTTATTATCAATGCAGTCAAAAGGTTATACGAGTTTTAGTGATATTTCGCAATGTGAGGAGGCGTTTCGTATAGGTAAGTATCATGTAAGGACTTTTATAGAAGACGAGAACTCAAAGATAAATATAAAGGATTTAAGGGAGAATACTGAAAACATACAGGACAATTATTTTTTTAATGATACGGGAAAAATAATATCTGAAATTCTATCATCAAATGAAAATAATGAGGTTGTAGGGAAAAATATAGAAAAATATGTAACATTTGAGAAAAACCTCAAACTTAACCTTAATACTGCACATAAGGAAATTTTAGCGCTTTTTTTTAAAAACAGATCCGACTTGATCTCTTTTATAAAAGATAGGGTAAAAGATCCGCTTAAAAATATAACAGAAGTAGAATATATGAGGCAGGAGTGTTTTTGCAAAAACATTCCATTCTCTATTCTGTCGTTTACGGTAAAGAGCAATTGTTTTACAATCATATCAATTGCAAAAGATGAAAAAAGATCTTTTCAAATAAAAGCGGTTTATAAAATGGATGATAAAAAAGCAAATCGTCTAAGAATAAAGAAAAATTAAATATCTAGCTAATATGAAAACAGTTTTTATTTTTACTAAAAAGAGTTTAAGAAAATATAGTGTATTAAAAGATGATCTTGCATCTTTCGTCGGATCTTTTTCAATGGATGACATCCATAAAAACGTTGATACACTTTTTGCATCAAGTTTGGAGATAAACAATTTTGAAGTTTACCTTGCAAGAGATATTATTTTTGAAGATGAATGTGAAATATTAGCTAATACTTCTTTAGAAGATTTTGAAAAGGTAGTTAATAATAAGCTTCTTGAAAACCCCCTTTATGATCCTCAAAAACATAGTTTTGTCTTTGTAGGTGATAAAAATAAAGATAAAAAGCTGGTAACTGTATTTTATTTTGAAAACACATGGTTAAAACTCATTGAGGATGTGTTTACTTCCAAAAATTATCTTCCGCAAAAAACAGGTATTGTTTCTACTTTGTATCCTGAAGTCCTTGAGCTTTCGGAAAAAAGTCCAATCGTTCATGTTCAATGGATAAAAGACCTTGAAATAGATCTGGTTTTTAAGGATTCGCTTATTTATTCACGTCATATAACGGTTGATTTTGAAAATATAGATGAAGGTATAGATGAAATAATAAGAACGGTCGAAAAACTGCATAAAAATTTTCCTGATATGAACAGAAGCATTGCTTTTTTTGCAAATGATGCAAAAAGAACTGAAATAGGAGAAAAATTAAAACTCAAACAAACTCCTTATATGTTCATGCCTTTTACTCATAATCATATAGTAAAAAAAATAGATCCCAATTCTAGGGATGATGAACTTTTATTATTTTCGGTTGCATCAACAGGTATAAATAAAGCGATGATAGATATATCTTCCAAAATAACAATAAAAGATAGCAAACAAATTAATAATAAGTGGTTATCGATAATTGCAGCTCTTTTTTGTCTTATAGGTGTTTTAGGGTTTATTTCAATGAAAAATCTTGAGCGTAAGACAAGAAGAATGATTATTGGTGAGGCAAGGCCATATGTACCTGCTTTATCATTAGATGATATAAGTGCTATAGATATCCTTGGAAAAGCAGGGGATAATATTAGGCAAAGAGAAAGTTTAACTGATAAACCCGTATCATATATCTTTAGTAAAATAATATTCTGCATACCTCGGGATTCTGAATGGAAACTGGAGAGGTTTAGTAAGAATTTGGGTGTATATGAAATTAAAATGGTTTTTAGTGAAGATAATAACAGAGATGCTTTTTTGCATTCTCTGAAAAGGGTAGATGAGTGGTCTTTATTAGAGAAAAGAAAAGGATTCGATATCATAAGACTGCAAGTGAACAATAAATAATAAATTAATTATGCTGAAAAACAGAAAAATAATATTAGTTTTATTTATCCTTGGTGCGGTCTTTCATTTTTATGCATTGGCATCTTCAATAAGGATCAGAAAGAATATTAGAAGTTACAAAAAATTCAGCAGCAGTTTAGGTAATATATCAATTGATGCTTTACCTGCTGTTTACGTAGATGGTGAATTTTTGGAAAAAGAATTAATCACTTTTTTTGAAAATAACATGAAAATGGATGTTGAAATAACAAGTGATGAAAAGGATTTAATGTTAGAGGTAAAAGACATCGATACGGATCTTTTATACAGGTTTCTTTGTTTTGTTGAAACCTACTGGCCATCGATCAACATAGAGGCCATTGATTATATTGATAATGCAATAAAAGCCAGAATTAAGTTTATTAATAAATAAGATTTATAGTTGAGGTTAAAAAAAATGAAAATATGTATTGAAGCGCAACCTTTTGTTGCAAAGCGTACCGGGGTGGGAAGGTATACGTATTGTTTGATAGAATCTTTTGCAAAAAGAGATCTTGATTGTGATATATCGGTTTTTTATTTTAATGCGCGTCGTAATTTTAAAGATCAGGAAATGATAAAAAAAAATCCACGTATGAAAAATAAAGAGATAAAATATATTCCCGGCTTTATTGCTTACAAGTTATGGACTTATTTCTCAACTCCAAAAGTTGAATTTTATGCAGGGGAGCATGACTTGTATCATTTTACTAATTTTGTAACGCTTCCAGTTAAAAAAGGTAAAAAACTGGTTACAGTGTACGATGCAAGTTTTAAGAGGTTTCCTGAGTTTGCTGAGGAAAAAAACAAAGCAAGGCTTGAGAGAATGCTTGAGGAGACTCTTGATGTTGCTGATGGGTTAGCGGTCATCTCAGAATTTACAAAAAAAGAGATAGTCACATTATTCAAATACCCGGAAGATAAAATCTTTGTAACTCACCTTGGTGTTGATGATTGTTTTAAAAAAGTAAATGATATTGCAAAGTTAGATGCAATAAAAATCAAATATAAGATAAATGGTCCGTTTTTGCTTTTTACAGGCACGCTGGAACCAAGAAAAAATATACCGCTTCTTATAAAAGCATTCAATATTTTGGCAAAGAATACAAACTATCATCTTGTTATAATAGGTCGTTGCGGCTGGTCTTATGAATCTATTTTAAAAGAAATTGAAGAATCCAGATTTTCGGATCGTATTCATCATTTGGGTTATGTAAAGGAGACTGACCTTCCTCTTATGTACAGCGCGGCTGATATGTTTGTTTTTCCTACGTTTTATGAAGGGTTTGGCCTGCCTCCACTGGAGGCAATGCGAAGTGGTACTTTAGTAATATCATCGGACCAGGCATCACTTAAAGAAGTCTTGAAAGACGGTGTGGTGTACTTTGACCCGTTTAAAACAACTCCCGATGATCTTTATGATATAATAATTGATCATATTCGTAATGATGCAAAAAGAGAATTGATAATAAAAAGAGGTTTTGATATAGCAAACAGCTACACATGGGAAAAAACAGCAGATAAAACACTGGAAATATATAAGAAGATATAATTAACCACGAATTACACGAATTGACGCGAATAAAAAAGTAGTAGGGGCGCAATATGTTGTGCCCGTATAAAATAAGAAAGATAAAAGGTATGTCCTCCAAAAAGATTGGCGGATTTGCAATAGGGACAGGTCTCTGTGCCTGTCCGTGTAAAAGCAAAAACGTAAACGTTGTCATTCCTGCGCAGGCAGGAATCTCCGTAAAAAGTGTTAAGGAGCCTTCCGCCTTTGCCAAGGCTTCGGCGAGACAGGTCGGCGACATTATAATAATGGGACGCAGATAAACGCAGATTTGGGAGATCAGAAAGTAAAGCAGGCAATAGGTGTTAGCTAGAACCTAGTACCTAAAACCCAGAACCTTTATTTCTCCGTGTCCTTCGTGGTGAAATTGAAAAGTTTTTGTTTTTATTTGTGTTTTCTCCGTGTTCGTGCTGATAAGTCCGCCGAAGGAGGATGAGCTCGGTGGCAAATGTTTTTGCTTTATGATTTTGTTTTTATGCTTTTATTTAATTAGTGTAATTAGCGTAATTCGTGGTTTCAAAAGGATTTATCATGAAAAAAGTAGCAATAGATTGCAGGTTAATAGGAAAAGAAATATCAGGAATAGCCAAATACCTTTTAATGATGTTAAAAGGGCTTATTGAAATAGGTGATCTGCCTTTTGATATCTCATTAATTGTAAATGATCCTAAAGAGGATAAAAAAAGGCTTTTATCTTATCTGGGACTGGACCATATTCCTTTTAAAATAATTCATTCAACAACAAAGGTATTTTCCATAAAAGACCAGTTTTTGCTTCCTGATCTTTTAAAGAATAATAAAATTGATGTATTTTACTCTCCTTATTTTGGAATTCCTTTTGTATGTGATGCACGTACTATCTCAACTTTTCATGATCTTATTCCGATCCTCCATCCTGTCTATGTTGCAGGCACCCGTAAAGGAAGGTTCCATACTCTTTTCCGGATACTGAACTATTTGGTAGTAAAACGTTCCCGTCATATTGTTGTGGTGAGTGAGACAACAAGAAACGATTTTTTCAAACATTACGGTATTTCATACGAATCCAAATTATCTGTCGTCTATGAAGGTATTGAAGCATTAAAAACATCCCAGCAAATATCAAATAATGTTGAAAAAGCAGTAACCAAAAAACCATATATATTATATGTGGGAAGACAGGATCCATACAAAAATTTAACTGGTCTTCTAAAAGCGTTTAAAGAAGTTAAGGACAAGATCTACGGGGTAAACCTTGTTATAGCAGGTAAAAAAGATCCCCGCTTTTACCCGGAGCTTTTTGAACTTTTAAAAAGGTTAAATCTTGATCGTTCGGTTAGTTTTACGGGGTATGTGAACGAGGCTGATCTTGAACTCCTTTATTCAAACGCCAAACTTCTTGTTAACCCATCTAAATACGAAGGGTTCGGGCTTACTCCTTTAGAAGGTTTTTTAAGGGGATGTCCTGCAGCAGTATCAAATATCCCTATTAATAAAGAAGTACTTGAAAACTCCGTACTTTATTTTAATCCTGATAACGTAAAAGATATGGCAGAAAAACTATCTGTCTTCATACAATCTGAATCAGAACGGACTATCTATGTTGAACGCTGCAAACAAAAAGTCCTCAATTATACTTGTAAGAAAGCTGCACAGAGTTTACTCGAAGTTTTTGCAAAAACATTAAAATGATTAGCCGTTAAGATACGCGAAGAAGCGCGAAGAAAAGCAAAAAGTAGTAGGGTGTATATTGTCACAATTCAGGTAACGAATTCTTTATTAAACTAAATTGATTTTTGACAGGATAACAGGCGATGAAAAATAGAAAATAATTTTTCCATTTATCAACAATATTATGTAAAATTATGTTAATAACTAAAATCATTAATTTATGAGCAAAGTATTGATTCAAAATCCGAAAGAAATAATTGAGATTGATGACTGGCGGATAGCAGAAGATAATAAGATTTATCCAGAGGGATCAAAGGAAAAATCATTATATATAGCTCCTAATGAGCGTATTTATGATTTTATCATTCCTAATCATAAATACTTGTTCAAATTATCTTATTCTAGATATCCAGAGCAGTTTTGGGTGGAGATAATTGCATATAAATTAGGGTGTCTAGCAGGGGTTGAGGTTCCACCTACTTTTGTTGCTATAGATAAAGGGACTATGAGGGTTGGAGCATTGGTGGAGTGGTTCTTTAGTTATCCAGGCTATTCGACAGAATTAAAGATGTCTGGTGCAAATTATATGCAAATGTTAATTTCTAACTATGATAGAGATAAAGGGATTCAACATAATCTAAAATCAATCAAAACTTTGCATTCTTTCTTAAAGAAAAGTTTCAGCTTTAATTTTAATTGGCCTGAATACTGGGCTAAGACACTTGCTTTTGATGCTCTTATTGGGAATACAGATAGACATCAGGATAATTGGGGGATAATTTGGAGTTATAAAGATAAAAAACCTTTTCCAAAAAGGATGACTCCAGTGTTTGATAATGGAACTAGTATGGGACATGAAATATTAGAAAGGAATTTTGATTCTTTTAATGAACCATCTAGGCTTGAAAAATATGTTTTAAAAGGAACACATCATATGAAATGGTCTCTTGATGAAGACGTAAGAATAGGGCATGTTGAATTAATCAAAAGATTTATCTGTGAACATCCAGAAGTAATAGATGCTGTTAAAAGGATTTTATATTTTGACGAAGAAAAACTTAATAATGCTATAATGGAGTTGACAACATTTAATGTATATTGCAAACTTTCTGAAAAGCGGGCAAATTTTATTGAAAAATTACTAATTTATAGAAGAAATAATTTAATTGAAAAATTGAAAATATAAAATGAATTTAATACAAAATATTAGAGAGCCGCATAGATTATTACTCTGTTGGCAAGCGCCGGAAGGAAAAGACAGAACTCTTTTTACTGTGGCGGAATTACAGAAGAAGAATAACGAATATTTATTTCGATATTTGAAAAATACAAGAGATTTTGAACGAGCAACCGATTTAGGCTTTACTATTTATCCTCCTTTTAAGATAAATCCAGAATTATATAATTCTGGGGTTCTTGAGGCTTTTATGCGAAGAATAACTCCAAGAACCAGAAATGATTTTGCAGAATATTTAGAGGAATTCAGAATACCAAACAACGTTCAAATAGATGATTTTACTTTATTAGGATATACTGGGGCAAAATTGCCAAGTGATGGTTTTTTAGTTGTAAATCCATTTGATGACATAGAAATTCCTGCTGAAATGTTGGTTGAATTAGCTGGTACTAGATATATAAAAACATTAAACATGAAATTAATTCACAAAGATGATGAAGTTGTGCTTATTCCTGAACCCACAAACGGGTATGATCAAGATGCAATACGGTGTATGGTTGGATCCCATAAGATAGGTTATATAAAAAAAGGTCAAACAACAGCATTCCATAGATGGTTATCAGATAAGTCAATAGTATTAACAGCAAATATTGAACGAATTAATGGTAATGCTGATAGACCTATAATTTATGTTTTTGTAAAATTGAGAGAAAAATAAATACAGGAAGTAAAGAATAGAGGTGGACAGAGTCAGTGGTCCAATAACTATTTTTTTTATTTACTTTTTCCATCTATCTTCAGCATTCAAAACTTCATAAACTTTTACCCTTAATTTTAATGTGTCCGTACTGAAAGTCCGCCATAGAGGAGGGTAAAATTCTTTCTTTATTCTGCTTTTTGTCCTTTACAATATCGCGCGTCTGCGCACCTTTCCTCTAGAGGCGGATCCACCTCTGGTGGAAACTCAACACTCACAACGCAAAACTTTTCATGCGTAGCATGAAAGCCCCTTTGGACTTTCATGTCTATCTTTATTCATCATTCAATGTTTGACATGGGGTGATGAAAGAAGTATCATGTATCTATAACTTTTAAGAGTTCTTTGAATTTCAATATTAACAACTTAGGTGTTCAAAATGCTAAAAAAAATAGTTATTACTTTTATCTTTTTATTTATTCCGTTTATCTGCATTGCCGAAACTCCGTGGTTCGTTGAACAAGAAATTGATATCAATCTTGATGGTCATCTGGATAAACTTGTTCCTGCGCAATCCGTTGAAATGCTCACACCCGGTAACGCAGGTGGTGTCTTTGATGTTAAAATTTGGCATCCTGAAACGAAACAATTTATCCATTATGGTAAACTGTTTCTTCATCCAACTGTGTTTACCGTTCTGTCTCACAAAAAAACCCCTATCCTCGTTAGATATATTCAAAGTAATACTAAACAAGGTAAAGTCGTCTTCTCTGTTATAGACCCAATAAATCGCAAAATCAAAAATATAAAAGAATTTACTATTAAACCAGATGAAAAAGATGCAGCGTTTTATGACTGCCTTTTTAAAAAATAATTTCACGAACTTATTATGCTGTATCTGCTTCGTTGTGCTGCTTAAAAGGTTCTTTGACGTATAACGCATACGCCTTCATCACCTTTTACTCGCACGCCTCGTATCTACAACATACTTACTCCGTGAAAAAAATGAGCGCAGATAAAAAAGAAAGCCCTTGTAAAACGTAATAATATATAAATGAAAACCGCCGTGGTGGAACCGCAAATTGCTACCGCTTTTTTGTACCCAGGTTTCGGGCGGCGGCTTTTTCACGAAGCTATTATACTGCATCTGCGTCGTTGTACTTCATAAAAGGCTCTTTGACGTATAACGCATACGCCATCATCACCTTTTACTCGCACGCCTCGCATCTGACAGCATACTAACTTCGTGAAAAATAGGAATGGGTGTTGGAAAACTGAATTCTTAAAAGCTACAGATGGGGAAAGATAAAAATAATATAAATTTTAATTATCTTAATAATGTTAAACACCTGAATTTAAAGCATGGGCAAAAGGAGGAAAAAGTAAGAAGAAAATTAATAGTGAAGGTTTGACTTTCATCAACGAGATTCATTTAAATACTAATAATAGTGAAAAAGGAGGTATTTTTTTGTGTAAAAAAAGTGATAAAAGAAAAGAAAAAAAAAGACTCACTGAAATAATAATTGAAAAGAAATTATCTACAAAACCCCCTCGGACGACAAGTACTGGAGCAAATAGAGGAAAAAATAAAGATGAAACTAAGTGAGTACAAGAAAGCTTATTATATTCGTTCTGGAAAAACAAGCGACATCAGTCGTCAATTAGCTTTTGCAGGAATCGCATTAGTATGGATTTTCAGAATGGAGAACAGTACTTTTCCTAAAATCCCGTATGAATTGCTTTTATCTTTATACTATTTAGTTTGTTCACTTATGCTTGATCTTTTTCAATATGTTTTTGGTACTTTAATTTGGGGTGGTTTTCATCGTTTTCATGAAGCAAAAAAAAACAATATTCTGAATGATCCGGAAATATCTGCATCTGCTTGGCTAAATGCTCCAATTAATATTTGTTTTGGAGTTAAACTCGGTTCTTTAATTTATGCATACATTTTTATAGCAAAATTTCTTTGGGAAAAATGGATATCGGGTTAATAGTTTTGATTTAAAAAGCAGGGAAATGAAATAAGCCAATAGTATAGCAATTAAACATTTTATTAATAGCCTTAGATGAAAAATATAAAATGCATCTTTAGCTTTTAAGTGTTATAATTTTTAAAAGAAATATTAGTTATGATATATAAAAAACCAAGACAAATTAATAATTCTGAATACCGTTTTTTGACGGATTTCCTAAAGTCTAATTTTATTAAATCCATAAATCAGAATTCAAATTATGAAGTTTCTTTAATTCAAGAACCTTATACCGGTTTTGGTTATGCTGATTTGGTTTGTATTATATGGGATAAAATAATTTATAAGAAGTGGTCTCAGAAAAGAAATAACCTCAGTTTTATTGATATAAAGGTTCTTCATCACTTATATAATTCAAAAGTATTTAAAGACAAAACTCAAATTAAATGTGAACTTGGCTATGGTATATCTCAGATAAATAATTCCATTAGCAATTTATTGGAAGCTGAATTAATTAAAATTAACAAACAAAAGAAGGTAAAAATAAAACCTTTAAAAGATATTTTTTTTCTAAAGGAAATCATTTCAATTGAAGCAAAATTAAAAGATTGGAAAAAAGCCTTGGAACAATGCTTAAACAATACACAGTTTGCATCAAAATCTTTTGCACTTTTTCCTGCAAAAACGGTAAAAAAAAGTTTAATTGAAAAATATAAAAAAACTAATGTTGGTGTTATCTCTTTTGAGACAGAATATAAAATAGTTAAGAATGCAAAGAAATACTCAATTCCTTCTAACCTAAACTCTTGGTTTTTTAATGAGTATATTGGAAGAGAAGTTTTGGGTGCATATTGAATAATATGTCAAATTTGGATATTGAAAAGTTGTTAGCTCAAATGAATCCCCCCCTAAAGTTAATAAATCAAATCGCTATTGGTGGTCAAAAGTGTGTATATAAAGCGCGCAAAGTAGATTCTTCGGATGTTGTTTTCAAAGTTTTAAAACAAAATTCTAATAATATAAGTAGGCTACAGCGAGAAATAAGAGCCGTTAGTCTTATTAAAGATGCAAATGTACCATTGATCATAGATACAAATGTTGACAACATAACTGATGAGAATGAACTAATTTGGGTAATTGAAGAATATGTAGAAGGTACTCCTTTAAGAAAGCTGCTGTCTCAAAACAAATTATTTTCTGTGTCTGAAGTTGTACAATTTCTTGATACTATGTTTAGAATATTGCATAAATCAGAAAACATGCAAATTGTGCATAGGGATATTAAACCTGAAAATATTATGGTTGACCAAATGAATCAATTTTGGCTCATTGATTTTGGGATTTCTAGGCATCTTGACTTAACATCAATAACTCCAACGGATTCTCCATTTGGACCATTTACTGTTGGATATGCTGCATCAGAACAATTTAGAAATAGTAAAAAAAATATTGATATTAGAACTGACTTATTTTCTTTGGGAGTAGTTTGTGCTGAAATGATAATTGGTCATAATCCATTTATTCAAAATACAGATGATGTTTTACAAGTAATTAAAAAAATTGAGCAACAACCTTTACCACTTTACAAGATTTCAGGTGACAATCAATTTTTATTAGCGCGTTTTATTAAAACACTTGGTGATAATAGAATATCAAGGCGTCCAAGAAACATAACAGAAGCTATTCAGCTTTTCGAAATTATAAAAAAAACTTTAACTTTATGAGGTTATAATGGATCTTTTCTTACAAATGGGTCACGGTATGAAGGCACATTGCTTAGAGCTATTTGAAAAATGGTCAGGTGGAACTGCTATTTTAAGCCCTAAAAATATGGATTTAGCCCAACTAATTGCCACTTCTGAGGAAATCCATAAAAGTAATGGTCAAGTAATGTTTGACCCTCAGTTTTATATACCGAGAACATCACAGGAAAATCTTCAAGATCATTCATTTTGGCCAGAGAAATTTAGTACTAGTAAATTTTTTAATGGCTCTGGCATTGATACGATGATTGATGTTATTATTAATGATTATATCAATCCTATGAATGCGGATGCTTTCATTATACCAACTCTATTTTTATCAGAGATCAATGCAGATTGGGATACTATAAATAGTATTATAATAAAGTCACTTTCTAGGTATGATTTAGAAATACCCAAATATTTAACTCTTTGTATATCTGAAAACATATTAAAAAGTGAAAATAAGATTCATTCTTTACTTGAACAAATTGAAGAATATCCGATTGATGGTTTTTATGTCATTCCACAGCATCCCAAAGATGATTATTTAATAGATAATGTAACTTGGCTAACAAATCTTATGGATCTTTCGGCTGGAATGAAAATTCTTGGCTATAAAGTAATTGTTGGTTATTCAAGTCATCAGTTATTATTACTTTCTCTTGCAAAAGTGGATGCTATGGCTTCAGGAATATGGCTAAAAACAAGAATGTTTCCCCTAGGTGATTTTGATGATTCTGATGATTCTAATGGTGGTCGAAGAAGTACGTGGTATTATTGTCCACAAGCATTGTCTGAATATCAAATACCATTTCTTGATGCAGCACATAAAGGTGGTTTCCTTGATGAGTTACGTGCACCAGATATTTTTGACTCTGGATATGCCAATATTTTGTTTAAAGGGGCGGAACCTTCAACGGTAAGGTTTTCTGAACGGGAGGCATTTAGACATTATTTACATTGTCTGAAAGTTCAGTGCAATGATGTTTCAAAAAGCACATATATTGAAACTAAAGAGTATTTAAAGCTTATTTTTGAAACTGCGCTAGATCTCACCACTTTTTTTAGAGAAAATGGAGTTCGTGGAAAACACAGGGATTTTAGTAATGTTGGTGACAGCAATATTGCTGCTGTTGATACCTTTGAAAATATACGGGGACTTATTTATAAAAATAGTTGGAATTCCATATAGGACAAATAGGGGACGGGAAGAACACATAAGGGGTCAGAACTCGAAATTAGAATTAACTAATCAACTTAAGACAAGTAGGGACCGGAGTCAACTTAATCAACATATCCAAGAGTTTTGGGATAAAGTATTTTTTTGTACTATAATATAAAATATGTGGAAATTTTTCCTTTTTATAAGGGTAATATAAAGATTTTTTTCTATATATCAACAATGTTATACTGAACAATAAGGAATAAAATGGCAAATAATTTTCAAGACGACGATAGAGAAGATGCAATGATTGCCCTATTTGACCTTTATAAAGATAAAACAGAGGGGCGATCTGGTATAGATGCTTTTCTGAAAATAGATGGAAAAACTATTCCGTTTGAACTGAAAACAACCTCACAAGGCTCAGTTACTACAGTAAGAGACTTTGGGCTTGATCATATAAGAAAATGGGAAAATAAACATTGGCTTATAGGCTTTTTTATTGAGGGCAGAGAATACTATAAATATGGTTCTCCATCTATGATGGCGGAGTGGATTAAAAATAAAGAAAAATATATTTCACCGGATTTTAAATTAGCAAAGCTTGTACCTGCCAAAATCAATCTTGAGGATATGCATAGTATTATAGGGAAGAAAGATGTGTATACCTACAGTGATGCCAAAGCAATCCAGAAAATGCAATACAAAAAAGAACAATATTTACAACTACAAGACTTAGGACAGTGTTATAGCCCAAAGAGAATGCTTGAGATAGTCAAAGATCGAGCACAATATTTGATTGAAAGAGGAAGTACCTTAAATAATCCACATATTCCTTTTACCTATTTTGATGGGTGGACGGAAATCACAGAAAATCATGCTGAACAATTACGAATTATGGTTCATGAGTATTTTAAAGGATTGAGATAAATGGGAATTACTAAATTATTTAATAATACATCAGTTTATAAGAACACAGCTCAAAAAGAGTACGATATAACTGATGAAAAAAGAGAGATATATAGAAAAATATCTCACGAATCTCGATTATCAAAACTTGCTGCCCAACGTGGGCTTCATGATTGTATTCATGAAGTAAATATACCGTTTTTTAATCCGGATTTGCTAATGCCAAAAATAAAGAGTAATGGACTTACGGCTCTCAGTCTTTTTAGTGGAGGAGGTGGATTGGACTTGGGCTTTTCTAGGGCTGGTTATAAACACATAGCATCTTATGAGCTTATACCCATATGCAAAGAGACGTTATCTTCTAATCTTCTATGTGGAGATATAAATTGTGGACCCGAAGAAGGTGATGTTACAAAAATAGATTGGAGTAATTACCAAGGAAAAGTGGACATAGTTCATGGTGGTCCACCATGCCAACCATTTTCAATTGCTGGTGCACAAAAAGGTATAGACGATAAAAGAAATATGTGGGGAGAATTTAGTAGGGCTGTCAATATAATAAAGCCTAATGTATTTATAGCAGAAAATGTGCCTGGAATACTTAGTCCAAAGTTCAAAGGTTTTGTTAAGAAATACATCTTTGATCAACTTTCAGATTACTCATTAACTACATTTAAAATGCATACCGCAGATTATGGAGTTCCACAAATCAGGAAGAGAGTGTTTTTTGTTGGTTTCAAAAATAAAAAACAATTAAATAAATTTGTTCCACCTCAGCCTACCCATACCTGGAATCATTTGGGTCAAAAAAAGTCATTCTATACTTGTTCCTTGTTCAACGAAGAGTTAGCAAAAACAAGCGGGGTTAGGGAATGCTTGGGATTACAAAATATAGGATTTGATAACTTAGCACCTACCATTAGAAGTGCCTTTACAGGGAAGAGAAATACAACGTCTATACTAAATAGTGCCGCTGGGCAGAAGTCTTGGGGAGATATGCAAATATGGCCTAACGGTGTTCAAGCAGATAGAAATAAGGCATCAGCATTCCCCACAAAAAATGGTCATTTTAGGCTTTCAGTTCAAGATGTTGGCTTAATTCAAGGCTTTCCTGAATCATGGGTATTCAAAGGAGCAGTATACCAAATTCTTGGACAAATAGGTAATTCTGTTTCTCCTCCAATTGCTTATCAAGTTGCCATAAATGTTTCAAATGTATTGTAAAAAGCATAACGCGGGACATATTAATGGGACGGAGTTAACTAATTAACTAATTAACATATCCAAGAGTTTTGGATTAGAATCTTTATATAAACAATGTTAGATTGCTTATTAAATAAAATATGGAGGCAAAAATGGAAGTATTAAAATTATTATTCCTGATAGGGACGGCAGATGCATAAAATAAAATTATTTTTATTCTTTATTTTTCTGGTTTTCATATCTTTGATAACCAGCAGGACTGTATATACAGAGATTGCTCCACCAGAGGCACGAAATGCACAAAAGGTTTTAGAAAGAAGTCAGAATATCGTCGATAAATTTCCTGTTAATGATCTAATTAAAGATGCGTATTTTATAAATAGATTAAAGCAAATAATTAATAGTAGTGTCTTGAATGATGATGAGAAGGTTGATGCTTTTTATTTGATGTTAAAGAAAATTAAATGGAGCTTTTCTGGTATTGTTATTATTCCTCCAAGATCAAATTATTTTAATACCTATAAAGGATTTATAGGAACGTATTTTTATTATCAAAAAGAATTAAAGAAGCTGAATTACAATGTAAGCAAAATGCTTTTTATTGCGAAAAAAGACTATAAAACAAATGTTGTGCATTCCTCCAATGCTCTTCTTTTAGCTGCATTGCTTGATCCTAAAACAACAAAAAAGCAAATTGAGGTTTTCCTGAAATATGAAACGATTATGAATGCTCAAGTTCCTGATATTTTACTACACCATGTGTGTTTGGCTTCTGTATTAACGAAAGATCTTAAAACAGTAAGTCAATTAGCCAACTTTCTCAATAAGGATCTTACTGAGGAAGGATCTGAAGATGTATTATGCACAATGGGTATTTTTACATCAAAAACATTCATAAACAGAACGATTCGCTTTTTGAAGAATTTTGAAAATATGGAACATGATTTAACAGCAGAAACAGCAATGGTTATCCTCAGAAAAAGGTTAGATGAAAACGATTTTCAAAAAATAATGGCAAAATTGCTTAATACAAACATAAAGTTAAAAAAAATATATGAAGCTCTGAGAAATAATAAATTTATAACTATTCGCAAAATGGATGAAAAAAACTTTTATAAATCATGGGATGACTTTGACATTGTGATTTATGAAGACGGCATGTTAATTAAATATAAGAATAAATTCGCAGATTTCTTCTGAGAACACATACGTGTTCAGGCCTCAAAATTAGAAATAACTTTGGAGTGAATTAAAAAAAATGATGGAGAGCACTTTTACAATAGCTTTATTTTCATGGAATAGATTTTTTCATGTATATGCTAATATTCTTGATCCAATTAGTGCATACTTTTGGTTAGTAATGGTTGTTTTGGTCTATAGTAAATACAAAAATAAAGTATTATTACTTTTTTTAATTTCACATATCATTTATTTAGTTGTTTCTATATGTAAGTTCCTTAAAATGTTGCCTTTTAAATATTTGATATCTGAGCAAATACTTTTTTTAATTGGACAGATTTTAGATGTTTTTGGCATTATATTATTTATTTTCTACTTGCTGTTTTATAAGTCAAAAAAGAGTCAAGCAAATGAATCAATTAATTAAAACAATTGGCATCTATATTGTTACAATAGGGCTTTTTATGTTGAAATATGTATATCCTATAAGTATTGCTCTATGGTTAGTTCTTGCAATCGTTTTATACATGAAATTTAAGTATAAATTCTTGTTGCTGTTTGTTTTTACCCATTTTGTTTATTTTATATATTCCATAATCTTTTATATTCATCTTCCGTATTATAATTATCTAATAAAAAACATTATTTATTCCATCAATACAACAATTGATTTAGTAGCAATATTTATTTGTATTATATTTTTAATGAGAGACAAAACTAAGGATGTGAATAAAACAGAAAATATAACGGATCAGAAACATATCCACTTTTGCGGAAATGAGAAAATGAAATGTTTTAAAATATTTGATTTGATTGCTTATTCATTACCTATTATTTCTCTTCTATTAATATATTTATATTTTTTCCTCTCTTGGAGTATTTTAGGTTTTATGCCTACACCTTATAAGCCTGATCCCAAAACTGCTCAATTGGTAAGTAAAATAGGTTTTATTTATTTTATATCATTTTATGTAATGCTATCAGCGAGTGTTACATTAATTGTTTATCCTGTCCTTCTTCCTATAAGAAAATTTATTTTTAAAGAATCGAAACTTTTGAAGAATATATTATTATATGTAGGAATTTGGGTGTTTTTTATTGTTTGGGTTTATCTTGACCCTGTAGAAATTATAGAATGGTACTTTGATTAGTGCAAATAAGCGGTTAGACACCGGAATTAGAATTAAATTGACATAGGTGTTAAACACGAGTAATATTAGAAGTGAAAAGTCCTATGATAGTGAAAGTCGGCTCCATGCCGTGCGGTTTTAACCCTAGCTATCAAAGGGCTTTTTTTATTGAATTGGATTTATCTTGTTAACATTAAACAAATTACGACGATTATAGAAATTGTTTGGATATTTATCGAAGTCATAAATATCAACTATCAAACTAATTTTTTCCTTCAAAAAATTAAAATATCTCATTTCTTTTTTTATAAAAGCCCTTTGTACTACCCAGTTCATATAATCTGCAACTTGCAAACATGGTTCATCTGATTCATCAATAAATATGTATTGTGTCATTATGTATACTATCCTTATATTTGATTTTAAAGAATATACTATTTACTAAAGAAATAAAATAAAATATTAGGAGGAAAGTATGGAACGAGGCAAGTAATGGACGGAGGTAACTTGTCAACTTAACAAAACCTCTGATTTTTTTTCTGTCTTCTACCTTCTGTTCTCTGTCTTCTATTTAGTTTTGTTTTATGTTTTTAACCCATCACTCAAAACTTAACACTCAACACTTTTCATGCGTAGCATGTTTTATCCCTCTTCTCCTGAGATTTTGATGCTATGGATTTATTTTATTAAAGAAAGCAATATGGTTGTTCTCCCCAAACCGATTGTTTTTGCATAAAATCTTTTTAGTATGGAATCAGACAGGATTTTATCAGCACCCATCCGAAGTTTCGCAGGAATTTTTATACCCATGATGGTGGAAGCTCTTTCACTAATAGCGTATTTGATTATTTTTGGGTTTTGAGGAGGGATATTACCTATGTTTTTACCGGAAAGTATTTCACTGACAATTTCTGCTGCTTGTGCTCCTAGGCTTGGATAATCACAGTATATACTCATTAAAGCACCGGCTTTAACCTGATGCTCTGAAAATCCGAAAAAGGGAATTTTATTGCGCAATGAAAACAATAATATTGATTCAAAAGAATTCTTGTTGTAAACTGTATTATCAACAACACTCCAGAGAACATCAATTTTACCTGCTAGATTTTCAAACTTTTCAATGACTTTTGCTCTATTGGTTACAGGCGCTATGATGATTTCCATATTTAACTTTTTAGCAGCTTGAATAGCTTGATTTATCGTGTTTTCTGATTTTGTAGGATCATAGACTACTCCAATCCGTTTAGCATTTGGGAGAGCTTCTTTTATGAGTTTAAATTGTTCATAAGGTGAAATGGAAATAAAAACACCGGTCATGTTTCCTGTTGATTTTCCTTCTTTTGTGCAAAAGCTTTCTTTAACAGGATTAACGACAAGGGTAAAGACTTTAAATGTATTTTTAAAACCTTTGGCATAATGGGTTGCTTGTGTGCCGATACTAAAAATGGCAGAAGGGGAAAGAGACATTATTTCTTTATCCTGAGACAATTTTAATTCTGTATCTTCTCCCAGGATAAATTTATGAATATTTACGTCATGATGTTTTTTGAGCTCTTTTTCGAATCTTTTATACATCATATCCTGTACAGACATGCTTTTTGAAAGAATTACAACAACATTTTGCGCATGTAAGGTAGAACAATAGCTGATTAATAAGGCAAATAAAGAAATTAAAGCGGTCTTTTTCATAATAACTCCTTTTGGTTTTGCGCAAGTATATACGAAAAAATATGAATCTGTAAAGAAATTTAGTTTTATTTTGTGCTTTTAACTCATCACTCAAAACTCAACACTTTTCATGCGTAGCATGAAATTCCCCTATCCTGTCTTCTGCTTTTCCCTTCATAACCTAGCTTTGTTAGGTATCTTGTAAAGGAAACTCAAATATTCACGTATATGTACCCAAAGGGTACATGTGTTTCAAATATGTACCAAAAAATAAATAAATGGGATATATTCTTGACATAGGGAAAAAATAGGAAAAATAGGGGACGGATGAACTTGTCAACTTAACAAAATCTCTTTAATTCGCGTTACTTCGTGTCCTTCGTGGTTAAATGTTTTTTTGCTTTATTTTTTTACGTCTTTTTTGCTTTTTATTATCTCGCGTTCCTGTCTCGCCATAGTTTTAACGAAGGCGGAAGCGCTCCATTCACGAACACCGAACGACGCACCACGCTTTTTACTTCGCGCATCTTCGCGGCTAATCCTGCTTTTGCTTTTATTTTATTTGCGTTTTTTATTTGTGTTCTTTCCTGTCCTGAGCGATACTTAACGTAGTTGAAATAGAGTCGAAGGAGTGGCTAAATTAAAAGGAGGCCTTCATGAGAATGCATATGATGATCAAACCAGTTATTTTTGCACTTGTATTCAGTATTATCTCTTGCGTAAGCCTATCTACATTTGCAAGCAGCATAAGTCACGAAAAAATAGAGTCTTCACAGAAAAAGATTAGAGATAACTTGAAATTACTCGAGAGAGAAAGAAAGAACTATTATTTATATGAATACATGATAAGGCCTGAAAATTTACTGATATGGAATCCTACAATAGATGGTCCGGAAAAATTCAATCGCGATACGATAATTATAGATATGACCATGGATTATTATAAAAAGATAGAAAGAGGAGAAACATCATATGATCCAAATAAACTAGCAGAAGCTATAAAATTATTTATACATGAATCTAATATGGTTAAGTCTTTACTTAAAAAAAAGATGGAAAAAATTAAACAGAATATAAATTCGCTTGAAAGCAAAACCGCCTTATTGCAAGAAGAGTTCACACAGCTTCTTGCGAATTCGGTTAATCAGAACTTTACCCCGGAAGGCCTCGGCAACAAAATAACACTTAGTGAAGGCGGTACGTCAGGTATCTGTACGCGAAGTGATGCTGGACAGGATGAATGGATATGCAAGTGGAAAAGCGGTACGGTTTCCAGGTTGACAATTAAAATCAATGGCAAAAGCATAACAATGGACAGAACAGATATTTCAGGCAATTATGTAACAAAAAAAGACAGAGCAACTGCTAAATATACAGGAACAATCAACGGAAAAAAACTGAAGGGTGAACGTACGTGGAAATATAAGGGCCAGTCAAAAAAAGGCCCATGGACTGGATCAATAGAATAATAAAAAATAGTGGACGGAGGTGACTTTACAACTTAATAAAACCTCTGATCTATCAAATCTCCTTCGATTTCAAACAGGACAAGTTGCGTCCAATTTTTGCTTTATTTTTTTACGTCTTTTTTGCTTTTTATTATCTCGCGTCAGCGCTCCATTCACGAACCCCGAACGACGAATCACGCACCACGCTTTTTACTTCGCGCATCTTAGCGGCTAATTCCCTTTGTACTCTCCGTGGTTAAAAAATCGTGTTTTCTCTGTTTTTTCGTGCTTTCGTGATTAATTTTTTATAATTATCTCGCGTTCCTGTCTCGCCATAGTTTTAACGAAGGCGGAAGCGCTCCTTGACCTATCACCTAGAACCCAGAACCTATGACCTGGTTAGCTTTTCCCCTCTGTGTTCTCCGTGTTCTCTGTGGCAAAAATTTGTTATAATAAAAAACATGAGATATATTCTATTTATCAATTCGTTTGGCGAAAAAAAAAGGAGGAATAGATATGATAGTCTATGCACCGTATATGGCAGTCATATTTTGGGGAACTATGATTTTTCTAGGCCTACGCTCAGCCATAGTGCAAAGAAAAATTCCACTTATTGATCTTTTGCAAAACATCAAAAAGAAAATGGGTAATCTAATTTGGATTGTAATCGTTATTCTGTTGCATACTGTTATTTTTCTTACATATAAAGACTCGGAAGCAATACGGCTAAGAGAAACCCCGGTTGGCATATTCACAACTCTTGCTTTTTTGCCTCTGATTATAGCTGATCTGCTACTAGCAGTTAAATTATTTCTCAAAATTGAAAACCAAGAATAGTTGAAAAAACAAAAGGAGAAAACAAATGTCTGAACAAAAACAGCGTCATGGTTGCCTTACGGCATTACTTGTACTAATGATCCTTGCTAACTCTGCTACAGTGTTAATGTATACATTAGGGGCGGATGCTATCAAAAAGTCTCTACCGGGGTTGCCTTCATGGGCATTAATAGTAATGAGCGTATTTGCAGTATTCAATCTCGTATGTGCTGTTGCTTTATTTAAATGGAAAAAATGGGGTTTTTGGGGATTTATTGTTTCCAGTATTGTTGCACTAGGTGTAAATATATCTATAGGTATGGGAGTAGGCTCATCACTTTTTGGCCTTGTAGGTATAGCCATATTATATGGTGTACTTCATATTGGTAAAGAGAATAAAGGATGGCCGCTGCTAGATTAGAAAAGAACACATAAAGGGTTAGGCATCAAAATTAGAATTAATTTTGGTAAAATCCACCCCGTAAGTGGAACTTGTTTTCCTCCTGCGGGGTGGTTATTTAATTCGCGTTAATTAGTGATTAATTTTACATTTCTAATTTAATCTTTACTTCGCGCATCTTTTGCTTTTCCGTCTCTCGTCTGTCGTCCCTCATCCCTCGTTTTTCTTATCTTTTCTTCGTGGCTAAATTAATTTAATATAAAAAGAAAAATCTTATCAATTAAAAGGGGGCTTTATGAAAATTTTTAAAAAGAGTTTATTTGTAATCGCTTTATTTTGTTTCTGCATATGTGGATACATCACATTGGCCAACTGCTCAGATGAAGACACGGGCAAACCTATCTCTCATTCTCCGGATTCTCTTCAGGGAGCAATGTGCAGTATACAAGTGGGCTATATCATCAGCGCAAAAACACGTTTTTATAGTGCCAATGAAAACTTTGATAGAGATATTACTCTAACACCAGAGCAAATTGACCCCTTCATGTCAGATGGCAAAACTTTTGGACAATTAAAATGCCCCGTTGGTGGTAAATTGATAATTGGCTCTCTTAATCAAACAGCCAAGTGTACTATACACACACCAGATATGTAACAAAAAGGGAAATGTAGTAATTGCTTTGGAACAAAAAAGCAAAACTTAAGAGGTGTTTTTTGGATTTAATAATAAACGGTCTACAGATACCTGTTGAAAAAGATGTTATAGATGAATATCTTTTAGCTGCTTCACAAAAACTAAAAATTAGTGAAAAAAAAATAAAATTAGTAAAAATCTTAAGCAAATCACTTGATGCGAGAAATTTTGATAATTTTTATTATGAAATTTCAATAGTTGTAAACATTCCTGATAGTTTTGAGAATAAAGAAGATTTTCCCCCTCTATACACTCACAAAAAAAAGGTAGCCAAAAAAATAAATATCATTAAGGAAAGGCCTATAATAATAGGTTTCGGTCCTGCAGGAATGTTCGCTGCTCTTAAGCTTATTGATAATGGCGTTAAACCATTAATATTTGAAAGAGGTAAAAAAATAGAAGAGCGTTCCAGTGATATTCAAAGATTTATTAATGAAAGAGAGCTGGATCCTGAATCAAATATCCAGTTTGGTGAAGGCGGTGCCGGTTCATATTCGGATGGGAAACTTTTTTCCAGAATAAAAAATACGGAACATGTAAACGGTGTACTGGATACTTTTATTAAATTTGGCGCGCCTGAAGAAATAGCGTATATCAGCAAACCTCATTTGGGGACGGATGTATTATGCAGGATAGTTCGTAATATAAGGGATTATATTCTTGAAAGAGGCGGCGAAATATACTATGGCTCAAAGATGACGGATATGCTTATAAAAGACGGAAAAATTTCCGGTGTAGTAATAAATGGTGAGAAAGAATATTGTTCTTCAACTATCTATCTTGCGGTGGGACATTCCGCACGTGATACATTTGAGATGATTCACAAAAAAGGTATTGCTCTTGAGCAGAAACCGATTTCTGTTGGGGTGAGGGTGGAACATCCAGTTGAGACGATTAATCTCATAAGATATGGAAATAAATATAAAGATTTTTCTGCTATAGGAGCAGCTAAATATTCTTTTACCTACACCGATCGGAAAATAGGGAGGGGGGTATATACATTTTGTATGTGCCCTGGAGGTGAGGTAATAAATGCTGCATCTGAAAATGGTATGATGGTTGTAAATGGAATGAGCTATTCTCAAAGGTCATCAGCATTCTCAAATTCAGCAATTGTTGTTACATGCCATACGAGTGATTATAAATCAACCCATCCATTGGCCGGTATTGAATTTCAAAGGGATATAGAGCAAAAGGCTTTTAATGCAGGAGGAGGAAGATGGCAAATTCCTGCACAGAATTTGGTAGATTTTTTATGTGGAAGGATTTCTAATAACTTAAATATAAATTCATATAAGATGGGATCTATAGCTGTTAATATGAATGAGATTATACCGAAATTTACATATGAGGCGCTTTTATCTGCATTTAATAAATGGAAAGAGGATTATCCATTATTTGTCTCAAATGATGCTATCTTATTAGGCGCCGAAACAAGAACCACCTCGCCTGTAAGAATTAAACGCAACCAAAATTATGAATCAGTAAATATAAAAAACCTGTATCCTATAGGCGAAGGTTCGGGCTATACGGGCGGTATAATGAGTTCAGCTGTTGATGCTGTAAAAGCTGTGGAAAATAGCTTTTGTTTCCACACAAAATCCATCCAGTAGGTGGAACTTGTTTTCCTCCTGCGGGGTGGCTCTTTTCTCCGTGTAATTTGTGATTAATTTTACATTTCAAATTTAAGTTTCCTTCGCGTCTAAATAATATTAAATAACAACTTGTATATACAAATGTATTACATTATAATTAAAATATGAAGGAAATAAAATGGAGTTTATTGAAAAATGAAAGGTTAAAAAGGACTAGAGGTGTTTCATTCGAAGAAAT
>JAGLFH010000034.1 GCA_023144635.1 Candidatus Auribacterota bacterium | reverse complement strand
ATGCTTTTTGAATATAAAAAATATATTTGGGTTGTACCATATGTAGAAGAACAAGATCATATTTTTCTAAAAACTTTATTTCCAAGCAGAAAATATACAAAAATATACAAAAGAGGTGATTAAAATGAAAAGAGTTAAATTGACAAAAAAAGAAAAAGACATTGAAAATGCTTTATTACAAAATGAATATGTTAATCTTGGTAAACAAGAATTATCTGCAATATCAAAGGCTTTAGAAAGAAGAAAGAAAGATACTGTCTTAAATATTAGAGTTAATAGCCAGGATTTAAAGAGTATCAAACAAAAAGCAAAAAAACTTGGTGTGAAATATCAAACATTTTTATCTGAAATCATTCATAAGGTAGCACTTTAAATAAATTATTGGGGCGAGTCAACTTAACCAATTAACTCTTTTCCCCATCTGTGTTTATCCGTGGTTAAAAGATCGTCTTTCGTGTTTTCTCTGTTTTTTCGTGCTTTCGTGATTAATTTTTTATAATTATCTCGCGTTCCTGTCTCGCCATAGTTTTAACGAAGGCGGAAGCGCTCCTTGACCTATCACCTAGAACCCAGAACCTATGACCTGGTTAGCTTTTCCCATCTGTGTTCTCCGTGTTCTCTGTGGCAAAAATCTGTTATAATATTTTTTATGAAAAAAATAATATTTTTAATTTTCCTTCTCTTTTTACCTGCAAATCTATTTGCTGTGGAGGTGGAGGATATTTCCAGTAGAAAATATGTTCCTCGTGTTATTAAGGAAATAAATGAGGCTTCAGAATCAATATATGTGTGTCTTTATTTTATTGGGTATTACGGGAAAGAGGGTGTTGTAAAAGATGTTCTTGATGCTTTAGTTAATGCACATGTTAGGGGTGTTAACGTTGTAGTCCTCCTTGATCAGGGAAACAGAACAAACAAATATACTCAATATGCAAAAAATGAAAGAGCGTTCGCATATTTGCAGGTACACGGTGTGCCAGTTTATTTTGACGATGAAAAAACTGTTACACATAGCAAATTGGTAGTTATTGATAGTGAAACTGTTATTATGGGAAGCACTAACTGGTCCATGCAAAGTTTTAATGAA
Organism: Candidatus Auribacterota bacterium; assembly: GCA_023144635.1. Taxonomy (GTDB): domain Bacteria; phylum Auribacterota; class JAFGBW01; order JAFGBW01; family JAFGJP01; genus JAGLFH01. Next base: position 4,755 of record JAGLFH010000034.1, on the reverse strand, counting down.
AGCCGTGAAGCATCTCTCCTTATAAGATCAAAAGCTCTTGCTAAAACTTATTTAACTGAAATAAACAATATCCCAAAAATCCAACCAAAAGTAATCGCGCAAGGTTTTGCCATTACAGAGCCATTCTTTAATAAAAATATCGGAGCAACATTAATAACAAAGCAGTTTAAAACAGGTTTTGATCTATATCTCTACTCTCTAAAAAAATTAGAACAGGGTTCTGTTTTAGCTTTAAAAAAAGATGAACTTCTTGAATACGTCATGTATCATTTAAAAGGTAAATACAAAAACCGTGTCCTATGGACAGTAAAAGAACATGTTTTAAAAAGTTTAAAAAAATATGCGATTATTGAATCATATAAAGTTGATTATGAGCAAGGTAAGATAAGTATCAAATTCCCTGATTTTAAAAGGGGATCAATAATAGTAAGACTGTCTAACAAATATTATGAATATGGGTGGCACAAAAATCTTTCCTCAAGAGCAAAATTTTCATATCTCGTACTTTTAAGGGAAACAAGGAGCGGCGCTTTGGGCCGTATGATGTCATTTAAAAGTGTAGATGTTTTGGCAAAAAAGTATGGCGTCGGTAGAAAAATATTTATCTACGGGTTTTCCGAGTTACAAAAATATAACCTCGTTGAGAGGTTTGTAAATTATAATGTATCAAATCCCAAAACAAACGATTACATTTTTAATGATTTCTATTCAATAGAAGAATTTGAAAACAAATTATCCAAATTGCAGACTAAAACTGATGAAAAGGTTTTTAATATTTCATATAAAACAGCGATAAAATTTAATGAACCATATGATCTTGATGTTATTAAAAGTTTTATTTTGGCCTGCAAAACATATGGTACTAAAAAATTTCAAAAAACCGCCAAACATGTTCTAACAAAATCAAAACTCTCTCCCTACAGAAACCCTGAATTTTTACTCACTATGCTAAGAAAGGGAATGGAAAAATAGGAATAGTATAAAATATGCCTTTTACGCCTTATCATTTTGGTGCACATGCGTGTATAGCGCTTCCACTAAGAAAAAGAATTAATATTCTTGTTTTCGTTCTTGCCAATGTAGTTATTGATATTGAACCGCTGTCAGTTATGGTGTTTAATTTATCATATCCATTGCACGGTTATGCACATACATTCTTAGGTGCAGTAATAATTGGTGGAATATGGGGCGGAATCGCATATCAATTTAAGAAAATATTTATAACTCTTTTAAAAATTCTAAAATTGCCGTATGAATTTACAATAAAACAATACGTGTTCTCAGGTGTGTTTGGTTCATTACTGCATGTTCTTTTTGATGCACCGCTATATACGGATATTCAACCTTTTTATCCCATAAAAGCAAATCCGTTATATGGATTAATTTCAAACCCAGTGATGTATAAAATTTGCTTTTTATTGTTTATTCCGGCAATAATATTATATTCTTATACCATAATCAGAAATAAAAACATGAAACATAAGGAGACAATATGAAAAAGATTATTTTTCTATTTATATTAATAATGTTGTCAAACACAGCTTTTGCTGGTGGATTTAAAACAGATCAGGATTGCAGGGCATTTTCGGATAAATTAATGGATTATTTTATTAATGCAAAGTTCCAAGACGGTCTTAACAGCGCTAAGCCGTTTTGGCCGCTTCCTGAAGTTGAGGTAGACTCTTTGGCAAATCAAATTAAACAGCAGTGGCCAATTGTGGATCAACGCTTTGGCAAATCAGTTTCAAAAGAATTTGTCAGTGAAGAAAGAATCGGAAAATCTTTTTTACGCTATTACTACCTGCACAAGTTTGAAAATCACTCAATTTATTGGCGCATTGATTTTTATAAGCCTCATGCAGAATGGATAATAAATTCTATTATCTTTCGTGACGACTTAGACTTTTTATTTGAGTAATCTTATAGCTGTTAACCTGAGCTATTCGACTCTAGTCTACACTGAGCTTGTCGAGGTGTTCATGATAAACTGAGTTGAAGGAGCGGAACAAGAACGTTATATGTATTATTAAAAGGAAGATCTAAAATGAAAATCTGTCCTGAATGCAAAAGCGAAATACCAAAAGATGCTTTAGTTTGTCGTTATTGTTGTCGTAGAGTTGAGGGTAAAGAATGTCCTGACTGTTTGCGTAGGGTAAAAAATAATGCCAATAAATGCGCAAATTGTAATCATGATTTTGAAAGAGATGAAGCAATAGTAACTTTTGAGTCGTTCTCAGCAACAGCAAATCTTTTAGCAACAATTTTATTAAGAAACCGTCTGCTTCCGGAAAAGATAGACTTAACATCTAATAAAATTACTATTACAACTTATGGATATTTTTATTTAACAACTTTTATAGAAGAAATACCTTGGGAAAAAATTGCAGGATATCATTTTCAATCAGGTATATTTTGGGATGCAGTAGTTATTGAAACAAAAGGGCAGACTTCTAATGTAATGAAATGCTTAGAAAAGAGTGATAGTCATAAAATTAAGGAAATATTAGAAAAAATGAAACATTAAAGAAATACATAAAAGCTCAGGCAACAATATTTGCCTTTGCCATTTTAGTATATTTAATAATTATAACTATTTTAACTATACTGATTACTATAATTATAAACTATAAACATCAAAATGAAATTAAGGCAAATTTCAAAGTTTAAGTATTCTTCACAGCTAAATTTTTTTTTGCTTTTCTTTTTTTCTGTCTTCTGCTTTTTTCTATATTGCTTTCTAGTCTCGACGAAGTTTTATGCGTAGTTGGAAGCGTAGTAGAAAGGCTCCTTCACTTGACCCCTAGAATCCTCGATTCCTTGAACCCTTTCTTATTTTCCTTCCGTTATTTAATTCGCGTCAATTAGTGTAATTCGTGGTTAATATTCTTTTCTCCTGTCTTCTATTTCGTTTTGTTTTATGCTTTTAACTCATCACTCAAAACTCAACACTCAACACTTTTCATGCGCAGCCTGTTTTATCCTGCTTAGCGCTCCTTGACCTATCACCTAGAACCACGTTTTTTATATTTATCCTTACACTATCGATGAAATGTGTTATAATGTGGGATGTTTGGTTATGTAAGTTAAAGGGACGGAGTCTGTCCGCGGCTTTCACAAGCCGACTATACATTTTCTGCGTCGTTACGCATATCATCAGACTCCTCGACGTATCATATATACGTCTGCGTCATCTGATGACTGCAAGCCTCGCATAAAACGAATACTCAACTTGTGAAAACCACGGACGGGTATTCAATTTTTTATTGAGTCTTGGAATTTATTTGGTATTTGAATTTGCTTAAGCAAAATCAAGTGGACTTTTAACACCTAAGCCTGGCTGGTTCATCACATGGGTATAGATCATAGTTGTCTGTACGCTTGCATGACCAAGAAGCTGTTGAACGGTTCTAATATCATAGCCGTTTTCTAAAAGATGTGTAGCGAAAGAATGCCTAAAAGTATGACAGTTTGCAGATTTATTTATTCGAGACATTTTTATAGCTTTTTTTACAGCTTTTTGAAGACTGTTGCCGGCAACATGATGTCTTCTTATGGCTTTACTTCTAGGATCTTTAGAAAGTGATTTTGACGGAAAAACATATTGCCACATCCATTCCTTACATGCATTCGGATATTTTCTTTCTAATGCAAAGGGAAGATAAGCACTGCCATGACCATTTTCCAGATCACTTACATGTAATGTTTCTACACGATTCAAATGCTCTTTAAGTAAAGGCTGAATACTAACAGGAAAAACAGTAACTCTGTCTTTAGAGCCTTTTGCATCTCTAATTAAAATTTGGTTATTTGAAAAATCCAGATCTTTGACACGCAAACGCAGGCATTCCATAAGCCTGAGTCCGCTTCCATAAAGAAGCCTTGCCATGATCTGGTGCTGTATATCAATAACGCTTATAACTTTTTTGACTTCATCTTTGGTGAAAACAGTTGGTATTCTTTTTTTCTGTTTTGCTCTTATTATGCCGGGGATAGTGCCAAGATCAAGTTCAAGGACTTCCTTATAAAGAAAAAGCAGTGCCTGCAGTGCCTGATTCTGCGTTGAAGAAGATACTGCAAGGTTAACCGCAAGATGATTAAGAAAACGGCTGATATCTTTAATGCATAATTCTTTTGGATGTTTTTTGTGATGAAAAATAATATATCTTTTTACCCAGTCAATATAAGCTTTTTCAGTACGAAGAGAATAATGCTTTGTGCGTATTACATCACGCATGCTATCAAGAAGTTTTTTGGGTTTTGTTTCCATTTTAAGTATTCTGCCTTTTAATAAAATTAAAATATGTTATAATATTTGTAACTATAACAAAACAAACAGTATTAGGAAAGAAAAAACAACTATAATTAATTTATTTATACATAATTAATTATATACAAATGCTAGTTAGACCAAGGTAGAAATGATCGAAAATTATTTTATTTTACTAATATTCTTAGCTGCATTAACTGCAATATTTGTTCATTATAACCAGTATATAAAACTCAGGGTCTTACTCAAATCTCATGGTAAACCTGCTTTGCATATATTAAATCCATGGTCTTTGTCACATGATATGAAACAGGCTCAAATGCTTATCAAGGAATTAGGTATTACAGAAGAAAGTAATAAAATTAAAAAGTCCCTTAATAGAGTAAATTTATCATTTGTTGCTATATTTGTAGTTTTCTTTAGTTTAGGTGCAGTTTTCTTATACATAATTAAGTAAGTGGTCTAACTAGTCGTTGTTATGTAAAAGG
>JAGLFH010000033.1 GCA_023144635.1 Candidatus Auribacterota bacterium | reverse complement strand
AAGACAGTATCATGCAATCCGTTATTAAGGAAATAGAAGAAGAAATGAAGCTCTTTGAAGAGCATGAGAAACATTACGGATATTCTTTTTATATTATGAAAGCTGTATAGTGATATTACACTAACAATTTGTTCCAGCTTCATTTGCTAAAACAAATGGGTTATCCAGTTAACAAATTAACAAGATAACTAAGTACGCGCGCCGCTGCAAAGTCCTCACATCTTTACCCTTAGGGATTTGAAAAATTCCAAGGTTTTAGTCCTCTTGAGGATTTTGGGACAAAATAGTAGAGGGAACTTTCACGTTAGATGATAAAAAGGAGGTATTCTATGGCAAGAAAACAGACAATGTCACTCAACTTAATATCTATTGCTTTCTTTAATATCTTGTTTATTACTCTTTTGATTACCCCTGCATTCGCACAGACTCAAAGAATCAGTTGCCAAAGCAAAAATTTTTCAATAATTGCTCCTCCTATCGGTTGGGAGCTTATTTTAGATCAGGATGACATTCTGGCTTTCCGAAATTCGACGAAAGAAACGGTCATGACATTTAAGAAAATGCCCAAAGTGTTTCCTGATTTAGAAACTTTTGTTGGGGACTATAAAAGTAACGTTGAATCTAATGGAAAAGTAACTGTAATCTCCCAAGGAAGTGAACTGATAAATGGAGCTGAAACTTTAAAGTTTAAACTTGAATTCAAAGAACCAAACAAACTAGCTCCGGGGACACAAGGGCAAATATATCTATTACTGATAAACAAAAATGCCTATTTCTTTGAAGCTTTTGGTCTTGGTGTACACTCTGAATATTCGGAATTATTTAATAAGATGGCAAAGAGTTTTAAGCTAAATTAGTTTCTAGCTTTTTTATTGGAATTTAAAACAGAAATAAAAACTTTTAACAATTCGTTTCAGCGGACACGCTAAAGTTTCACGTTATGTTAATGAAGGAATCAAATCATGACCATATTAATAATAATATTTGGTGCTCTAACTCTGTTGGCCGGAATAGTCATTGTCATAAATCCGGAAGTTATATTCGGCTTTCTGCGAAATAATTTTGACAAGCTGGAACTACATATTCTGGCTGTTGTAGTGAGACTAGTTCTTGGTGTTTTACTGATATATCAATCCAACGTATCTAAATTTCCGTTTGTAATTGAAATTATTGGTTGGATCTCTATTGTTGCCGCTATATTTTTAGCTGTAATGGGGCGTCGGAATTTTCATCGGTTAATGTCGTGGGCTTTATCTTTTGTAAAGCCTTTTGGTCGTGTTGGTGGAGCCTTGGCAGTAGCCATTGGTGCATTTCTAATTTATGCTTTCGTTTAACAGAGACATGCAGTAACATAAATAATCATTACAGCGCCCCCTAGCGCTTCATTTAGCAAAGCAAAATAGTAGAGGGAACTACAGACGTTAGGCATAATAAACAATAACCAAAAAAAAGGAGAAACAAATGGAAGAAACAAAAATCAACATGCCATTATTGGGAGATGACTTCCCAGAGCTAAAAGTTCAAACGACACACGGGCCAATGAATATTCCTGGTGATCTGAAAGGGAAATGGTTTGTGCTGTTTAGTCATCCTGCAGATTTTACCCCAGTTTGCACAACAGAATTTGTCGCATTTCAAAAGAGGTATGATGAATTTAATAAACTTAAATGCCAATTGATAGGGATGTCCATCGATCAAGTATTTTCTCATATCAAATGGGTTCAATGGATTAAATCTGAACTTAATATTGAAATCAAGTTCCCAATTGTGGCTGCTAATGATTCGGTTGCTATGAAACTTGGTATGCTGCATCCCGGTAAAGGCACAAATACTGTGAGAGCAGTATTTATTGTAGATCCTGAAAGCAAAGTGCGTCTGATTATGTACTATCCACAAGAAGTTGGTAGAAACATGGATGAAGTTGTTCGAGCCGTTAAAGCACTTCAAATATCAGACAAACAAGGCGCTGTACCGGCAGGATGGCCAAACAATGAATTGATAGGTGACCGTATTATTATTCCACCGGCAAAAGATGAACAGACTGCAGAAAAAAGGCTGAAGGAATTTGAAGGATACGACTGGTGGTTTTGTCACAAACCATTAGAAAAATAAAAGCCTAACAAAACGCTTAAGCAAATGTTGGGCAACTTGAGTTATAATATGTTTAAAGGCATGAACATGAATGATACGACCCATCTAGTTGACGGAAAATACGGCATCAGCGATCTCGTTGATATGGCTGATCTTCGCAGAATTTTTGAACGTTTCACCGAAGCCACCGGTTTCACCATTGGCTTCCTGGACCACCCTGGCCTGAACATCTTGATTGCCACAGGATGGAGGGATATCTGTACCAAGTTCCACAGGGGCCACTCTGTTTCTGAAGCCAATTGTATAAAAAGCAATAAGCACCTCTTAAATAATCTTGATGAACCTGGAAAGCTGATGATCGAGCAGTGTGAGAACGGTCTCGTGGACTGCGCATTTCCCATCTTCGTCAAAGGAAAACACATTGCCAATTTGGCCACAGGGCAAATGTTGCTTAAGAAACCCGATCTCGAACAATTCAGACGACAAGCCAAGCTCTTTGGATTTGATGAGCATGAGTACATGAAGGCTCTTGGTGAAGTGTCTGTGGTTTCGGAGGAGAAGCTGCGGAGTGTGACGATGTTCTTGGGAGAATTGGCCCTTCTTTTTTCACAAATTGGATACGCGCGCTTGGTTATCAAGGAAGATGCCGAGCGTCTCGAGAAGGAGATTGCCATCCGCAAGACGACAGAGCAATCTCTCGCAGAGGAAAAGGAACGACTGCTTGTGACATTGCGCTGCATTGGCGACGGCGTGATCACCACCAACACTCGCGGGCAAATAGTCTTGATGAACAAAGTGGCTGAGGATCTTACGGGATGGTTGCTTTCCGAAAGCACCGGTCGGCCGTTGAGCGACGTTTTCACCATCATTAACAAGAAAACACGTAAACCGTGCGAGAACCCAGTGGAAAAGATTCTTTGCTCCAAACAGAACGTCGGCTTGGCAAATTATACTGTGCTTGTCTGCCGCAACGGCCAGGAACTATTTATCGCGGCCAGCAGTGCAGCCATACGGGATCAGAGCGGCAACATCATCGGCGTGGTACTGGTTTTCAGAGACCTTACGGATAGACAAAAAGCAGAGGAGGCTCTTCATAATGCACAAAAGCTCCAATCGCTCGGTATTCTTGCCGGTGGCATTGCTCATGATTTCAATAACTACCTTGGTGGAATCCTCGGGCACGTGGATCTCGCCATCCACATAGCAAAAGACGGAGAGCTGACGCAATCTGTCAATGAACTGACCCAAGTATCAAGTATAATCGCAAAGGCAAAAAACCTCACGCAACGACTGCTCACTTTTGCCAAAGGTGAAATGCCGGTAATGAAGCTGGGATCTATCGCCGAGGTCGTTCGGGAGATAGCTACTTTCTCAACTTCCGGATCCAATGTCGTCCTGAAATTTCATGCGAATCCTAATATACCGAATTGTTCTTTCGATGAAAATCAGATTGCCAGAGTAATCCAAAACCTTGTCCTCAATGCAAATCAGGCAATGCCCGATGGCGGCACCGTTCAAGTTTCAGTGGAACAGGAACTTGTGAAAGCACACCCCGTGATGCCTCTCGGCTCATATGTGAAGATATCCGTGCGGGACAATGGCTATGGTATTCCCGCGGAAATCATACCTCATATTTTCGATCCTTTTGTTACCACGAAACCTAGCGGAAACGGCTTGGGACTTGCCATATGCTACTCCATTGTGAAGAAACACAACGGATATATAGAAGTCACATCACATCTGAAGAAAGGCTCGGAATTCATTCTTTACTTCCCCGCTGTCATGCAAACACAACAGGCCACCGAAGACCGCCAGCTTGAACCAGAAAGCATACATCAGAAGCACGGTACCGTACTGGTAATGGACGATGAGGAGTCCATCCTAACCACAACAAGTCGCATGTTGCAGCGGATGGGATACGACACGATCTCAGTAAAAGACGGCACCGAGGTTCTAAAGATTCTGAACGAGAAACCATTCCAGCTTATCATTCTTGACTTGACGATTCCCGGAGGTATGGGCGGTGTAGAAACCGTTCGCGAAATCCGGAGACGACACCCTGCAGACATAATTGTAGTTGCAATGAGTGGCTATTCCGAAGCCCAAGGCATATCTGATCCAAAGGATTGCGCCTTCGACGCTAGTATCGCCAAACCGTTCACTATGGAGGAACTTACTAGCTTGCTTAACAAAGTTGTGCAACAACACTCAGATACATCAGATTACCCAGGGGCCGATTAATTTATTTCGTTAGGTGAATATAAATGATTCATTTTTGTAACATACTTATTGGTGTTTCGGTAGTCATTTTCCTATATAACATTTGGCTTTATAGAAAAAATGCTGAATTTGAAATGCGGGATGAAATGGGTTTATCTATAAATTTCAATCTTGGTTATGCTTTAGCAATTATTCCGTTATTTATTTCTCTTTTGCTATATCCAAATTTGAAATGGTGGTGGAGTTTTATCGCTTTATCAACTATATTTTATGCTCCATTATTATTGAAGCCAATAATACACAAATTGCTTAAAATACTTAAACTTGTAGACAAACAAAACACCTAACTAGTCGTTGTTCCGCCGTAGCGGAACAAGCGCTGTCCCCTGAGTTTACACTGAGCAGAGTCGAAGCAGGGGCAGTAGCAAAATCCTCACATCTTTACCCTTAGGGATTTGAAAAATTCCAAGGTTTTAGTCCTCTTGAGGATTTTGGTGCAAAATAGTAGAGGGAACTTTAACGTTATATGGTTAAGAATTTATAGATAAAATTAACTAAATTTGCTATAATTTATTGGTATGATTAAAAAAGTAATAAAAAAGAGTGTTCTAAAAGATAAGGGAGATGATCTTGCTTATTGGCTTTCAAAATCTCCTGAGGAACGCATTGAAACCCTAGAAATACTTAGGAAACAATTCAATGGAAGTACAGCAAGATTTCAAAGAACTATTAGAATTATTCAACAAGCATAATGTTGAATATGTTATAGTTGGAGCTTACGCTTTAGCTTTTCATGGATGTCCAAGATATACTGGAGATCTTGATATATTAGTTAAAAACGATCAAGATAATGCAGCAAGAATCATAGAGGCAATAAGAGAATTTGGGTTTGAATCATTAAATCTTACCGTTGAAGATTTTATTTCAAAAGAAAAAGTTGTACAATTAGGTGTTCCACCTATCCGTATAGATCTTCTTACATCACTAACAGGAGTAACATGGGAACAAGTATCTTCTCACCGAATTAAAAGCCAGTATGGAGACACTTCTGTATATTTCATAGGAAAGAATGAATTTATTGCTAATAAGAAAGCTCTTGGCCGACATAAAGATTTAGCCGATATAGAATCTATTAATCAATAATAACATCTAATAAAACGCTCAAGCTGACCGTAAAAACGCACCCCTTCGACTATGCTCAGGACACAGCGCGTTTTTATTCCCTCACGTAAGGAGTTTACACTGAGCAAAGTCAAAGCGGGGGCAGCAGCAAAGTCCTCACATCTTTACCCTTAGGGATTTGAAAAATTCCAAGGTTTTAGTCCTCTTGAGGATTTTGGGACAAAATAGTAGAAGGAACTTTAACGTTATATGGAGGTAATAAAATGAATATAGGGATAATTGGAGGAATAATAGGAGGGGTTCTTGGTTTGATGGGTGGGCTTTTTGGAACTTATTGCAGCATAAAAAACACAAAAGGACCTAATGAAAAATCGTTTATGATAAAAGCAAGCATTATTGCTTGGATCGGAATAATAATCTTTTTGACACTTATGTTGCTCCTTCCCAATCCTTACAGATTCTTTTTATGGATACCTTATGGAATAATATTGCCCATAGCAATTATTAAAGGTAACAAAACACAAGCTAAAATCCGGCAAGAAGAATCAAATAAAAAATAATATAGAGTTCAAAAAACATCCAGAATATTAACTGAACATGGAAAAGATGGTTGGGAATTTGTTTCAGCAAATTGGGTTTGGTTTTATTTTAAAAAACCAATAGAATAACTAATTCAAATATAATAAATAAAAGTAATAACAAATGAAGATGATAAAAAATTCAATGTTGATTCTAGTTACTTCTTTTTTGTCCATGGACTCTCGACTATGGTCTATCAACTATCTTTGGTTTTCCTTCGCGTCCCTTAGCGGCTAAATTGCATTTTTACAATCTCGTCACAGACTCCATGACCTAGAACCTAGAACCCATCACCTATTACCTATCTTTTCTCTAACTATTCCCCAAGGTTTTTTTTCTTCATAATAAACAATGGGTATTTTCCAAGATATCCGGCAGTCTCGATGTTAAAAAACTCTTCAGCAGTTTTGATAAAATCATCGGTTGTATACGTTATTTTACTTCCAAGCAATTTTGCCTTTTCCTTGACACCACTTGAGAGCCACCCTGTTTCCAGTCTTGCTGAAAGAATTACCCTTTCGGTGCATATTCTGGAAAGCCTGAGAAGAATCTCCCTATGATTAAAATAAGCATGCTGGCTTAATCCGCTTCCCCAGAAAAGATACTGATAAGTTCCTATAAGAAGAACTGTTTGAAAAGGTCCCCCAAAGCTTTGTGGGTTATCGCATATATCTTCCAGATAACCAAGAAAGAATGAAGCATTTTTAATTTCCAGATGATCTTTTACTTTTTTTGATATGGAAATAAACGGTTTATGAATATCAACACCTGTTGAGATTTTACAGCTTTGTTGCATGGCCGCATTTAAAACATAGTATCCTTTACAGCTTCCTATATCAATAAAGCTTGTAAGCTTTTCAGGAAATGCTGATGATACAAGCTTGTATCTTTCATAAAGCTGAAAACTGTGAAAAAGCTTTTTCTTATACACTGCATAATTATGATTATGAGGGTATCCCACTAAAAGCTGATTAAGGTCTTTTTCTTTTTCATTGGAAAAGAAACCAAGCTTAACAAAAATAAAACTTTTACAACGGCATAAGAACATATATGCGAATTCCAGAGCGCGTTTAATACGGCATAACAATCTATACTGCCTACTGGCTTTTTTCATAATAATTTAACCTTAATCTATAAACTGTTCCACTAAACGTGAAAAGTGTTTAGAAAACTGTGTCTCTTTTGCTAAAGCTTTAAGAAGATAAATACTATTTTCAAAATCGTACCATCCTGCTTCTTCATGAGTTTTAAGTCCTGCTATTATCTTGGCATTTTCCCTTAGAATAGCCAAAATGCCTACCTTTTGCTCTTTTGGAAGTGATTTCATTATAGGTATATCTAAAAAAACTTTGGTATAAGCATTCAAATTTGTACCAACAGGGATGTTCCACCTATCTATTAAAGGAAGGATCACTTTATTTGATGATCTCTCAGCGTTTTTCATATAAGCAAATCCGAAAAAGCCAATAATAATACAAAGAAATTCAGCAAATTCTTTTTTATTACTTTCAAATGTCTCTTTGACCTCATCAATAAATGTCTGAAGATGAATACGGTTTATTGAGACAATATCATCTTTTGTCTGAATAATAGAATTATTCAGTTTTTTCATTAAACGTCTGAAAATAAGATATTTTCTACCAAAATAAAAAGCCATGATTATCTGCAATATAAGCGATAAAATTATAAGAAAGTTCCCTGCCAAATTTTGATTTTTAAACATCCACAGCACTAAGATGATAAGAGAAACAATGATAGCATAGAAAAAGGCAATTACGAGATGCGGTTTTTCTCTATCTCCTGTTCGCCAATATTCCTGCTGTCTTGTCCGGAAAAGAACCGATAAATTTTCAAGTCGTTCAAAATCATTCATAGCGTATATAATAATATATTTTTCAAAAAAGTCAAAAGGTGTACTATACGGAGTAAAATAACCTCAGAAACGCTCACCACGAAGAGCACGAAGAAGAAAAAAAAGGTTAATTGGTTAACTTGTATTTTTTATAGCGAGCGAAAGATTTTTAATTCTCTGTCCTCATGAACCACGTGGAGTTCATGACCGTAAACCCTACGTGATTTACGGCTATAGAAGATCCGCCATCTTGTTGGGAGGACTTACATCTCAAATTTTACTTTTTACAGCGGGCGGGGACAAGCCGCCGCCCCTACTCACTTTCTGTTTTTCCTGCTTTTTGCTTTTTACAATCATCGCACGTCCTGTCTCGCCATAGTGTTCCTGTCTAGACGAAGGCGGAAGTGCTCCTTGACCTAGAACCCATCACCTATTTTCTATATCGTTGCAAACTCCACGACCTATAGCCTATAACCCATTACCTATCACCTATCTTTTCTTTATCTTTTGCTTTTGTCTTTCTTTCTTCTGCTTTTCATTCGATTATCATCATGATAAACTACAATCTAAGGAAACTAAGTGGTTCGACAAATAAATTAGTTTAAATAGGAGTAATAAATGACTTTTTGCACATCAATTCACTGTATGGACGGAAGAATACAGGAACCTATAATAAAGTTTTTAAAAAATAATTATACTGTAAAGTATGTAGATACAATAACCGAACCTGGGCCGTGTAAAATACTGGGAGAAAATAATAATAAAACCTTGGTTAGTTCAATTATAAAAAGAGTTGAAATTTCAATAAACAAACATGGCTCTAAACTAATTTTTATTTCCGGACATTATGATTGCGCAGGAAATCCAACGGATGAAGAGAAACAAAAAGATCAAATAAATAGATCTATTAAATATTTAAAAGATATTTTTCCTAATATAGAAATAATAGGATTATGGATAGATAATAAGTGGACAGTAAATAGTCTTTAATCAAATCAAACATCCACTTAAGCACTTACCCTGCAAGACGTTATATACTCATTACGATTAGAGAGGTTTTAGTATCTTTTTTTTAGATAATAGTGTATGTTTGTTAAGTTCTATTGAGTAGATGAATAAAATTATAAAAAAGAGAAATTTATGGCAAGTAAAAAGACATTTAATGACCTTGGGCTTTCCCAAGGAGCACTGAAAGCAATTAATAAAAAGGGATTTGAAGAGCCAACCGCAATTCAGGCAATGACTATCCCTATAATGTTAAGAGATGATACTAATATCATCGCTCAGGCCCAAACAGGTACTGGGAAAACAGCTGCATTTGGATTACCTCTTATTGACATGATTAACACAGATTATAGAACAGTTCAGGCGCTAATCCTGGTCCCTACACGAGAACTTGCCATTCAGGTATCAGAAGAGATCAATTCACTCAAAGGAGACAAGGATATTCAAATAGTACCAATATATGGTGGTCAATCTATTGATCAGCAATTACGCAGACTAAAAAGAGGTGTGCATATTGTAGTTGGTTCTCCTGGTAGAGTAATTGATCATCTAAAGAGAAAAACACTAAAGCTTGGAAACATTGAGCACCTGATCCTTGATGAAGGTGATGAAATGCTTAATATGGGCTTCATCGAAGATATAGAAGAAATAATGACGCATACGAATGATAATAAAAGAACGCTGCTTTTTTCTGCAACAATGCCAAGAAGGATAAAGGATCTTGCACACAAATACATGGGCGATTATAAGCTTATTTCGGTTAAAGAGCAGCTGACATCTAATCTTACAGAACAAATATATTTTGAAGTAAAAGCTTCTGATAAATTTGAAGCACTATGTAGAATAATTGATATTGAAGTTGATTTTTACGGTTTGGTCTTCTGCAGAACAAAGAGTGACGTTGATTCTGTTGCAACTCATTTAATAGATCGCGGATATGACGCAGAATCCATTCATGGTGATATATCGCAGGCACAAAGAGAAAGAACCCTTGATAAATTCAAGAAACAAAGAGCCAATATTCTTGTAGCAACAGATGTTGCAGCACGTGGAATTGATGTTATTAATCTGACCCACGTTATAAACTATTCACTGCCTCAAGATCCAGAGTCTTATGTCCATCGAATAGGTCGTACTGGAAGGGCCGGAAATGAGGGCACAGCTATTACTTTTATTACTCCTAGTGAGTATCATCGACTGATGTTCATACAGCGAATAGCAAAGACTGATATCAAAAAATCAAAAATACCAAAGGTAAAAGATATTATCAGTGCTAAAAAAAGAAAGATATACGATGATCTGGCTAGTATTGTGAAAGATAAGATCGATACAAATTATTATAAATGGGCAGAGACATTGCTGGAAGATAAAGATCCTGCAGATATTTTAGCTGCTATACTTAACTATTGTTTCGATGAAGAACTCAATCCTGATGCCTATAATGAAATAAAAGAGATCGGTTCAAAGGGAAAACGACTTGATCAACACGGCGGCAGACAACTTGACATGCATGGCAAAGCAAGACTGTTTGTAGCACTTGGTAAGAGAGACAAGATCAATCCTAAAAAACTTGTTGATCTTATTATAAGCAAAGTCCCAGTTAAACCTAAACATATCAGTGATATACAGGTAATGGACAAATTCTCTTTTATAACTGTTCCTTTTGCTAAAGCAGAGAAAATCGTCATAAGCTTTAAAGAAAGGGGTCAGAAACCACTGATCACTCATGCAAAGAAAAAATAACAACTTATCATTTGATGTTCTGTTCAGGGTTTTATCTCATAAAAAATTATAATTAAAAAGATAACTTTTTATAATCCTCCAACAAAAAAGTATTACTGTTCTTATGAAAAAGACTAACGAAAAGATTAAGACAATTATTACTGAAATTGAAGTTCCTTGTATCAGGCAACAAAGTTTAGGAGAAGAGATAGCCAACAGTATTGTTCATGGTATTGGTGCAGCATTAAGCATAGTCGCAATTGTTCTTCTTGTGGTTTTTGCCAGTAAATATGGTGATGTATGGCGAATCGTAAGTTTCAGTATCTATGGCTCTACGCTTTTTCTTCTTTATTTAGCATCTACCTTATACCACAGTTTTTCAAATAGACGCATAAAAAGTTTTTTTAGGATTTTAGACCATTCAACGATCTACTTGCTTATAGCGGGAACATATACACCTGTGACCTTGGCCTCCATGCGCGGTCCATGGGGATGGACTCTTTTCGGACTTATTTGGGCTATGGCTATCGGAGGAATTATTGCAAAATTTTTTTTTATAGAGAAATATAAATTTGTTTCAGTATTATTTTATCTGGCCATGGGATGGCTTATTATTATTGCCTTTAAGCCCATGCTTCAAATGGTTCCCAAAGGTTTAATTATTTGGCTTTTTATTGGTGGAGCATGCTACACTTTAGGACTGATATTTTATGCATACCAAAAGGTGCCGTATTTTCATTTTATCTGGCATTTATTTGTACTTGGCGGAAGCATATCACATTTTTTAGGAATGCTATTCCACTTAACTGCAAAAATAAATTAAGATTATTCTAATCTTCCAAATCTGCGTTTTATCCTGTCAAATAAAAGCAGTTGTAAGTCATAAGCTATAAGATGTAGGAAAAAGCTAAAGTAAAAAGCATTGTTAATTGGTTAACTTGTTCAAGGAGTCTTCGACTATATTTTAGTAATTAGCGATCAGGTGTCAGAAAAAAATCCCTTTTTTTCCCTTCGTGTTCTTCGTGGTGAAAAAATCGTGTTGCGTTATGCGATATGCGTTGAACATCCATGGAACTAAAGTATAAGCACCAAAAAACAAATTCCAAAAAACAAATAAAAAAATAGAACCCAAATACCGTTTACTTTTACACGGGCGGACGCAAGGCCCGCCCCTACTACGTTTTTTCTCTGTGTTCTCTGTGACCTCTGTGGTAAATAGTTTTTTTTAAAATCATCGCACGAAGCGTTCCTTGAACGAATCACTAATCCCGAACGACGAATAACGTTTTTACAGCGGAGCGTTCATTTTATATTAACAATTTTTCAATTGCCGCAAGAAGTTCTTCTTTTTCAAACGGTTTTGTGAGATACGCGTTAGCACCTACTTCTGAACTCTGCACTTTATCAGCATCTGATTTACGTGCTGTGCACATAATTATAGGAATATGCTTAAATTTCTCATCAAATTTAAGTATGCGGCAAACCATAAAACCATTCATGATGGGAAGGTTAAGATCTAATATTATAAGATCAGGATTTTCTTTACGGGCAGTAAGAACACCGGATTGACCGTCAAAAGCAGAAACTACTTCATAACCGCTTACTTTCAGCATGTTAGAAATTATTCTAACAATTGTCTTTCCATCATCAATTATCAATATTTTAGCCATAAATTGTTTACCCTTGAATTTTAAAAATATCAAATTATTATAATATTTTATCTTTTATTAAACAAATAATTTATTAGTTTACCCGACTTCGCAAAAACCACAACTGTGAAGCCGCGAATAAAGCATGTCGGGTATCCTACTGCAGCGCACCATAGAAACACGCAAATACGGATACGCTTCGCCGAGGTTTCACCGAACTGAAACGTTAGGTGCCACGGGTGTTTGCCCGTGGGGTTCCACTTTAAACGTGACATTTCTTACACCAATGTTTCCATGATCATCATAAACATAAACTATCAATTTATACAATCCTGATATATTTGGTGCTTTAAATACAAATTTGGGAACATTAAATTTTTTATCAACATCCATTATTTCAGGAATATGCCTGTTTGGATTATGTTTTCTCAACCTCCATATTTTAATTGCATATGTTAAAGGATCATTTTCACGATCCCGTGCATTTATTGTAATATTCAACTTTCCGCCTGCATTTACAGTATATTTATCAAGTTCTAATTTTGTAAAAAGCGGTGGCTTATTTTTTGTCTTTTTTCCGGTATATTTTTCCTGAATAACATAAAATGATTCTCGCTTTAGTTTTCCTACTGTAAGATCCCACCATGTAAAAAGTTTCCTTTTTGGATCTCCAAGACGAAATGCAAATACTCCAAGACAAGA
>JAGLFH010000032.1 GCA_023144635.1 Candidatus Auribacterota bacterium | reverse complement strand
TCCTTTTAATCTCTCTTTCTCTTCCAAATGATATTGATATCTAAATGCCTTTTCATAATCACTTATATCTATTCTCATCCCAAATTTATCTTTTTTTGAATCCCACGGCCCATACGGTTCCGATTCCGTAATAATAAAAGGCTTTGCAATTTTTAGTCTCTTTAGTTCCTGATAAATACCATCAATATCGCTATAAGTATTTACACCAATAATATCAATGCTTGGGACATATTTTTTAAGATAATGAAAATGTTTCTTTCCTGCAAAAGTATACATAACAGGATGAGATCTATCGATTTCTTTTATTTTTTTAAAAACTCTTTCAAGAAATTTACAAAAAGCAATATGTTCATCTTCATCTTTAGTAAAATGAAGCACCTCATTTCCTACATTCCACATTAAAACAGCAGGATGATCTTTAAACTTTTTTATATCTGATAATATTTTTGATTCTATTCTTTTTAATTCCTTTTCATTATTAATATAACTAAAAACTTTGCTCCCCTTATCTGGATTACAATGTTTAAGCCATATACCTACATCAACTTTCAGGCCAAGTTTTTCAGCTTCATCAAGATAAGACTTTGTATTATCCTTTATTCCCCATGTTCTTACAGTATTTGCACCAAGCTCTTTTGCTATTTGTAAATAATCTATACCGCTTTTCCCAATTTGCAGGGCACAGCCTACTCCTTTAAGATCAAAGGGAGAGCCATCTTTTTCAATATACCATTTACCTTTTTTTTGGTTTATTCTGCATTCGGAAGAATAAAGGAAACGGGGCAAAGCCAGAAAAAACAACATCAGATAAAAACAATAGATTTTTTTATTCATAATCTTTCCTTATGTAATCAAAACGTTTTTTATATTAAAAAAACTCATTTATTTTTTTGAAGAAGATTAGTAATAAACTCTGCTATTTGATAAGCTCCGTTTGTCCCTTTCCGCTTAATTGTTGGTAGCTCTACAAGCTTTTGAATTTTAGATACCCACTCACCTTTTTGATATTCTTCTTCTGTCATAGATATTCCATGCATATTTTTTTGAATATATTTATCAAGGACTTCTGATTCACAAAACTTTTTACGTGTAATATACATAAAAGGTACACCTGCCCAGTAAGCTTCAGAAAGTGTGCTGTAACCTGCTTTTCCTATTACTCCATCAGAAGATGCAACTAAAGAAGGATGGTAAAAATCACTGTGAAACGGAATAAGCACAAGATTATCTTCTATTTTAAAAGATTCGCTGCCTCCCGGAATCACAAAACACATATCAGTATACTTTTTAAGTTTTTCTAAAAAATCATACTGTTCACGTACTCCTCCCATAGAAATAAGGATCATTTTTTTTTCATCTGGTATTTTTAACCTGTTTCTAATATCCTTTTTATTCTTTAAAGGATTTCTGCAAACAGGGTTTGTTACAATATCAGCTTCAGTAAACAAACACACCGGTTCTGTCTGAATATGATGATCAGCCTTTTTAAAAATATTAGAATAGTATTCCGCATATGAAATTATCCTTTTATCGTATTTTGAGTATCCCTCATATATCCAATCCCACATAAAATTTTCTATTAATAGTGATCGTATCCCGCTTTTTTTTGAAACTTCTATTCCAAGTGGAGCTATATCACATATTATCAGTTTGCATTTGGCTTTGATAACCTTCTTAGTAAGTTCATCTATCACTGATTGCTTAAACGGTATATAGTTTTCAAGCGCTTCTATGGTCTTATTTAGATCTTCTTTTACAGGACTATCCTGTACAAGCCCGATATCTGTTTTGATTTTATGATAGTTAAATGATGCGACAAAAGAATCTTTAAAGAACCAAGCAGGAACGGTCGTAAATATCTCAAATGTAATAGAAGGCTCATTTTCAAGCAATGCAGATATAACAGCACAAGCACGGGCAGCATGTCCAAATCCATGAGGAGAAATAAAATAAGCTATGCTTAATCCAGATCCGTTATTTTCTAACATCATATTTCCTATAAAACATTTTAAAAACAAACCAAACAATTATTTATGTAATGTAAAGAATATCATATTAAAGCTTTAAAATAAAGTTGGCTGCTAAAAATAAGGATTAAAAATGTTATTATTTATGGGCAGAATGTTTCTTTATTATTTTAAGAGCTTCTACTTCATTAGTTGCATTATGTAAGCGGGAACGAACATTAGGTACACTTAGAAGCTTAGCAATCGCAGCAAGCACCTGAAGATGTAATTCAGGTTTTTCTGCGGGTGATAATACAAGATAAATGATATTTACTGGTTCATCCATAGCACCGTCAAAATTAACACTTTTCCCATGAGGGAGAACCCCAAGGGCAATTACGGGTTGATGTAAATTTGGTAGCCTTCCATGCAAAATAGCAATACCTTTTCCAAGCGTGACCCCTCCCTGACGTTCTCTTTCGAGAATTATTTCAAGAACTTCTCCTGGGTTATCAATTCGCCCTACTGAATGAAGTATTTGAATAAGCTTCCATATGGACTCACCCTTTGATTCAACTTCAAAAGGAACGCGCATGCATTCCAGATCAAGTAATTCATAAATACTCAATTTCTCTTTATTTATTTTATTACGTATTAAATCTTCTTCTCCCTCTAAAAGATCTCCTCCACCTGTTTCCCATGAGCGCCATTTAAGGAGAGTCCTTTCAGACATCAAAATACCCACAATTTCAAAAAATATCAGACCAGGAAGAATAATACCAAGTATTTGCTGTCCTTCTTTTCCTAGTACATTAGCAACAAAAAATGCTTCAACTGCAGCAACTCCAGCCTGAGGAAGCATAAGTTTTGGGAGCATCTGGGTCAACCTTTTTGATTGTCTAGACATCTTGCATCCAAGCCATGTACCCCCTATTTTTCCTACTGACCGGGCTATTATATACGCAGCAATAAAGACAAAGTTTTCTGGATGAAAAGCATCAATTTCTATATTTGCACCTATAAGCGCAAAAAAGATAAGAGAATACATAGAAGTTGCATTTTCTATACTAAGAGATCTAAAAACATCCCTGCTATAGAAGTTTGATATCAGTACACCGGCACTAACTGCTGTTATTAAAAAAGGAAGATGAAAATGCATCGCTAGACCAACACCGAGAGAAACTATTCCGGAAACTATAATAAAAACTTCTACAGAAGGCCCGGGAAGTTCTGAAATAAGCCTTGATAAAAATTCCGGTCCAAGTACCCTCTTTCCTGCCTCTCTTTTTTTCAGCCATCTCCTGTCAATAGCAAATCGAAGTATAATAAAAATAACAAATCCCAGTAAAAGCGCAAAAATCATTTCCTTAGCAACAGGTAAAGCAAGGTTACTTAATGTTATTCCACCGCTTTTTTTGATCGTTATAGCAATCTGTGTCGCTATAGAAAAAATGACTATTTCAATAACATCATCAAGTACAACTACTCCTCCGAGAACACTTCTCAATTTTCCTGAGATACCAAGCCTATTCATAATTACAAAAGTTGCCGCCGGCGCAGTCGCAACACCTATACTTCCAATAATAATGGCATAGATAGGTTCAAAACCCAGATAAAGAAAAGTAAGCGTTATACAAACCCAAGTAACAAAACCTTCTACAAGACTCATTACAAGAACACTTTTTCCTATTTTTTTAAGCTTATCAAAAGAAAGTTCATCTCCAATACCAAAAGCAATAAGGCTCAAGAAAACAAATGTAAAGAAGTGAAGTGTGTGTAATGCTGTGCGATAAGCAGGAAATCTATTTTCAAAAAGAAAAATCAATACAGGACCTACAACAAGCCCGCCTAAAACCTGTCCTATTACTTCACCAATTTTTAGCTTTCGTGTGATCTTGCTGCCGTAATGAGCAAAAGTGACAAGCAATCCCAAACAAACTATCTGCATATAAAATATTTCAAAAGGCATACTTAAAAATCCTCTTTTTATAAACAACCTTGAACTTATCTTTTAAAATAAAAAGTACTTATTATAAACAAATTTCATATGTCTTCAATATCTTTTTATATCTGATAAAAGATTACACTATTATAAAAAAAGCGAGAATAGCCGTTTTATCCGGTTATTCTCGCTTTGGTCAGATTTTATAATAGTTTTCTTACATTTATTTAGAACTAAGCGCTTTTTTAACAGCTCCGTCAAGACCACTCATAGGGTGGCCTTCCCAAACAACTTTCCCATCTCTTCCAATAACAACTGCATGTGGAATACCTGAAACACCATATAAATTAGATGTAGAACTACCTGCGCCAATAGGATATGTCATTTTATTCTTTCTAACAAATGAACGGATCTCACGTTTTTTCTCATTTGTAAGAGATATCAGCACCAATCCCTTACTTTTATTTGCATTATAAAGTTTTATTAAATGAGGGATTGATGACCGGCAAGGGGGACACCATGTTGCCCAAAATTCTACAACAACCACTTTTCCCTTCAAACCTGCCAAAGATAATGGTGTAGTGTTCACCCATGATTCTGCTTTTATTTCAGGAGGTTTTTTACCTACTAAAGACTTACTTGATCTAGAATAAGATAAAGTTGAAACAGACATTATTAAAGCTAAAAATAGGATAAATAAAATTCCTTTTTTCATATTATTCCTCCTTAATATCATTTTTTCATATATGCTTTTATAATTTTTTGTTCATCTACTGGCTTATCATTTGAACCTTTTGCAATATTTTCTAACTTTTCAACAGCATCATAGCCTGATATAACTTCGCCAAAAATAGTATGTTTCATATTTAACCATGGTGTTTTGACAGTTGTAATAAAAAACTGGCTTCCATTAGTGTTGGGGCCTGCATTAGCCATAGCAAGAAGTCCCTTTTTATCAAATTGGATATCTGCCGTTACTTCATCTTCAAAAGGTGCTCCCCATATAGAATTACCACCTTTGCCTGTTCCGGTAGGGTCGCCACCCTGTATCATAAACCCTTTAATTACACGATGAAAAATAAGACCGTCATAATAGCCTTTTTCTATAAGTCTAACGAAATTTTCGCAAGTTTTTGGAGCAACTTCCGGCATAAGTTTAATCTCTAGAGTACCCTGAGTAGTTTCAAAGACAACAATACCTCCATAAGTCCTTTTTTCATCTGCTGAAGCATCACTAACAAAAAGACCCAATAAAAAAAGCAACAAAAATATTTTCATAACTTAGCCTCCATTTATTTATGATTCTAGATTAATTTTATGTTCTAAACTTTATATCATGTTTTAGATAAAGGTTCAAGCAGGATAAAACATTTGCCCGGGTTGTTTCACTGATTGTTTATTTAGAAAATGTTATTTTTTTTGCTAGTTCCTTTATTTCTCTAAGATCAAGCTTCCCTGTGCCAAGTACAGGAATAGATTCTATTTTATAAAAGTTTTCTTTTTTAGGTATCCATAATTTTGGAAATGTGCTTTGATTTAACTTTTCCCAAATTGCTTTAACATTCATTTCATTTTTATAAAGGACTATCAGTTTTTCTCCTTTACGTTCATCAGAAACAGAGGTCACAACACAGGTTTGTTCTGTTGATCCCTCTATATTCAATATTTCTTCTTCAATTTTTATATGAGGTACCATTTCACCACCTATTTTACTAAACCGGCTAAGCCTATCAGTAATAATAATAAAACCATTTTCATCTATACAGCCTATATCTCCAGTAACGTACCATCCGTCTTTAATAACTTCCGATGTCTTTTGAGGATTATTTAAATATCCTTTCATAACATTCGGCCCTTTTACAAGCAAAAGACCTTCCTCACCAAAAGGTAACAATTCAAAGGTATCCGCCCTAACAGCTTTCACAGCAACACCCGGTACAGGATGTCCAACTGATCCTTTTTTATTACCAAGCTGATGAATGTTTTTATCCGCGCTTACATAATCAGGAACACCCATTGATACGATCGGCGATAGTTCAGTAGCTCCATATCCTTCAAAAGGAGCAATGCCATATTTTTCATAAAATTTCACATCAAGGCTTTCTTTTAATTTTTCTGCACCTACAATAGCAAGTCTAAGGCTTTCGAATTGTTTAGGACTACATTTCCTCACATAAGCCGAAAAAAATGTAGGAGTGCCCATGATTATAGTAGCTTTATACTTTTCAGTTAACTCTCCTATTGTACCGGCATCCATTGGATTTGTATGGTACACAACACCAATTCCTACACCAACAGGAAAGCAGAGCGTTGCGGTAAAACCAAACGAGTGAAAAAACGGAAGCGCTGCCATTATGACATCATTAGATTTCAAATGCAGTATCTGATAAATTGCTTCAATATTTGAAAAAATATTTCCATGTGAAAGCATTATTCCTTTAGGCTCTCCTGTACTTCCGCTTGAAAATATTACAGTAGCAGTATCATTTACATCATATTTATTGCCGCCTACAAAAAGCCACTCTATTAAAAATGACGGATAAATAAAAGCCGCAATTGCTGAGAAAAACTTATCTTTTTTTGTTATTTCTCCTCTTATATCTTCAAGGAATATCATCTTATCATTTTCATCTATTTTGATCTTTTTTAGAAATATTCTCGATGTTATAACCGTTTTCATATTGCATTGTTCTATTGCAGATTCCATATTTGTCTTGGAAACAGTAAAATTGAGGTTTACAGGTATTTTTCCAGCAAAAAGTATAGCTCCGTTAACTATACTTGCCATACAAGATGCAGGAAGCAATACACCTATCATTTCATCAAGACCATCATCATCTTTTTTGGAAAATAACTTTTTTCTTAAAGTTAAAACACCTGCAAGTGTCAAAACATAATTTAAAACCATCTTTGTGGAATCAGCCATGCAAAATTTAAAAGGATGTCTTTTAGCTTCTTTAATAAAGGCAATATGTATTTTCTTTTGATCTTTTCCACGTATTTTGAATGCATCAGTTGATAGCTCCTGAACAGCTATCCTTACTTGATATGTTTTTGATGAGGCAGGCATTGGCTGTCCAAATATTATAGTAACAGGTATTGGCAGTACTTTAGGAATGGTCCAAACGATTTTTTCTCTTTCAACGCTAAAAATACTACCCCAGATACGGTCTAGATATACCGGGATTATTGGTGCATCAATATCTTTCATTATATACTCAAAACCTCTTGAAAAAGGAAGCATATTACCTGTTCTTGTAAGTTCTCCTTCTGCAAAAATACATACAAGATTACCCTCCATTACAGCTTTTTTTGCAACTTGCAATGACTTAATTATAGTTTTAGGGGAATCATTTAAAGAGACTGGGATCGCCTTCATCATCTTACAAAACGGCTTCAATAATGGCTTATTGTAAAATCCACGATACATCATATACCTGATATGTCTTTGTATTGATGCGCTTATTATCATGTGATCAACATAAGAAACATGGTTACAAACCAGAAGCGCTCCACCCTCTTTAGGAACATTATCCAAACCTCTGATCTTTATTCTATAAATTGTATGGGTCATTAACCAATTGCAGAATCTAACAAATGAATCCGGAAGGGTCATAAATATATATGCTGTAACTATAACTGAAAGGATACCGAGCAGCAAAAATATTTGAGGTGCAGTAAACCTAAAAATATCTCCAAAAACAAACAACATAAGAGACCCTGCAAGCATTGCCAGTGATGTAACAATATTCATACATGCAAGATATTCACCTCTTTTTTCATTAGGGCTCATCTGCTGAAAAAATGCATTCAAAGGAACAATAAATAATCCGCTTGCAAGACCTAAGAGGAATAAGACAAAAAGTATTGTCTTATATGAAAAAACCGGCAATCCCAAAAGGATGCAAAAAATACTTAGTCCTATTGCTCCAAGAGGGACGAGGCCGAATTCCACTTTTTTTCCTGACCACCTGCCAGCCAAAAGACTCCCCATTCCTATTCCAATAGAGATCGCAACAAAAAGATCACTTGATCTGCTATCCGGCAGCATTAAAAATTTATTAGCATAAACGACACAGTTTAACTGAAAAACAATACCTAGAAACCAGAAATAAGATATAGCAAGCAGGGTTAGATAAAGCGCTTTATCATGCTTTATTTCCTTAACAACTAGTAGTGTATCTTTTAAAGCATTTATTTGAAATTTTTTCTTAGACCCAGAAGGAGGCACTTTGGTAATAAATAAGCTTGATATTGTTCCTGCTACAGCAAGACCAATAAAAACGAGAACAGTATTTGCAATATTTGTATCAAAAAGATGTAAGAGCTTCCCTCCTGCTGCAGTACCAAGGATTATTGCAAGAAATGTCCACATCTGCAAATAACCGTTTCCTTTTGAAAGATTAGCATCATCGAGCAGTTCCGGCAGTATTCCGTATTTAGCCGGACTAAAAAAAGTGCTCTGAGTTGCCATAAGGAAAAGAACAAATGCTATAAAGACCAAATTACCTGACATAAGAGCAAGAAAGGCAAGACACATGACAACTACTTCTGCTATCTTTGATAAAACCGTTATTTTTCTTTTGCTGAATCTATCAGCGAGATAACCGGCATATGATGAAAATATTATAAAGGGCACAATAAAAAGAGCACCCATTATACTTGCATTTCTGGCTCCCGCATGTGATGTAACGGCACGATTTACCGCTAATATAGTTATAATGAACTTAAAAGCATTATCATTAAAAGCACCTAAAAACTGAGTTATCATAAGTGCTTTAAAAGATAAGTTTGAACATGATTTGTTTTTCATTTTCTCACTCCCTAATTTTTATAAGAAAAGTCTAATTTTTTTAAAACCCCCAAAAACTTTCGGCTCTCTGATTCGCTTATATTCTTCATGATATTTTGTATCTCTTTAATATATTCAGGCTCAATTTTTTTTAGGATCTTTTTGCCAAGTGATGTCAGTGTTATTTTGTATACCCTTCTGTCTTTTCCATCGGTATCTCTACAGATATATCCTTTATTCTCAAGACGATCTAAAACAGAAGTTATGCTTGCCCGGCTGGAGACCAGATGTTCAGCAATTTCTACCTGCGAAAGAGGACTCTTGAGATGTAAAATGACCATAACATTATATTGAGCTTCCGTAACATTAAAGCTGTTAAAAAAGGCTTGAGATCTTTTACCTATGATGCTTGCAGCTCTTATGAAGTTCAAAAGGGCCTCATGTTTCTTATTTTTTATACCGCCCGGTATTTTCACATTACCAAAAGACATAAAAACTCCTTATTTGTTAGATATCTAACAGTTTAATGTCTAACTTATTAAAAGTCAAGTTTTTATTTTTTAAATATTCAGCTATCAAGCGGGTAGAATTAAAGAGATCATGCATTATAACCTTAACTGCTTTTTTTATTCCAAAATTGACTTTATGGAACTCTCAATTTTCAGAGTAACTTCATTTGCAGCTTTTTTGGGATCTTTTTTATAAAGATCAAGATATTCATAAAGATCGATAGCAGGACAAAAATAGACCTCAGCGGATCTTCTACCTTTTATCTTATATTCATGGAATAGATCTTCTTCAAACTTTAAAAGAGTCTCAGCGATTCTTTCCTGTGATGCTTTTTCTTTTAAGTATTGTCCGGGATAGCTATAAAGCTGAAAGGCAAAATGAAGAATATCAAGATCATTATAGTATTTTTCCAGCATTTCTTTTTCAGGCTTTTTATCATAAAGAAGAAAAGATCTTATCTTACCTCGAAGTTTTCTAATGCGTTCAGCATGTTTTCCCGATTGCAGAGCTTGAAAATAGTAAATTTCCATCCTGCTTATAAGAATTTCCCGAAAAGTACTTAATCTTACATCAAGGCTTCCTTCCAAAGTCCTATCTAAATATTCTTTTTCCTTTATACCAAGCAATGCTTCACCAAACTTATATATCCTTTCAACAAGATCAAGTGATTCCTGAGGCTTCCAAAGAAGTTTTTCTTCCAACCTTTTTAATACTTGGGGAAACGTCGGAGTAATATCATCTATATAGGTATATTTAAGTGCTGTCGGAAAAATAAAAACACCATTTGTCCTTTTTTCCTTTTTCATTTTTTTTGCTGTTCTAAGCATTATCATTGCAGCTCCCTGATTCATATCTGTCAGCTTTTCATTTAAATGATAGATCTCACCTTCAGGAAACATCACAAGCGGATATTTTGCATTAAAAACTATTTTCATTGCCTGCTTGATAGCTTTCAGGTCTGTCCCTTCTCTATCAATAGAAAAAATTCCGGCTCTCTGCAATATTTTTCCGTTTAAACCTTTATTAATATCAAAGATCTCTTTTGCAGCCATGAAATGTATAGGAATCTTATAAATACGGCTTAAATGCATAAGAACATGAGGATCTGAGTGATCACAATGATTAGGGGTTATTAAGAAAGATGCATTGCTTTTATACTTTTCAACAACATCTTCTCCACCAGATACCACATTAACATCAATGATCTTATCCCGTAATCTTAGATAAAAAATATCACTCAATAAATAAATAAAAGGAGCTAAAACATGTGAATATTTTGGCGGTCTGAAAATATATTTTCTATCTTCCCTGTATCTATTCATACTTTTTTATATCATGTTTTGCATAATGATGCAATATTCGAAAGAGCCAATAAAGTTTTCTTCCTTTACAATTTAAAGTAATTTTCTGACAATCAATCATATGGCCCGTAAAACAACAAAAAACAGTATAGACATCCTTCTAAAATATTTGCCGTTATTAGAAAGTCCAAATTTTAATATTGGAAAATGGGATTTTACTGAAAAAGACAGCATTATGTCTTTTTTTTATACTTACAGTGATATAGTAAATGATTTTATTTATGATCTTTATGGAGAGGGGTTTATCATACCCTATAACTGGCCCAAATGGCAAAAAGAAGCTGATCATTATTATCACGATCCAAACCTCATCAAATCAGCAGATATCAAAACACTTCAGAAAATTCTTACCTTGCATGTTCGTAAAGAACGATTCAAAGAAGGACACTTAGGTACTATGATAGAAGCAGGGCATATACAGAACATATTAAAACAACTAAGTAGAATCCGTAATAAAAAATAACACAAAGAAAAACAATTTAGCCACCCGCCTTCGCCTAGACAAGAAGGCTACGGCGAGGCAGGCAGATACACACGGATAAACACAGATAAAAATTTCTTTTAATATTTTGTATTTCACGCACAACGCAACACGATTTTTTAACCACGAAGGAAAAGCAAAAAACATGTCATTCCTGCGTATGCAGGAATCTCAATAATAGGAACGCTAAACTTTTTACACGGGCGCAGACAAGCGGCGCCCCTACTTACTTTTCACTTTCTACTTTACAAACGGTTCAGGCAGGTTTGATCCCTATCATAGATCCGCCATCTTGTTGGGAGGACTCACTTTTTATTTTATTGTTCATCATGCCCCCTCTGTGAACGTGCGATGAGTCCGCCGAAGGAGGATGTTCTCTGTGGTAGATGCTTTTTACTATATCGTCGCAGACTCCATGACCTAGAACCCATAACCTATTACCTATTTTATATTATAAAAGATGTCTTTTTACTAAGCCTTGTTATAACAGCACAAAGAAGTTTTGCAGTATTAACCAGATCCTTAAGGCTCAAAAGTTCAACAGGTGTATGCATATATCTTAATGGAATACTTACAAGACCTGTCGCTACTCCTGATTTTGTTAACTGAATAACATTGGCATCGGTTCCTGTAGCACGTGATATTCCTTCTATCTGATACGGTATTTTAGAAGATTTAGCAGCAGCAACGATAATATCAAAAACTTTTGGGTTTATATTAGGTCCTCTTGCAATAACCGGGCCTTTTCCTATCTGAATATCGCCTACCTTTTTCTTTTCCATACCTGGAAAATCTGTAGCAAAAGTAACATCAACAGCAATACCGACATCAGGAGATATTCCAAAACAGCTTGTTCTGGCACCTCTTAATCCAATTTCTTCCTGAACCGTTCCAACGCTGTAAACTGAAGCTTTCAGGTTTTTTTTATTTGATAAAAGCCTCAAAGCTTCACTTACGACAAAAGCACCTGCTTTATCATCAAAACCTCTTCCTATAACTATATCTGAACGAAGGATCTCAAACCCTACAGCAGGAACAGCAACATCTCCAATATCAACGATTTTTTTTGTTTCTTTTTCACTTTTTGAACCTATATCTATCCAAAGCTGATCTATCTTTGAGACCTTCTTTCTTTCTTCGTCTTCAAGAACATGAATAGGTTTTTTACCGACAACACCAAGAACTTTTCCTTTTTGTGTTTTAATAACTACTCTTTGTCCGGGTACAAGATGAAGGTCAATTCCACCTACTGTAGAAAAATAGATGTAACCCTGTTCATCTATAAATTTCACCATATACCCGATTTCATCAATATGGCCAGCCAGCATTACTTTCATATTGTCATCTCTTTGCAGCACTGCTATTGTATTACCGTGAACGTCTTTTTTAACGGAATCTGCAAATTTTTCTGTTCTTTCTTTCCATATTAAAGAAGCATCTTCTTCAAATCCTGATGGGCTGACAGCATCTGCTAATTTTTTTAGAAACTCCAGTGGTTCTTTTTCCATTGATCTCCTCCGAAACAATTATTGATTAATTGCGGCATCTATTGCCTCTTTTAAACCCTCTCCGGGATTCCCCTCCCAGATAACTATTCCTTTCTTATTTATTAACACCGAAAAAGGTATTCTCGGGGCATTATAATCATATTCACTTAAACTTGATGTTCCTATCGGATAAAACATATTATGCATTCTCGCATATTTTCTTACTCTCAAAAGTTCATCTTCTGTCAAAGAAACAAAAAAAACTCCTCTTACCATATATTGCTTGTAAAGCTCTTTTATGACTTCTACCGATTTTTTACAAGGAACACATCTTGTGCTCCAAAAATCCAGAACAACCAACTTACCTCTTAGTTTATTAAGACTCAATGGCTTAGAAAAAAGCCACTTTTCTGCTCTTATCTCAGGTGCTTTTCCGCCTAACAAAGATTTTTTCTCATCTGAATACGATATATCATAAGCAAAAGTAACGCTTAAAAAAAACAATATAAGAAACAATAACTTTTTTTGCATAAATACAATTCAATCCTTTTTTTTGAGCCTCTGTATCAGCTTATAATTTACATATCCGACAAATTTCGTTTCATCGCTTTTTTCTACTGTAAACAATTTAACTCCTGTTTCAAACTTTTCCTCAATCTCACCCCGAGAAACTGTCTTACACCACCTCACCTCTCCTTCAAGAGCAAGGGATTCAGATTGGTTCGGGAGCTTAACCTGAAGCGTTAAGATATCACCTGACCTAAACTCCTTTTCGGAAATAAAGCAGACACCTTCAACACTCATATTTTTTGTTAAGCCCAATATTTTTTCAGGTGAAAGATATCCTTTTGAATGCAACTGAACATTTATACTTGTCTGCGCTTCAAAACGAATATATTTTCTTTTCTCTATAAACTCGTCGTTCATACTTCCCCCATAAATTTATTACTTATCTCTATTATAAATAAATAATTTAAAAGATAAAGATTAAAGCGTTTCCACCTTCACATTAAGCTACGGCGAGACAAATCGTGTTATATTATAAATTTAACCATAGAGGAAAAAAGTAATCACGAAAATAAAATAAAAGCACGAAAAAAAGGGTTTAGCCACCCGCCTTCGCCTAGACAAGAAGGCTACGGCGAGGCAGGCAGATACAGGCGTAGTTCGACAGGCTCACTATCTTATATCCTGAGTGAAATCGAAGGAGATAAAGACATAGGAAAAAGGTAAGTAGGGGCGGGCCTTGCGTCCGCCCGTATAAAAGTAAAAGGCAATAAGAAAGTTTCTAGGTTTTGGCTTTTAGGTTTTTTCCTACATCTTATAGCTTACGACTTACAACTGCTTTTAAAGGAGCGGCTAAATTGCTTTTGTTTTTTTAATATCGCACGAAAGTGCTCCTTGACCTAGAACCTAGAACCCATAACCTATTACCTATCTTTTCTTTATCTTTTGCTTTTTTACAATATTGTCGCAGACTCCTTCTCCCTTGAGTCTTGAGTCTGGGGTCTTGAGTCTTCTTTATATTGAAAAGCCTAGACCCTCTGCATAAGCATAAAACTCATTAAGATCGCTGAATTCCTTTACCTCTCTAGATCCTTTCCGTTTCAGAATAACTTCATACATCCCTCTTTCATTCACTTGATTTGTCCATCTGAGAGACAGGTTCTTCTTAACATAAACTATAGTTTCTTTGAGGTTTCTTTTGTTTGGAGGATCATATACTTTACGTTCAGGCAATTCAGGAGTTCTCTGAAAAGCTATTTCTTCAGTGGCTTTTTTATCAGCTATTATTCTATTTTTGAGTAGTTTTTTCTTTTCTTCTTTTTGCTTTTGGATACTTTTCAGAGCTTCTTCTTCATTTCCTTTTTTTAACACTAAGCTAATGATCGGTGGTTCGCCAAGCTGTTTTAAAATACTCATCAGCTCTGTTTTTTCCTGTTTTATTTTCTCATTTATCCTGGAAAGCTGCTCTTTTTCTTTTCTCATCTTTTCTCTATGCTCTTTTTCAGCAATATCATTATTATTGATAACACTTTCAATCTTTTCTTCTGTAGTAGTATATGACAGAAGGTCATCATCTAATTCAATATCTTCAACAAGCAAATCTTCAAGAGCTGTTTTTGTAAAACTTCTTTCGCTTTCCTGTGATGTCATTGCTTTTTGTTGTTCAATGATATCCTTTTCGGTTATTCTCTCTTCAGTAATTATAACATCTCCATTCTTAGACTTTTTAGAGTAATCCTTTGGTTTTATATACTGTTTTTGCTGTGAATAGATGCGTTTTTTTTCTGGTACCGATGCGATTAAAGTATTTTTTATACCGTATTTTTTCTCTAATTTTACAATCTTCTTTTCCGATGTTGCTGAAGCTTTCCAGAAACCTTTACTAGGGTCAAAACACTGTGCAAACGAATAATTCATAGATATTTTTTTAAATGAACTATAAGCTTTTCTGTATTCCCTCAACCTAAGATGAGATTCACCCTTTATATACAAGCATGTTCCGACATCGTTAAGAGCCCAATTATGCCTTGTATTATATTTAGATGAAAAGTCATTTAGCAGCATTTGCTGGGATATTGCCTCTTTACCATAAAGCTCTATACACTTTTCTGTTATTTCAATAGCTTTACTATAATTTTCATTTGTAAGTTCTATCCAGGCCATAAAAGTTAAAAGACAAGTTGATGTTTCTGAATATCTACTCCAGTTATTACCTATCAGATAATAGCTTTTTACTGCTTGTAAACAATAATTTGCCTTTAAGTCGCCATTACTTGAGACAAGTTTTTCAGCCTCATTCAAAGCTTCAATAAAATTCTTTTGTTTAACCAGAGATTTAACTTTTTTAAATCTTTTTTCTTTTAAATTATTGATAGGATAAAAGAGCTTCATCCTTTTTACTAACTCTTTCTTACTTAAAGTCAATTTGGATGCAAAAACCTTAGAGGGAATAACAAAAAATGAAGCCAACAACACTATTATACATATAATAGATATTGCTTTAACACTTAAAATCTTCTTAACTTCCTTAGCCATAAGTAGTTCCACCTTTTTAAGACATAGATTAATATCACACTTAATTATAATACTGTCATCTTATTAAAAGTATAATACATTTTTTATATTTATGCAAGTTTTTGCAAAAGATTTATACATCCATAACAATCCTTACTGCAACAACTAACATTCTTTTTGAAATTATATGTGCATTTTTTTATATACATATATATAAAATAATGATTATTAATATAATTTCATTACATTATTATGATGCTTATTTTCGTTCGGTATATTTACAACAGGAGAAAAGACGGTTTTCTTAAAAAGAAGGTTATTGATCACAGAATATTGTTACTTGAGGATCATATAAGTGTTTTTTCCTTTTTTCTTTGCTTTATAAAGAGCTTTATCAGTATTCCCTACCAGCTTTTTAGCTGATATCCCTTTTTTGTACTCACTAACACCTAAACTGATCGTTAGCTTTACTCTTTTAGATTTTTTTAGTAAAAAGCTATGTTTCTCAATTCTTACCCTTAATCTTTCAGCAAGCATCGAAGCACCTTTAATATCTGTTTGTGGAACTATTATTGCAAACTCTTCACCGCCATAACGAGCAAGAACAGCCGGCTTTCTTATAGATTTTGCAAACATCCTGGCTATATTAGCAAGAACCCTATCACCTTGCTGATGACCATATTTATCATTTACTTCCTTAAAATTATCAATATCAATTATAATTAAAGAAAGTTTTGTTTTGTATCTCTTTGCTCTTTCTACCTCAATATCCAACGCGTTAAAAAAATATCTCTGATTATAAAGCTTTGTTAAGCTGTCTGTAACTGCATCTTTTTGAGCTTTTTCATATCTTCTTGAGTTTTCTATAGCAATTGCCGCATTATATGCAATAGTCATCAATATATCTCGGTCATCTATTGTGAATAATTCATTATTTCGTTTATTATTAACATTAATAACCCCCATAATATCCTCTCTTATCTTTAGAGGAACACTTAAGAGGGATTTATTAAAATATTGTTCTGAACTTATCTTTTTAAAACGCGAATCCTGTTCTATATCACGGGAAAATAAAGCTTCTTTGGTTTTAGCGACATAACCTGAAATAGAATCACCTACTTTTACTTTTACCTTTTTGGCTTCTTTCTCCGGGAACCCTTTTGCAGCCCTAATACTTAAATGCTTTTTTTTATCGTCAAGGAGCATTACAGTGATTCTATTGCAATGCAGAAGTTCAGATATCCTCGAAACTATTACGGTTAGCGTTCTATTAAGATCAAGCTGCCCACCAATACTTTTACTTATTTCATTCAAAGCCCTTAACTGTATTATTCTTTTTTCCAGATCTGAGTTTTTGATCTTTAATTTTTTCTCTAATGATTTCTTTTCTTTATTGATCCTATGATTTTTTAGGTTTCTTTGAACTATTTTTGAAAGGAGCTCTAAATAACCTACTGTTTTTACTACATAATCAAGAGCACCAAGCTTCATTGCCTGCACAGCTATCTCTTCAGAGCCTCTTCCTGTAAAAACTATGACCGGAACATCATGCCCCTTTTTAACAACATTCTCAAGTATCTCCAACCCGTTCATACCAGGCATAAGATAATCAACAATTGCAAGATCATAATCCTTTTCTTTTATCATTTTTAATGCATCAACACCTCCACTAGCGACATCTACATCATAATTCAATGAAATCAGCATTTTTTTAGTCATGTTTCGAGCCTGCTGACTATCATCCACGACAAGTATCTTTTCTTTAAGCTTAAATAGATTACTCTCACTACTTTCTCTTTCAATATGCTGTTCTGCTCTGCAAATATACAGGTTTTCTTTTATAACTCTTGGCAAAAATTCCATATCACCAATTGCTTTTACAACATAATCAAGAGCACCAAGCTTCATTGCCTGTACTGCTATTTTTTCAGAGCCTTTGCCGGTAAAAATAATAACAGGAACACCATATCCCTTCTCTTTAATTTTCTGTAAGACCTGAAGACCGTTCATACCTGGCATAAGATAATCAACAATTGCAAGGTCATAGTCCTTTTCCTTTATCATTTTTAATGTTTCAAGCCCCCCGCAAGCTAAATCTACATCATAATCATTTTGAGTTAATGTTTGCTGCAGCATCTCACGGACTAAAATACTGTCATCTACAACAAGTATTCTTTCTTTATCTGAAAAGATCTTTTTCTTTTTTTTGCCAGCAAGTTTTCTTTTGTTTATCACATCAGAGTATTTCTTTCTTGCCATTTTATATAAGCTAAGGTCTTCCTTTAATATCTTTATTATATTCTCACAGTACTCTTCGCTTTTTACAACATAATCCAAAGCTCCAAATTTCATTGCTTGAACAGCAACACTTTCAGATCCGCCACTTGTTAGAATCACGACAGGAACATCTATTTGATTTTTGGAAATACTTTTAAGGAGCTCAAGTCCGTCAGTATCAGGCATAAGATAATCAATAATTGCAAGATCATAATCATTACGGGATAACAGCTTAAAACACTCACGCCCATTAGATGCAGTATCTACATTATAATTGTTCTTTTTTAAAGCACTAGTCAGCATTTCTCTTGCTAACACACTGTCATCAACTACTAATATCCTTCCAGGCATAAGCGCATCTCTATTATTAATTATAAGTTTGCTTAGAAATATTAACTGACCCTTTATCTATCATCTTCATTATAAGCAAGATCATAATGATCTGTATTCATCATCTTTATTAGCAAGCCATTTTAAAAAGACAAATCTTTTTTCTCTTTGCAAAATAGTTTTTATATTAACTGCTATATCCCATAAAGCTGAAGAACCTACTTTGTCACACCTTACAACTAAACCAGTAAAGTTAACTTCTTCAAAAACATTTTCTTCTATATCCATCTGCAAATGCAGATTAAGCTGTGCTCCAAGAGATATGTCTTCAAATCCTGTAAACAACATACCTATAAGTGAAATGTTCTTACAATGCACATGGCCGTAGCTTATGTTTTCTGAAGAACCATCCTCAGTTGCAAAGGAATAATTTATTAGGCTTTCACAGGGAACGCGGGGAGCTTTTCTTCTTTCATGATTATCCATTGATCATGCTTCCTTTTATCTTTTTGATAGCTATTCTACACCAAATACATCAGAAACAGAAATTAAAAAAGACACGGAGACACAAGAAAAAAAGAAATATAAATGCAAAAACGATCAAAAACTTAGCTTTTTGATGCAAGCCAACTTAAAAAATTATCTTTTTTTCTTTTTTCAATACAGTGTAAAGACACAGCAATATTCCATTCTTGCCCGTCTTTATCTTTATCACACCTCAATACTTCACCTACCATACTTATGCTTTCAGGAGTTTCTTTTGAACTATCCATATAAAGATTTAATTTATGAAGTGTTCCGAGGGGAAAGCTAACTTCTGATGCAAACAAAATACCTTCAGCTGAAATATTCTTACAACGGACCTTATCAGAGGATGCAACACTGGATGCTTTATTTCCCTGCAGAACTGAATATGAAATGACATCATCACAAACAACACGTTTACACTTTCTTCTTTCTACCCTATCCATAGACTTACCTCTCTTTTTATCTTGCGCCCAACACAAAAAAGATATTTATTAAAAAGTAATCTATAATTGCTTTTATTTATCTATTCTTTCAATACTTTTTTTTAGAATATCAAAATCATTCTGATCGATCTCAATTATTTTTATCCCTCCCCTATAAGTTTTTTCATTCTTTTCTATCCACACTATCTCAGCTTTTAAGCAGATATTTAATCTTTCAAAATCACTATCGAGACCATCACATAATCTGTAATTGATCCTTAGGTCCAATATCTCGCCAACACTAAATTCATCTCTAAACGTGATACCAAAACCATCCGTTGATACATCTACAGTTGTTGCAAACAATATTTCACTCCCCATATAGGCTTCAGCCATATAAGTCACTGCAGTACGCGGTTTTATTCTTCTGTCAACCATATTTACACCATCAACAGATATAGTCTTTTGCATGTTTTTACCTTTTTAGTCACTATAACTAATTAAATACTTCATTATTCGCCTTATATTACAAGATAACACTTTTTATACTCAATTGTCAAGCTTTATACACTCTAATGCAAAATTAAATTCCTAAAACTACATAAAAAAAGGAAAATATTGTCATTCCGCGGCTTGCCTGTCCGCTCAACGCATATCGCATAACGCAACACGATTTTTTAACCACGAAGAACGCGAAGGGACACGAAGAAAAGCAAAAGACATGTCATTCCTGCATATGCCAGCGACCTTGCCGCTAGGCAGGCAGGAATCTCAATAATGGCATAACGCCTAACTTTTTACACGGGCGCAGACAAGCGGCGCCCCTACTTACTTTTCACTTTCTACTTTACAAACGGTTCAGGCAGGTTTGATCCCTATCGTAGATCCGCCATCTTGTTGGGGGGGGAGAGAACTCACTTTTTATTTTATTGTTCATCATACCCCCTTGTGAACAAGCGATGAGTCCGCCGTAGGAGGATGGCAAATGCTTCGTGCTTTTTTACAATATCGTCGAAGACTTCTTATCCCTTGAGTCTTGAGTCTTCTTTATGCTTTTTACAATCTCGTCGCAGACTCCATGACCTAGAACCTAGCACCCATAACCTATCACCTATTACCTATCTTTTTCTTTATTTTTTGCTTTTCTGACTCTCGACCACCAACTATTAGCTTTTCGTCTTATTTTGATTTAACTTGTATCAAAAAGGCTTAAGTCATAAAATAGTTATTATGGATATCAATGCAATAAAGGTTTTGCTGATTGAAGATAATCATTCATATGCAAAACTGATCGTCAAAATGCTTGCAGCCCAAAGCAGGGTCCCATTTGTAATCGAATATTCAGATAATCTTGAAAAAGGGATCAAACATCTTGAGCAAGAGCCTATTGACATAATAATACTAGATCTTATACTGCCGGATGCAAAAGGATTGAATTCGTTTTACAAAATATATGAAAATTCTCCGGAAGTCCCAATAATAGTGCTAACCGCTCTTTCAGACGAAAGCATTGCAATAAGTGCTGTTCAATCAGGAGCAGAAGATTACCTCGTAAAAGATCTCGTTGAAAGAAATCTTCTTATACGCTCCATACGTTATGCCATAGAAAGACATCGTATGCTAATGTCTCTTAGAAGCTTATCTCTTCTAGATGAGCTAACAGGCCTTTATAACCGGCGTGGATTTAGCGGCCTGGCAACACAATTTATAAAATTAAGTATCAGGAAAGAAAGAAATTTATTAGTTATATTCCTCGATGTTGATGAATTGAAAAAAATAAATGATACATTTAGCCACAAAGACGGAGATCAGGCTATAAAAGACGCGTCCCGGATCATTAAAAACACTTTTCGCGAAACTGATGTTATTGGAAGAATCGGTGGAGATGAGTTTGCTGTTATTGCTGTTGAGTTTACAGGAAACACACCGGAATTAATTGAAAAAAGACTGCAAGAAAATATAAAAAATCATAACAAAAAAACAAATCGTAAATTTAATCTTTCATTAAGCTGCGGAATATCACATTTTAATTTCAAGGATGAATTAACAATTGATGAGTTATTAAATCATGCAGATAGACTGATGTACGAAAACAAACAAAAAAAGAAAGAATCTGATTAAACCACTAAGAACACTAAGAAGAAAAGATAAAAGCCCAGAATCCCGTCAAATAAATAAGTAGTTGTAAGTCATAAGCTATAAGATGTAAGAAAAAGCCTGTTCCTAGTTAAAGAACAGGCTTTAAAAACAACTGCCTAAATAATAATTAAAAATCGATTTGACCTCTAATTCCAGCAATAACAATTGTATCATCACCATTTATTGCATCACCACCGTACGGATTCATAACAATCTGCACATCAGGACTAATTGTAAAATGATCATTAACTTTGTAGCTGTAATAAAACTCAATATGCCCTTCGGAATCAGCTTTTTGATAACCTCCTGCATCTTTATAATTATCAGAAATAAAAATCTGTCCAAAAGCAATTCCAAAAACATCATTATCTCTCATCCATGGCTCACCTGTTATTTGAATACCTACACTATACGAATACTCTAGCGAATAACTTTCGCCATTCAAATAAACTTCTGGATTTTGCCATGCATATCGAGCAAATACACCAATAGTATCCGTAAGTTCTTGATCAGCACTTAAGCCAAACCCATAAGAATTTTCCTGAATGCCTGATGAATCATTCCATTTTGTATGATCCCGCTTACTTCTCCATCCAAACACACGATAGTTACCATCTTTTCCTGCAATTTCAGGACTAAAAGTAAGTTGTCCTCCATAAAATGCATCTTCAAACATATCTTCCCAATCAGCATTTCCATCCATAACAATTGCTTCTGCTTTAACCATATCCGAAAAAGATACCCCAATAATCAACCCAGCAGAATTTTCAGGAAACTCAATAGTTGAAGAATGCTTAAATTCTGCCCCTAAAAACTGTGTTGCTTCATCATTGGCATATTCATTTGAATCCATAAAAGCATCCGCTGCAAGTTTACCAAAAGTAAAAATAAAAAGTTCAAGATTGTGCTGATACCATACTTCAGTAACACTAATATTAGCATCTCCTCCTGTTGCATCAGCATTTACAGCACTGAAAACAGCTAATTCGCCATCAGCACCAACACCTTCACCAGCCTCTAAAGCAATAAATGCAACACTATTTTCAAATTCTTTTGTTAAGCACACATCAATAGAGTAACTGGCATCTCCAACATCTTGATCATTTTCTGATAAATCATCTCCATTTGCATTGCTAGTTGCCTGATGAACAAATGTCGCACCAGCCTCGAGTGAAATGCCGCTTAAAACTTCTTTTTTTTGCAGCGAATTTTCAGACAACACATCCTTTTTATCAATGTTATTATCTTGTTGAACTAATCTTTGTTCCATCTCTTGGATTCTTGCCTTTAATTCAACAAGCTCTTCTTCCGTTGTTTCAGCAAAAACAGGACTAACGAATCCTAACATCAAACACATTACAAAAAACCAACTAAACACCTTAGACATAATACTTCCTCCTTTATTATTGCCTCTGGTTGTCCAGTCGGATATTTTATATATTCTATTAGCTCTGTCATTACAGTCGCTTTTGTATGTTAAAACGCTTCTTCTCTCTTTTTTCTACCTGAACTATCTCTGAATCATGAAGAGTAACAACAACCTCTCCATATCTTATTTCTTTAATAAATTTATAAACTTCTTCTATTCTTTTCTTATCTTCAATGATCATATTATTTACCACATTCTCTTTCCTTCATTATTTCTGTTAACCCTTGATCTAATAAAACTGTGCTAGCTTTAGAAACCATTAATGAAAAATCAGTAAAAGTGTACTCACTTAAATGAAGAGTCATTCCTCTAATGTTTACATTTATAATTCCACATGGTGTCTTGTATATACAACCAAGCTTTTCTATTTTTGAAAGCATGCCACCTTTGTTCATTTCACAAATTCCTCTCTATTTAATTTATTAAATTTATTTTTATTTCTACACTCTCCAGAATGACCACAACCA
The DNA here is from genome assembly GCA_023144635.1 of Candidatus Auribacterota bacterium. Classification (GTDB taxonomy): domain Bacteria; phylum Auribacterota; class JAFGBW01; order JAFGBW01; family JAFGJP01; genus JAGLFH01. The sequence goes on along the minus strand of JAGLFH010000032.1, from coordinate 33,891 downwards.
GTGCAAGGATTCTGGGTATTAAACATTTTTCTAATATGATAGATCAAACATAATATAGAAATAAAAACTATTGTAATTATTATAATTTTTTCCATAATTTATCCTCCAAACCCTAACAAAGTACCTACCTGATAAACTAAAAAAGAAGCGCTCCATGCCATAATTGTCGTCCAAAACACCAAGAAACAAGTCCACTTCCAGCTGGATCCTGATTCTCTATAAAAAACGGCCATAGCAACAAAACACGGCATATAGATCAAACAAAACATTAAAAAGGATAGTGCCTTTAATGGACTCCATGATGTATCTTTTATAAGTGCCTCTTGTAAAGTATCAGCTTCTTCAGGGTCTATCTCCCCAAGACGGTACATTGTCCCAAACGTACTGACAACAACCTCTTTTGCCACAACACCTGCTATTAAAGCTACACCTGAACGCCAATCCAAACCAAGAGGCTTAACAGCAGGTTCAATAAGTTTTCCAATCCTTCCGGCAAAACTCTGTTCCATTTGCATTGAAGCAACAGATTCCTCGCTTATTCCATCTTTTACGTCCATTTGCGGAAAGGTAAAACCTGCCCAAACAATAATTGAAATCAACAAAATAACTGTTCCTGCTTTTTTGATGTACAGCCAACCACGCTCCCACATTTTCAGCAATAACCCTTTAAGTGTCGGAATACGGTAAGGAGGCAATTCCATAACAAAATGAGCTATTTCACCTTTAAAAACAAATTGCTTAAGAATCCATGCAGAACCAAAAGCAAGCAAAAGACTCAATACATACATAAGAAACATCATATTTGCACCCTGGTCCGACGGAAAGAACGCCCCAATAAACAATGCAAAAATAGGAAGCTTTGCTCCGCAGATCATAAATGGTGTAACCATCATTGTAATCAAACGATCTTTTTTGCTATCAAGAGTTCTCGTTGCCATAATACCCGGAACTGCGCATCCATTTGTCGAAATCATCATTGGTAAAAATGATTTTCCATGAAGGCCAAATTTACTCATTATTTTATCCATAACAAAAGCTGCTCTTGCCATATAACCGGAATCCTCAAAAAACGCGATAGCAAAGAACATAAAAAGGACAAGCGGGAAAAAGCCAAGAACACCACCAACGCCTCCGATAATGCCATCAACTAAAAATGATTGAACAAGTCCCTCAGAAAAAATGGACGCAACGACACCACCCATCCATTCAAATAATGATTCAAACCACCCAACAACAGGTCCTGAAAACGTAAATGTAAATTTGAAAATTCCATACATCACAGCAGCAAAAATTGGCAGCCCTAAAAATCTATTTAAAATAATTTTATCAATTTGATCAGAAAGATCGTGACGTTCTTCTACGGTTATACGCACAGATTGAGTACATGCTCCACTGATAAAACCATATCTTCTATCAGCAATCATAACTTCCGGATCATCTTCAAAATGAAGTTTAAGATGATGTCGGCTTTTTTCAATCTGATCAAGGATTTCTTCTTCATTTGAAAGTTTTTTGATAACATCAATGGCTAAAGAATCATTTTCAAGCAATTTAATTGCAATCCACTTGACTGGATATTGATTCAAGGATTTTTTGCTTTTAGATAACAACTTAATAATATTTTTAAGTTCCTGTTCAATTTCTTCACCATAATCAATTTTTATTTTCTCAATTTTTATTCTTCCATCATAAAGTTTTAAAACAGTCTCTAATAAATCCTCCGTACCTTTATTTTTGCTTCCTACGGTTTTAACAATGGGTTTACCCAACAGACGAGAAAGCTCATTATAATCAATACTATGACCTTTTTTCTCTGCAATATCACTCATATTCATAGCTAACACAATTGGGACATCAAACTCAGCTAGTTGAGTATATAAGTATAAATTTCTCTCTAAATTCGAAGAATCTAGAATATGCACAACAACATCCGGCTTCTCTTTTACAATATAATCCCGGGCAACAACTTCATCTTCTGAATATGCTGATAAGCTATATGTACCAGGTAGATCAACTATGGTTAAATTATAATCCTTATAAACCACACCTCCTTCTTTTTTTTCAACCGTAACACCAGGATAATTCCCTACATGTTGACGTGAACCTGTCAAATTATTGAATATAGTCGATTTACCGCAATTAGGATTACCAGCTAAAGCAATTGTTAATTTCTTATTACCACTCATATTTTATTCCTCCCTTACTACTATTTTTTGTGCTAATCCATGCCCAAAAGCAACTTTGCTTCCCTTTATGTGCACTATTACCTGGCCATGTCCTGTACTATATAATACTTTTATTTTTTCTCCTGAAACTAATCCCATTTCTGCCAATCTGTGATGTATACATCTACCGCCATTTGCAGAAATAAACGTTAATTTACTGCCTATTTTTGCATTACTTAATTTAATCATTATTCAATTACCTCCACAGAAATCTGAATTGCTTCTTCCTTTCTGAGTGACAAATGATATCCTTTAATTTTAACGTCCACAGGATCGCCTAAAGGCGCAAGCTTCACAACTTCAATGCTACTCCCAGGAATAACCCCCATATCAAGCAATTTTCGTTTTAAATTGCCTTGGCCCTCTACTCTTTTCACTATTCCCTTTGAACAAGGCTCCAATTCGCTTAATTTTCTAATTTTCTTCATGCCCTTCCTCCTTTTAGACAACCTTTACTTTGTTAGAAGCATCTAACTTTTATTTTAAAATTTTTTATCTTCCTATCTACAACTTTTCTCACGTTCACATTTTTTTCTTTTTCCCGTCTTTAGATAAATTTCAAACTTTTCCAATATTCTAGGTTTACCTTCTTTAAAACCATCTTCTAAAAATTTAAATAATTTAGTTAATCTCTGAAAAGTTTCCTTGCTTATAGCATGTTCTATAGAACATGCTTCTTTTTCAGCCTTTTTGGGATCGAGCATTAAAAACTCTGTTAAAAATCTAAAAAAAATATCATGTTTACTTTTTACTTCCGAAGCTATTCTATCACCTTCTTTTGTTAATCTGACATACCCATACTTTTCATGAATAACTAAACCATGTTCTTTTAAAAAATTAACTGCAGAATTCACACTTGAACTCTTTACCTTTAGACTCTTTGCAATCTCACCGACTCTTGCAACACCAGTTTCTTTCTTAAGAATGAAAATAGTCTCAAGATAATCTTCCATTTTCGAACTTAAATTATCTGTAATGCCATGCATAATCAAACCTTTAATGTTAGCCATGCCTTAATATTTTAGACCACTCTAACATTTCTTTTCATAATGTCAAGATTATTTTTAAATTGCTATCTTATAAAAAAGATTCTTGCTAACTATTAAAACATAATTAATCCAAATAGAATAAGTGCAATTGATCCAATAAATCGCAAAATCAACACTATTACTTTAATTTTTTTATTACAGATAAAAACGGTTGCTTGTTTTGAAACAATTGAACTTATCCCTGCTAAAATAATAATTAATGCCATCCCCCCTGTCATAGCTAATGCACTCAATATGCCTAAATCAATTCTTTTCATAGCAATAAAAAAGGAAACTAAAATAATTGTTCCAGCACAAGGAATAATACCAATTCCAATTGCTGTTAGAAAAATATTTCTTAACGTGTGCTTTTTATTTGCAAATCTCTCTTCTAAGCAAACGATTCTGGAACTCTTACAATCAATACAAGCTCGAATAAAAAAACAACCTCCCAAAGTCAGAATAAAAAGACTGCTTACAAGGGATAAAACATTATCAATATTTAAACCAGGACAAACATTCTCAATAAATTGAGTTACACCCAACGTTATAAACAATGCAATCAAAAAGCCTGAAAGACCATGAACAACAGCTGTCATTACCCCTAAACAAACACCATCTTTAATTTTTGCATCTACTGTCATAAAATATGAAAAAATAATGCTTTTAGCATGCCCCGGACCAATAGAATGAATAATCCCATAAATAAATGAAAACAACAAAATCATAATCAAATAACGCAGATGGAATTCTTTTTTTAATGCTCTGGTCAATCTTACAATGTGCTTACGAAGATCACGTTGAACTTGTGACAATTTTTTAAGACTTGCTTGAAAAGTATTATTTGAATATTGCTCCGCTTCGTAAGAAATATTTTCAATTTCTTCTCCTGCCAAAGCCTGATTTGGTGCAGAATAAAAGCTGTCCCATATAGATATAATCAATAGAAACATAAACAATAAAGATATTAATTTAAGATTTTTTTTCATTTCTTTTTAAAATTAATAATTGTAAAAATAGGATTAAATTGATCATAATAATATGCGTTCTTTGTATCTTCTTGAAAAGACAATGAACATTCAATTTCATTTGCTCCTTTAATAAAAACCATCTCTTCTATTGGATCCACTATTTCACAATAATACTTTTCATCATAGATACTTATCGCAACTGTCTGATTAGATTCAGTTGCTGCAATGTTACAAGGAATGTTCAAGAAAAGTACTAATCTCTCTTCTTTGTCCATAAATGCTGTCAAAAATTCAATATTTTCTACAGGAATATCATTATTATTGACTTTTAAATGAGCAAAATAATTATCACCATCTATTTCCTTCAATATCATTTCTTTAATCTTGGCTATTTCACTTGATTCAAATTTGTCGTTATTATTAATATCAACCTGATCGCAAATCATGACACTATACATCTCATCAAAAATATATGTTAATTTTATATAAGAAAGACTTTGATGAATGAAAACAAATCGGATTTTTGTGTCAATCCAAATATGCGGATGCGCTTCAATATTCCTGCAAGTAGAAGTCAAAAATAACACAAAAAAAGAAATAAATAATATCAATTTTCTATTATTAAGCACTATTGAATTTTAACATAAAAAAGCATAAATAAACCAATCATATTATAATATTCAAAACCAAATATATCTAAATTTTGTATTTAAATAATTACACTGGCGGAGGCCCTTCCATTACAGTCAGGATTAAAACAAGGCCCGCCACTATTGCAAATCCGCCATCTTGTTGGGAGGACATACTTCATAAATTTACGGTTCATCATGAACCATACATGGTTCATGACTCTGTGTTCTCTGTGGTGAATGGGCTTTTCCTTCGTGCTCTTCGTGTCCTTCGTGGTTAAATTTTTATAATCATCTGCCGACCTGTCTCGCCGTAGTTTTAACGAAGGCGGAAGTGCTCCTTGACCTAGAACCTATCAAATAAATGCAGTTGTAAGTCATAAGCTATAAGATGTAGGAAAAAGCCTAAAAACCAGAACTTTCTTTTTACTTTTTGTATTTTTATATTTACACGGGCAGACGCAAGGCCCGCCCCTACTATATTCTTTTTTTTTCGTGCTTTTATTTTATTTTCGTGTTTTCGTGATTACTTTTTTCTCTGTCTTCTACCCTCTGCTATCTGTCCTTTTTTTCGAATATATCATTTATCTGGCGCTGCAAATCTACTATCTGCTTTGAATCCTTTCGTATTGCTTCATAATTGTCATTAAAAACCTGTCCAGCTTCTTTCCACATTTCTTCACTGTTAATATTCAGTTTTTTACAAAGTATATTTAAGAAAATAACTATCTGGGTTAATTCTTTAAACTTATTTTCTATTAAAACATCCAATATCTGCAAAACTTCTTCTTTTTCCATCCCAGACATATTTGTCTCCTGTTTTTTAATTAACAAACACTATAAAGATTGTTAATTTAAGCCTGCTTATTTCTTATATTTATTTTATAATAGTACAAAAATGTACTATATAACATAAAAATGCAAAAGTTCTTTAAAAAAGCTACGCCACTATTTAAAAAGAGGAAAACATGAAAGAGATTTTACTTGGTTACCTGGAAAACATATCTGATAAAAACGATTGTATAATCAAAGGTTATGAAGAAAATGTTATTAAAGAATATAGCGGTATTGTTTTGGCAAAAGAGATAGAAAACCTTAGGAAATATTTAATAAGAATCGGTATAACAAATGGAGATAGAATAATTATAATATCTGAAAAATCTCCGCAGACTATTATACTTTTCTTCAGCATTTGGCTTGCAGGAGGCATCGCTGTTCCTATTTGCGAAACTTTAAAAGATAAAGAATTATCTTTTATAATAAAAGATTCTGGAGCAAAAATAATTTTTTGTGCAGATTCCTTAGAAAAAAAACTAAAAAATCTTACATCAATAGAAGTAACCTGTTTTTCCGATTTAAAAAACCTTAAAGACAATAACAAAGAAGAAAAGCCATTGACCAAACAGACTGATCCTGACGATACTGCTTTTATCATTTATACTTCCGGCTCAACAGGAAATCCAAAAGGCGTCATGCTCACACACCGTAATATCAAAATTAATGCATCAACAAGCGCTGATTACATATGCATGAAAAGCACAGACAGTGTTATGTCCGTACTTCCCTACTGGCATTCTTTTGCTCTTACAGCAGAAATTTTTACTATGCTGCATGTAGGTGGTAAAATATTTATTCCAAAAAATAAATCAACTTTTTTAAAAGATCTCCTTCTTTTTAAACCTACTATAGTTCTAAGCATACCCAGACTTGCTGATGTCTTAAAAAAAGGGATAGAAAGCTCAGTACAAAATAAATCTTCTTTGCAAAAATCCATTTTTAGAAAAGCACAATCTGTTGCCCTTCAATACCATTTGACAAAGAAAAACAATTCTGGTCTTTTACTGAGATTGCTTTATTTAATTATGAAAAAAATAGTGTTCAATAAGATTAAAAATAATTTTGGCGGAAATATTAAATATTTTATAGGCGGAGGTGCACCGCTTGATGTTTCTCTTCAAAAATTCTTTTTAAGTATTGATATTCCTATGTATCAAGGTTATGGATTAACTGAAAGTTCTCCTGTAATCAGTATAAATGCACCTCATGACTTTAAAGAAAATACTTCAGGAAAAGTCATTCCATGGGTAAGAAAAGAGCATAACGGTGATTACACATTTGAAGATGAGAAAGGTAAAAGAGGAAAAAACATCATGGGTGAACTTTTAGTAAAAGGCAAATGCGTAATGAAGGGTTACTGGAACATGAAAGAAGAGACAAAAAAAGCAATAATTGATGATTGGCTCTTTACAGGTGATATGGGATATATAGATAACGAATCTTTCCTTGTTTTATCCGGCAGAAAAAAAAATCTTTTATGTTTAAAAGGAGGAGAAAAATTTTATCCTGAATTCATTGAAGAAAGAATAAAAAGCTCACCATATATAGACCATGCAATTATCATAGGAGAAGGATGCAAACGTTGTTATGCACTTATAAATATAAATAATGAAGCAACCGTTAATAAAACTGAAGAAGATATCAAAAAAATCGTAGAAAAGGAAATACGCAATTTAACAAGTGATTGCGAGCCTTATCAAAGACCAAAGCGCTTTTTAATACTTCCCTCGTTCAGTATGGAAGAAGAATTGCTTACAAGCACACAAAAAATAAGGCGGCACAAAATATTAGAAAAGTACGACTTGCAAATAAAAGATCTTATTCGTGAATAATACTTTAAAAGCAGCTGTAAGTCATAAGCTATAAGATGTAGAAAAAAGCCTAAAAGTCAAAACTTTCTTTTTACTTTTTAAATTTACGCGGGCGGACACAAGGCCCGCCCCTACTTACTTTATAAATTTACGGTTCATCATGAACACTACGTGGTTCATGACTACGTGTGTATCTGCCTGCCTCGCCGTAGCCTTCTTGTCTAGGCGAAGGCGGGTGGCTGCTAAACCCTTTTTTTCGTGCTTTTATTTTATTTTCGTGTTTTCGTGATTACGTTTTTTCTCAACTCATATCTTTGACAAATAACAAAAAATATTGTATAATATTTATACTTTTCTATAAGTAAAATATTCTTATTGATCTTCAGTTAAGGACAAAATAACAAACAGGTAAACTTCATGAATGGTTTTTGTAGAAAAAAGTTATTTTTTTTACTATTTTTTTTCACTTTCAGCATTTCTCTTTATGCAAAGGAAATAACTCCGGATTTCCCTGTTACAATATACAAAGAAAAATTTGCTGTTGATTACATTGCTTATTTCATACCTACTCTCTGGGTAGGAGATCATAATAACATAAGTTTTAACTCCGGATGTACAGATTCACCTAAAAGCGGAAGACATTGTTTAAAATTTACTTATGACACAAAAAAGCCAAGCCTTCTTAACTGGAGCGGCATCTGCTGGACTCATCCTGCACAAAACACAGGCAACATAAACGCCGCACTTGATCTTTCAAAAGCAAAAGAGCTCTCATTATGGGCGCGCGGAGAGACAGGAGGAGAAGAACTTATTTTTAAGATGGGAGGTTCTTACGGTGTCTTTTCAGATTCTGGAGAACTTATTTTTGGCCCAGTAAGACTTACAAAAGAATGGAAAAAATATACTTTTTTTTTAAAAGGTGAAGATCTTAGCCATATAAGCTTAGGTTTCGGATGGATCGCTGAAAAATATAAAAACACATCATCTCCTATGATTTTTTATCTGGATAATGTTATAATAAAATAAAGGGTGAGTATGAAAAAGACAAAATCACTAATTCTATCAATAGTTTTTCTTTTATTATTGATATCTGTTTTAGCAGCGTCATATATATTGCCCCAAAAACCTAAAAACCATTTTCCCTTTTATCTTTACTCTTCTTTTGGCGCTCATAATAAAACAAATTTTCATCCATCAGGACGCATGGGAGATGTTAATACTTTAAGAATAGCAGGGTATTGTAAAAAACAGCCTTACAGCGGGAAAAGCTGTATAAAACTTTCTTACGATATATCTGATGCAAAACAAATAGAAAACAACTGGGCAGGTGTTTACTGGCTGGAACCTCCTAACAACTGGGGAGTAATGCCTGATACGGGATTCGATCTTACCGGAGCAAAAAAATTAGTATTCCATGCCCGGGGAGAAAAAGGCGGAGAAGTCGTTACTTTTCAGGTAGGCGGCATCCAGGGCGAATATGGAGACACTACTTTTGTATGTCTGCCTAGTATTGAAATAACCAATGAATGGACAAAATATGAAATAGATCTTGAGGATAAAAAATTATCAAGAATTATCGGAGGTTTTTGCTGTGTTTTTAATAAATCCTATAATCCTCGAGGTGCAGTTATATATTTAGATGAAATTTACTATGAATAACATTCATTTCAACGTTAATTGGTTAACTAGTTATAAGTTAACTGGTTCAAGGTGCCTTCGGTAGATGATTATAGATTTAGCCACGAAAAAGTGTGTCCTCCCAACAAGATGGCGGATCTTCGATAGGAGCGTGTAAAAGGAAACAAAAAAGAAAGTTCTGGATTTTAGGTTTTTTCCTACATCTTATAGCTTATAACTTACAACTGCATTTATTTGATGAATAATCTTTATTCTTCTTTTTTTTGATCTTCCTCAGATATATTTTTCATAAGCATTACTTTAGGACTTGCGCTTTTTAGACCCATCTCATCAAGGACTTCCTGATAGCTATTTTTCATACGCATATCTGTATCGCTCGCTACCGGCATTTCTTCTATTGATGTTAGAAGATTCCAATAACCTTTTATAATATCCATTTTCTTCGTTTCAGGATTATATTCAACATCAGGTATCTGATGTAATGAAACATCTTTTATTACTTTTCTAATATTTTCTTTTGCCTTCTCACTATCTTTCAACGCAGAAAAAGAATAAATAAGCCCCCATAAAGCTGTACCTATTTCATTTAAAATAGGATAACGCATTATCCTGTAATGCAGTTCATGATCATTTTTTGGAATTGTCATACCCCATGGATACCATATAATTCCTCCTACCTCTTTTTCCTTTAAAAAGTTATCACGCTTGGCCTGATGCATCCAGACAGGATTCTTAGTAACCATATAGCTCCATTTTATAGTTTCAAAGTAGTATTTGTTTGCCTCTTCTATATTTCCATTTTCTTTTTTCTTAGCAGCTTTTTCCAAAGCTTTCCATATATGATTATTAAATTTTCCGGGCTCTACTACCTGTTTTATAATATCAGGTATCTCTGTTGATACTTTTTCTATATATGTCTTTGTCCGCACAGCCTTATTAATATATTTTTCAGCTTTTTTAATATCAGTATCCTTTATTTTAATTTTCTTATAGGTCTCATAATAATTATCTTCAAGAGAAAAAGGATTAAATCCAAGGTAAGGGAAAACCGGCCATCCTCCAACCAGGCTCCCCCCCTTTACAATGGGCTTATTTTTTGATGATCTCACATAATAATAAGGTGTTTCCCATGCATGACCTACTTCTTTTCCCTGTCCTGTTGCATAAAAGGTTATAGCTCCGCCTTTAAGTTTTTTAGGGTAATAAAAACATTTTTTTGAATTTTCGATCAAAATCTCTGCAATGGCTTTGTAAAATTTTGCAGTGTCTTCATATTCAGCTTCCCAGAAACGAACAGAATTTTTTTGTAATGCAAGTATAACACCTCCAACCCATTCCATAGATCCCATAGGATGAAAACCGTCCCTGCATTTAATAATAAAAGGATCGCGTGGATTTGTAAAATCCGTAAGAATAACTTCTCTTCTCTTTCCATCAGGTAGATCAACAGTTATTTTTACAAGACATCTTAAAAGCATCGTATTTGTTATTTTCTTAATATTTTTAAGAGATAATCTATCTCCAATAGGACCTGCAATTGTCCATGAATAAGCATCTGTTGCAAAAATAAAGCTCCTTGTTCCGTCCCAAAAACCCTGATCTATTATTTCATCTTCAGGACGGTAAACATATTTTTTAAACCACTTAAAACCTTTATCAGAAGCTTTTTGCCATTTTTTATCACCAGTTACCCTATAAAGCATATCAAATGCTGCACAAGCATCAACATGCGGCTCTGTGTGAATATAATTAGGGAACCTGTCTCCATCCCTAACCCCTCCTTCATTATCCTGCATAGCAAGAAGTGTATACCCCATTTCAATTGCATCCTGCTTGTATTTTTCTTTATTTACTTGTAAAAGCGCAAATATTAAAAAAGACACAGGTCCTGGTGTTGTCCAATATTCCAGTTGTCCTCTTCCATATGGCTCATTTGAACTAATATCAAAAGCATTTATAATACTCTTTACAGGCTTACCATAGGGTTGTTTATACATTTTTAAAAAACCAAGAGAGTAATTAGTATCCATTTTTTTTATAATATCTTTTTTTGGAGTTCTATATCTTAAAATCAGATAATCAAGAATTTCTTCTGCTTGCTTTTCATAACCGGCAACTTCAAGAAGCATACTCATAACTGCAATATCATAGGTAAACACAAGATCTTCATATCCGGGATGTCCCCAATGGCTGGGAGGAACACCTGTATGCGGATTTCTAAGTGAAAGGATTCCTTTTGCAACATCATCAGCTATTTTTTTATTTTGAGACTCTTGAGAATAGACACTTAAAGAAATAGACAATATTGCAATAAAGATAACAACAAATAAATTATTTTTTTTAATTTTCATAAAACACTAACAATCTAAAAACGCCAATATAGTTTAAAAAGACAAAACCGTAAAAACATAATAAATTTTAACATATTAATAATATTTTCACAAATTAATGCTGTTTATTTAGATAGTTTCAAATACTTTTCCGGATCATATCTATTCTTTTTAAAACAGGAGGATGAGTATATGATAAAAACACTTTTAATGGATGAGGAGTCAAATTAGAAAGATTTGCAACGCTTAATTTTTTTAATGCATTAATAAAATCTTCCGGTTTTTTATATGTATTTATGGCAAAAGCATCAGCTTCATATTCATATTTTCTTGAAAGGATATTAGTAAAAATAGACAACAGATAATTGATGGGAGAAAAAAGAAATCCAAAAAATATAAGGCTTGCATAAACAGATATATTATTCATTTTAAAAGCTGAAAAAAGTCCTTCATTATTTATAAAAAACGAAAGGACAAAAAACATAAAACCGCTTGTCAATATTGAAATGATCAGGTTTTTTATTATATGTTTTTTCTTATAATGACCTATTTCATGAGCAAGCACAGAAACCAATTCAGAGACAGTATGGCGTTCGATCAAAGTATCAAACAATGCAATTCGGCGGAATCTTCCAAAACCTGTAAAAAAAGCATTTGATTTTGTTGAACGCCGGGATGCATCCATTTTAAAAACGCCTTTCATCTTAAATTTCTGAGATCTCGCATATTTTTCGATCTCTTCATTTAATTCCCCTTTCTCAAGAGGTATGTATTTATTAAAAAGAGGCATTATTGCAACAGGAGCTATAAACATTAAAAACAGCTGAAACAAAGTAATACTGAACCAGCAGTAAACCCATGCAAATGAACCTGCTTTCATAAAAAATAATATTATCCCATAAAACATTACTCCGCCTATAAGCGCTGTTAATATCCAACTTTTTAAAATATCTGTTATAAAAGTTAAAACTGTCGTTTTATTAAAACCATATTTTTCTTCTATTACAAAAGTATGGTATGCAGAAAAAGGAATAGAAATTATTTGAATGAGAAAAATAAGTATTCCTGCAAAGATAAGGCCTGTCAAAACAGTAGAATCACTAAAACTTCTTGCTGTAAGATCTACAAAATTAAATCCACCGAATAAAATAAAAAAAACCGTTATAATAGTATAAATGCTTCCCTTTATGAGACCAAAGAATGTATTTTCCTTTAGGTACTCCTGAGACCTTTTATATTTTGCAGCATCATAGTACTCTTTAAACTCATCTGGAAGCTCACAAGAAACATTCTTTACATTCATCCATTCAACATAAAGATCAAGTATATATTCTACGATTAAAACAGTAATAATTATAATAAGGTAAATATTCATATAAAGTTCCTTGTATGTTTCATTAAATACTTATTAAAAATCTTAAGTTGTCAGAAAGCGTATTTTATCATCAGTTGAAATCTATGTCCAGACAGCAAACTTTATGAAAAAACACATAAAACAATTTATTAACAAATGCTAAGTGTTGAGTTTTGAGTGTAAAATTAATGGAACACTACGCTGAGAGTGAAGATTTCGGACGCATTTGAACACTGTGCATAAAATATACAGGTTAATAATACTATTGTTCTTATTAAATATTTTTGATAACATTTCCCACATTATGAAAATTACAATAATAGGTGCAGGTACAATCGGAGCAAATCTTGCTAAGCATCTTTCCGGCGAAAACCATGAGGTATACCTTGTGGAGATCGATAAGGAAGTTGCTTTAAAGGCTCATGAAAAGCTTGATGTAAAAGTTATAATTGGAAGCGGCAGTGACCCTAATATACTGAAGGAAGCAATGATAAAGGAAGCAGGCCTTGTTATTGCAGTAACTCCATCTGATGAAACCAATCTTGTTGTATGCTCTCTTGCAGCTGCAATGGGAACTGGGAAAAAAATAGCCCGTGTGAGAAGTGAAGAACTTAATAAGGTTATTCAGGAATTCGGACACTCACATTTTAATATTGATGAAATAATAAATCCCGAGCAGATAACATCTGAATCTATAGTAAAAATAATAAAAACTCCCGGTTCAAGTGAAGTAGCGGATTTTGCAAACGGCAATATACTCCTTCGTTCGTTCGATATTTCCCCAGATTCTCCGCTATGCGGCATAAAACTTAATGATCAAAAGCTTAAAGAATTTTCTAGCCGTTTTCTTATTGTTGCAATGAGAAATAACGGTACTTTGATCTTTCCGAGAGGAGATACACAGATACTTGATGGTTACAGGATATATGTATTATTAACATCTTCTTTTCATGATGAATTTCTTGATTTTGTAAATCCAAATATGCAAAAGCCTAAAAAAGTCATTATTTATGGAGCAACTACTACAGGTAAACACCTTGCAATATCACTTTCCAAATTTATCAAAGAAGTAATAGTACTCGAAGAAGATATGGAATTAGCTAAAAAAATTGCTAATGAAGTAGAATCAATAAGAGTTATCAATGGCTCAGGCTCTGAGACTGAGATGCTTAAAGAATGCGGTATAGAAGCGAGTGATGCATTCATAGCTGTTTCTACAAGTGATCACTTAAATCTTATAAGTGCAGTGCTTGCAAAAAAAATGGGGACAAAGACTACTATAATTACAACTCATCAGCCGGATTATCTTGAAATAATCTCCGCTATGGGAATAGATGTAGTAATAAATCCTCACATTCTTGCAACATATCAGATATTAAGACTTCTTAGAGGTTCAGGAACAAGACATATTGCAAAACTTATGGGCTCACATACAGAAGTTCTTGAACTGATCCCGGAAAAAGATTCACCGATTACAAATGCACCGATCAGAGATATAAATTTTCCTAAAAATTCTATTGTAGGTGCTATAACCAGAAATTCTGAAATAATACTTGTCGGCGGTAACGTACAGATCCAAGCAGGAGAACCTGTTATTGTTTTCTGTCACGAGGAAGCAGTACAAAAGCTTCAAAAGATTTTCACCAAAAAAAAATTCTTTTGATCTAACGATCATTTAAACTAAAAAAAGACTTATACTTTAATACTTGAAACCAAATCATGCATAAAAAATTAGTCTTAAATGTTATTGCACGTATACTTCTTATCATTAGTATAATTATGATAATACCTCTTCTGTGTTCTTTTTATTACGATTCTGATACACAGTCAATTTATGCATTTATAGTAACAATTTTTATAGGTGTAATAGTCTCCTTGATAACACTCACAACAATTAAAGTTACCGGAGATGATCTTAATAACCTTAATGCCAAAGATGGACTTGCTGTTGTAGGTCTAGCGTGGATATGCATATCTGCTTACAGTGCGCTTCCTTTTTACTTAAGCGGAACAACGCTCTCATATACAGATGCTTTTTTTGAAACAGTAAGCGGATACACAACAACCGGAGCCACAATTGTAACAAATATAGAAATATTGCCTCGTGGTATACTCTTTTGGAGAAGCCTAACACACTGGCTTGGAGGCATGGGAATAATCCTTCTTTCTGTTGCTCTTTTACCTGCTTTTGGAAGAGGTGCTTTTCAGCTGTATAAAGCTGAAGTTCCGGGACCA
This sequence comes from Candidatus Auribacterota bacterium, assembly GCA_023144635.1. Lineage (GTDB taxonomy): Bacteria > Auribacterota > JAFGBW01 > JAFGBW01 > JAFGJP01 > JAGLFH01. The sequence continues at coordinate 18,833 of JAGLFH010000032.1, read as the reverse complement.
ACGGCAGAAAGACTCCAGCCAAGAGTTATCGAAACAGCTAAAATATTGTGGTCAGTATATCTCTTGCTGTCATTTCTAGAGACCATACTTCTATGTGCAGGAGGAATGCCTTTATTTGATTCTTTATGTCATACTTTTGGTACTATGGCTACAGGAGGATTCTCCACAAAACAAACCAGTATTGGAACATATGGCCCATACATACAATGGGTAGTGATAGTTTTTATGTTTATGGCAGGAGCAAACTTTATACTCCACTACCAGGTATTGAAAGGAAGGCGTCTTAATCTATATTTCAAGAGTGTTGAGTTTCGTTTATATTTTTTTATAGTGATCATTTGCGTAATTATATTTTCTGCAGTCCTTGCAATAAATAATTCTGATATTTCTCAATCTCCTATAAGAGACAGTGCATTTCAAGTAGTATCAATTCTTACTACAACCGGATACACCACAGCAAATTTCAATATATGGCCACAATTTTTAAGGTTTACACTTATAATTTTGATGTTTATAGGTGGTTGTTCCGGATCCACTGGTGGTGGAATGAAAATAATACGTGTTTTTACAACTTTAAAAATAGCACTTAGAAATATATTACAAACAATATTTCCAAATGCAGTCTTTCCTGTAAAAATAGATTCAGTCCCAATTTCAAATAAGCTTCTGGAAGGAGTTCTGGTTTATTTTTTTATTTTTGTTTCCCTTTTTTGTTTTGGGACCATTGCCATGACAATAACTGAAGTTTGCGATCTGGGTACTGCTTTTTCAGCATCAATAGCATGTTTAGGTAACATTGGTCCTGGACTTGGAAAAGTAGGTGCTGTAGAGAACTACTCCTGGATATCAATGCAGGGGAAATGGATATTATCTTTTTTAATGCTTGCAGGACGTCTGGAACTTTATTCAATTTTAATCCTTTTTCTTCCATCTACATGGCGCAAGTAATAATTTCATGCTACGCATGAAAGGAACGCTTCGCTGATACTTGTAAAATTGGACACAGAGAAATGCACAAAAAAACAAGGAAGGGTAAAAAACAGAAAAAGTAAAACGTCGTCATCCCTGGATTAGCAGGGAACCAGGTAAAAAGAATAAGTTTAACCACGGAAATACACGGATAGACGAATAAGTACGAAAAATAAATGTATGTAGAGACGCATGGCCATGCGTCTTTGTTAAAACAGAAAAAGTAAAATACGTTGTAACTTTTATACGGGCGCAGACAAGCAACGCCCCTACTTACTTCTCACTTTCTATTTTCTAAACGGTTCAGGCATGCCTGAACCCTACCAACAGCTCACTACTCACTACTAGCTTAATCAGAAATTATTCTTTTTGAGCTTGTTGATGCACTTAAGACCTTGATCATCTGACAAAAAAGATCATCAAATTCATAGGGTTTTGTTATATAGTCATCAACACCTACACGAATGCCATGTATTGCATCATCTAATTTCTTCTTTGCAGATAAAAATATTATAGGTATATCTTTTGTATCAGAGCCCTGTTTGAGTTGCCTGCAGATCTCAAATCCGTTTATTTCCGGAAGCATTATATCAAGCAGCATAATATCAGGTTTTTTTTGTGATATTTTTCTCAAAGCTTCTTCACCACTTTCTGCTTGATCTACATCAAACATTTTTTTCATTGAAAGTTTTAGGTCAAGAATAAACCTTATATTCTTCTCATCATCAACAACAAGGACATTAATAGGTCTGTTATATTTTCTGAATATTCTATCAGCACTTAAAGCTATCTTTTCAGATGTTGCTTCTTCTGAGGCACCAGAAAACTGCTTTAGAGATATAGATATAAATTCTTCTAACTTTTTACTATCATATTTTTCTATCTCTAAAAAATTGATCCCTACTACATAAATATTATCTTTTTCGTCAAATTTAGACCAAAGCACCTCACCTGTTGCATGAATAATAATACATTCCTTATCAAAAGGAAGAGTAAGCTTTAATGAAAGATATCTTCCAGTTTTAACTGATTCTAAAAATTTAAGTTGAATACCGCTAAGACTGATATCATTGCTGTAAGCATATTTTGTAATGCCTTCCTTTTGAATTCCGTTCTCATTAAAATGTTTTTCTCTAAATCTTACAGGAAAGGAAAACGGTATTCTTGTAAACTGTCTTCTATCAGGACCATTATAAGCATTTTCTTCTGACATCATTTATATCCCCAAATCAAGGCTTTAATATATTTACTATTACTTAATATAATATAATTTGTATTAAACAAAATGTCAAAACAGATATTAAATAATTTCCAACAACTCCAGCCTAATGCAAATGACCATTCCGCATTCCATTTATTATAACATTATGGCCTTCAACAACTTCCCTCTCTATGCATGTGTTTATATTACCAATTATCAACATCTAATGGACATATAACATTATGAGCTACACCAACGCGGGTTTTAGCCATTATTGAATCTACTTCTTCTCTCCATTTTAGATAGTGGGCAGTTTTTTTGTGTTCATTAACATCTTCAACTGATCTATAGACTTCATAAAGAAGAAAACGGGTTGGGTCATCACAAGATTGAAGAAAATCAAACCGAATATTGCCTTCTTCTTTTATAGATCCTTCATGATTCTTGATAGTTGCATCAATAAAAGACTGAATGCTTTCTTCCTTAACAAAAACAGTTACAGATGTAACGATCATTATTCCCTCCTTTATTTTTCAAATAAATTTATTTATAATTATAAAGTTTAATTAATAGTGTTTAAACATTTTTTATAACTTACATTTTATTTATGAATTTATTTTCTATATTTGCTATATCATTTACGATTGCTCTAACAGGTGCACTTGCACCCGGACCGCTTATGGCATTTTGCATTAGTGAAAGCACTAAACATGGCTTTAAATCAGGTCCGCTTCTTATACTTGGACATGCGATTCTTGAAATAATAATGGTTGCACTTTTAGTATTAGGTTTTGCAAACTTTATTGATAATCCTTTCATTTTAAAAATCATCGGTATTGCAGGTTCAGTGATCCTTATTTATTTTGGATTAAATATGATATTCTCCATACCAAAACTTTCTTTAGATTTTAAAGATGACGGCAGCAAGCCCTCTAATCTTGTCCTAAAAGGAATCACGATGAGTCTTGTAAATCCGTATTGGGCTATCTGGTGGCTTAGTATTGGGCTTTCACTTGTTTTAAGTGCAAAAAAAGCAGGATTTATGGCATTAGGCTTTTTTTTTGCAGGACATATACTTGCAGACCTTAGCTGGTATAGCATAATATCACTTACCTTTAGTAAAGGAAAAAATCTTTTTACCTTAAAAGCATACAAAAGGATTATTTTTATCTGCGCTATGACTCTTCTAGGTTTTGGTGTTTACTTTGGAATTAATTCATTTTTGAAAACAGGAAACAGCTTATGAACAACAAAGGTTTTTTTATTATTTCTATTATTTTATCTGTACTTTATCCTTTTCACACAACATATTCAAAATCCATTGATGATATAAAAAATTCTTTTAACAGTAAAAATAGAAACGTAAAAGAAGGTTATGAAGTATTAAAAGGTATTACTTTCCATAATTTTTTGGGTAAAAAATCTTTTTGGAGTAGATCAGCTGAAGAATTCATGCAGGCAAATCCTATAGGTAAATGGAAAACTCAAAAGTTAAACGATGGAACAACTATGCTTGAAGTAGAAAAAGTAAGAGGCTTTTCAGTATGGACACACACACCTGCAAAAATAACGGTTCAATGCAAAGGCAATAAAATACTTCTAATAAAAATAAACGTCTGGAATAAAGGTGACAGCAGATCCACAAATTATATTAACGTGCTCAATAGTTTTAAAAAAGTAGAAAGCAGGCTTAAAAATGCAGGGTTTAATAATATAATCGAAAAGGAAAAAGTAAGCTCTTTTTATAAAAGAACCTGGAATAAATATAACTTCGGTGTTACTGACTTGAGTATTTCATCTGAAAAATATGAGTACTTTTTTGTAAAACTTACCCCACATGTTAAGAAGAAAAAAATATCAATTTATGAAAAAAAACTAAAACAGGATAAAAACAGCACAAAGATAGATTTTCTTGAAAAACTCAAAAAAAATGTAAAGCGTGAAAAAAACGGCGATATTTTTATTAACTGTATTCCAATGCTGGACCAAGGGAAGAAAGGATATTGTGTTCCTGCAACATGCAGTCGTATTTTATTATATTACGGGATAGATGCAGACATGCATCTTACGGCTGAAATAATGAATACAAGAGGCAAAGGTGGAACAACTGCAAAAAATATGGAAATATCTTTACGCCGCCTTTGCAGAAATAATCCGTTTTCATATAGGAAAATACCTACTTTTAGAATACAAACAATAAAAAGTTACATACAAAAAGGTATTCCGATCATATGGCTTATCCCCGGACATGTCAGGATAATAATAGGATACAATGACAAAAAAAAAGAAATGATCTATTCAGATTCCTGGGGCTCATGGGCAGCAAAAAGATCTATGCCATATAAAAACGCAAAAAAGCTCAATCAAGGCTTATACCTTCTAAAATAAAGATCTTCCTGTAAAATATATTCTGTCAGATATCTTTTATTTTCGAAGGTTACTGTTTTACAACAAATCTGTGTTAATTTTTCGATAAATCATCAAATATCTTCTTAAGCATCCCTTTTTTTTCCATTTTATCAATAAAAAGATCAAGAGCTTCTTTAAGAGAATCAGAATCTTTTTTTAAACCATAGCCGTAATTCTCTATTTTCCCCAAAGTAAAGGCAACTTCTATGTCAGGAATGGATTCTTTTACTCCTTTTATTTCTGCAAGATCATTTATAAAAGCATCTATATCTCCATTTTTTACTGCAAGAAATAATGCGTTTAAATCATCAAAACCAACCGTATTTTTTATTTTTAGGTCATGCACTTTTTTTTCACTTGTAGTATTACTTACAAACCCTATCTTTTTATCTTTTATATCTTCTATTTTTTTAATCGATGAGCCTGATTTAACATACAAAACAAGCGTGCTTGCAAAATAAGAACGTGAAAAGTTTATAGTTTGCTTTCTCTTATCTGTTATTGTAATACCGCCCGCTACAATATCTCCTTCATTCTTAAAGAATGAAGGAAAAACATCTTTAAATAAACTAACATCTACAAAATCAGCCTTAAGTCCCATTTCCTTTGCAAATCTGTTAAGCAGTTCAACATCAAAGCCTTTTGGTTTATTATCATTACTTTTAAAATAAAAAGGAGAAAATTCGCTGATTAAGATTTTCAATGTACCGGGAATTATTAATTCTTTACTAATGTCTATTGATAATATTTTTGATCTTTTATCAATAACAAGATCTATCCACATTTCAGTCTCAGGTCCATTAGGATACAACTTTTGTGCTTCTTCAAATATCTTAAGGGCTTTTTCCAGTTCATTTTTATTAAAAGACTTCTCTCCTTCTGACAAATAATCTTCATATGGCTTTAAACTATTAATGTCAGATCTATTTATATTAGAACTATCTGTTATCGTTGCAGCACGTTCATTTACATCTTCCTTTTGTTTAAAATAGAAACCAACTATTCCAAGCACCAGAAAAACTATGACAATGGCAAAAACATAAAAATGTTTATAGCTTTTTTTAGCAATAAATATCGTTGCATCAATTTTTTCTTTCTTATAAACAGCAGTAAACATTTTTGGGTCTTTAATTATAAGATCTATTGCTTCAACGATTTCACGGCTTGATTGAAACCTATCTTCTGGCTTCTTTTTAGTCATTTTTATTATTATATTTCTTACCTGTTCACTGATATTAGGATTTATCTTTTTAGGATCAGGAAGTGATGAATATACCTGATCATGATATATTGTTACTGAGGATTTTCCATCAAACGCAGGCTTTCCGGTTAAAATAAAATAAAGGACAAGGCCAAGAGAATAGATATCGCTTCTTATATCAACGCCTTCCCCCTTTATCTGCTCCGGGCTCATATACTGAGGCGTTCCAAGAATAGCTCCTGTATTCGTAATTGCCTGAGTTTCACTTGTTACACTTTTTGCCAATCCAAAATCCATTACTTTTACTATATTATTGTCTGTCAGCATCACATTGTTTGGCTTAATATCACGATGGACAATATTATTTCTTGCCGCCTCATTAAGAGCTGAAGCGATATCACGTATAATAGGAAGAGCTTCTTTTTCTAAAAAAACACCCTTTTCATTAACAAGCTGCTTTAATGTCTTTCCTCGTACAAGCTCGGTTATCATATAAACGACGTCATCTTCCTTGCCAACATTAAAAACCTGCAGCACATTAGGATGAGTAAGACAAGCAGCAGATTTTGCTTCTCTGAAAAAGCGTAATACAAAATCTTCATTATGAGCGAGGTTTGAGGATAAAAACTTTATGGCGACTTTTCTAGAAAGAGAGGATTGCTCTGCCTCATAGACAACCCCCATACCTCCTTCATCGATCTTGCGGAGTATAGAACATCCCCCTATAATTTTTCCAATATAATCTGTCATATATTTAAATTAGTCCCGCCACAGAGGCAGACTTACTTTTTCACCACGAAGAGCAGTAGTTAGTAATTAGTTTTTAGTATTTAGTCAAACAACTCTCGGCTTCAGCTTTCAGCTACAAGCAAAAACCTAAAAGCCAGAACTTTCTTTTTATTTTTATGTTTATATACTTATACAGGCGGACACAAGGCCCGCCCCTACTTACCTTTTTCCTATGTCTTTAGCCTGTATCTGCCTGCCTCGCCGTAGCCTTCTTGTCTAGGCGAAGGCGGGTGGCTAAACACTTTTTTTCGTGCTTTTATTTTATTTTCGTGTTTTCGTGATTACTTTTTTCCTCTGTGTTCTCGGTGGCTAAATTTTTCTTTTATTTCTTTTTCCTTCAGCCTTCGTATCTTTTAACGTGAACCACGCTCACAGTAACGTCACGTGGCATTGTGAATTTTCCTGTCTTTGAAATTCTGATACATAAATATATAACTTTAAAACTATATAATATATTATTATAATTCTATTTCTTTTTCCATAATGAAAAAACCAGTTTTATTATAACTTGATAATATAATGAAATATTTTATAAAAAGATTATTATTCTACATTTATCTTTTATCAACATTGGCCTGTATTAGTACGATTCTAGGCTTTTTCGGAAGCTCTTATTATTTATTTGAAATGCTTAACAGCCTTCGTTTTCAGTATATATTTTTCTTATCTCTTATAATTCCTCTAACATTTCTTTGCAAACAACGTTTTTTATCTATTATCTTTCTCCTATTTTTAGGAATTAATCTTTTTACTGTATATAACAAAGAGAGGATAATACCCTCTTATGAAAATAGATCTTTGAGTGTGATAGCTGTAAATCTGAATGCAAATAATAACAGACTCTTCAATGCTATAAATATCTTAGTAAATTTAGATCCGGATATTTTGTTGATTTCAGAGATAACAGATAGGACAATAAACCATTTAAAACCTATCGAAAAAGCATATCCATATAAAATTTTATTTCCAAGAAATGATGGTTTTGGTATAGGGCTTTTTAGCAAAATAAAACTTGATAACTCGTCTGTTAGATTTTCTCCAGATGATAATTATATGATACCCTATATTTATGCAGAAATAGATGGCTTACATCTTTATGGCATTCACCCTCTTCACCCTACAAGCTCAAGATATTTTAAAGATAGACTTGGTGTTTTTTCTGCAATAAAAAAACATCCTAAAATGATAATACTCGGTGATTTTAATACCGTACCGTGGTCTTCTCTTTTGAAAAACACAAAAAAAAGATTGGACCTTATAGATATAAAGGGAGGATTTAGAACTTTAATTCCTACATGGGGAACCTGGATAATTTTCGGACTTTCTATTGATGGATGCCTGATATCTAAAAATATTTCTGCAAAAAATTATAATACGATCCCTATCCCCGGCTCTGACCATAAAGCTATAATTGCTGAAATAAGCTATTGATAAAAACGCCAAACTACAAGCTAGCACCTCCGCCAGAGGTGGAAAATAACAAATAGTTCGACAAAGTCTACACTGAATTTACCGAAGTGCTCACTATCTCATATCCTGAGTGAATTCGAAGGATAAATTCCAATATTCAATGACCGAATGATCCAAGCTAGTATATGCTTGCTTTTGTTTTAGTTATTTGAATAAATATAATTCGCAATTAGCTCTTTCTTTGTAGAATAACGACTGGATTGTTAAAAAGGTTGGAGTTCGGGATCAGAATTTCCTTGTTATCCGCCTTAAGAGTTGTATAACGAAGATCTATACATACAACATCTCCTTCAAATCCTGTTATCTTAATGCGATCTCCGCACTGAAAAGGCCGGTATATAAGAATAAGAGTTCCTGCAAGGACATTGGATAAAGCATCTCTTAAAGCAAACCCCAGCGCAAACCCTGTTAGCCCTAAACTGGCAACCAGAGCAGAAACGTTTATTCCCATTGTTCCCAAGGCGCTAATCACACCTAAAATAACTAAAATTATGCGTAATGTGCGTCCTAACAACGTAATAATGTTTTTTTGTATGTGAGCTTTTAAGCCGATTACAACTACAATTTTTCCTGCCAGCAGAGCTATAAACCAAAAGATCAGAAAGATCAAAAGCCCCATGATAATTTTAGGAGCTATAACAGGAAGTTGTTTACTGAATTCCTCGATTATTTTTGTCATTGCTTTTTTCCTTGCAAAACTATAATTAACAAAATTTTCTATACAATTCTAATGTGGCCTCAGCAACACTTCTGCGGGTATACCCCTTCTCAACCATACTTCGACCGACCTTTCCAAATCTTTCTCTTAACTTATCATCAGAAAAGAGCTGTACAACCCGTGAAGCTAGTTCTTCGTAACCTTTAATAGGTATAATAAAACCATTTATCCCGTCTCGAATGATCTCCGGCATACCGCCAGCTTTGCTCACGATCATGGGCCTTTCTGTTGCCATTGATTCCAGCATGGTAAGGCCAAATGGCTCAGGGGCGCTGGATGGATAAACACAAACTTGTGAAGCCGCATAAAGCATAGGCATCTCATCAAGAGCATAAGCATCAATAAGAACATTCTTTTTGAGATCAAATTTTTCCACAAGATGAACCATGTATGCAATATCCTTTTGTTGTGTCAACCCCCAGTCTACAATATTTTTCGTTCCGGCCAGAACAAGCATAGCATTAGGGATTCTTTCCTTAATAAATCGTAATGCTTTGATGCTCACATCACATCCTTTGGCCAGCCCCATTCGTGCTGGATGAAAGAATATCTTCTTCCCTTTCAACTGAGGATATTTCTTAAAGATCGGTTTTGGATCAATATCAGGAGAGAACATCTTTTCATCAACCCCATGATGGACTGTTGTCGTCTGTTTATGACTGCATCCTACGCCGATCAGTTCCTTTTCTATAAAATGACTAACAGCAATAATATGAGTCCATTTAATATTGATAGTTAATTCTAAGAACAGATTATCATCCCAAACATTATGAGCAGTTAAAAAAAGCGGAATACCTTTTTTACCGGCTATTTCCGCAAGTATCCGCGCATGCGGCTTGCTGAAATAATGCATATTGTGAGCATGCAGAACATCCGGTTTATATTTATCAATGAATGTACTATATACTTTCCGGACCTCTTTATCTATACCATGCAGCCCTCTTTTAACGAGCCAGTTAAGATCCATTATCGGTGCACGCATGATGCTGACTTTATTAAACTCATCTTCTGCTTTAGCTCCCTCTGCACTGCATGTCAAAAGGCTTACATTATGCCCCATCTCGGCCAGCATCGGTAAAAGAATAGTGAGGTGAGTTTCTACGCCCCCGATAACAGGGGGGAAGCCCCAATGCAAATGAGCAATATTTAACCGTTTCTTTTTTGTTTTTTTCATAAGAATCCCTTTCTAATAATAAGCCTGCTGTTTCTGTGTTTTTCCTCTTCGAAAAATACAGGGCTTATCACTGCTTAAAATATGTATTTTATTAAAAATTTTCATCTTTATCTTTTTCTTTTGTTTTGTTTCAATTTTGATACGCACTTCACTATTTGTTGTCTCGATCCGTATAAGATCTTTCTTCCACAAAAGAGAACATTTGATCTTCTTCCATGTCTTAGGCATTTTCGGATTAATAGAGAGAATCGTATTTTGCGCTCTTACTCCGGCAAAACCATTAACAACACTTTGCCAAACACCTCCCAGTGAAGCTGCATGAATCCCTTCAGCAGAATTTCCGTGTAAATTGCTGATATCTGCTCGAAGAGCAACATTAAAAAATTGATAGGCTTGGCTCAGCGCCCCGACTTCAACAGCCATAAGAGCATGCATAGATGCGCTCAATGATGATTTATGCAGCGTTCTATGCACATAATACCAAAAATTGCTTTCTTTTGTTTTGAAACTGAAACTATCAGAAAGTAAATAAAGAAACATCAAAACATCAGCCTGTTTAACAAACTGTGTTTTATTATAATCTTTTACATTAACTCCTTCAGGCAACAGGGGAATATTATTTTCATCAAAATTAACGACTTCGATGTATCGTTTTTTAAAAAAACCGTCAAATTCTTCAATAACTTTATCTTTCCGAATATTTAGAACGATTCTCTGTGCAATATACTTCCATTTATCGATTTCTTTATCTGTTAAATTCAATTTGGCCCGCAGGCTTTTATAAAGTTTAGATTTTTTCTTTTTAAACTCCTGACACAATCTGTGTCCTGCTAACAGATTCCATTGGGCCATGATGTTAGTATACGCATTATTGTCTACATGCTCATGAAATTCATCAGGACCTATAACATCTCTGATCTCATACTTACCTCTTCTATTGCGTTCTACCCGGCTGGCCCAAAACCGCGCAGCTTCAAAGATCATCTCATAACCGTAATCGCACATAAAATCATGGTCGCCGGAAATTTCAGCATACTGGCAGCAGGCAAAGGCAATATCAGCCGTAATATGATGTTCCTGTTCATTCGTTTTGATCCTGATGATCGAACCATCCAGATTTTTTGCCCATGTCGGCGTCTCCTCTTCTCCTGTGCCTGCCGATTCCCACGGAAACATAACACCTTCGTATCCTTTATTTTTAGCAATCATTCTGGCCTGTTCCAAACGATGATAGCGATACAATAATAAATTTTTCGCCATATCCGGTAAAACATGAGCATAAAAGGGAAAAAGAAAAATCTCTGTATCCCAGAAAATATGCCCGCGATAACCTTCTCCGCTTAATGTCCGGGCTCCGATACTGGAAAACCCGTCATCACAATGATTACATATCAGCATGTGATAGATATTAAAGCGAAGGTTTTTCTGAATATCAGATGTCCCCTGAATAACAACATCAGCTATGTTCCATAACGCATGCCATTCATTGATATGTTTTTTGAGAAGGGTCTCAAATTTGCCTCGGAAAGCCTTTTTAAATTTTATTTTTGATGATTTTATATTCTTTTTGAATTCTGATTCTTCTTTACCACAAGATGAAATAGTAAAAACTTGTGTAAAAACAGCCTGTTGTTTCTTCTTTAAATTTAAGAAAAGAATATTATCAGCTGAGTATGTTTTTTTCCCGCCAATTTTGTAATAAAAACCGCTTCGATAAATGATTTGCTGGTGTTTCTCTAATGTTTCAACAACTAAATAATGAGACTTATCTTCTTGAGCCAGATCTTTGACATGAAAATGCCTTTTATCTCCTTCTGTCATAACCCCGGTATTGTGGACAGCCACATCAACGCCTGTCTGTAATTCGATCTCCGCATCATCATCCAAAGGGGTAAGAATAATCTGCATAACACCAATATTCTTATCGCTCATGGAAACAAACCTTAAAGACTGGTAGTCATAGCGTCTCTTTTTGCTGTCAGAGTAAATGGTGTGTCTTATCAACACTCCGTCCCGCATATTGAGCACTCTTTTATGCTCTAAAACATCCATTGCCACAGCACCGAACTTTTCGCCCTTGACAGTAAATTTAAAAGTAAAAGGATTAGGAAGATTAACCAATTCGGCTACCTGAGAGGTAATACTGTCATAAAGACCAGCTAAATATGTGCCCGGATGAGCCCCTTCCGGGAGTTCTTCCAGAACTCCACGGGTCCCCATAAAGCCATTTCCAATAGTAAACTGACTTTCCCGAATGCTTTGAATCTCCTTATCAAAGCCATCTTCTTTGATACACCAGAGATCTTCATCAGTATATTGAGAATAAGAATCTTTCATAGCATAAAGTTATATTAAGAGTTTACGGTTCTATCATTTATGTTTATTGTTACTTTTGCATCATTATATCAAAAGTTGCGTATATCACCAGTAGATTTCTGAAAAGCTCTCTATTTTAGAGGATTACTCGCAAGCATCGTATAGAGTCAATAGACCATGTATAGATAGAGTTTATCCTAAAAATAACTAAGTATGCACTAAGAGTTTTGAAAGAGATAAATAAGTTACAACATCTCTTCTTACCTATTTTCTCCTGCTACTTAACTAATGGCCTCTATCCCTGAAACAGATGGCTAAAAATGCATAAGGGGAAGGTGATATTCAGCTAAGATCCGAATAATATTCTTCTTTGCATTCAGGGCAGATACCATGACTGAATTTTGTTTTTGTCTTTTCTTCTATATAATCTTCAATTTGATTCCAGTTGTTATCTTTATCACGAATCCTTTTACATTTTGCACAAATAGGTAAATATTCTGAAAGTTTTTGGGCAAGCAATGTTTCCATTTTACTGTAGACTCGTTCATTTTCTTCTTCCATTCTTATCCGTTCGATTATTCTTCCAAGATTCTCAGTTATTACATTAATTAATTTTCTTTCCTCTTTCAAAAAAGGACCTTCATCCTCCTCAGGCTTTTTTTCAAGATAAAAAACCTCCATATTGCCAAACCGTACACAGTCAAAAAGGATAGGGCTTTCCTGTTTCCAAATGGTTTCTTTGAAATTTTCTGTTTTATATTCCTTATCTCCAAAGATAATCCGTACACACGTCACCTCCGGATACTGCCAGGAAGGGGGAATAAGCTGAATCAATCCCTGAAAAATGCTTTCAAGAGTTGCATCACTCTTTTCAACAAGTTTCGATAGGCCATAGAGGCAGTTCAATTCTTTGACACGCTCACCAAGTGTCAGGTTGGCAGATTTCAACTGCTGGTCACTCGCTCTTAACTGCTGATCACTCGCCCTTAACTGCTGATCACTCGCCCTTAACTGCTGGTTAGCTGCTTTTAGTTCTTCTTCTGCCTGCACATGTTCTATTATTCTTCCAAGACGCTCAGTTAAAGCATCAATCAAAGCTCTTTCTTCTTTAAGGAATAGGCCTTCATCACTAACCGGTCTCTCTTCCAGATAGTACACTTCCATTTTACCGACTTTCTTCTCATGAAGAAAAATATCCGCAAACTGACTCCACTGAGTCTCGTGAAATCTTTTTGTTATATATTCTTTTTTTTCAAAAATAATCCTTGCACACGTCAGCTCTGGATATTGCCACGCAGGGGGAATAAGCTCAATCAATCCCTGAAAAATACTTTCAAGAGTTGCATCACTATTTTCAACAAGTTTCGATAGGCCATAGAAGCAGTTCAATTCTTTGACACGCTCACCAAGTGCATGAGCTTTTTTATAAAGCTCTTCTTCAGTAAGTTTCTCTTTCATTTTATTCCTTAGATTTTATAACATTAGACATAGACAGATTGTTTCATAAACAAAATATTAATCCCTATCAATTTATTTATATTAGCACTCGTACTTGACAATGCAATAAAATTATAGAGGAAAGCGTACAGGATGGAGATTCGTGTGCTTAATGGGTCTCACTCACTTATCCACAAGGAAAAGTAATTATAAAGCTTGTACCTTTACCAAGTTTGCTTTTGACATCTATCGAGCCTCTATGCATCTCTACAATTTCTTTAACATTGATAAGGCCCATTCCAACACCACCTGATTTATATGTCGCATAAGGCCTGAAAATATTTTCTAGGACTTCTTGTGTTATTCCTTCACCTGTATCAGAAAATTTTATTTCAACCATAGAATTATTAGCAGATGCTAAAATGGTGAAAACATCTCCTTCTTTCATAGCCTCTGCTGCATTTTTAGATAAATTAATTACAACCCGACTAAATTTATCTTTATCAATATCAACGATTATTTTTTCAGGGATATCAATATTAACTGTGATGGATCTTCTTGTAAAAAGGTATTGAATATCAAAAAAACTATTTGTTATGGCTTCCTTTAAATTGATTTTATCTTTCTTTAACTCCATATTTCTACTAGTAATAAAAAGTTGGATATCATCGATCATTCCTGCAACTGTTTTTAGTGAAGTATCCATCATAAAAATAATTTCTTCTGTATCCTCATTATTGTCTCTTCGCAATTTTAACAACTCTATATCCATGGACATGATATTTAATTTATTATTCATATCATGGATAATTTTTGAAACAACCATGCCGATTTCAGAAAGTCGCATAACTCTGGCAATTCTTTCCTGAACACCTTTTAAATCAGAAATAGAAATATTGACCTTATCTTCCATTTGCTCATAAAAGCTCTCCATTTTATGGGCTTCTTGCGCAATGATATCCTGCACCATTTCTAAAGACTTGTTCGTCGTATAAGCCTTAACGCCAACCTTAACTGTCTTAATAAGATGTTGTTTATTCCAAGGCTTGTGTAAATATTTAAAAACCAAGTTATCATTAATAGCTTTAATAGTATCTTTCATATCACCTTGACCTGATAAAATAATACAGATGACTCGTTGATCTATTGCTTTAACTTCTTTTAAGAAATCTATTCCATTTTTTCCCGGCATCTTAAGATCAGATATAATAGTCATAATTTTTATCTGATTCTTTTTAAAAAGCTTCAGTCCTTCATCTGCACTCATTGCAGTGAGTACATCAAAATCATTTTTGAGAATTCTTTTTAATGATTTCAGTATATTTTCTTCATCATCAACGCAGAGTATCAGTGGCTTTTCAGACATTGTTTCGTCCCTTTCATAAAGAAGAATCTTCTTCCTATTTTGATGATTTGTTAATATCTATAATATCAACGTCACTGGTATATTCTACAGTTTCCACTCTCTTTATTTCTCTAATATTCTTAACTATCTCAGATATTTTCTGCGCTGATTCATAACAATCGGTCAATGCTTCTACGACATCAGGCTTAAACTTATTCTTAATGTTTTCAAATACATATTCTAAATTGCATAAAAGAACATTCAGAGGATTATTAATCTCATGAGCTGCTGCCCCGGCCAGTTGGAGAATAGCTTTAAGCTTCTCTGATTCAATAAGTTCATTCTGAAGTTTCTTTATACGAAGCACCACATCGATTCTGGCAATCAGTTCTATCATCTTGTAAGGTTTTAAAATATAATCATCGCCGCCCACCCTGAGACCCTCAACAATCTTCTCTTCACTTTTATGCTGATCCGTCAAAAAGATAACGCCAATATTTTTTGTTATATTATCTTTTTTGAGGATTTTACAAAGTTCAAAACCATTCATTCCGGGCAGAACAATATCGAGCAAAACAATTTCAGGAATTTTTTCTTTTTTCAACAAATCAACAGCTTCTTCTCCTGATAAAGCTGTCATCACAAAAAAGCCTGCATCTTCCAGCTCTTTTTGAAGATATATCATTTGAGTAGGTGAATCCTCAATAATTAATATATCACCCTTCTTTTTCATTTTTATTTACCTTTTCCCTTCTTTATATTATTCTCCGGTCAGCAATTTATTTACATTATCCAACAACTCTTCCAAATCAACCGGTTTATTCATGAAAATGGTAATCCCCATAGATAAAAGCACCTTTTTTATTTGGTCGCTGAGATAAGCTGAAAGGATCATAATTTTTGTGTTTTTGATAAAAAAATCATCATTCAGAGATTTATGAAGGAGTTTTACCAATGTAAGGCCGTCTATTTTCGGCATTTTAAGATCTAATATAATAAGATGAGGTCTAAACTTTTTTAGACTAACGATTGTTTCTTCTGCAAAATTAAGCGTCATTACTGAAAAGCCTGATCTTTCAAAAAAATCTCTCAGCATATCTGTAACAATTTTTTCATCATCAACCACAAGTATTCTTTTCTTTTCTCCTCCCTTTGCAACAAAATTATCCACTTTAGGCTCCAGCGTCTTAATAAGAACAAGTAGTTTTTGAGAATCAAAAGAACCCGGAAGATTAACAACAGGAATTAATTTATCATATTGCGCTACGTCATTTTTGATAGTATTTATTTCTGTTTCACTCAGCTCATTTACAAAAATAATGGTTGGTTTTTTCTCAATCAATAAAGAAGGAATATCCTCTGTTGAAAGTATCTGTTTGCAGTCAAAACCAAGATTTTTTATAAACAGACAACTCATGGAAAGCAGTGTATTTTCCTTTTCAATAATATAAACCTGCCCTTTTGTTCCTGACGCGATATCAATATCTTCTTCACTTTCAGCTTGTTCCAATATCCCAAAAAATTCTTTTGTCCTATGAACCTCTCCCTCTATCTCCAAAAAAAATCGTTCTATGTCACCTTCTTTTATATTCATCCATCTCAAAACTTCTTCATCTTTTTTTCCTATATAAGAATTTCCGGAAAAACCGATATTTTTCATTTTACAAAGTGTATTTGATAAATTGACTATGCACATAAGCTTTAGAATATCCTGATCAATATTTTTATCATTCAAAGGCGGATTGTGATGTTTACTGATAGCCATTCTGAGCGGATAAGGCAGTTTCCATCTTTCTGCAAGATACTCACCGGCCATTTCGTGGTCAACACCAATAATTTTCATTTCTGCTTTTAAAAGAGGTATGCCTTCTTCGGCAGACATCCTGACAGCTTTTAAAAAATCTTCAGCTATATACAGATTCAATACATTTTTTCCGATATCGTGCAAAAGGCCCGCGATAAATGCCTCTTCCGGCACTTTGTACTTTATAAGTCTGGATAAAAGTCGAGCACCGGCTCCCACAGCAATTGAATGCTCCCAGAAAGCGGTCACATCAAAACCCTTTTCTTCTCCCTTCATACTGCTTGCCGTATCAAAAACAGATATCCCCAGAGTAAGGCTCTTTACGGCATTGTAGCCCAGCACAACCACGCCCCTATTAATAGTCGTGACTTTATTGGAAAAACCATAAAAAGCTGAATTAACAAGCTTAAGAACTTTTGCACTGAGTGCCTGATCTTTAGAAATCACATCCGCAAGGTCTGTTGCATCAGAATGGCTGTCACTGACAACCTGCAGAAGCTTATTTGCTACCATTGGTAATGATGGCAATTTATCAATGTTTTTAATGATCTTCTCAATTCTTGTGCTCACAAGATACTTCCTCTCTTTCTTTTTTTTATATGAAATACAAAATTCCCCTTATTACTCCAACACTAATTCTTTTTTAACTTTTTGAACGCGTTTATTAGATTTTTTAAAGATCTCAACAATATCTGCAGGTTTTAATTTTAGAAATTCGAGGAGTTCTTCAGGAATCGGTGTTCTATAGGCATCACCGCTCGCCCCAATTTCCTTCTCAAGCGCTATTAGATTGGCACAATTTACTGCACATGCAAAAACAGTTTCTTTTGCCTCTGGGTTCATTCTAAAGCAATCTTTGCTATGATGCATTGTTATGGCGCTTATCAGTTCATCTGAAAGATGCCACTTTCTTGCAAGAAGACCCCCAACCTCTCCATGATCTATTCCGAGCAATTCCTGTTCACAAAGATACAATGGAATATCATCATCTTTTGATTTTTCTAATGCTTTTTTATATTCCCTTACCAAAAACTGCAGTAAAACTACTTTTCCAATATCATGTAAAAGACCTCCTACAAAAACATCTTCCCGAAGTTTTGGGTATCGCTGTTCAACAACCATACTTGCAATAACAGCTGTTCCAATAGAATGCTCCCAGAATTTCTCAATATCCAGTATATTTTCAAATCCCTGCTTCAGGTAATCCACAAAAGAAAGGCCAAGTGTCATTGAACGAAGTGTTTTCAGCCCCAACGCAACAACAGCTGTGTGAATGGATGTCACTTTTTCCTCATAACCATAAAAAACCGAATTAACGATTTTTAAAATTTTCATGGTTAAGGCATAATCTTTTTCAATGATCGAGCTTATTTCACTTGCAGATGATTGTGGGTTATCAATAATCTGTAAGGTTTTTGACATAACTGCAGGTATTGTAGAAATAGAATGGAGACTTTCAATAAATTCCTGTAATTTCGATCTGTCTATTATATTTTTCATGGCGACAACCCAAATACACTTCTTGTTATTTTTTATGTTTTTGCGTAAATACTGATCTTTTCTTTTAATGGATCTAATTTGACATATTCTTTCAGCCGCTCCAACATTGAGCTATTGACCACCTCGTCTTTTTTAAAAATAAAGATGCCACTCACTGTTTTGACATCCGCGGCAATGACCATGCCTTCTTTCAGTTGTTCATGGGTGATCTTTGAAATAGTTTTTTTCTCTCGTAAAGCTATTTTCAGAGAGTCAATGACATTTTTGAATTTCTTCACGATATTATGATCATACAAGACTATCGAATCGCTTTCTATTTTTCTATATGCTTCGTCCATAGTCATTTGTTTTGCATCATCACCTGCAGGATTAACCATTCGATCATACGCATCAGCAATCCTTAAAATCCTTGCTCCAAGGGAAATATCCTCTCCTTTGAGCCCATTTGGAAAACCAGTTCCAGAGTAATCTTCATGATGATGCAAAACAATTTCTGCTGC
>JAGLFH010000031.1 GCA_023144635.1 Candidatus Auribacterota bacterium | reverse complement strand
GGAAGGCTGATCTTTCCTATATCATGCAAAAAAGAGCCAAGTTTAATATCTCTCTTCTTTTCAGGTTCCAGATCCATTTCTTCAGCAATGAGGTCTGCAATAATACTAACCCTTTTTGAATGGTTTCCAATATAGGGATCTTTGATCTCCACTATTTTTAAAATAAGCCGCAACGATTCATAGAAACTTTCATCAAGCTTTTCATTCACTTTTTCAAGAACCTTATTCTTCTCAACTATTTCTCTGGATTTTTCCTCGACCTTTTTCTCCAGGTTTTCATTAAAATCTTTTAACTCTTCAAGCTGTTTCTGGGTCAACTTCTGCAGTTCAATATTTTTTTCGCTTACTTCATAAAGGTGAATACCCTGCTGAATTAAGATTTTTAATTCACTGGTGTTCCAAGGTTTGTTCACATACCGATACACCTCACCTTTATTTATGGCTTCAATAGTTGTCTTAAGATCAGCAAAACCGGTCGTCATAATGCGTATAGCTTTGGGAAATTTGATCTTGAACTGCTGCAAAAGCTCAATTCCATTCATAATAGGCATCTTGAAATCCGAAATAACAAGTGTAATAGCTGTACCAGCATCAAGTGCAAGTGCTTCATGCGGGTCACTAAATGTTTGAATGTCATAATCTTCATTGACTAAAAGACGTTTAAAGGATTTTAAAAGATTAATATCATCGTCCACATACACTATTGTATGCTTCATGGCATGGCTCCCCCTAGTTCATACTGTTCATATGTTTATCCATTCACTCATCATGCAACCGGCAGTGAAATTGTAAATGTAGTCCCTTTACCCGATTGACTCTCAATTGTAACTTTACCGTTATGTTTCTCGATGATTCTGAGAGAGATACTGAGTCCAAGCCCGGTGCCTTCACCCACTGGCTTTGTCGTAAAGAACGTATTAAAAACGCGTTCCTTTGTTTTTTCATCCATCCCCACACCTGTGTCAGATATTTTTACAACCACATTCGAGTCAGACAAAAATGTTTTCAGACTGATCGTTCCTCTTTCTTCGATAGCCTGGCCAGCATTGTTGATGATATTAATGAAAACCTGCAAAAGCTCATTAGGATAGCACTGTATCAGCTCCAAGCTGCCAAAATCCCGGATGATTTCAGCCTTGTATTTGATCTCATTGTGAAGAATATTGAGAGAATCTTCGAGTAGCTGATTAATATCAGCTGCTACTTTCTCTTCTTCTCCGCCGTAGGAGAGCTTCTTCAGGTTCATTACAATTTTTTTGACCCGTTCGAGGCCCTGTATGTTTTCATCAAGAATGTCATCAAAGTCAATAAATACAGGGTCAAGATTCAGATCATTAATTTCTTTAATGAAAATGTCCAGTTCCTCAGGCTTTATATCACCTTTTGAATCGCAAAGCCCTCGAATTGATGTTAATACTTTTGAAAGCCTTTTTAGCTTTTTCATATAATCTTGCATGACCTCAGTATTACTGGTAATAAAGCCAACAGGATTATTGATTTCATGGGCAACGCCTGCGGCGAGCTCACCTATACCTGCAAGCCGGGATGACATAAGGAGCTGCTTTTCAAGTATTTTCCTTTCGCTCACATCATCTACACCAATTACGATGGAGCTCACAATATCATCGATCATTATGGGGTATCCTGCAAAATTCAAAACACAACTTTCATCAATTATGAAATCACCAAAATTAACAACACTTTTTTCGTCCCTGATTTTCCTCACAATATCACTTATTTTATTAACTATGTTTTCTTCAAAAATATTATTATAGGATTCTGAAAAATAACTTACCTCATACTCTTTCTTTAAACGAAATAATTCCATCCCTCGCTTATTTAACAAAAAAACCTCTTCTGTTTCGCCATCAATAACTATAAACCCGATATGCGCTTTCTGAAAAATATCCTGAAAACGCTTCTGTTCCCTTGCCAGTATCATTTCAGCAAGTTTTGTTTCAGTTATATCACGGCCGTAAATATTGACATAATCTTCTTCCACAACCGGTGATAATATAAATGAATAGAACTTCTCCTCAAATTCTGATTCTTTAACCTTATTTTGCTGGGAAGTAAAACACTCTGTTACCATGATATGCCAGCTATCCGGCACTGATTCTCCAACTTTACAATTCCAGTGATCCAATAAAAAGCCGCTTGATTCATTGGCATAAAGTAGAGTGCCGTCAGTTCTAATACGTAGCACAGGGCTTGGGTCTTCAGAGGGGAACTTTGCCAGATTTATGATGGTCTCTTCTGCTTTCCTCTGTTCTGTGATGTTTCTTACTGTAGCCTGCAGCAGTTGTTTTCCTTCTATCTCCATTCTGGTAAGCAGAACAGTTGTAGGAAACTCTTTTCCATCCAAGGTTTGATGCATCCACTCAAAAAAGTTTGAACCTTCTTTCATTGCTTTTTCAATCATTTCTTTAGCTTTCTCACCAGACAACCGGCCATTCGGCTGATATTGAGGAGATACATCCCAAGGCCCCAAAGAGATAAACTTCTGTTTACTATTAATTCCGAACATGTTAAATGTGGCTTTATTGCCATTCACAAATTTCCATGTTGGAGGAGCAATCATCATAATAGCATCTCTGGAAGACTCAAATAAAACACGATATTTCTCCTCTGCCTTCTTTCTCTCGGTGATGTCTCTGTCAATACCTCTATAACCAAGCAAGTTCCCATCTTTATCAATAAAAGGAACACCACTAGTTTCAAGTACGACCTGCTGACCGTCCTTGTGAAAATTAATGTTTTCAAGAGATTCTATTGGTTTTTTTGAGAAAAAAATCGAACTAAAAAGCGTAGCAACACGTTCAGCTTCTTCTGAAGGCATTAAATCAAAAGGAGTTTTGCCAACCACCTCTTCAGGCTCATAGCCTAATATATCTCGTATTTTAGGACTCACATATGTATAAACACCGTTTTTATCTACTTCCCACACCAAATCATTAATGGTTTCAACAAAATTACGGAATTGTTCTTCACTTTTCTGCAACGATTCCTCTTTCTTCTTGAGATCAGTAACATCTTTAGCCACATAAACTATGCTTAGAATCTTTTCGCAATGTATACCTTTCTCTTTATATGCAGAGCAATCATCTGTTGGTTTTTTATGTGTACAATCTATTGCCTTTATTACCGCACCGCTTAAAAGCACAGGAATTTTTCTACCATCTTTGGATGTAAAATTTATCTCATAGCCCTTTAACATGTCCTCCTCAATCAGTTTCTCAAACTTAGTTACCTTCTCTTCTTCTAAAAACAAAAGACTTATATCTTTTCCGATCAATTCTTCCTCGTTGTATCCTAAAAGCTTACACGTTGACCTGTTAACTTTCTCTATTATTTCATCAGGAGTTACAACGACAACAATATCATTCATGCTTGTCATAATATTTTCTACATAATCTCTGGAAACTGTAGTCTCTTGCAAGTTTTTGGACATTTTATTGAAAGAACTAGCCAGCTGACCAACTTCATCTTTTGTCTCAACATCAATTTGGGCATTAAGGTTTCCATTGCTGATTTCGACCACAGCATTTTTAAGCTTTATTATAGGCTTTGAAAAAGAGCTAGAAAAGAAAACGCCTAAAACTATAGCTAAAATTACAATGGATACACTTGATATCACAATAGCTATTATTGCTTTATTAACCCCTTTTGACATATTTTCATCTATTAACACTATCTGATTTTTATGAATACGTTGCATAATAGGCTCTATCGCCTTATCGTGTGCAATTTCTAAATATTTGTTAGCTTCCCTTATTTTTCCCTTTATAGTTTCGATATCAGCGCCTTGTTCATGAATCTCGAAAACTTCTTCTATTTTAGAAATATATATCTTTATATTTTTATCATACTTTTTTAGTTGGGGTTTTATATGCTTACAGGATTGATTCCAAATTTTTTTATACAGTTTTTCTAAACGTTCTTTTTCATAATAAAAATCAGATTTTTTTTCACTTAAACTTGCACTCAAAAAAAGATAGTTGTTTGCTGCAATTTCTAAATATTCTTGTGCCTCCATCATGTTAAAAACATCGTCTAAATCTGATATGGTTTTATATATATCTTTTTTTGCTACATTTAATATCCTTATGTTGTGAATAACATTAATAGCTCCCAAAATGCCAGCTAATACTGCAATCAATAAAAATCCTGACATTAGTTTATAAATTACTTTCATTTCTATGCCTCTTCTATTACTTGGACCAATTTTTTATTTCCAGCAACTTTTTATTTTTTTAAGCAATTCTTCTTTTTTAAATGGTTTTTTAATGACTCCATCACCATCCAGTTCTTTTATTTTCTGACTTATATCATTATTTATAAAAGCAGAAATAATAACTACCTTGATTTGCAAAGTATCAGGATTCTCTTTAATTCTTTTTAATACTTCAATGCCATCGATTCCAGGCATTTTTATATCCAAAAGAACTAAATCAGGTTTAAAAGTATTAATTTTTAACCCGCCATCAAAACCATCAAAAGCCACATCAACTTCAAAACTGCCATCATTAACTAAAATTCTCTTAATGGCAAAACACATATTTTCATCATCATCAATGATAAGAATCCTTGGTTTACCAATTCTGGGAGCAATTTCTTTTGGAACAGGCACATTGTTGATTTTAAGAAATTTTATAAGCTCTTCTTTTCTGATGCGATAATGCTCTCCCCCTGGTAACTGAAATGCATTGAGTCCTTTTTCTCTAATCCATTTAACAATAGTTTTGTTTGTAACTCCCAGCAGTTTAGCAACATATCCTGTACTAAAGGTGTTTTTCTTAGCCATTCAATTTCCCACTTTCTCTGTTTTTCTTATTTTCCCTGTTTTACTATATATAACTATTATACTCTATTTTTCCATTTTTTTCAAATTTATAGAAAATATTTCTGAAGGTGAGAAAAAATATTCTGATTTTTACTTTTGCTTAGGTCTTGAGTTTAATTTGGCTTTTGGAATGATGTTAAAGTGTATTTATTACTTTTGAGTCCATAGGTCTGCTCACCCAACTGGGAAAATTCCAAACTACAAGCTAGCACCTCCGCCAGAGGCTGATCCGCCATAGGCGGAAAATAACAAATAGTTCGACAAGCTCACTATCTCAAATCCTGAGTAAAATCGAAGAATAAAATCCAATACTCAATGACCAAATGCTCCAAAATCATTATGCTTGCTTTTGTTTTGGTTATTTGAATTTTGGTTATTGGTGCTTATTTGAGATTTGTGATTTGTTTTTTGGAATTTATTTCGCGAAGTGAAATATACGGTTCTCATCCTGAAACAGATAACAGAAAACAAAGGACAGATGACAGATAAAATATAAAAGCATATATTGAATTTGTTTTGGAATGGAGTTGGTTCTTCTGTTTTCTGACTTCTGTCGTCTGTCTTCTGATTTTTTGGCTGCCGGAGTACCCCAAAAATCCGAACTTTTTCCAGGTAACGATATATGTGGGACTTAATAAGGCTAAAAATGGGGAAAGAGGGAAAGTTGTTTTTTAGTAATACTCGAAAGAACCGTTCCCTTTATTTTACCCATTTTTAATTGAGAAGCATATCCTCAAGATTAAAAAATTGACATTTAACATACATTCCTATAATCTCTGCCAACATATCGGTTAAATCACCATTTATCATTCTGCAAATTGAGGTAGAGAAATTATTATGGAGAAGTGGAAAAAAATACTTAACAGTTGTATTTCTGACAGCGCTACTCTCAGCAAATATCTTGATATTAACAAGGAAGAAGCTGACGAAGTCATCGCAAAATATCCCATGCGAATAAATACTTATTACCTGAGCCTTATAAAAGGAAAAGGCGACCCTATATGGAAGCAATGCGTGCCTGATGCTCTAGAAATTAAAGTGCAAACAGGAAAAAGAGACCCTCTTCTTGAAAAAAATCATTCACCTTTTGATGGACTGGTTCACAGGTATAAAGATCGGGTGCTTCTTATTGTATCTGACATGTGTGCAGGATACTGCCGTTTCTGCACAAGAAAAAGGATGTTAGGAACACGAGAGAACGTTCTTCAGGAAAAGATTTTTCTAAAAGCCCTTCAGTACATTAAGCAGCACAAGGAGATAAGGGATGTTGTTATTTCAGGGGGCGACCCGCTTGTCCTGGATGATAATAAACTTGAACACTATATTAAAAATATCAAGAAGATTAAACATGTTGAGATCATTCGAATAGACAGCCGAACACCCTGTTTCCTTCCGCAGCGAATAACACCACAGCTATGTGAGATGCTTAAAAAATATTCGCCTATATATTTCAATACCCATTTTAACCATTTTCAGGAAATAACAAGGGAAAGCCGTAAAGCCTGTAAGATGTTAGCCGAAAGCGGCATCGTTCTGGGAAATCAGACTGTTTTATTAGCTGGTGTTAATGATAATGCCGAAACATTAAAGAAGCTTTTCGAAGGATTACTTACCATGTGCGTTAGGCCTTATTATATGTATATTCCTGATGCAGTAAAAGGCACATATCATTTCCGGGTAAGTATTGCCAAAGCTGTCAGGATTATGAAAAAGTTGATAGGACATACTTCTGGCCTGGCTATACCGCATCTTGTTATAGATTTGAAGTATGGTGGAGGAAAAACACCGTTGCTTCCCAATTACATTATTAAACATAAAGGAAAAAGATATACGTTTAAGAATTTTGAGAATGAGAAATTCTATTATGCGGATATTTCTTGAGAGAAACATATGGATATAGGTATAGCTTGTGAAAACAGGCCGGAAGAATTAAGGGTTGTTTTAAGGCCGGAAGAATTAAGAGATATTGCTGCATCGCACAGTGTCTTTGTTGAGCAAGGCGCAGGGATAGGGATAGGCATTAAAGACAGCCGTTATGAAGATGTGGGAGCAAAAATTGCTGAAAAAAAAGAGGTATATGCCTGTTCTTTAGTCGTCCGGTTTAAAGAGCCAAAAGAAGAAGAGCTCGCATTAATAAAGCCTGGTTCAGTTGTGTTTTCCATGATGCATCTAGCGGGAAACACTCATCTGCGAGATCTGTTAAAAAAATACAAGATC
This sequence comes from Candidatus Auribacterota bacterium, assembly GCA_023144635.1. GTDB lineage: Bacteria > Auribacterota > JAFGBW01 > JAFGBW01 > JAFGJP01 > JAGLFH01. Next base: position 14,962 of record JAGLFH010000031.1, on the reverse strand, counting down.
ACAGCTATTGCTATGGATGAAGTTAAGAGTCCTCTGGGAGAACGGAAAATAGAAGCGCTCCATCAAACAGGTTATCTTGGTATGGAAAAGGGATTTGAACTCTGGGGAGGAAAGCCATCTGAATGTGTGGTGAAAATCATGGGATACGGTCATCTTGCTTATGGAGCTATTCAGTGTGCTGCAAGAAAATTTGCCCGGATAATCATATTAAACAAACAGAACTTTAAGAATATGCGCGAGCATATCCCGGAAACGGATATATTGGTTAATGCCATAAACTGGCCCATGGAGAAAAGAGGAAAAGAATTTATCATCACCCGTGATATGTTAAAACTGTTTAAAGAAGGAGCCATTATTCTTGATTTGATTTCCAACCCTCCGGGGCAATCTCCTATTGAAACTATGCATCCAACCACACTGGATAACATTTCATATAGTGTTGATAATATTATTCATACTTCCTGTTGGGGGTGGCCTGGTCTGGACCCTGTTAATATTTCCAGGCGATACAGCCTGCAAGTTGCTTCTATTCTCAAAGAAATCGCAGACACCGGAATGGATAACCTTCCGAAATATATCAGACTTGCAACGCATAAATAAGACGAAACTGCGGGGATGGTGTCGAACCGTTACTGTTCTCATTCTGAAACAGAGAACAGAAATCATCCTAAAAAGCATGTATTTAATTTATTCTGAAATGAGTTTTTTCTGACTTCTGTCGTCTGTCTTCTGATTTTTTTGGCTGCCGGAGTACCCCCCAAATCCGAACTTTTTCCAAATAACGATATATGTGGGACTTAATAAGGCTAAAAATGGAGAGAGGGGGAAGGTTGTTTTTTTGTGATAGCAATATGTTCTTTTGAGACAACATCGACCTTATAGCCCATTCTTACTTAAAAATCTTTCAGCATGTTCAGAATAATATTTCTTAAATTATAACAAAAATAATTCAAAATAAAGGGTACCTCTAAAATATTAGAGTTGGATTTTTTTGTAAGTGTTCTTTTAAACTATGAACGGACAAAATCTTTTAAGAACGAAAAATCATTTCTATCAGCTGATCGTAATGCCTCAATATATCTTTTTCTGCATTCGCTAGGCTTAGCCAGATTTTCGCTTCCCCATGTAAAACGGGATTTATTATAAATTTTTATAAGTATTAAATCTGCCATAAGACGCGAATGTCTTCCATTACCATTAGGAAAAGGATGTATAAAAACCAGTCTGTAATGAAATCGCCATGCAACTTCATCCGTTTTATAGGTGCTATTATTTATCCAATAATTAGTATCATCACATAAGGCTCTTAGATTTTGAGTTATTTGATGCCAAGGGACTCCAATGTTTTTATCACTTTTTCTAAACTTTCCTGCCCATTGCCACACATTTTTAAACATCTCCTTATGCAGTCTGCGTATGAATGTAATTGTTATAATATCTTTTCTTCTATATTTTTCAGCCCACATATCAGCTTCATTTATATTATCTTGTTCCCATCTGTCTAATTCAGCTTTTGTTGAGATATGGGGAAGCAGAAGTCCTGCCGTTTCATCAGAATCAATCGGCGTTGCACCATCTGGGTATTCAAATTTAATCATTTTTATTACTCCCAAATAGATTCAGGAGAATTACGTAATAACTTTTCGATAGCATCTTCAATTGATTTTTGTTTTTCCTTACTAGATAATTCCTGATTTTCTAATAACATACTTTGAGATATATGTTTCATTTGTTCCTTTACAATAAGCTTAGCTTGTTTTTCAACAGTATCTTCTAAACTAATATCCGGTAGAAAACCATATACAAATACGCAACCAAGAGCATCAGCTACTTTTCTTAATGTGTTTATAGTAAGACTACCTTGTATTTCCTGTTTTTCAATTACTGATATCCTCTGCTTAGTGACATTTACTCTTTTAGCCAATTGTCTTGTATTCATGCCTAACGCTGTTCTTATTGACCTTATCCAACCTTTCACAGGCGTATAAGAATTTTTAAGATTCTTATACATGTTAATTTTTTTACTTACTTGATCTCTTATTAATTTAATTTTGTCATACTTCATTTTTTTCTCCTTTGTTATTTGTGTCAATATATATATTAACAAACACTTATCATTTGTCAACAAATAAGTTGTCTTACACGTACACTTGTCAACACATATATTGTCTTAATAGGGATGTGGCAAAATACTGCCGGTTAAGTGATTACTCTTAAGTCCATAGGTCTGCTCACCCAACTGGGAAAATTCCAAACTACAAGCTAGCACCTCCGCCAGAGGTGGAAAATAACAAATAGTTCGACAAGCTCACTATCTCAAATCCTGAGTAAAATCGAAGGATAAAGTCCAATACTCAATGACCAAATGCTCCAAAATCATTATGCTTGCTTTTGTTTTGGTTATTTGAATTTTGGTTATTGCGAGAGCAACGTTGTTGCAACGCAACTCACGTTGGTGCTTATTTGAGATTTGAGATTTGTGATTTGTTTTTTGGAATTTATTTCGCGAAGTGAAATTTTGGCTGCCGGACGAGGATTACTCGCAGTCCATAGGTCTGCTCACCCAAAAGGGCCTGCTCCTTCGTCGCACTTCAAATGCCGGCCTGTCAACGCCGCATTTGTCGAACCTCTTTAGGTTCTCATCCTGAAACAGATAACAGAAAACAGAGTACAGATGACAGAGAAAATATAAAAACATATATTGAATTTGTTTTGGAATGGAGTTTTTTCTGTTTTCTGACTTCTGCTGTCTGTCTTCTGATTTTTTTGGCTGCCGGATTGTAACACTAAAAGAACAAAAATCGTTTCTGAGCTAATTCGCTGGTATTACAGAAAATATAAAAGGACTAAAATATTTTGCAGAGGCGTGAAACCTGATTATTTTGATAAAAGCAGGATTCCTACGCAGGGGGAATGGGGCGTTTATTTGAGGAGAAGAGATAAAAGTTATTGTGATTAGATGTTAATATCTGTTGATTTTATTTTTTTATAATGAATCCTTCTTCGCCAAACCACTCAAAGACTTCTTTTGCACAAGAAAGCGCAGCATTGGCACCTTTATTCGTTATAGGGAAAGTCTTATGTACAGAAGCAGGCTCACCTATGTGTGCTATTTCGTTACGAGTTTCGTGTAATTTCAAAACTTCGTCATAAGTTTTCTTTTTATCTATCATTAGTGATTTGTTCCAAAGATAAAGTGGAATTTCATGTAAAAGCATTCGAAATTTCCTCTGAGATAATTCCATCAAAGTTTCAAATATTGGATCTTTATTAATATCTGAATCCTTTGTAACCTGAAGATTAATTATACGCAAATGCTTAGATTCCCTAGGCTTCTTAGATAAATACAAATAGGCATTATGAAGCTTTGTATTCGCAAGTGTTTCAACAGCTATAGCTGCATATAAAATAGCTTTTTTGTAATCCTTCTTAGCGTTAATCGCATCTAAAAGCAAATCTGCGTAAATTGGAACTTCTTTCACCAAGCTTTGATCTGAAGATTCTTTAGCTTTTGAAAGAGTAGCTAAAATTTCTATTGGGGTAAAAAGTTTTACTCGACGTACATTGTGTTTAAATATTGGATACTTTAGAGAAGGCAATTTTTTTATCTCTTCAATATTAACGGCACAAAGATCAGTTGGTATTGCTGGCTGCTTAGTTTTTAAACGCAAATGTCTTAAGAAATTTATAACTCTGGAGCCAACTTCTTCATCATAAAGCTTTTTTTCATTTGAAGGTAAAATAAATCTAAGTATATCTTCTGTAAGAAAACAAGCACTACTTGTAATTTTAATAGGTGGTAATTGCCTTTTAAAGTTGGGTGCTAATTTAATTAATGGGTTTATTAATTTCCATTGCTTTGGATTTGAGAGCCGCACAAATATTTGATCCTTACAAGAAATTGACCACTTAATTTCTCCATCTAGTATAACAGATAGGATTTTCATAACTTATAATTCTCCAAATTTTAACTTACGAAACCTTCTATAAGGATTTATTTTCTGATAATATTTTTCGGTCTTCAATCCATTCTTTATACATCTTCATATTTCTTTGCTCAAAAACAATCTCCTCTATTTTCTTATCCTATCCCAGAGAAAAAGTCCACGTAAATATGAAATTATGAATAAAAAAACCTTTAAAAGACCCATCTCTTATTCCCAGCCTTTTTACATGCCCCTTGCCTTTCAAATTAATAATAAAATGATATAACATGATTGATAGCAAATGGTTATGGTCTTTCAATGTTTGTGCACGATACCATGCCCATGCGTGAACAAAAGCATAAAACTGAAGAAAGCTGTCTGATTTATTCTATAATAATTCTTTGGGAGAGAGTAGCCTGATCATTTTTTATTATTATTCAGTTGAAATATTTATTTCAACTGTTATTATGATTATTAATGTATCGAGAATTTGAAAAATATTTAATAAAACCATCCGAAGGTAGAGAAGAATTAAACAAGTATCTTGACAAAATTTTCCTTTTTCTTAATAATTCAATAAGTTTAAAGGATGAAGATTATCATAGATACTTTTTCGACAATGAATACTTTCTTAATAATCCAATTAGAGAAGAATATAGAAGTTCTTTTTATTATTATTTTCTTAAGGAATTTAGAAAAGATCAAAATTTTCATAAATTATTACAATCCTCTTGGAAAGAAGTTTCAAGGAATAGTATAAAACATATTCAAGACAAACTTAATGAAATTCCAGAAGAACAATTGAAAAGTGTTGGTTTATTAGGTGTACAACTTAAACTCAAGACAAATACTTTTAATAAATTTATTAAAATTTTTGGAAGATTTTTGCATAAAGCTGATTTAAAAAGAATTTTAAGTCTTATGAATTCTACTTTAAGTAGTTTGTCAAAGGTATTACCAATTCCTGTTGATCCAATATCAGAATTGAAGGAAATTATTGAAGCAGTTATCAGCCAGAGAAAAAAGAAAAAGAAGAAAGAATAAAATGGCTATATCCTTATCTTCTATTCTGCTTAAATATGCTTGAGCAAACTGAAATGCAAACCATGTCCCACATAGTCCAAGCCTAAAAGACCATCTGTATGCTTACCCTATGCAATAAGATGTAAGAGGCTTGGAGGCACAAATAAATCTTTCCCCTATCCCTTGCAAAAAAAATTAATGGACCTGAGTTTAATGATATTTTAGAAATTTATGCTCTGATAATTTTGTCTCATAGAATTTTGCTTGCCATCCAATTTTCTCACTATTTATTTTAATTGGGTTCGTTTCTATTCCTGCATGGTTTTTATAACGAGAAATGCCAATATTTTGATTAAATTCTTTGCAAAATAACAGATAGCAAAGCCATTCAAAAGATATTTGTTCTTTTCCGTTAAATTTTGCTTTAAAATTATTCCAGTCTGTTTCTTGCATTCTTTTCACTTCGTCCTGCGTTAATAATAAATTGTTTTATTATTTGTTTATGGAAGATCAATAATGTTTGGGTAAAACATAGTTAATATATGGAAAATTTCCTTAATATTAAAAAATTTATTATTTAATTTTAGAAAAATGACCTAAACTCTCTGCAATATTTTGTTCAAGACTAAGATTAATCTTTTCAAGAGAATTATCTGAACTTAGAAGATCAAGATATTCAATAAAAACTTCTCTTGTAATTTGTTCGGATATTGAAATAAAATTACTTTTCTTAATTCCCTTAATTTCTTCATTGCTTCCGATATCTTTAAACGATTTTCCACTATGTACAATTTTACTTCTAGCGTCATATAGAGCACGTAATACATTGAAAGTCTCTTTTGATGACCTCTTTTTACTTAATAAAGAAGCTCCACGCAATGCAAGACGATAGCTAAACTCACCATCTACAAAGCCATATAATAAAGTGCTTTCAAGAGCAATGACTAAATCAATTATTTTATCTTCAGTATTCTCGCGGGAGTATGACTGATTAAATCGACGAAGTCCTAATTCGAAATTTGATATTTGTTGTTGAGCCTTTTTTGATGCAAGTTTTTGAAATAGACTAATAAAAGATTCAATTTCGTTATTTTCTAGCTTATAAGGAGGATGTTTAAATCTAGGTATACCATAATCTGGAATCAATGAAGAGCCAATGCCTTCCCATATATGCGGTGGTTCCGTTGCTTCAATTAAAGCTGCTCCAAATTCACCTTCATGCAATAAACGTAGTGCTGTCATACATTTCATAGCTATTATTTTGATCTCACTATTATTTGTTGAATCCTTCCTTTTACGCTTATATCTTCCAACAATTTTAAATTTGCATCCTGAGAAATCAAGAATATTAAAAAAGCCCCAACTTGATGAAAAAGGATCCCATAATCTTGTTTTTTCTTTAGCTGTCAATCTTTCTATTAAAACACCATTATTAAAATCTATTTTATCTACGTCACAAGCAAAGCCAAATAACGGAATAAAGACAACCATTGTCAATGTATCTTGGATTTGATTGTTTTCATATCTAATATAGGATTTTCTAAATTCATCTTCATTAAAATCCAGTGTCGTCACAGTATTAAAATAATCTTGCACGACTCTTGAAATCTGACTCATGAGAAAATATCTCATTGGTTCAGAATCAATATCTGGAATCTCTTGCCCTGCTTCAATCATTTTCTCTGGTAGTTTTAATACACCTGATTCAAAACAAGCATGAATGATTTTCTTAACTTCAGAAAGTTCACTTATCTCATTGAGATGATCTACCAAGGCAATTCTTATATTCAATTTATTTTCAAATCCATGACTCCAACTTCCATCTTCGTGAAATTCCACTATTTCACGCATAGTCATTTTTATTGGACTGTTAACGTTTTGCTTTTTAAGAAAATTAACAGTAGCTCGGCCAAAATCCAATATCAGCTTTTCATTAATCTCATTCAAGATATTATCCTTTTCTACCCAAAGAGTCTTTTGCGACTCAATTCTAATTAATTTTCTTTGATTAAACCACAATAAAAAAGTCTTCTTATATCTATATATTAGTTATATATAATATTTTAAATTTACTTCATTCCAAAGAGTTAGAGATTTCTTCTTGATTCCTTAAAGAACCAGTTTAGGAACCACTTTTTTTAGTGCGAGCGAGGGAGCTGAAAGCGACTGAGCGAGTACTTGGGGTGAACTTTTGTGAACCCCACCAAACCCTTTTTTTCAAGGGGTTTCAACATTTTTCAAGCACTCTTTTATTGGGTGGGAATTATAGATAAAGACAGTCACAAGCAAGCCTGCGGATTGTCAGGTTGCTGAGAAAAAACAGTATAGGGTTATGCTTGTCTCACTCATATCAAAATTAATACGGTAAATTAAGCATGTTCCTATACAATATTTTCGAAGTGAGTCGAGTAAGAGCGAAGCCTCGACTTCCTGACAAACGCAAAGGATTACGAAGTGAAAACCGTCTCAAAGCATTCATTGAGGCGTGTTTGGTCGTGCCCAATTCATTGGGTCGAAGTGCAAGTGCACGAAGAGACCCTGTCTGCTATTTGCAGGGTGTTGACCGAAGGGGTCAAAGAAAAAGGGATGGACGTTTATTAAAAAATCCTTAAAAAAGCTGTAAATAATTCTTACCCAGCACAACCACACTCTGGACAGATACAAGAAGCAGCATGGTTATTTGATGTACAGCCACACTCAGGACAAAAGCAAGTAAAAGAATGCTCCCCACCTATCATTCCGCATTCAGGGCATAAACAAATTGCATAGTGCCCGCCAACATAACTGCATATAGGGCATTGGCAATTAGGATAATGTTTTCCACCAGTCTTCAATCATTAGCTCCTTCATATACTCAATTTATACTCCTTCTCTCATTATAATTCCATTATAAATCTTATAAAGACTATTATATTACTACTTCTTGATGAAAAATGTATTTCAAAAAATACCCGGATATTTCAGAAACAATTTATAAGGATTTACTTAGCAAAACCTATGACTATTATATTTACAATAGATCAAAAAGCTATCATGCTCCTTTTATTCTTTCAGAACATCAGAAAAAGCCGTCTGATGAAGGATCAATAGACAGCCTTCTTTCCCAGGATTCACAGGAAGTAATGGACAAGCTCATGAACACATCCTTTGTTATAGGATCAAGACTTAGTATTCACAGCTATATCAATTATACCATTGACAATAACTGGTTAGAGTTAAAAAACGATTTTTTATCACTGGAAAGCTATGTTCCTTTCAGCAACATGAATATTGAAAGGAGGAGGAGCATGCTTACAAAAGAGCTTCTTGGCCTTAATAAGCAAAAACTTGAGGAAAAAGTGCGATGCTGGGAGCAATTAGTACAGCCAATAAATTACTTTTTAACTCTCTTTCATCAATATCAGCAGCTTAAGCAGGATAAAAAGTTATTGGGTGAAAGCGATTGATAGATGACATAGACGAAAAGCTGTTGAAATTAGAGCCTGCATGGGGTAGGGATAAGATAGAAAAGCTTAGGCTTATCTATCAGATCGGAGATGATGACAGAAAGGAAAGGATAAGAAAAATTGTCTCTCTCTCCTTAAAAAAACTTGTTAATGACAGCTTTCTGCCTGATGAATTATTGTTGCCTCCTTCATCAAAAAAGGATTGCTTAGGAAAAGGAGAGATTTATCTGGGGAATGTTTGCTATGGAAAACATAAAGATGGCAGGTATAAAGAGCTTTATCCTCTGTTTCTCAACCTGAATAATTTTGCTACACATCTTTTAATAAGCGGAGCTACGGGCACTGGAAAAACATCATTAGCATATAATCTCGCAATAGAACTTGCAAAAAAAAACATTAATATAATTATCTTCGACTGGCAGAGAACATGGAGGACTCTTCTCTCTTTACCTAAAGACAAGTATCCATTTGTTGAAAACATTAAAGTCTATACGATAGGAAGAAATGATATAGCACCTTTCAAAGGTAATTTACTATTTCATGCACCTAAAAAAGTCCCTATAGAAACGTGGATGGAAATAATCACTTCTGCTCCTCTGGAAAAAAGCTTACTTGGTGGATTAGGCGTTCAAAACATCATTTTAGATGAAGCTCAAAATATTCTTGAAGCTTATCAAAATGGAATTTTAAAATTATTTCCTAATATTGAGGATGTCAAAAAAGGTGTAAGTCGTAAGTTCCTTAAGGGAAGAGCGGGGTTATGGCAGCAATCAGCCTTAAGATTATTGTCTCTTTTAACAAGGTCATCAGCATATGATGTTTTTTCATCAAGAGATTTTATAGATTTAGAAAAAGATATTTTTTCACATAAGGGCATAATAATCTTTGAGATGGATTTACAATTTCCAAACAGTTTAAGGATCTTATTCCAAGAAACCTTTTTATTATTTCTATTGAGTTATTTTTTAGGAAAAGGAGAATCTGATAATCTACAAACTGTGCTTATCTTTGAAGAGTTTCAAAACATGGTTGCCCAATCACAAATTGAAAGACAGGTTGGAAGCGATATTTTAAAAAACTTATTTCGGGAAGGCAGGAAATTTGGTCTGAGCGCTGTGTGTCTTGCCCAAGAGCCATCCACTTTAGGAAATCATGTGCTTGCGAATTGTAGAACAACGGTCTCATTATCATCGCGTACTAAAAAGGATATAGAGACAATAGCAAATGGTTTGTTTCTGAAGCAGAAAGAAATTCCATTTATTGATTATTTGAAAAGAGGAGAATGCATTATTAAAGTAGATGATAGGGTAAAAAACTGTCTTGTGAAAACTCCTGCTCCACCTCCATTTCAAAGAAAAATAACAGATGAGGAATTAAAGGTTTTAATGAAAAAATGGCAGCACCAAAATTAAGGCTTGTGTTTTATGAAGATAAAAAAGAGGTAAAGAGCTATTTTTATCTGGAAAGAAATGAAGGCTTAAGAGTAATTGAATTATTAAAAATTCTGCCTGAACTAAAACAATGGACTCCTCTTTCAAAAACAGCAGAAAAGTTAAATGTCAGCCCTCTTGTCCTTCAATGGACAATCTTAAAATTGGCAGGAGCAAAGCATATTGATATCAAGGTTGATGATAAGAGAAAGATAATAGCTAAGGCTCCGATAATTCTCATCAGGAAAGAAAAATATAATACGAGAAACAATCTGAGCAGATATAAATTTCTACGTCCTACTATTTACATCAGATGCGGAAGAGTCAGCTAAGCTTTTCAATTTCTTCATCAATTCACAAGTATATTCTGTTGATATTGTCTTTCCACATGGTTTTCCACATTGCCAGCAGATAGACCTAATGTTTTGCCCGCATTCAATAGCTTCCCATAATACTTTTAATTCTGTCTGTGTTAATTTTATCTTGTTATCAACCAGTTCAATTACAATCTTTTTTTCTAATTCCTGTTGTAATACTTCATGTTGCATTTATAGTACCCTTAAAATGATTTGTTAAATATAAATGTTTAAAGTATTTATATTTTTCTCTTTAATATAAAGCTTCATATAGATGACTCGTTATTGTGCTCTTCTCTAATCCTTGAAGCTTGACGAGAATATGAATCAGCTAATTCCCGAAGTGTTGCAGCAAAACGGTGAAATCCTGCATTTTCTACATCTTCTGCTTGTTTCAAATATCTATCAAAAAATTCTAACTCTGGTTTACCTGATGGATCAACCCAGTGAACCCCTCTTGAATTGTATATTCCTGAGTAATATCCATTACGCATTGGCTCTGCATCTTTGCTATTCAAAGCTTCAGCTACATTTTTATTTATCCATAACCCATCAGGATCGGGTGGGGTATATATAAGGACTTGACCAAAAGTTGAAAGAGCAACATCTAAATGGCCAGATTTTGAACATTCCTTTTTCACTGAAATAAGCCATTTTTTGAAATGGTTTTCAGAAAAACTCCCATCGGGCTGTAAACCCGGAGGCATTTGCCACTCATGTAATAAATGATACGCATTTCTAGCTATTGCCTTTTGATTTTCAGAAGTCTTCTCATAAGACTTATCTTTATTCTTTGATAAATAAATAAGACGAATGATCTCACAATAAAAACTATGATCTGAAGCTAATCGCTTTTCTAATAATTTTGGTGATGCCCCTTCAGGCCTATCAAGGAGAGGCAAATATGCCCATTCAATACGAAATAGAGTGTCTGAATCTATATTAGGGGCTTCTTGCAGTGCAATTATCAATTCGAGAATATCATGCGTTTCAGCAGAATAAAGGGTTTCTTTTGTTGTAACTGCTGCAAGCAAAGCTTTTGATGTCCTTTGTACATCCAAAGGTTGTTTATCATGCAAAATTTTATTGAGACAAAAAATAGCTGAATGAGGTCTGTTATATTTCAACAGTTTATCTATAGCCGAAAAAAGGTCGTCTTTTGACTGATAAGGGTTAACACCAGCCCTATTCCAGTATTCATATTCAAATTCTTTAAGTAAATTCTCTGCTCTATTCCATGTTTCAGTTGTGAAAGGCAAGTAGGACAAAAATTTTCCTATTTGTGGGCGAGTCCAATTTATAATATTCATTTTATCGACCCACCCCCATCCTTGGCTCCAGTATCGTCCCCAAATGAATCCAATTATGAGTCGTGAATATGGTTTACTGTCTTTTTCTAAAAGATTGGGTAAAATAATTGAATCAATTTCACTTCCTGCAATATATCCAAGTGAGTTGCCAACATTTATTGAGTCATCTAATGTTTTTACAAATTCAAATATTGCTTCTATCCCACCATAATCTAATATTTCTTTTATTGCTTGTTGACGCTTTTCTTCAAGTTGCTTTTGCTGTTCTTGCCAACTTCCTTTTTGCTCATATAAATCAAAGTTTTTATTTATAAATAGCCTATGATAAAGATACAATGGATTTATAGGTTTAAGCATTTCTGCAACTTTTTCTATTTTAGAAACTAAATCATCACTCATTGCCCAATCAGAATCAGCATATTTTCTGTGTTTTGATGCAATATTTACCAGTTTTTCCCATATCTTGAATCGATTAACCTCAGGTTTTTCAATAATATCAGTAGAGGAAAGATATTGTAGTATTTCCTCAAATGCTTGAAAGGTCAAGTGGTCAAGATAACTGATAAGTTTATTGAGTTTGAAAATATTATTTTTCGCCATTTCAACAGCCATAATTGCATAGGAAGAAACTTGCTCCCAATAATCTTTTTTAGAAAATGATTCATTCCAATCTTCAGGAATTATTTTTCGCCAACGAGGTTTATGAGAACCGAATGATGCTTGATGGTGTCTGGGAAATAGGCTTAATAGGAGATTCCACCCTTCTTCTGGAACTTCTTTTTGAATTGTCTTTATAGCAACCTTTCTTTTTTCAATATTTGCTGTTGTTTTTGGTGACCACGGCAGAAATATTGTAGTTAAAGAATTAGCTGGTCGATTAGCCCATGTCCCTCCGGGATCACGAGAAGATAATTCTGCTAGAACAACTGATACACGGGTAAGGTATTTACCATCCCAGGCAAGCCCCTCAAGAGCCCAGAGTAACCCTGTTAAATAGTTTTCACCTGTTATTCCATTTCCTTCTTGAGAAAAAAGCTTGTCAAATGGACACTGTTCCTGCTTCAATGCAGCTTCGACCGCGTCAAGAAAAGTTTCTGGTGCAGACTCTGCCAATAAAGGTAATAAATTGTTAAGACTAGCCCAAAGAACCCAATCCGCATTTTCAAATATTTTACGCAAAACTAAAACTGCTGTTGTTTCAGGCTTATCTGACGAACAGTTGGTTAAAACATTTGAGCAACACCCAATAAGAGCTAAGCTTTCAGCAATAGCTTCTCTAATGACATGAGAATGAATTAGCATTTTGCCATAAATACTTGAAGCATATCTTTCTCTTGGCTTTAATTCAAAACTGGGATCTCGTTCAGTAAGTACTTCAATTGCGTACTTTTTAAATTTATCAAGATGCTCATCATAAATTCTTGAACCAAAAAGTTCCCATAATTTCTGTCTTTCAGTAACAGTCCATATTCCGTTCTTTAAAGATAATGGACTTTTGGGTTGCTGTATGATTTCTCTCATTTTAGATATCCAAGATGAGTAATTACCATTAGCAATTTGACTTATAATATTTTTATCTGCATCATACTTCTCATTCCATGATCCTATCAGATTTACTATTGCCAAATCAGATGCATATAGAGTGTGTTTAAAATCTACTTCATCTGGTTGTATAGCAGATTTTGTCAATTCTTCAGGAATAACTTCTACTTTTGGTTTATTAAATACTGATCTAATATTTTCTGGGATTGATTCTAAAGTAATTGTTCCTGCATTCTCATTATTCCATTCAGTGATATCGTTTAATTGTGTCCAAAATGAATTTGCATCTGTTTGAGAATATTGCCCTATAAGAGAATGCAATAATGAAAGAGTAACACCTTTCATATCGATATCATAAATGAGTAGTCGAAATCTTTTCAAAAATCTCCATAACTGTTTATCACTTATATCATTATTATTTGCAGCTTTGAGACTGGTTTTGAATACTTCCAATTTATTTCTCTGGATATCGCTTGTGAATATTGCACGATTAATTTTGGTGATAAAATCTGTCTCATCTTCGGAATGTTCAGCTTGGCGAATCATTGCACGCACATTATTAGTATCAGTAGCACTTAAAGGACCACAAATAAGAGCAATAATATCTGTTTTTTCATCAAAGAGTTCTTTATTATTAAAATCATTCCAAGCTGCTTGAATTATTTCATTAAATATTTTATTGTTCGTAATCTTAATCGAATGCTTAATCTGTCCTATCAATTTAGCTTCTTTACCACCATCAGCCGATTTGACGTAAATAATCAAGTCATCTGTGTCAAAACCAAGATACTTGCCTTGGAGTTTTATTTTATTAATTGGCCATAAAGGTAAACAAGGGGCAAAACTGTGAGTTAGCATAAGAACGACAAATGAGGTCTGAACACGATTCTCAAAGTGTGTGCCAAGCCCACCAGTAGAAGATGGACTACTTATTTGTTTTTTTCTTTTATTCATCATCTAATGATACATATTGAAACTATTTTTCTTTCAAATTTGATGTTTCTAATAAAATCTATATTTAATATTAACATTTTATACAAAAAGAGATTAATATCTTACTGTTTTTTTAAAGCTTTTTACATTATTTATATGCCCCCATTATTTTAAGAAAAGTCAATAATCAGCCATTTAGAAGATTTTATAAATATGTTCTGTCTCAAACATTTTCATGAACTATAAAGTTTATAGAACCCCTCAGTTCAAGAAAACATATGATAAAATACCTAAAACTGAGAAAAAGATAATTGCCAATTTATTAATAAAATTATCTTTAAATCCACATCAAGGTAAGCCTTTAAAATCATATAATTTAAGAGAAAAGAGAATTGGTTCGAGAAGAGTTTATTATATTATTTGTGACGATTATCTTATTGTTTTAATGGTCTCAATCAGCAGTAAAAAAAACCAGCAGGAAACAATAGATATGATTGATGCTTTATTACCTGCTTATATGGACTTGGTAAGAAAATTATCAGAAAAATAATTAAAGTATTCTTTCAATTTTGCCCTGTTCTATTTCATATAAACTTTTTGCAATACTGAATAATGTCTCATGATCTACTCTTTCAAGTTTTTTAAGTCTCTTATACTCGCTTTTGGGAATACATACAGTTTCTTTTGCCATGTTTTATCTTCTCTTATTCTATTAGTATATGCGCATATATATAATTATCGTTTTCTAAAGGATTGATTGCCAATAGTAGATTATAGGATTCACTTCATATTTTCTTCTGCTTCTTTCATAAAACATAAATAACAATATTAAATTTGTTTGAGCTATTACCTATTTTACATTCTTAAGATATAAATAATTACATTATTTATATGTTCCCCCATTATTTTAATAATGTCACAGCAATTTTAAAAATGCAATTTATCTTCGATTCTCAACCATAATTTTGCGAAGCAAAATTATGGTTGCCGGACTTA